>NZ_JAVFWZ010000024.1:0-1759 GCF_040981245.1 Kocuria cellulosilytica | reverse complement strand
CGGGCGTGCCCGTAGGGTGAGCGGATGGACATCGCGCATCTGTTGTGGAACTCCGTCCCGCCGTGGGCCACCGTCGCGTTCTTCACCGTGGACCTGGTCATCCGGTTGCTCGCCCTGGGCACGATCCCGCACAACCGGCGGCCCTCGGCGGCGTGGGGCTGGTTGCTGGTGATCTTCTTCTTCCCGATCCTGGGCGGGCTGGTGTATCTGGTCCTGGGCCGGGCGGACCTGCCCGAGGCCCGCAAGGCCAAGCAGCGCGAGGCCGCGCAGCGGGTCGACGCGCACGGCCCCGGGGCCGAGGCGCAGGAGGTCCGGGAGATGCCGGACTGGCTGGCCGAGACGGTGCGGCTGAACCAGCACAACGGGGCGTTCCCCGTGGCCGGCGGGCACCGGATCGAGGTCCTCGACGACTACGACGCGTCACTGGCCGCGATGGCCGAGCAGATCAGGGCGGCCGCGCACTACGTGCACTTCGAGTTCTACATCGCCGTGGCCGATGACACGACGGAGCCGGTGGTCGCGGCCCTGGAGGAGGCCCACGCCCGAGGGGTGACCGTGCGGGTGCTCGTGGACCACCTCGGTGCGGCCGGCTACCCCGGGTACCAGGACCTCGTGCGCCGCCTGGAGGCGGCCGGGATCGACTGGCGGCGGATGCTGCCGGTCCGCCCGTGGCGCGGGGAGTACCAGCGCCCGGACCTGCGCAACCACCGCAAGATCCTCGTGGTCGACGGGGAGGTGGCGTACACGGGGTCGCAGAACGTCATCGACCGCAGCTACAACAAGGCCAAGAACAAGCGGAAGGGCCTGCAGTGGATCGGGATGACGGTCCGCATCCACGGCCCGGCCGTCGAGCACCTGGACGCGCTGTTCGCCACGGACTGGTACTGCGAGACCGACGACATGATCCTGGACGCCGACGCCAGTGCCGACGGGTCCCCGGCGCGCAGCCCGAAGGCACCAGCCCCGGGTCACCTGGTGTGCCAGGTGCTGCCGTCCGGGCCGGGGCTGGCCCAGGAGTCCAATCAGCAGCTGTTCAACCACCTCTTCGCCTCCGCGCGGGAGCGGATCACGGTGTGCAGCCCCTACTTCGTGCCCGACGACTCGATGTACAACACCCTGCGCACCGCCGTCGGGCGGGGTGTGGCGGTGGAGCTGTACATGGGGGCGACCTCCAACCACGCCCTGACCCACCACGCCCAGCGGTCCTTCTACGAGATGCTCATCCGGGACGGGATCCGGATCTTCCTCTACGAGGCCCCCTGGGTGCTGCACTCGAAGTTCGTGCTGATCGACGACGACGCGGCGGTGGTCGGGTCCTCCAACATGGACATCCGCTCGTTCGTGCTCGACCACGAGGTCAACCTCCTGGTCAGTGGCCGGGACTTCGTGGGCCGCCTGGACGAGCTCGTGGACGACTACCGGCAGCACAGCCACGAACTGGAACTGGAGGACTGGCTGGCTCGGCCCTGGTACCAGAAGTACCTCGACAACACCGCCCGGCTGACCTCCGCCCTGCAGTGACCCGGCGGACGTCCCGTGGGTGGGCATGGAGGGGCTGACAAGGCAGTACCCACCTGCCGTCCAGGACTTCGTTATTCCTGTGTGACGGGTTTCCGGGATACGAAGGAGGCTGAGCTCCTAGGGTGGAAAGGTCAGCAGCGAACGCATTCCATCGAATGGAGAACATCATGTCGACCAGCTCGAAGAAGAGGATGTTTGCTCTGCCGGCCGCGGCCGCCTTCGCCTCGGCCCTGATGGT
>NZ_JAVFWZ010000132.1:0-527 GCF_040981245.1 Kocuria cellulosilytica | reverse complement strand
CGGCGAGCGGGCGGTGCAGACGAGGGCGCCCAGCTCCATCACCGCCTTGTTCCAGCGCACGGCGAGAGCGTCGTCCTGCGGCATGAGCTCCTCGGCGAGCCGGGCCTCCGCGGCCGTCAGGGACCGGGACGGCAGGGCCCGCCCCGAGACCACGCGGGCCTGCACGCGCCGGATGTTGGTGTCGACCACGACCTGCCGGTCCCCGAAGGCGAACACGGCGATCGCGGCGGCCGTGTAGGTGCCCACCCCGGGCAGGGCCAGCAGCTCGTCGTGCCCGGCCGGCACCTGTCCGCCGTGGCGCTCGGTGATCTCCACGGCGGCCGCGTGCAGGCGCAGGGCCCGCCGCGGGTAGCCCAGCCGGCCCCAGGCCCGCACCGCCTCGCCCGTGCTCTCGGCCGCGAGGTCGGCGGGGCGCGGCCAGCGCTGCAGCCAGGCCCGCCACACCGGCAGCACGCGCACCACGGGGGTCTGCTGGAGCATGAACTCGCTGACCATGACGCCCCACGGGGAGCAGCGCGGGTCCCGCC
>NZ_JAVFWZ010000131.1:0-527 GCF_040981245.1 Kocuria cellulosilytica | reverse complement strand
CCGGCCGTGCCCGCCGGGAGAACAGGAGGCCACCGCAGATGGCAGAGCAGATCGTCGTGGGCTACGACGGCTCCGAGAACAGCGACCGCGCCCTCGACTGGGCGATCCGGGAGGCGGGGGGCCTCGGCGGTGAGCTGAAGGTGGTGGTCTCCATGGGACGGCCCGTGGCCGTGGATCCCAGCCTGTACGGGCCGTTCCTGGAGGCGATCGAGCAGGAGACCGACCGGGTGGCCGGTGCCGCCGTGGCCAGGGCCCGGGAGGCCGGGGTCGCGGCGGCGGGCGCCCTGGAGCGCGGCGACGCGGCCGGGGTGCTCGTCCACGGGTCGGACTCCGCCGCGGCGCTCGTGCTCGGCCGGCGGGGACGGCGCGGCGTGCGCGGGCGCCTGGGATCGGTCTCGGCCGCGGTGTCGGCGCACGCCTCCTGCCCCGTGGTCGTGGTGCCCGAGCGCTGGGACCCGCGGGCACGGGCGGCCCGGGGGGCCGGGCCCTTCGCGGGCCGCGTGGTGGTCGGCGTGGACCGGCTGGGG
>NZ_JAVFWZ010000130.1:0-528 GCF_040981245.1 Kocuria cellulosilytica | reverse complement strand
GATCACCACCCGCCCGGCGAAGCCGTAGTTTCGTGCCGCCCGCGCGGCCGACAGGCCGGCCAGGGACGCCCCGACAATGACGAGGGACTCCATGGAGGACCCCTTTCAGATCTCTGGGAGCAAGGCTGGTCCGGAACGACGACGAGACCGTCCCGTCACTCCGCCGAGTCCGCGTGTTGTGCAACGCGATTCGTAATGTGAGAATCAGAGTGAGTCACGTCACGGAGTCCGTCAAGGGGTTGTCACAATGCGACGCGCAGAATTTACATTGTGGCGGCCGCGTGAGCCCGATCACGATCCGGTGGGTGCCAGCTCTTGACAGCGCCCAGTGACAGTCTTCACGATGTTGCACAATGCAACACTCGTTGCTCATAGTGAGCCGCTTGAGTCGGGAAAGAACGCTCGGCACGGCAGGCCCGTCTCACCCAGGAAAGGATCCGCTCCGATGCACAAGGCGTGTCCCTTGAAAGACCTCGCTCCCGGCGACGCCCTCCGGCTCGACACCGTCCCGCCCATCGCGGTGTTCCA
>NZ_JAVFWZ010000129.1:0-532 GCF_040981245.1 Kocuria cellulosilytica | reverse complement strand
GGTCCAGGGCACCGAGGCGAGCCCGTAGGAACCGGGGACGGCGACGCGCAGCCGGGACCGCGTCCCGTCCTGCAGGGGCGGCGAGGACTCCTCCACCACGGAGCCCGTCCACGCGGGGGTCAGGCGCGTGAGGGCTCCCGGACGGGCGTGCCAGGCGAAGACGTCCTCGACGGGATGGGGCACGCGGGAGCTGAAGGTGAAGGTGGTCATGCCAGCCACTCAACCCCCATCGCCGCGGTTCGTCCAGGACCCCGGCCCTGCGGGTCCGCCGTGTCCGGGGGCCTGCCGCGGCTCGGGGATGCTCCGCGGGGCCCGGCGCCGGGCTCAGCCCCGCCGTCCAGGGTCGCGGCGGGGGAGCGGTCATGGGGGGCCGTTCCCGGCCGTCGTCCGCCCTTCCCCGGCTCCGGCCGGTTCGCTAGGGTGGACGCACGTTCGAGCGAAGGAGGTTGCCATGACCACCCCCAACGACGACGCCCCGAACCTCGACGACGTCATCACACCCGAGGAGGACGCACTGCCCCGCCCCATCCAC
>NZ_JAVFWZ010000128.1:0-532 GCF_040981245.1 Kocuria cellulosilytica | reverse complement strand
GCTCCTCGCTGTGGACCACCACGCCCCTGTTCGGACGCTCATCTCCTTGCTGCATTGACACATTGTAAGGTCTGAGATGCTTTCTTATACAGCTTGGTTCTATACCGCTGAACGGTCAGGGCGCAGACTGATTGTCAGACAAAGCGCACGACTTCCGTCGCGTCGTCCTTCCACCTCGCTCGAAAGGACCAAGCATGCAGACCGCCACGCAGACCACCACCCGCACTGTCACCCACTGGATCAACGGTGAGCTCACCGCCCCCGGCTCGGACTCCCGGTACGCGGACGTCACCAACCCGGCCAGCGGCCGGGTCACCTCCCGCGTGGCCCTGGCTCCGACCGCGACCGTCGACGAGGCCGTCACCGCGGCCGCCACGGCGTTCCCCTCGTGGCGCGACACCTCGATCGCCCGGCGCACCCAGGTCATCTTCGCCTTCCGCGAGCTGCTCAACGCCCGCAAGGGCGAGCTCGCCGAGATCATCACCGCGGAGCACGGCAAGGTCCTCGACGACGCCCTCGGCGAGGTCGCCCG
>NZ_JAVFWZ010000023.1:0-1786 GCF_040981245.1 Kocuria cellulosilytica | reverse complement strand
AAGGTTCACGGGGTCTTTTCGTCCCATCGCGGGTAATCGGCATCTTCACCGATACTACAATTTCACTGGGCTCACGGTTGAGACAGCGTCCGGATCATTACACCATTCGTGCAGGTCGGAACTTACCCGACAAGGAATTTCGCTACCTTAGGACCGTTATAGTTACGGCCGCCGTTTACTGGGGCTTCGATCAAGAGCTTCGCCTTGCGGCTGACCCCATCAATTAACCTTCCAGCACCGGGCAGGCGTCACACCCTATACGTCCACTTTCGTGTTTGCAGAGTGCTGTGTTTTTGATAAACAGTCGCAGCGGCCTGGTTACTGCGACCCTCTTCAGCTATAGCTCGCACGAGCCACCAAAAAGGGTGCACCTTCTCCCGAAGTTACGGTGCCATGTTGCCTAGTTCCTTCACCCGAGTTCTCTCAAGCGCCTGAGAATTCTCATCCTACCCACCTGTGTCGGTTTACGGTACGGTCTGCGTAAGCTGAAGCTTAGGAGCTTTTCCTGGAAGCGTGGTATCAGTGACTTCGCCTTAAAGGCTCGTCTCGGTGCTCGGTCTTAGAGGATCCCGGATTTGCCAAAGATCCAAACCTACCGCCTTTCCCCAGGACAACCAACGCCTGGTACACCTAACCTTCTCCGTCCCTCCATCGCACTTACGCGAGGTGCAGGAATATTAACCTGCTTCCCATCGACTACGACTTTCGTCCTCGCCTTAGGGGCCGACTCACCCTGCGCCGATTAACGTTGCGCAAGGAAACCTTGGGCTTTCGGCGTGCGGGTTTTTCACCCGCATTATCGTTACTCATGTCAGCATTCGCACTTCCGATACCTCCAGCAGACTTCTCAATCCACCTTCAACGGCTTACGGAACGCTCCTCTACCGCGCATAACAAAGTTATGCACCCCAAGCTTCGGTTCTGTGCTTAGCCCCGTTAAATCTTCCCCGCAGACCGACTCGACCAGTGAGCTATTACGCTTTCTTTAAAGGGTGGCTGCTTCTAAGCCAACCTCCTGGCTGTCTGTGCCTTTCCACATGGTTTTCCACTTAGCACAAAATTTGGGACCTTAGCTGTGGGTCTGGGTTGTTTCCCTTTTCACGACGGACGTTAGCACCCGCCGTGTGTCTCCCATACAGTCCGTCTCGGTATTCGGAGTTTGCAATGGTTTGGTAAGTCGCGATGACCCCCTAGCCATAACAGTGCTCTACCCCCGAGAGGATACATATGAGGCGCTACCTAAATAGCTTTCGAGGAGAACCAGCTATCTCCGGGTTCGATTAGCTTTTCACTCCTAATCACACCTCATCCCCTACCTTTGCAACGGGAGTGGGTTCGGGCCTCCAGTGCGTGTTACCGCACCTTCACCCTGGGCATGACTAGATCACCCGGTTTCGGGTCTACTGCCCGCGACTATGCGCCCTTATCAGACTCGGTTTCCCTTCGCCTCCCCTATACGGTTAAGCTTGCCACGAACAGTAAGTCGCTGACCCATTATACAAAAGGTACGCAGTCACTCCTTGCAGAGCTCCTACTGCTTGTACGCACACGGTTTCAGGTTCTATTTCACTCCCCTCTCCGGGGTTCTTTTCGCCTTTCCCTCACGGTACTGGTTCACTATCGGTCGGTCAGTAGTATTTAGCCTTGGAGGATGGTCCCCCCATGTTCAGACAGGGTTTCACGTGCCCCGCCCTACTCGTCTTCACTGAAATGGCCCTTTCAGATACAGGGCTATCACCTTCTATGGCCACTCTTTCCAGAGTGTTTTCCTAGAACCAAATCAGCT
>NZ_JAVFWZ010000127.1:0-537 GCF_040981245.1 Kocuria cellulosilytica | reverse complement strand
CGCCTCGGGCGTGCTGACCTTCACGGTGCTGGGGGCGGGGCTGCAGGCTCCGGCGGCGCCGGGGTCGATCATTGCCCTGATGGCCCAGACCCCGCCTGCGGTGGGCAACTACCTGGGGGTGCTGTCCGGTGTGGCGATCGCCACGGTGGTGACGTTCCTGGTGGCGGCGGTGATCCTGAAGGCCTCCAAGGACAAGGGCGAGGGCGATCTCGCGGAGGCCACCACCCGGATGGAGACGATGAAGGGCAAGAAGTCCTCCGTCTCCTCCGCCATCGTGGGCACCAGCGGCGGCGCCGACACCGGCGGCGACAGCGCCCAGGCGCTGGCCGAGGGTGGGCCGGTGCGCCACATCGTGTTCGCCTGCGACGCCGGGATGGGGTCCTCCGCGATGGGGGCCTCGGTGCTGCGCAACAAGGTGAAGGCAGCCGGTTTCAGCGACGTCAAGGTCACGAACGCGGCGATCGCCAACCTCACCGACGACTTCGACATCGTGGTGACCCACCAGGACCTGGCGACCCGTGCCCGGCCGAAGGTGCC
>NZ_JAVFWZ010000126.1:0-538 GCF_040981245.1 Kocuria cellulosilytica | reverse complement strand
CGGGCACTCGGTGGCGCAGGCCTTGCAGGACAGGCATAGGTCCAGGGCCTCGAGGGTCTCCTTCGACTTCCAGCCGTCCGTGATCGACTCCCCGCGCAGCATCTCGGCCAGGGACCGGGCGCGGCCCCGGGTCGAGTGCACCTCGTCGTGGGTCGCCTGGAAGGACGGGCACATGGCGCCCACGTCCGAGCGGCAGGAGCCCACGCCCACGCACCGGTTCACGGCGCTGGAGAACGATCCGCCGTCGCGGGAGAACGCGTGCACGGGCGTGAGCGCGAACGTCCGTGCCCCGGGACCGGGACGGATGCCCTGGTCGATGGGCTCGGGGTCCACGAGCACGCCCGGGTTGAAGAACCCGTCCGGGTCGAAGACGCGCTTGAACTCCGCGAAGGCGGCCAGGGCCTCGGGGGAGTAGATGGTGGCGAGCAGCTCGGAGCGGGCGCGGCCGTCGCCGTGCTCCCCGGAGACCGAGCCGCCGTAGCGGTGGACCAGCTCCGCGGCGCGCTCGATGAACGTGCGGTAGGTCGCCATCCCGTCG
>NZ_JAVFWZ010000125.1:0-538 GCF_040981245.1 Kocuria cellulosilytica | reverse complement strand
GGCCGTCCTCGACGCGCGAGAGCAGGGCGTCCGCGGAGAAGCCGCCGAAGACCACGGAGTGGATCGCGCCGATGCGCGCGCAGGCCAGCATCGCGATGACCGCCTCAGCGATCATCGGCAGGTACAGGGCCACGCGGTCGCCCTTGGCCACGCCCAGGCTCTCCATGGCGTTGGCGGCCCGGGAGACCTCGTCCTTGAGCTGGGCGTAGGTGTAGCTGCGGCTGTCGCCGGGCTCGCCCTCGAAGTGGATGGCGACCCGCTCCCCGTTGCCGGCCTCGACGTGGCGGTCCACGGCGTTGTAGCAGGCGTTGAGGGTGCCGTCCTGGAACCACTTGGCGAACGGGGGGTTGGACCAGTCGAGGACCTCGGTGAACTCCTTGTTCCAGGTCAGCAGCTCGCGCGCCTGACGGGCCCAGAAATCGACCCCCTCGGCCTCGGCCTGGTCGTAGAGCTCGGCGCCGACGTTGGCCTGGGCCGTGAAATCAGTGCTGGGGGCAAAGGTCTGGATCTCGGCAGGAGTGGAGTCCGAAGCCATGTG
>NZ_JAVFWZ010000124.1:0-540 GCF_040981245.1 Kocuria cellulosilytica | reverse complement strand
CGACCCCGGCGCACCCGACCCGGCCCCGCGGCGGGCGCTGATCGTGGGCCCGGCCGGGGACCGGGGGGCACATGCCGGGGCGCGGGCCCTCGGACGGGCCGGCTGGACCGTGGGCGTCGGCGCCCCGGCCGGACCGGGCCTGCTGGGGGCCGCCCGGGCGGCCGCGGTCCGCCACGAGGTGCCGTGCCCCCGCGGCGACGGCAGCGACTTCATCGACGGCGTCCGCCGGGCGGTCGCCGAGGGGTCCTACGACCTCGTCCTCGGCGCCGGCGACGACTGGACGGCCGCCGTCTCCGCCTACCGACGGCACATTCCCGCGGCGGTGGCCCACCCCGCCCCCGAGGTCCTGGCCGCCGCGCTGGACGAGGTGAGCCTGGCCGAGCGCGCGTCCCGCGCCGGGCTCGACGTCCCGAGGACGCTTCCGGGCACGGACGCGTCGCTGGCCGCGTGGGAGGGCCCGGTCGTGGTCGGGTGCCGTGCCCGCTGGGCGCCCGGGCGGACGCGCCCCCGCCCCCTCGCGCCCGAGCTCTTCCCGGACGC
>NZ_JAVFWZ010000022.1:0-2072 GCF_040981245.1 Kocuria cellulosilytica | reverse complement strand
CATGAAGTCCCCGCACGTGCAGCTGCCCGACGACGTGGCGCGGGCGGATCTGGAGGCCTTCATCCGCGGGGGGCGCGAACGCTGAACCCGGCTGCCCGGCGCCGGCCCCCGCACTGTCCCCCGGTGCGGGGGCCGGCGCCGTCCGGGGGGCGCTCAGACGTAGTCCGCCAGGCCGGCGCGGTGGAGCACGAACGCGGTGACCGGCTCGTCGACGCGCGGCGGGTTCACGAACGCCCGGCACAGGCCCTTTTCGAGGCGTGAACGGCGCAGACCGCGCCCTCCGCGGACCTGCGGTGCTCCTCCGCCGCCTGTCCGTCGATCCCGGCGCAGCCCGGCCGGGGACCTCTTACCGGGACGGGCCTCCTGCGCGCCCGCGCAGAGCGAGACCCTGCCATCGGACCGCCCCCGCCGGCGACCGGGGGCGGACGGTGGCCGGGACCCTCGCCTCAAAGAGTGCAACGCAGTTCATAGTGCGCAACATTGGCGGAACCGTCGACGAGCGCTGCCGCGGATTACGGCCCCGCACGGGCCGTTCGCGGCGTCTGCCCTGGAGCCGCCCGAGCGGTGGCACGAAATGCTTGACAAGCCGAAGTGGCGCAGGTCACGCTGGTGGCACATTACGAACCAGGTTGCGCATTACGCTCCTGCAGGTCCACCAGCCGTTCTTCCCCCGCGTGGTCCTGGGTCATTTCTCCGCACTCCTCCGAAAGGGGTTTCCCATGGAGTCCCTCGTCATTGTCGGGGCGTCCCTGGCCGGTCTCTCGGCCGCCCGGGCCGCTCGCGCGCAAGGTTTTGCCGGTCGGCTGGTCATTGTCGGTGACGACCCGCAACGTCCGTACGACCGGCCGCCCCTGTCGAAGGAGTTCCTGGCCGGCACCTTCCAGCTCGAGGATCTGGCGCTGGAGACCGAGTCCGAGGACCTGGGCGCCGAATGGGTGCTGGGCGTGCGGGCGGTGTCCTTCGACGTGGGCACGCGTTCGGTGGTGCTGGAGGACGGGCGGACGCTGCACGCCGACGGCCTGGTGATCGCCACCGGCGCTTCGCCGCGGTCGCTGCCCCAGATCGCGGGTCTGGACAACGTGGTGACCCTGCGCACCCTGGAGGACGCGCGGAAGCTGCGCGACCTGATCGGGCGCGGGGGGCACCTGGTGGTCATCGGTGCCGGGTTCATCGGGGCGGAGGTCGCCTCCACGGCCCACAAGCTGGGCCTGGAGGTCAAGGTGCTGGAGAAGGCATCGACCCCGCTGTGCGGCCCGCTGGGCGCGCAACTGGGCGCGGTGGTGGCCGGGCTGCACGCCCAGGCCGGGGTGGAGCTGCTGTGCGGTGCCGGCGTCGAGGACTTCGACGTCTCGGACGGATCTGTCACCGCGGTGCGCCTGGCGGGTGGGCGGGTGCTGCCCACCGACGTGCTGCTCGTGGGGATCGGTGCGGTGCCCAACACGTCCTGGCTGGAGGGCTCGGGGATCGAGCTGGGCAACGGGGTGCTCTGCGACGAGGTCGGGCGCACGAACGTGCCCGGGGTCGTGGCGGTCGGTGACTGCGCGGCGTGGCTGGACCCGGTCTCGGGCCGGCACCACCGGGTGGAGCACTGGACCGGGGCGGCCGAGCGGCCCGCGGTGGCCGTGGGCGCCCTGCTGGGCACCGACCTGGCCGCGCTGCCGGCGGTGAAGCCGGCGTACTTCTGGTCGAACCAGTACGGCACCCGCCTGCAGTTCGTCGGGGACGCCGGGGCCGGGGACCGGGTGGTCTACGAGCAGGGCGGGCCGGACGAGGACTCCTTCCTGGCCGTCTACTACGCGGGTGAGGAGCCGGTGGCGGTGCTGGGCTGGAATCAGGCCAAGCAGTTCCTCCGCTGGCGCAAGACCCTCGAGAAGCACGCCGCCGCCCGGATCGCCGCCGCCGGCCTGGCAGCAGCCGCCGCCGGCCAGGTCGCGGCGCCGGCATCCTCCTGAGCCCTTCCCTGCATCCACCACTCATTCCGTCCATCGGATCGTTCCGCACACCCAAGGAGTAGAGAGTTGTCCACCAACGTTGTCTCGGAGTCCCTGATCTCCACCCTGCCCGGCTCCACC
>NZ_JAVFWZ010000123.1:0-541 GCF_040981245.1 Kocuria cellulosilytica | reverse complement strand
ATCGACTTCCACGTGGACGTCCTCAAGGGCGGGATGGAGACCTACGGGGTGACGGAGAACGCGATCTTCCTCCCGGGCAACACGGACCCGCAGTACAGCGAGTGGATCTCCTTCTCCGGCACCTCGGTGACCCTCGACGGCGAGCAGCGCTACCTGGACTCGCAGCTGTCCTACCAGCGGGCCTGCCTGCACGCCGTCGACTACCTCACCCGGTTCGGCTACTCCCCGGAGCAGGCGTACCTGCTGCTGGGGGCCGCGCCGATCGAGGGCCGGTTCTCCGGGGTGGTCGACATCCCGAACTCGTGCGCCACCGTGTACATCCCCACCGCGATCTTCGACTTCGACATTCGGCCCTCCGCCGCCGGTCCGCACCAGGTGGACCCGGGGATGGGCGCGCCCCACGCGGCGGCCTGACCCCCGCCCGGACGCACCCGGGGGAGGCCACGGGATCCCGTGACCTCCCCCGGGCGCGTCCACGAAGGGCAGGAGGAGGCGCCGGTCAGGGGAGCAGGCCCTTGTCCGTCCAGGACGTGGGCAGGTG
>NZ_JAVFWZ010000122.1:0-541 GCF_040981245.1 Kocuria cellulosilytica | reverse complement strand
GGGGAGAGCGAGGTGAAGATCTTGGTGCCGGTGACCCGGTACCCGTCGCCGTCGGCCTCCGCGGTGGTCACCGCGTCGAAGAGCACGGCGTCGTTGCCCGCCTCGGAGATGCCGAAGGCGAAGATCTCCCCGGCCGCGGCCTGCTCGAAGATCCGCCGGGCGCGCCCGTCGCCGCGCAGCCGCAGCGTGTGCGCCACGCCCACCAGCACGTGGTGCATGTTGATGCCCAGGGCCGTGGCCGGTGCCGCGGACGCGAGCCGGCGCTGAGCCGCCGCGGCCTGCCGCAGCGTGAACCCGAGGCCCCCGTGCTCGCGCGGCACCAGCATCAGGGGATAGCCGATGCGGACCAGGTCCGCGAAGTCCTCGTCGAAGAAGCGGTTCTCCCGGTCGTAGCCGTCCGCGCGCTCGCGGAAGGTGGTGAGCAGCTCGTCGGGCAGCAGGGTCTCGGGCGACGGGGCGTCCGTGCGGGGCATGAGGTCCTCGTCGGGTGCGGGGGTCGGGGCGCGGCGGGTCAGTACGAGCTGAGCAGCCGGTGCAGGAC
>NZ_JAVFWZ010000121.1:0-544 GCF_040981245.1 Kocuria cellulosilytica | reverse complement strand
TTCAGCCACATCATGCACCTGTGCTCCAACGTCGTCGGGAGGATGCGCCCGGACGCCACCGCCTACGACGTCCTCTCCGCGACCTTCCCCGCCGGCACCCTCTCCGGGGCGCCCAAGCCGCGCGCCCTGCGCCTGCTCGACCAGTACGAGCCGCTGCGCCGGGCCGTCTACGGCGGGGTGGTCGGCTACCTCGACTTCGCCGGGGACATGGACATGGCGATCGCCATCCGCACCGCCCTGCTCGTCGACGGCAAGGCCTACGTGCAGGCCGGCGGCGGCATCGTCGCCGACTCCGACCCGGAGGCGGAGGCCCTCGAGTCCCTCAACAAGGCCACCGCACCCCTGCGGGCCGTGCTCCTCGCCGAGCGGCTGCGCGAGCTCGACCTCGAGCGCACCGCCGTGCCGGGCGCCGGTGCCGGGCGTGGCTGAGGCTCCCGCGGCCCCCCGGGTGCGGTGGTCCCGGAGGGCCAGGGTGGTGACCGCCACGCTGCTCGCGGCGCTCGCCGTCTTCGCGTGCTCGGCGGCCACGTGGATCTCCGCCACG
>NZ_JAVFWZ010000021.1:0-5191 GCF_040981245.1 Kocuria cellulosilytica | reverse complement strand
GTGGCCCACGGCGGGACGGAGTTCCACAACAGATGCGCGATGTCCATCCGCTCACCCTACGGGCACGCCCGTCCGCAGGACCCTGCTCCCCGGTGCAGGGCAAAGTTCCTCGCGCGGCTGTCTGACGTGCTCTTGAACGCGGCGGCCCGGACGGTGCGGACCAGAACTTTCACAAGGCGCTGCTAGCGTGGCCGGAACCGTCTCTGACCGAGTGATCTGTCGCCGGCCGGCCTGGGTGGTGATGGCACCAGTCGCCACCATCGGTGGCCGACAGCCTCGGGGACGGGCGCCGTCGGATTCCCCGAGCGGCCACCTGGCTGCCAGCCCTCACTGATATGCCATACGACGACCAACCTGTCCCGGTCGACCGATTCGTAGGCCTCCGGGAGGATTCCTCCTGAGTTGCAGGCGGAGCGGAACCGGGAGGACCCAGTCATTCCGCCAGTCACGTTGTAGAGAAGGAGAAGAGGATGAGCGGCAGGATCAGCAGCGGGACCGGAGCCCGCGACAGGACCACCGCGCCGTGGGTGCTTCTGTCCGGCGCGGCCGTGGCAGCCCTCAGTGGTGCTGTGCGGTTCCTCGTTCCGGTTTCCCGCACGGCGGACGGCCCGGCCGGGGTCCGCACCGATGACGGGGTGGAGCTGTGGACGGAGGCCCTGGGCCGGGCCGACGCCCCGGTGACCGTGGTGTTCGCCCACGGGTTCGCCTCCGCCGCCCAGGAGTTCCGGTACCAGTGCCAGGCCCTGGAACGGCGTGCCCGGGTGGTGGTCTTCGACCAGCGCGGCCACGGCCGCAGCGGCTGGGGGACCTACCGGTCGGCCAGCATCGACCGGCTGGGCCAGGATCTGGGGGAAGTCATCGACCAGCAGGCGGGCGAAGGACCGATCGTGCTCGTGGGCCACTCCATGGGCGGGATGGCAGTCATCTCACTGGCCGGTCAGCGCCCCGAACTCTTCGGGGGCCGCATCACCGGGGTGGCGTTGCTGTCCGCGGCTGCGGGGCATCTGCCGAAGATGGAGATGCCCGACCCAGTGGCGCACGTCGCCGTGCGCGCCGGCCTGGCCCAGGCAACGGCCTGGGCACTGTGGCTCCTCGCCCCTGTCATCGACCGGGTGACTTCCTTCCGCCGGCCCTGGGGGCGCCGATGGTTGCTCATGCAGCTCTTCGGCGACGACCAGCCCTCGCCCGAGGTCTTCTCGGGGGTGCAGGACACGTGGGTCCGCACCCCGCAGTCCGTGGTGTCCGCCTTCTACCCGGCCATGGTGGCCTACCACCGCACCGATTCCCTGAGCGTCCTCCGGCGGATCCCGACACTGGTCCTCACCGGCGACCGTGATCGGACCATCCCCTGGCAGCGCGGCAAGTTCCTTGCCGAGACCATCGGGGACCGCGCCCGCTTCGTGCGCGTCCCCGGCGCCGGGCACATGGTCAACCTCACCCACCCCCAGGCCGTGAACGATGCCCTCGCCGAGCTGCTGGACCGCACGGAGACCGCCCCCCGACCGAGCGCATCCTTCTGAGTCCCGTGAGGACTCTGCCGACTCACCGATCCACCGGAGAACGACCAGAGGGCTCATTGCCCCTGAGCAACCGGTGGAGTAGGTGTGGTCCATGAGCGCACCGGACCCCGACGAGATCTACGACCGCGCCAAGGAGGAGGGAGCGCGGCGGCTGACCATGCCGCCCCTGGAGCAGGCCTCGACCGGGTTCATCGCCGGGGTCACCATCGTCTTCGGCATCGTCGCCCTGGCCATGGCCGAGGAGCTGATCGCCCCCGGCTTCGGCACCGGCCCCGGCAAACTGGCCGGAGCCCTGGCCTTCGGCACCGGCGTGGTCTTCCTCGTGATCGGACGCTCCGAGCTGTTCACCGAGAACTTCTTCGACCCCGTCGCCGCGGCCATCGACCAACAGGGGCCCTCGGTGTGGTTCCGGCTGGGCCGGCTGTGGGCCCTGGTGCTGGTGCTCAACCTGGTGGGCGGAACGGTCATGGCCGCGGTCTTCACCGTCGAGGGCGCCCTGCCGGCCGGGGCCCACGAGGTCCTGGTGTCCGTGGCCGAGGACATCGCGGCCAAGAGCGGATGGGCGACCTTCGCCCGCGCCGTGGCCGCCGGCACGCTGCTGACCCTGCTCTCCTACCTGCTGCACGCCGCGGACTCGGCCACCGCCCGCATCGTGCTGGCCTACCTGGTCGGGGTCTTCCTCGCCCTGGGCCCCTTCGACCACGTCGTCGTCTCCGGGCTGCACCTGCTGTTCGGGATCTGGCTCGGTGCCGCCGTGACCGTCGGGGACCTGGGGCAGAACTTCGTCCTGGCGGTCGCCGGCAACCTCGTCGGCGGACTGCTGCTGATGACCCTCACCCACACCGTCCAGGCCAAGAGCTCCCCCGGATCCGACTGATCCTGGCAGCTCGACCCCGGGTTCATCGCCCGGCTACTGGCCGGTCGGTCACGGGACGATCACGATGTGCGCCGGCCCCGCCCGCGGGTGGCCTCTTCATTGTTTCCGCCCCTCACCTGTGCCTACGGTCGGGGATCAGCCGGTCCACACGCCACCCGGATGCCCGTTGGCGCCCCACTTGCAGGAGGTTCACCGTGACACCGTCCCAACGCCCCACTCTCCGCACGACCGCCGCAGCCGCCCTCGCCGTCGCCGGTCTGGGACTGACCTCCTGCGGCGCGGGAACGACAGACACGGCAGACCCGGTCGAGGAGACCGAGAGCACCCAGCAGGACGGGATCCTGGAAGGCGGAGAGCCGACGGAGCCGTACATCGGCCCCTACGACAGCGCCTTCGTCGACATGCGGGAGGACTACGGCGGCATGGAGGTGATCGTCACCGGACAGGTCCAGGAGATCGTCGCTCCGGTGGGCTTCACGATCACCGGCGCTGAGGACACCACCCTGGCGCCGCTGCTGGTGTTCTACAACCCGGAGGAAGCCAGTCCCGAGGCTGGAGACACCATCTCCGTCACCGGTACGATCCACGAGGTGTTCAACCCCCCGGTGGTCGAAGAGAACGTGGGAGGAGATCCCGGTCCCGATGAACTGGCCTACTACCACGGCCAGCCCTTCCTACGAGCCGACAACGTGACCGTCGCCCAGCCCGAGGAGACAACGCCGACCGGCTGACCAACCCCGGACGCCCGGTTCTACGAAACTACCGAGCAGTCCATCCTGAAGGAGAGGCCGCCGGGGTGCTCCAGGACAAGCTCCACCGGGAATAGACACGACGAGGGGCCGGGATGGACCTGGGCCGCGTCTGCGGGTCGTGGCGCACCGGTGCTGCTCGACCGTGGGGACGCTCAGCTTCTGCCGGGCCCGTCCGGAGCGGTAGGCCGGTGCCCCTGAGCACCGGGCCGGTAGCGTGGAATCCATGGACTCCGACACCCTGGTCAATCTTCTGCTCGTGCTGGCTTTCGTGGTGATCGGGGGTGTCTTCGCCGGCACCGAGATGGCGATCGTGAGCCTGCGCGAGAGCCAGATCAAGAAGATCGAACGCTCCGGGCGCAAGGGCGCCCGCACCGCGGCCCTGGTGCGCAACCCCAACCTGTTCCTCTCGGCCGTGCAGATCGGTGTGACGGTGGCCGGGTTCTTCTCCTCCGCCTACGGCGCCTCCACGATCGCCCCGGACATCGCCCCGCTGCTCGAACAAGCCGGGCTCTCGGCCTCGGCGGCCCAGACCGTGGCGCTGATCGGAATGACCCTGGTGATCGCCTACCTCTCCCTGGTGTTCGGGGAACTGGTGCCCAAACGTCTGGCCATGCAGCGCTCCGTGGGCTTCACCCGCGTCCTGGCCCCGCCGCTGAACCTGTTCGCCAAACTGATGCGCCCGGTGATCTGGTTGCTCTCGGCCTCCACCAACACGGTGGTGCGCCTGCTCGGCGGAGACCCGCACGCGGCCACGGAGGAAGTCTCCGCCGACGAGATCCGGGAGATGGTCGTGGACACCCGCGGGATCGGCCCGGTGTCGCGGTCGATCCTCACCGACGTCTTCGAGGCCGGAGAGCGTCGTCTGGCCGAGGTGATGCGCCCGCGCACCGATGTCGAGTTCCTGGACGGCACCCTGCCCGTCACCGAGGCCTACCGCACCGCGCTGTCCTTGCCGCACTCCCGCTACCCGGTCACCGGGGAGGACATCGACGACGTGCTGGGCTTCGTGCACATCCGCGACCTCGTGGTGGCCGACGCCGACGGCGACGGGGTGATCGAGGCCCCGCCGCGCACCCTGGCCGAGATCGTGCGTCCGATCCCGTTCCTGCCCAGGACCAACCACGTGCTGCGCACGCTGCAGTTCATGCGCAAGGGGGGTCACCACGTCGGGGTCGTGGTCGACGAGTACGGCGGCACCGCCGGCATCGTGACCCTGGAGGACCTCGTCGAGGAGCTCGTGGGCGAGATCTATGACGAGTTCGACACCGGGGCTCGCGAGCACGAGGACACCGTGCTGCGTTCCGGCGAGACCGTCCTGGTCGACGGCGGGCTGATCATTCAGGAGGTCCCGGCCGAAGCCGGCCTGACCATTCCCGAGGGCGTCTACGAGACCGTGGGCGGGTTCGTGATGGAGCGGCTGGGCCGGGTCGCCCGCCCCGGCGACGTCGTGGAGGTGGACGAGTTCCGGCTCGAGGTTCTGGCCACCGACCGCACCCGCGTGGAACGGGTCCGGATCTCTCGCCTGCCCCAGCATGGGACCACCGCGACCGAGGCGGCCGGCTGATCCCTCAGGGGGTGCGCCGCAGCCAGTCACCCGGGACCTGCGCACCACATCACGCTTCAGCCGGCAGATCACCACAGGCCGACCGTGGCGCCCACTCCTCTCTCCCCGGCTGCTCTCGGCTTCTCCCGCGGAGCGGTCGTCCCTCCGTGACCCCGGCCCAGGGCCACGCAGTCCGGGGTGTGTCCTTCATGACAGAGGCGGCACGGATCCTCGGATAGAATCGGGAGAGCTTTAGGGGAGTATCCCTCAGCGCTGCGGACGTCAGTACGTCGGGAAGTCGTTTCCCGGCCGGACGCAGCGGCCCAGCTCGGCAGCACGGACCACAGCGGTCCCTGCCGGTGCGGCGGAGAGACTTACGGCGGTCCTGCACCCGACCCGGAAAGCCAATTCCCATGGACGTCTCTCCCACCGTGTGGGCCGTGACGATCGTCGCGATCGTCGGCCTGCTGCTGTTCGACTACGTGTTCCACGTGCGCAA
>NZ_JAVFWZ010000120.1:0-547 GCF_040981245.1 Kocuria cellulosilytica | reverse complement strand
GCGCTATCCGCCCGGCAGCTTCGCGCGCAGCCCCCGCGAGATGGCCGCCAATTTCTGGGACCCGCGCCAGGGGCTGCACGGCCTGTTCGACATCTGGTCCTTCCGCGGGCTCGAGGCCGTGGTCGCCAGCGGGCTCGGTGGAGGGTCCCTGATCTACGCGAACGTCCTGCTCCGGAAGCCGGAGCAGTGGTTCGTGCAGGAATCCCCCCGTGCCGGGGGCTACGAGCACTGGCCCGTCTCCCGGGCGGACCTGGATCCGCACTACGAGACCGCCGAGCGCATGCTCGGGGGCACGCCGTACCCCTTCGACCGCGACCCCTACGCGAGGACGCCCAAGACGCTGGCCATGCAGTCGGCCGCACGGAGGCACGGCACGGACTGGTTCCTGCCCAAGCTGGCCGTCTCCTTCGGGACCCCGGATCCGGTGCCCGGCATTCCGGTCGGGGTGCCCGAGGACAACCTGCACCGCAGGCAGCGCTACGCGTGCCGGCTGTGCGGGGAGTGCGACATCGGGTGCAACTACGGCAGCAAGAACACCACGGACTAC
>NZ_JAVFWZ010000119.1:0-549 GCF_040981245.1 Kocuria cellulosilytica | reverse complement strand
CTGCTGGCCCACCCCTCGCGGCTCACGGCACCCCTGCTGCGCGGGGCGGACGGGGTCTTCCGGGAGGTGTCCTGGGCCACGGCCCTGGACCGGATGGCCGGGGAGTTCCGGGCGGCGCAGGAGCGCCACGGCCGGGACGGGGTCGGCGTCTTCGGCGGAGGGTCGCTGACCAACGAGAAGGCCTACCAGCTCGGGAAGTTCGCCCGGGTGGCGCTGCGGACCTCGCGGATCGACTACAACGGCCGGTTCTGCATGTCCTCCGCCGCGGCCGCGGCCAACCGGTCGCTGGGGATGGACCGCGGCCTGCCCTTCCCGGTGACGGACCTCGACGACGCCCACACCGTGCTGCTGCTGGGGACCAACCCGGCCGAGACCATGCCGCCGTTCGTCCAGCACCTGCGCCACGCCCAGGAGCACGGCGGCCTGATCGTGGTGGACCCCCGCCGCACCACCACGGCGCGGCTGACCGAGGACGGGGGCGGTCTGCACCTGCAGCCGACCCCCGGCTCGGACCTCGTGCTGCTGCTGGGCCTGGCACACGTGGTCCTG
>NZ_JAVFWZ010000118.1:0-550 GCF_040981245.1 Kocuria cellulosilytica | reverse complement strand
AGGACTCCCCGAGCTGCGGGTCCCCGGCGATCGGCCGGGCCTTGAGCAGGGCCTGGAACTCCCAGGACTCCGCCCAGCGCTCGTAGTAGCGCACGTGCGACTCCAGCGTGCGCACGAGCGGCCCGTCCTTGCCCTCGGGGCGGAGGTTGGCGTCCACCTCCCACAGCGGGGGCTCGGCCGCCCGGGCCATGATCGCCCGGGCGGTGCCCGCGGCCAGGGCCGTGGCGATGCCCGTCGCCTCCGCGCCGTCCGGTCCGGGGGCGTCCTCGTCGGAGCCCCCGTCCGCCGGGCCGTCCACGGCCATGACGTGGACGACGTCGACGTCGGAGATGTAGTTGAGCTCCCGGGCCCCGCACTTGCCCATCCCGATGACGGCGAGCCGCACCCGGTCGACGAGCTCGGGCGCCCAGCTCTGCGCGGCCTCCGCGCGCGAGACGGCGAGGGCGGCCTCGAGGGCCGCGGCGGCGAGGTCCGCCAGCTGCCGGCCCACCGCCGGCATGTGGTCGGCGGGATAGAGGGCGCCGACGTCACGGATCGCGATGCGGGTCAG
>NZ_JAVFWZ010000117.1:0-551 GCF_040981245.1 Kocuria cellulosilytica | reverse complement strand
AGGTGAGGCACGAGCAGGTGGATGTCGTGGTGGAGTGGCTGTTCGAGCTGAGCGGGTGGCCGGTGTACGCGCTGGTCCTCATGCTGGTGTTCCTGGAGTCGGCGGTGTTCCTGGGGTTGTTCCTGCCCGGGGAGACGGCTCTGCTGATGGCCGGGCTGCTGGCCGGGGCCGGCGGCCTCTCGATGGCCGTGCTCCTCCCGGCGGCTGTGGTGGCAGCGGTGGCCGGAAATCAGGTGGGCTACCTCATCGGCCGGTGCTTCGGCCCCCGGTTGCGGGAGAAGGCCCTGGGGCGGCTGATCGGTCCGTCGCGGTGGGAGAAGGCCCTGGATCTGGTGAGCCGGCGCGGGGTGGGGGCGGTCTTCGCTGCCCGGTGGATCACCGTGGTGCGGGCCCTGGTGCCTCCGGTGGCGGGGATGATCGGGATGCCGCGGCGGAAGTTCCTGCTGGCCAACGTTCTGGGGGCGGTGAGCTGGGCGCCGACCGTGGTGCTGATCGGTTACCTGCTGGGGGACTCCCTGGTCCGTGCCGAGCAGGTGCTGTCCTACCTGCCC
>NZ_JAVFWZ010000116.1:0-551 GCF_040981245.1 Kocuria cellulosilytica | reverse complement strand
GGGTCCAGCGCGGACTGGTGGCGTGGCTGCGCCACCGCGCGGCCGATCCCGCGGTCCCCCTGCCCTCCGCCGCCGAGCTCTCCCCCGCGGTCGACCACCGGCGGACCACCACCGCCCTCGTGCTGTTCGTGGCCGCGGTGCTGCTGGGGGTGATCCTGCCGGTCTTCCTCGTGGGCCAGTGGCGGCTCCAGCCGATCCAGCTCTACCTCGACCTCTACGCCGACTACGGCGGGGGCGCGTGGCTGGGCATGGTCGGCTTCGCCGCCTACCACGTGGGCCGGTCCCTGCTCCTGGCGCTGGTGCTGACGTGCGTGCAGCGGGCCGCGGAGCTGCACCGACCGGCCCCGTGGACCCGCGCGGCCCCGGTGGGCGGGCTGGTGCTGGGGGCCCTGCTGGCCCTGCCCGGGCTCGTCCTCGGCGGGTGGGCCTCCGTGGCCTCAGCCGTGGTGTGCTGCACGCTCCTCGGGCTGGTGCACAACCTGACCGGCAAGTCGCTGCGCTGGACGGCCCCCGCCGCGGTCGTGGTGCTCCTGTTCGTCTAGACGGCAGGT
>NZ_JAVFWZ010000001.1:0-548811 GCF_040981245.1 Kocuria cellulosilytica | reverse complement strand
TACGCCACCGGCGGCGTCCTCGTCCCCTCCGAACACCACATCGGCGCCTTCCACGACTGGATCACCGACAAGATCGGCGACACCGTCCCCGGGCAAGCCGGCCCGAAGAGCCAGGAGAGCATCCGATGAGCAACGACGACTATCGCGTGGACCCCACGCCCGAGGAGGGGTCGACGGCACCGCCCGCGACTCCGCCCGTGGACGACACGACCCTGCTGCACGAGGCCGAGGCCGAGGAGGCCGCGATCCTCGACGAGCTGAAGGTCGGGGTCGCCGAGCGGAGGAAGTCGTTCCGCGCCGGCCTGGAAGGCCTCGACCGGACGATCTTCGCGGTCACCGGCGCTCTCGTGGTCGCCTTCGTGCTGTGGGGGTTCCTCAACACGGAGAGCCTGTCCAGCGCCTCGACGGTGGCGCTGGGCTGGGTGCTGGAGAGCACCGGATGGCTCTTCGTGCTGCTGGCCTCCCTGTTCGTGGTCTTCGTCCTCTGGCTGGCCGTCGGCCGGTTCGGCAACATCCCGCTGGGCCAGGACGGTGAGCGCCCGGAGTTCCGGACGGTGTCGTGGATCTCGATGATGTTCGCCTGCGGCATGGGCATCGGCCTGATGTTCTACGGCGTCGCCGAGCCGCTGTACCACTACATCTCCCCGCCGCCGGCCACGGCCGACGCGCAGACGGCCGAGGCCATCGAGGCGGCGATGGCCACGTCCCTGTTCCACTGGACGCTGCACCCGTGGGCGATGTACGCGGTGGTCGGCATCGCCATCGCCTACGGCACCTTCCGCCTGGGCCGCAAGAACCTGCTCTCCGAGGCGTTCGTCTCGATCTTCGGGCGCAGGGCCGTGGACGGCGTCGGCGGGAAGATCATCAACATGCTCGCCATCTTCGCGACCGTGTTCGGCACGGCCGCGTCGCTCGGCCTGGGCGCCCTGCAGATCGGCAGCGGCCTGCAGTTCAACGGCGTCGTCGCCGAGGTGACCACCCCGATGCTGGTGGCCGTCATCGCGGTGCTGACGTTCTGCTTCGTGGCCTCGGCCGTCTCCGGCATCGCCCGCGGCATCCAGTTCCTCTCGAACACCAACATGGTGCTGGCCCTGCTCATGGCGGTCGTCATCTTCGTGGTGGGCCCCAGCGTCTTCATCCTCAACCTCATTCCCTCCTCGGTCGGCTCCTACGCGCAGATGCTGCCGGAGATGTCCGCCCGCACGGAGGCCGTGGGCGACGAGGGGATGCGCGAGTGGCTCTCGGGGTGGACCATCTTCTACTGGGCCTGGTGGGTCTCCTGGACCCCCTTCGTGGGCATGTTCGTGGCCCGGATCAGCCGGGGCCGGACCATCCGCCAGTTCGTGGTGGGAGTGCTCGTGGTGCCCTCGCTGGTGTCCCTGCTGTGGTTCGCCGTCTTCGGCGGCACGGCCATCGACATCCAGCGCCGGGCCGACGCCACACCGGACCCGGGCGACGGCATCGCCACGGTGGTGGACGGGTCCCCGACCATCTCCTTCGACAGCGCGATCTACGACATGTTCACCGGCCTGGACCTGCCGCAGGCGGTCACCGTCGGCCTCGCCGTGCTGGCCATGGTGCTCACCGGGATCTTCTTCGTCACGGGCGCCGACTCGGCGTCCATCGTGACCGGCTCGCTCAGCTCCCGCGGCAGCCTGGAGCCCTCCCGCCCCGTCATCGTCTTCTGGGGTGTGCTCATGGGCGGCGTCGCCGCGGTGATGCTCCTGGCCGGCGGCGACGACCCCGCCGCCGCCCTGGGCGGCCTGCAGCGGATGACGATCGTCTCCGCCCTGCCGTTCATCCTGGTGATGCTCCTGCTGTGCTTCGCGCTGGCCCGGGACCTGCGCCAGGACCCGATGTGGCTGCGCAAGCGCCTGTCCGAGTCCGTGATGAACCGCGCGGTGCGCAACGCCGTCGACGAGTACGGGCACCAGAAGTTCACCCTGGTCACCCGGGAGAGCACGGACCCGCACACAGCCGAGTTCCGGGCCGTGGACGCCACGGCCGCCGGCCAGCCGATCTATGCCCAGAAGAACGGCCAGGCCCGGAAGAAGGAGACGAACCTTACCTGACGGACCGGGCCGGACCGGGACGCGCCCGGTCCGGGCGGCCGGCCTCGCCGGGCCGGCCGCCCTCGGGTGGAGCGGACGGGAGCACGACAATGACGGATGACTACCATGGGGTCATGTCCCCACAGAACCCCAGACCTCAGCTGACCTCCGACGCCGCGACGGAGCAGAACGGCTCCGACGGGGTGACTCCGGGCGGCGTCCAGTCCGTCGACCGGGCGATCACGGTGCTCGAGGTCCTCGCCCGGACCGGTGGTTCGACGGTGACCGAGGTGGCCGCGGAGCTGGGAGTGCACAAGTCCACTGCTTCGCGCCTGCTCAGCGCCCTGGAGCTGCGCGGCCTGGTGCACCATCCGAGCGACGGGAGCCCGTACCAGCTGGGTTTCGGGATCCTGCGGCTGGCGCACGCGATCCCCGGCCGGCTGAGCGTGGTGGCCGAGGCGCGCGACGAGATCCGCGAGCTGGCTCGGATCCACTCCGAGACGGTCAATCTGGCGGTCCTCCGGGAGGGCCAGGCCGTCAACGTGGACCAGGAGATGGGGCCCTCCGCGCTCAGCATGCACGACTGGATCGGAAGCCTGACCCCTCTGCACGCCACCGCCAGCGGGAAGGTGCTCCTCGCCGGGCTCCCTTCCGAGGACAGGGCCCGCGTTCTCCGGTCCCAGGGACTGCGGGCCCTGACCGGCCGCACGATCACCTCGCGCAAGCAGCTGGAACGGCAGCTGATCGACGTGGCCGCCCGGGGCTACGCCATCGCGTGCGAGGAGTTCGAGATCGGGCTGAACTCCCTGGCCGTGCCCGTGCGCGACCATCTCGGCACGGTCGTCGCCTCGATCAGCGTGTCGGGCCCGGCGTTCCGGTTCACGGACCAGCACATGACCGAGCTCGTCGACGACCTCAAGGAGGCCGGCCTGCGGGTCAGCCGGCGGATGGGGTACACCCCCGCCTGACCCGCCCCCTCTCTTCCCGCATCCCCTCGGACTCACCGGGTGTGCCCGAGATCGGAGCACACGGGCCGGTGTCCCGGGTCGGACCGGTGACTTCGGGAGGAGGCGGGGCCGCGCACCCGTCGTTCCCGCTCCGCCCGGGCCGGGCTGCGCGGGAACGACGCCGGGAGCGAGGCGGTTCAGGCGCGGAAGGAGGCGATCATCGCCTGGATCTGCCGGTGCTCCTCGGACGCGACGTACTCCTCGGCCGCCGCGATGGTCGGGAAGTCGTGCGCGGAACTGAAGATGACCGTCCGGTAGGTGATGCCGTTGGACGCCACCACCCCCGTCTCGACCAGCCCCAGACCGTACATGACGTGCGGCAGCATCGCGGTGGGCGGCGGCGTGTCCGCGTCGGTCAGCGACGTCATGAGGCGCACGTTGTCCTGCCAGCCGTTGACGTTGCGCAGCCGGGGCGAGGAGGTGAGGTCCATGGCCACGGAGCGCACCACGAACTCGCCGCTGCTGGACAGCGCCGCCTCGCCCGGGACGTCCCCGAGGTGGACCACCGCCGGCTGGGTGCAGTCGGGCCCGCACTCCGCGCCCCACGCCTGGAGGACCGTCAGGTAGCCGAGCGGTGCGCCGTCGGGGCCGACGACCGTGACCGTGCCGCCGACGCCCGAGAACTCCCCGTCCACCCGCCACGTGGCGGGCAGCTCGAAGGCGAACGCCGCGTCGGCGGCCGTGCCCGAGTGCGTCACGAGCTCCGCGGGAGCCGGCGAGCCCGTGGGGCCCGGGGTCGGTGTGGCGGTGGGGCCGACGGTCGGGCTCGCGGTGGGACCGGTCGTCGGGCTCCCGGTCGGATCGGCGGTCGGGCTCGCCGAGGCCGGCGACGGGGACCCCGTGGCCGGTTCCGAGCCGGTCGGGGACCCGGCCGCCGTGGCCGTCGGGGAACCGGTGGGGCCGGTGCCCTCCCCCGAGGGCTCCCCGCCGGTCGGGGCGGCGCAGGAGGCCAGGAGGAGCAGGGCCGCGGCACCCAGCGCCCGGGCCGAACGTGACGTGGTCGGTGACATGTGGTTGGACCCCCGATCGCGGAGCACCAGCGCCGCGGGCGTCCGCCCGGCCCGGCCCCGAGGACTGCAATCTACGCCGGTCGGTTCGCATCCGACAACGGTGGGCGGCGGGCCGCGGGCGATCGTTGTGGAACTGCACAGCACTGGGCGCTGTCGGAGCGTCTGGGTACGCTCGGAGCACGGCGCCCGTCCCGGGGCCGCACCGGGGGCAGGAGTGGGATCATGGACCTGAACGGCGCGAGGATCCTCGTGGTGGGGGCGACCGGCGTCCTCGGACAGCGGCTGTGCGAACGGCTGGGCGAGCGCACCACCGACATCGTGGTGACCGGCCGCTCCGCCGCGGACGCCGAGGAGCTGCGGCGCCGGCTCGGCCTGCGCGCGGCCCACGCCCTGGACCTCGTGGACCACGACGAGGCCGCGGCGGTGGTCGGCCGGGCGGCCGAGGAGCTCGGCGGCCTCGACGCCGTGGTGATCGCCACCGGCGTCGCCGCGTTCGGCCCGGCCGTCGACGAGGACGAGGCCGTCGTGGAGGAGCTGTTCGAGGTCAACGCCCTCGGGCCCATGGCCGTGCTCCGGGCGGCCCTGCCCCACGTCGCGGACGGCGGAGCGGTCGCGGTCCTCACCGGTGTGGTCGCGGAGCTGCCGCTGGCCGGCATGGCCGGCTACGCCGCCAGCAAGGCGGCCATGGCCTCGTGGCTGGGGTCGCTGCGGCGGGAGCTGCGTCGTCGTCGGATCGCGGTGGTGGACGCGCGGCTGCCCCACATGGACACCGGGCTCGTGGACCGCGCCCTGACCGGCCTGCCGCCCCGGCTGCCGCCCGGGCACAACGTGGACGACGTCATCGCCGCGGTGGAGCTCGGTCTCGAGCGCGGCGTCCACGAGCTGCGGATCGACTGAACCGTGTGCGCTGCGCCCCCGGACCTGGCGCGGGAACGGGACCGCCGGGTCAGCGGGGCATCCGCAGGACCGGCTTGACCACGGCACCGGACCGGCTGTCGGCGAGGGCCTGCTCGATCTCCTCGAACTCGTAGAAGCGCACCAGCTCGTCGAACGGGAAGCGGCCCTGCCGGTGCAGGTCGATCAGGGCGGGGATGAACCTGCCGGTGCGGCTGCCGCCGCCCAGCACGCCCAGGATCCGCTTGCCCCACAGCGTGCGCAGGTGGTCCACGCTGAAGCGCGCCTGGGCGGGCGCCCCGCCGATGAGCAGGAGCGTGCCCAGCATGCCCACGCACTCCGCGGCCTGTTCCACGACCGGGACCACCCCGGTGCACTCGAAGGCGTAGTCGGCGGCTCCGCCGGTGATCCGGGCGACCTCCGCGACCACGTCCGCGTCGCGGGAGTTGATGACGTGGGTGGCCCCGTACCGGGTGGCCAGCTCGAGCCGGGAGTCGTGCAGGTCCACGGCGATGACCGTGGTGGCGGCGGTGCAGCGCGCCGCCATGATCGCGGCGAGTCCCACGGCCCCGGCGCCGAAGACCACCAGGGAGGAGCCCGGCTCCGGGCGGGCCTCGTTGAGCACCGCGCCGGCGCCGGTGCCCAGCCCGCAGGCCAGGGGACCGAGCAGTTCGAGCGGCACGTCGTCGGGCGCCTTCACCAGCGCGTCGGCGAGGACGATCGAGTGGGTCGCGAAGGAGGACTGGCCGAAGAAGTGCCCGGAGAGCTGCGAGCCGTCGGCCCGGGTGTAGGCCGAGGTCCCGGCGTCCTCGCCCCGGAAGCGGCGGCCCGAGACCAGCGCCTCCCCGGTCCGGAGGCAGTACCGGGGCTGCCCGTCCAGGCAGTTGCGGCACGCCCCGCACGAGGGCCAGCCGATGACCACCCGGTCACCGGGCGCCACGGCGGTGACGCCCTCACCGACCTGCTCCACGACCCCCGCGCCCTCGTGGCCCAGGATCCCGGGCAGCGGCAGCGGCATGTCGCCCTCGCGGGTGATGGCGTCGGTGTGGCAGACCCCGGTCGCGACGATGCGGACCAGGACCTCCCCCCGGCCCGGCTCGGCGAGCTCGACGTCCTCCAGCCCGAACGGGGCGTCGATCCCCTCGACGACGGCAGCGCGGATCCTCATGGTGTCCTCCTCGGCATCCCGGCACGCCGGACCCCGGCGCGTGGTGGCGGTCCCCTCCGCCCTCTGCTCCGCAGTCTAGGGCCGTCCCACGGGCGGCCGTCCACCCGGTTCCGGACCGTCACAGCCCCAGCCGCGGCCAGCCCTTCGTGTCCCGCAGGAGCTGCCGGTCGTGGGTGGTCAGCACCACCGCCGCGGCCGTGGCCGCGAGCGCCTCGGTGAGCTCGTCCACGAGGGCGATCGAGAGGTGGTTGGTCGGCTCGTCCAGCAGCAGCACGTGCGGGCGGGACGCCAGCACCACGGCGAGCTCGAGGCGCCGCCGCTGCCCGGCGGACAGCTCCGCCGCCGGGCGCTCACGGTCCCGCGCCGCCAGCAGGCCCAGGGCGGCCAGGGGCACCACCTCGTGCTCGGCCAGCCGGCCCGTGAGCACGAGCCGGACGAGCTCCTGCTCGTACACCGCCTGGGCCGAGCGCGCACCGTGCGGGAGCCCCTCCTGCCGCAGGTGGCCGATCCGCACCCCGGGCGCGGCGGTGCGCCGGCCCGTGCCGGGAGCCGACACACCGGCGAGCACCTGCAGCAGGGTGGACTTGCCCGCCCCGTTGGGGCCCGTGACCACCAGCCGGTCCCCGGACTCCAGCGCCACGTCGACGGGCCGGGGCAGCCGGCCCTGCACCGTGACGCCCTCGGCCCGCACCAGCTCGACGCCGGGCAGCACCGGCAGCTCCGGCACCGCGGGCACCAGCGGGGGCTCGGGGACGTCCACACGGTGCCGGTCGAGGTCCTCCTGCCGGCGGTGCACCGACCGGACGAGCCCCGGCGCCCGGGTGGCGCGGGTGTGCTTGCCCGTGCCCTTGTCCGGGCGCCATCCGTCGACCAGGCGGGAGCGCGCACGCTCGAGGTCGACGGCCAGCCGGGCGTGCTCGGCCTGCTGCTCCCGGTGGTCGTGCACCCACCGGGAGCGCTCGGCGGTCCGGCCGGCGCGCCAGCCCGCCACCCCGCCGCCGTACCACCGCGGGCGGCCGTCCCGGCTGGGGTCCAGGTCCAGGACGGTGTCGGCGACCTGCCCCAGCAGCCGCCGGTCGTGGCTGACCAGGACCACGCCGCCGCGGAAGCCGCGCAGCGCCGCGCCCAGGTGGGTCAGCCCCGCCGCGTCGAGGTGGTTGGTGGGCTCGTCCAGCAGGAGGAGGTCGTGGACGGTCCCGAGCAGGCAGGCCAGGCGCACCCGGTAGCGCTGCCCCACCGAGAGGGTGCCGAGCACCCGGGAGCGGTCGGTCACGGCGTGCAGGGCCTGCAGGGCCTGGTCCACCCGCCGGTCGGCGTCCCAGGCGTCGAGGGCCTGGGCGACCGTGAGCGCCTGCGCGTACTCCTCCGCCGCGCCCGGCTCGTCCGCGGCGAGGTCGCGGGCCGCTGACTCGACCTGCGCCACCGCGGTGTGCTCGGCGGTGAGCTCGAGGTCCAGGAGGTCCCCCACGGTGCCGTCGGGAGGCACGGGCAGCTCCTGGTCGACCACGGCGAGCGTGCCGGTGCGGCGGACGGTGCCGGCGTCCGGGAGGAGGGTGCCGGAGAGCACCTCCAGCAACGAGGTCTTGCCGCGGCCGTTCTCCCCCACCACCCCGAGGCGGGTGGTGGGGGTGATCGTGAGGTCGAGTCCGTCGAGGACGGTGCGGGAGCCGCGGACCAGGCGGATCCCGGTGGCGGTCAGCTGGGCGTGCTCGCCCGCGGGCACGGCGGGACGGTGGACAGGAACGGTGGACATGCTTCCTCCGTGGTGCGGAGCGGCACGCGGCGGACGGCCGGGGCTCCTGGCGAGGGGACGGGTGGGCAACGGAGAGGTCCGCCGCGGCGAACGTGCTGCGCCGCGGGATCCGGGCCCGTCAGAGGAAGAAGTGGTGGAACATGGTGGCTCCAGGATAGCCCTGGACCGCAGGCCCCGCCGAGCCCCGTCCCGAGCCCCCACGTCTGCGCGGCCCACCTCGCCGAATCCCCAGCTCAGCGCCGGATCCCCATGTCCAACCATGGGGATCCGGCACCGGCGTGGGGACTCGACGCACCGGGCCCATCAGGGGTGGGGGCTCGGCGCACCGGGCGTGCCGAGGGCCGGGGCCGGGGCCGGGTCAGGGTGCCCGGCGCTCCCGCAGCACGCCGGCCATCAGGGCCGCGACGACCGCGAAGACGGGGACGACGACCAGTGCCGCCCGCAGCCCGACGGCGTCGGAGAGCACGCCGATGGCCGGGGACAGGCCGAGGAAGCTGATCCGCATCAGCCAGCTGACGAGAGCCAGGCCGGTCCCGGTCCGCAGCCCGGGGATGTCGTCGGCGGCGTGGAAGGCCGCGGGCACGAGCGTGGCGCAGCCGAAGCCGGCCAGCGCGAAGCCCGCGACGGCCGCCGCCGGCACCGGGGCCAGGACCACGAGCAGCATCCCGGCCGCGCTCAGGGCGGCGCCGGCGCGGGCCACCTCGGCGCGCCCCCAGCGGTCGGTCATGGGGTCGCCGAGCATCCGGCCCACGAACTGCGCCGCCATGAGCGCCACGAGCCCGAGCCCCGCGGCGGCCAGAGGAGCGCCGAGCTCGGTGCTCAGGTACACCGCCGACCAGTTCTGCCCGGCGTCCTCGACCATGACCCCGGCCATCGCGATGACGGCCACGGGGAGGAGGCTGACGACGACGATGCGCCCCGCCGAGGGCTGCCCCGTCCCGCCGCGCCCGGGGTCCGGGTCCGGCCGGGAGCCGGCGGCGCCGGGGTCCGTCGTCGTCGTGCTGTCCGAGGATGTGCCGTCCGGGCACGGGTCGTCCGGCAGCGGGTCGTCCCGGTGCGTGCCCTCCGGCAGCGGGTCGTCCGGGCCGACCGTGCGCAGCCCCCGGCCCTCCGCCGGGCTCAGCGCGGAGCGCAGCGCCACGAGGGCGACCGCGCTCCACACGATCCCGCTCGCCGGCAGGTGCCATCCGAGGGGCACGCCGAGGGCGAGCGCCGCGGTGCCCATGAGCCCGCCGGCCACGGCGCCCAGGCTCCACAGGGCGTGCAGGGAGTTGATGATCGAGCGCCCGCGGGCGCGCTGGACCTCCATCCCCTGGGCGTTCTGGGCGGTGTCGACGTGGGCGTCCAGCGCCCCGCCCAGGAACATCGCCGCGAGGAACACTCCCACGCCCGGCCCCGTGCCGGCGCCCAGACCCGCCCCGGCCCCGGCGGCCGCGAGGCACCCGGAGAGCAGGACGGTGCCCAGTGCCGCCACCCGGCCGGAGCCGAAGCGGCGGATCGCCCGGGCGGGGAGGGCGCCCACCAGGATCGCCCCGAGCGGGAACGCCACGACCACCAGGCCGTAGAGGGTGTTGGAGAGCCCGAACGCGTCCTTGACCTCCGGCAGGCGCGGCAGCAGGTTGGCGTAGAGGGCGCCGTTGGTGAGGAAGAACGCGGACACCGCGATCCGGGCGCGCCGGACCCGTGCGGGATCGAGGGCGGTGGTGGGGACGCTCACGCCCACGACTCTAAGCCCGGTCCGCCCCGTCCCCGCGCCCGGCCCGCGGCGGGCGGAGAGCCCGCCCCGTCCGGAGCGTCGCCGGACCGGCCGTGCAGGGCCCCTGCGCGCACCGGCAGGGGCATCCGCGGCACCGGATCCGGCACGTCCCGCAGTCCACGTCCTCCCGCGGGCGGCCGCCGGCCCGGATGCGCTCTACCGTGGACCCATGAGCACCCCACCCATCATCAGCGCCCGCGGGCTGAGCAAGAGCTTCCGCGGGCCCGGCGGCCGGACCGTCCACGCGGTGGTCGACCTGACCATGGACGTGGCGCCGGGCACGCTGACCGCGTTCCTCGGGCCCAACGGCGCGGGCAAGTCGACCTCGCTGCGCATGCTCACCACGCTGCTGCGGCCCACGGGCGGCACCGCCACCGTGTGCGGCTTCGACGTCGCCCGGCAGCCGGCCGAGGTGCGCGCCCGGATCGGCTACATCGGGCAGAAGAACGGGGCCGGGCAGTACCAGCGGGTCCGGGACGAGCTGCTCAGCCAGGGCGCCCTGTACGGGCTGGGCCGCGCGGAGACCCGGCGCCGCGTGGACGAGCTCGTGGAGGCCCTCGGCCTCGGCGACCTCGTCCGCCGGCCCACGATGAAGCTCTCCGGCGGCCAGCGCCGCCGCGTGGACATCGCCCTCGGCCTGATCCCCGGCCCGCAGCTGCTCTTCCTCGACGAGCCCACCACCGGACTGGACCCGCAGTCCCGGGCCAACCTGTGGGAGCACATCCTCGGGCTGCGCCGGCGCTACGGGACCACCCTGTTCCTCACCACCCACTACCTCGACGAGGCCGACCAGTTCGCCGAGCGGGTCATGGTCGTGGACCGGGGACGGATCATCGCCGACGACACCGCGTCCCGGCTCAAGACGGACCTGGCCGGGGACCGGATCGCCCTCACCATCGACGCCGGCCCGGCGGCCGCCGTGGCTGCCGTCCGGCGCGCGGCCGCCGCCGCGGGGGCCGGCGGCGCCGAGCCGGAGGCGGCCCCCGCCGGGGAGGGCGCGCGCGTCGTCGTCGCGGTCGACCACGGCGAGCGCGTGCTGCCCGCCCTGCTGCGCGAGCTCGACCGGGACGGCCACACCGTGCGGACCGCGGAGCTCGACCGCCCGACCCTCGACGACGTCTTCCTCCGGCTCACCGGGCGGAGCCTGCGCGAGGAGCAGACGGACGACCCCGAGACCGATCCGGCCGCCGAGGCCACGAGCGTGGGAGCACCCCGATGACGACCGTTCCGACCACCCGCGAGTCGTCCGGCGGGACCGCCGGCGGCGCCGAGCGGGCCCGCCCGGCGGGGATCCTGCACGACTCCGTGAGCGTCTTCGTCCGCGAGCTGCGGCCGGTGATCCGGGACCCCTTCAGCCTGGTCTTCTCGCTCATGCAGCCGCTGATGTTCCTCGCCTTCTTCGGCCCGCTCCTGGGCGGGATGACCGGGCTCCCCCTGGACCAGGCGTTCCAGTGGTTCGTGCCGGGCATCGTGGTGATGATCGCGCTGTTCGGCACCGCCATGACCGGCTCGAACCTGCTGTTCGAGATCCAGTCCGGGGCGCACGAGCGGATGCTCGTGGCCCCGGTGTCCCGTTCGGCGCTCATGGTGGGGCGCGCGTGCAAGGAGATGGTCCCGCTGGTGCTGCAGGCCCTGGTGATCTCCGGGGTCGCCGCGTTCTTCGGCTTCCGCCCGTCCCTGCCCGGCATGGCGGTGGGCCTGGCGATCCTCGCGGTCTTCGGTGTGGGGCTGGGGGCGCTGAGCTACGCCCTGGCCATCGTCTCCCGGAACCGGGACTGGATGTTCTGGACCGTGCAGCAGGGGCTGCTGTTCCCCCTCATGCTGCTGTCCGGGATGCTCCTGCCGCTCGAGGCCGGTCCGGGATGGATGCAGGTGCTCTCGCGGTTCAACCCGCTCACCTACATGGTCGACGCGGAGCGGGCCCTGTTCAACGGCCAGTTCGGCGATCCGGCCGTGGCCGCCGGCGCTCTCGCGGCGGTCCTGCTGGCCGCCCTGGGCCTGGCCGTGGGGATCCGCGCGATGCGCCACAGCATCTGAGAGCGCCCCTCAGAGCCACCGCTTCCACTTGAACACCCCGTAGAGGGCCACCCCCATGCCGAGCATGGCCAGCAGCGCGAGCGGGTAGCCCAGCGGCCACGCGAGCTCGGGCATGTGCTCGAAGTTCATCCCGTACACCGTGCCCACCAGGGTCGGCGCGAAGAGGATCGCGGCCCAGGACGAGATCCGCTTCACCTCCTCGCTCTGCGCCAGGGCCGACTCGGTGAGCCGCTGCATCTCGTCGTTCTGCCGCTGCCCCACCAGGGTCGCGTGCACCGTGAGGGCGTTCTGCAGGAGCACGCGGAACGCGTCGGCGCGCTCCCCCACCCGGATGGCGTGGTCCTGCACGTCCCGCAGCCGCTGCTGCAGCTCGACGCCCAGCCCGTGCTTCTCCGCCCCGAGCTGCAGGGCCTCCAGCATGGCCACCAGCGGGTGGACGGCGCGCTGGAACTCGATGACCTCCCGGGAGAGCTCGTAGACCCGGCGGGAGACGTCCCGGTCCGCGCCGAAGATCTGGTCCTCGATCTCGTCGATGTCGTTCTCGAGACCGGCGACCACGGGGGCGTAGCCGTCGACCACCTCGTCGAGGATCCCGTACAGCACCGCCTGCGGGCCCGCGCCCAGCAGCTCCGGGGCGGCCTCCAGCCGGCGCCGGACCGCGGCCAGGTCGGGGGACTCGGCGTGGCGGACCGTGACCACGAAGTCGCGGCCCACGAAGACGTGCAGCTCCCCGAACTCGACCTTCTCGACGTCGTCCAGGTACCGGGCCGGGCGCAGCACCACGAAGAGGGTGTCCCCGAAGCGCTCCAGCTTGGCGCGCTGGTGCCCCTTCAGGGCGTCCTCCACCGCGAGGTCGTGCAGCCGGAACTCCGCGGCCACGGACTGCACCTCGGGCGGCTCGGGGCGATAGAGGCCGATCCAGGCCATCCCGCCGTGCCCGCGCATCACCGCGTAGGTCTCGTCCAGGTCCTCCGGGGTCGACGCGCGCCGGCCCTCCACGTACACCACGTTGTCCACCAGCGGCACCGCGTGCCACCTCCCGTCCGGTCCGTCGTGCGTTCCGCCCCATCATGACAGGCCCCGATGCCCGCCCGGCCCCTTCCCGCGCACGCTCTCCTCCCGCACGGTCCCGCTTCGCCTCCTCGTGAACTCACCGGTTCCGCCCGAGAGCAGAGCATTGATGCTCTGCTCTCGGGCGGAACCGGTGAGTTGGGCGCAGAGGTGGCCGGGCGGTGGTGCGGACAGGCGAGCTGGTGGTCAGCCCTTCACCGCGCCGCCGGTCAGGCCCGAGACGATGTAGCGCTGCAGGAAGAGGAACAGCGCGACCACCGGGATCGCCGCCAGAATCGCCCCGGCCGTGAAGACGCCCCAGTTCTCCCCGAACTGCACGGAGACGAACTGGTACAGCCCCACGGCCAGCGTGTACTTGTCCGGGTCCTGCAGCACGATCTGGGCGAGCAGGAAGTCCGAGAAGGACGCGATGAAGGACAGCATCCCGACGACCACGAGGATGGGGGTCACCAACGGCAGGATCATGGTCCAGTAGATCTGGGCGTGCGACGCGCCGTCGATCTCCGCGGCTTCGTCCAGGTCCTTGGGGATGGTGTTGAAGAAGCCGTACATGAGGAACGTGTTGGCCCCCAGTGCCCCGCCCAGGTAGACGGCGACGAGGCCGAGCCGGGAGTTCAGGCCCAGGAAGGGATAGACCTCGGAGATCGCGAACAGCAGCAGGAAGATCGCCACGAAGGCCAGCAGCTGCGGGAACATCTGGATGATCAGCAGGGACATGAGCCCGCTCTTGCGGGACTTGAACCGGAACCGGGAGAAGGCGTAGGCCGCCGCCGCGCCCATGAGCACGGTGCCCACGGCCGTGGTCACGGAGACGAACATCGAGTTGGCGAACCAGGTGAGGTACGGGTTCTGCGGGTCGTTGAGCAGGTTGGTGTAGTTGGCACCGGTCACGTCGGAGAAGAGCCGGTTGGATCCCAGGAGGGATCCGGAGGCCGACAGGGACGCCGAGAGGGCATAGACGAGCGGGAAGAGCGCGAAGACGCACGCGGCGATCGCGGCGAGGTGCTTCCATCCGCCGCGGGCGGAGCGACGGCGCCGACGGGGCCGGGGAGCCCCGGTCGGGGCGTCCGGGGGCCGCAGCGTGTCGGTGGGCTGGACGGTGTTCGAGGTGCCGGTGGACGGAGCGGCCGTGGCCGCGGCCCACGGGGCGCCGTGGGCGCCGTCGGGGCCGGGGCGGTCGCCCGGGGTGGGTGTGGTGGGAGTGGTCATGTCAGCTGATCTCCTCGAGAGCCTTGCTGCGGCGGAACGTCAGTCCGGAGATGACGGCCACCATGATGAAGATGAGGATGGACAGGGCCGAGGCCAGACCGTAGTCATTGGTGCCGCCGGCGAACGCGATCTTGTAGACGAACGAGATGAGGATGTCCGTGGCGCCCACCCCGGTGGTGGACTCCACGTCCTGGGGTCCGCCTCCGGTGAGCAGATAGATCACGTTGAAGTTGTTGAAGTTCATGGCGAAGGACGCGATGAGCATCGGGCCGACCGCCACCATGAGCATGGGCAGGGTGATCGACCCGAACTGGCGGACCGGTCCGGCCCCGTCCATCTCGGAGGACTCGTAGATCTCGCTCGGGATCGACTGCAGGGCGCCGGTGGTCACGAGGAACATGTACGGGAAGCCCAGCCAGAGGTTGACCAGCAGCAGCGAGATCCTGGCCAGCCAGGGGTTGTCCAGCCAGGGAACTCCGGCGCCGCCCAGCAGGATCTCGTTGACGAAGCCGTAGTCGGTGTTGAGCAGACCCGCCCAGATCAGGATGGACAGGAAGGCGGGGAAGGCGTACGGCAGGAAGATGACGGCCCGGTAGGCGTTCCGGAACCTCAGCTTCTCGTCGTTGAACAGGATTGCCAGGAGCAGGCCCAGGAAGAAGGTCAGGGCCACCGAGAGGATGGCGAAGGCGAAGGTCCACAGGGTCACGGAGACGAACGGGCCGCCCAGGATCGCCGGGTCGAAGATCGCCGCGAAGTTGTCCAGGCCCACGAAGACCCGCCAGCCCGGCCGCAGGCCCTCGCCCTCGGGTCCGACGAAGGCGCCCTCCCCGTTGTTCGCGTACACGGTGCCGTCGTCGGCGACCATCGCGTCGGCCGCCTCGTCGTGGACGAGCGTGGACTCGTACACGTAGGCGGTCCGGCCGTCGTCGGTGCGCAGTGCGGCGTCGTCGGCCTCCTGTCCGCTCATGGGCACCCGGAGGTCGGTCAGCTCGTCGGCGGCCGTGACGACGCCGCCGTAGTCGAGCACCTCGTAGCCGGGCGCCTCGACGACGCGGCCGTCCGTGACCGTGGCGTCCTCGAGCGGGGCCAACGGCTGATCGGCGGCGCCCACGAGCACCTGGTCGTCCTGCACGGTGGCCAGCGCAAGTCCGTCATCGCCCTCGAGGACCGTGACGGGGTACGCCTGGGAGCCCTCGACCCGCTGCTCGTAGGTGGTGGTGAGCTGGCTGATCGCCGCCGCCTTGGTGGCGTTGTGTCCGTCACCGTAGTTGGTGAACGCCGTGGCGGCGGTGTAGAGCACCACGAAGATCTGGAAGATCAGCAGGAAGATCAGCCCTGGATAGAGGTACTTGGCGGGCAGGATCTTCCGGCTGGGCAGGAAGTAGACGAGGTCGGCCACGATCAGGGCCAACGCCAGGAAGGCCAGGATGCCCCAGCTGCCGGCGGCCCAGGCCGCGAGGATGCCGTAGAGGCCGAACGCGTTGATCAGCGCCATCAGGAGCAGCTTGACCACGAAGCCCATGCCGAATCCCCGGGAGTGCGAGTTGCGCAGGTCCAGGGGCGCGCCGAGCCCGGCACCGCCCCCCGCCTCGCCGGGGGCGGCGGTGGCTCCCCGTGCGGTGATGTGCGTGCTCATCAGATCTGTCCTTCGATGTTGTCGATCATGCGGTCCCACAGCTCCACGGGGTTTCCGCGGCCGTTGATGATGGCGTTCTCCGTGGTGCCCCAGAAGCTCCACACCGCGCCCATCTCGGGGATGGCCGGCATGGGCAGGCCGGTCTCGGCGATCTCGGCGTAGGCGGCGCGCAGCGGGTCGCCCTGCATGCGGTCGATCGCCACCTGGCTGGCCGGAGGCCGGCCCGTGCTCTCGTACATGGCCGTCTGCGACTCCGGGCGGGTCAGGTAGTTGGCGGCGAAGTCCTGGGCCGCGACCGGGTTGGGGGCGTTGGCGTTGACGAAGAACGCCTGGACGCCCACGAACGGGCGTGCTTCCTCGTCCCCGGCCGGCGGCACGGGCAGGACGCTCACGTCCATCCCGGCGGCCTCGACGTCGGTCAGCTCCCACGGCCCGCCCAGGTGGAAGGCGGACTCGCCGTTGAGGAAGGACTCCTTGGCGATGTCCGGGGTCATGGAGGTCTGCAGGTCCCGGGTCTGTCCGAGGTCCTGCAGGTAGCGGGCGAACTCGTGGCCGTCCTCACCCCCCATGGTGAGGTTGCTGGTGTACTCCCCTTCCGCGGTGCGCTCGAACACCTCGGCCCCGAAGGAGGTCTGCAGGGCATAGAGGTGGTAGGGGTCGCCGGCTTCGGGCGACTGGCTCACCGTGAAGGGGTACTCGATCCCCCGCTCCTCCATGAGCCGGTGCCCGATCGCGCGCAGCTCGTCGAACGTGGCGGGGTCCTGGGCGGTGAGCTCGTTGTTGCGCAGCATCGCCACGTTCTCGATCGCGTACGGCACCCCGTAGCTCACCCCGTTGTAGACGACGGCCTCACGGGCGTTCTCGGTGAAATCCTCCGCCCGGTCTCCCATCTCCACGGGGGCCACCACGCCGTTGGCGGCGAGCTGGCCGAGGTTGTCGTGCGGGGAGACGATGATGTCCGGGGCCTGCCCCGTCGGGGACTGGGAGATGAAGTTGGAGATCGCCTGCGCGTTGATCTCCCGCTGGACGAACTCCACCTCCACCCCGGTGTCGGCGGTGAAGCTGTCGGCGACCTGCTCCAAAGCCGGGATCTCGTCCTCGCCCGCCTGGATCTTGATGCTGCCCGGTCCGCCGGCCAGGCCGGCCGTGGGTGCCGACGCGCAGCCGGCGAGCAGGAGCGCTGCGCCGACGGCGCCGGCGGCCCGGTGAGTCTGTTTCATGGTGGGTTTCCTCATCATTGTCCGTAGTCGGTCGGCGGCGTGAGCGTGGGCTCCGGAGTCAGTCAGGCAGGCGTCGGCCGGTGGCGGCGTCGAAGAGGTGCACGTGCTCCAGGTCCGGGGCGACCCAGACGGTGGTCCCGGCCCGCGGCGGGGTGCGGCCCTCGACCCGGACGATGAACTCGTGGACGGTGGGGTCCTCCTCGGCCCCGGTGGTGTTGTCCACCGGCACCACCGTGTTGGCCGCGGTGACCGGGGCGAGGTGGCCGTAGACGAAGGCGTCGGCACCGAGCTCCTCGACCACGTCGGCCTCGATCGGCAACCCGGTGCCCTCAGCCGCGGGGTGCATGTCCTCGGGCCGGATCCCGACGGTAACCCTGTCCCCCGTCAGCGACTCCTGCTGTGCCCGGGTGAGCGGGACGGCCACCGTGCCCAGCTGCACGGTGGCACCCGAGCCGACGCCGGTGGTGACGGGGGCGCGGAAGAGGTTCATCGCCGGGGAGCCGATGAACCCGGCCACGAACTCCGTGGCCGGCCGGTCGTAGAGCGCCCGCGGGGTGTCGACCTGCATCAGCAGCCCGTCCTTGAGCACCGCGACCCGGTCGCCCATGGTCATCGCCTCGACCTGGTCGTGGGTGACGTACACGGTGGTGACCCCCAGCCGGCGGGTCAGGGAGGCGATCTGGGTGCGGGTCTGCACCCGCAGCTTCGCGTCCAGGTTCGACAGCGGCTCGTCCATCAGGAACACCTGCGGGGAGCGCACGATCGCCCTCCCCATGGCCACGCGCTGGCGCTGCCCGCCGGACAGCGCCTTGGGCTTGCGGTCCAGGTAGTCGGTGAGGTCCAGGATCTTCGCCGCATCCTCCACCCGCCGGCGGCGCTCCTCGGGGGAGATTTTGGCGATCTTCAGGGCGAAGCCCATGTTCTCGGCCACGGTCATGTGCGGGTACAGGGCGTAGTTCTGGAAGACCATGGCGATGTCGCGGTCCCGGGAGGGGACGTCGGTGACGTCGCGGTCGCCGATGTAGATGTTGCCGCCGGTGACCTCCTCGAGGCCGGCGAGCATCCGCAGGGTGGTGGACTTCCCGCACCCGGAGGGGCCGACCAGGACGAGGAACTCCCCGTCGGCGATGTCCAGGTTCAGGTCGGTCACCGAGGGGCGTTCGGCCCCGGGGTACTGACAGGTCACATTGGCGTAGCGCACAGAGGACATGGTGGGTGATTCCTTTCAGGATCCCGCGGCTGTTCCCGCGCCGGCGGACCCCGGAGGGGGGAACGTGGCCGGAACTCGGGCGGCCCGGCCAAGAGGGCTGCACACCCGAAGGTGAGTTGGCTCACTACTGTAAGCGCTATCACAAACGCTGTCCACACCTCAGGAATACCCCAACAATTTGATTAACGCGTTGTGATAGCGCTTCCAGTACGTGGTGATCCGGCTTACGATGGAGCGCATGTCCACGACCTACGGCCCGCTGCAGTCCCTGCGCCTCACACCCGTCCACGATCGCGACCAGGACCCGCAGTGGTGGCGGTCGTCGGTGATCTACCAGGTGTATCCCCGTTCCTTCCGGGACCTCGACGGGGACGGCGTCGGCGACCTCGCCGGCATCACCGCCGAACTGGGACAGCTGGCGGAGCTGGACATCGACGCGATCTGGCTCTCGCCCTTCTACCCGTCCCCGCAGCTCGACGGCGGCTACGACGTGAGCGACTACTGCGACGTCGACCCGGCCTTCGGCACTCTGGCGGACTTCGACGCGCTGGTGCACGCTGCGGACGCGCTGTCGATCAGGGTAATCATCGACCTGGTGCCCAACCACTGCTCGCACGAGCACGCTCTGTTCCGGCGGGCCCTCGCGGCCGGTCCCGGTGCCCCGGAGCGCGAGCTGTTCGTCTTCCGGGACGGCCGCGGCGCGTCCGGGCAACTGCCCCCCAACAACTGGCAGTCCCACTTCGGCGGCCCGGCCTGGACCCGGGTGACCGAGGCCGACGGGCAGCCCGGCCAGTGGTACCTGCATCTGTTCGACTCGTCGCAGCCCGACTTCAACTGGGACCACGAGGCGGTCCGGCAGGAGTTCGAGCGGGTGCTGCGGTTCTGGCTGGACCGCGGCGTCGCCGGTTTCCGGGTCGACGTGGCGCACGCCCTCGTCAAGGCCGGGGGGCTCCCCGACTGGGGCGGGCGCGCCGACGGGGGGAGCATCCCGGGCTACCCGTTCACGGACGCCCCGATGTTCGGGCAGCCGCAGATCCACGACATCTACCGGCGCTGGCGCGAGGTGCTCGCGGAGTACGACGGCGAGCGGATCCTCTGCGCCGAGGCGAGCGTGGACCCGCTGGACCGCCTGGCCGACTGGGTGCGTCCCGACCAGATGCACCAGGCCTTCAACTTCTCCTACCTCGCCGCGCCGTGGGAGGCGACGGAGCTGCGCCGGATCATCACCTCCTCCCTCGAAGCGTTCGACGCGGTCGGGGCGCCGACCACCTGGGTGCTGTCCAACCACGACGTCGTGCGGCACACGACCCGCCTGGCGCTGACGGCGGAGTCCCCGCGCCCGGGCGACGGCCGGGGGCCCGATGACGATCAGCCGGACCACGTGCTGGGCACGCGGCGGGCGCGCGCCGCGTCCCTGCTCATGCTCGGCCTGCCGGGCGGCGTGTACCTGTACCAGGGGGAGGAGCTGGGCCTGCCGGACCACACAACCCTTCCCCACGACGTCCGTCAGGACCCGACCTACCACCGCACCGGCGGGGACCGGCTCGGCCGTGACGGCTGCCGGGTGCCGTTGCCCTGGACCAGCACCGGGGTCTCCCTCGGCTACAGCGACACGGGCGAGGCCTGGCTCCCGCAGCCTCCGGGCTGGGCGGCGCTCTCGCGCGAGGCGCAGCGCCACGACCCGGCGTCCACGCTGTCCCTCTACCGCGCCGCGCTGGCGCTGCGGCGGGAGCACGGCCTCGGCTCGGGCTCGCTCGCGTGGGCGGAGGGCCGCACCGGACCCGACTGCCTCGGCCTCGTCAACAACGGCGTGCTGGTGCTGCTGAACACAGGCTCCGCCCCGGTCGAGCTGCCGGACCTGCCGGTGCTGCTGCGCAGCGGGTCCCCGGTCTCCGCGCCGCATATCCTGGACCCGGAGGAGTGCGCATGGCTGCAGACGGAGGACCCCGGGACCACCGGGCGATGAACCCACCCCGGCTCCAGGACGTCGCCGCCCGGGCGGGAGTGTCCACCGCGACCGTGTCCCGGGCGCTCAGCGGGAAGGGGCATGTCTCGCCGCGCGCCCGGGCCCGGGTCCGGGAGGCGGCGCAGGAGCTGGGCTTCGTCGTGTCCTACCACGCGTCGAGCCTGGCCAGCGGTCGGAGCCGCAATATCGGGGTGGTCCTTCCCCACGTCGACCGGTGGTACTTCTCCACCGTCCTCGAGGGCGTGGCCGCCGCGCTCGTGGAGGCCGGGTACGACCTGACGCTCTACAACTTCGAGGGGGACCGGTACCGGGAGACCGTGCTGACGGACTTCCTCCTGCGCAAGCGGCTGGACGCGGCCGTGGCGGTGTCCCTGCACCTTGACCCGGCCGACACGGAGCAGATGTTCTCCGCCGGCATCCCCCTCGTCGGGGTCGGGGGCCCGCTGGTCGGCGCGTCCACCATCAGCATCGATGACCTCGACGTCGGGCGCCGCGCCACACAGCACCTGATCGGGCTGGGCCACCGGCGGATCGCGCATCTCGGCGGGGCCGAGGAGGGCAGGCGCTACTTCCCCATGTCCAGCGACCGCCGGGACGGCTGGGAACAGGCAATGGCGGGCGCCGGACTGCCCGTCGACCCCGCGTGGTCGCTCATCGCGGACTACACCTTCACCGGCGCCTACCAGCAGGCCAAGAACCTCCTGGCGGACCCCTTCCACCGCCCGACGGCGGTCTTCGCCTCGTCCGACGAGATGGCGGCCGGCACGATCCTCGCGGCGCGGGACCTCGGTCTCACCGTGCCCGGTGATCTGTCCGTCATCGGCATCGACGCCCATCCCATCGGGGAGGCCTTCGGCCTGACGACTCTGGACCAGCACGCCCGGCAGCAGGGCACCCGTGCCGTCGAGCGGCTCCTCGAACACCTGTCCGGAGGCTCCGACGAGCCGTCCAACGAGGTGCTCCCGGCCCACTTCGTCGTCCGGTCCTCCACCGGACCGGTCGCGACCCCGCACGGCACCTGACCCACCTCTGACCCTGGCCCGCCCCGTCGGCGACACCGCCCCGTGAACCCGCCGGTTCCGCCCGGGAGCGGCACACCGGTGCCGTGGTCCCGGGCGGAACCGGAGAGTTCGGCGGAGGGGCCGGGGAGCGGCACGTGCAGAGGCCGGTCAGGCCACCGTGAACGTGCGCTCGTGCCACCCGGAGGCGCCGTCCGGGGCCGGCGGGGCCTGCTCGGCGGTCTGGACGGTCCCGTCCCGGTCGACGGCCCGCACCCGCGCGGTGTGCCGGCCGCCGGGGAGCTCGGTGCGCAGCACCCACTGCCGCCACGTGTCGTCGGAGGGCACCTCGCCGAGGTCGGCCTCCTGCCACGGTCCCCCGTCCACGCTGACCTGCACCGCGGCGATCCCGGTGTCCTGGGCCCACGCGGTGCCCGCGAGCACGACCTCCCCGGCGTCCACGCGGCCCCCGGCGCGCGGGACCTCGATCCGGGACGCCGTCTTGATGGGCCCGAGCGCCGACCACCCGCGCGGGGTCCAGTAGCCCTCGTCGCGGTCGAACCGGGTGACCTCCAGATCCACCAGCCACTTGGTCGCGGAGACGTAGCCGTAGAGCCCGGCCACCACCATGCGCACCGGATAGCCGTGCTCGAACGGCAGCGGCTCCCCGTTCATGGTCACCGCCAGCAGGGAGTCGCGGCCCGGGTCCAGCAGCGCGTCGAGGGGGGTGCCGGCGGTGAACCCGTCCTCGGAGGTCGAGAGCACCATGTCCGCGTCCGCCTGCACCCCGGCCTCGGCGAGCAGCTCCCGGATCGGCACCCCCGTCCACACGGCGTTGCCCACGAGGTCCCCGCCCACGGTGTTGGACACGCAGGCCAGCGTCACCACGTGCTCGGCGAGCGGGCGCGCGACGAGGTCCTCGAAGCTCAGCTCGAGCTCGCGGTCCACCATGCCGTGGATCCGCAGCCGCCAGTCCGCCACGTCGATGCGGGGCACGCTCAGGGCGGTGTCGATGCGGTAGAAGTCGTCGGCGGGGGTGAGCCAGGGCTGCACGCCCTCGATGCCGAGGTCGGCGCCCGCGGGGATCGGGTCGCGCACCGCGGGCGGGGGGATCCGGAGCATCTCGCGCGCCGCGGGCACCCGTGCGGCCGCCGAGGAGGCCCAGCGGCCCGCGACGCCGGCGGCGGCGCCCAGCACGGCGGCGGCCGCGGAGGCCCGGACGAAGCCGCGGCGGTCGAGCTCCGCCCCGGAACGCGGGGAGGGACCGGTCCGGCGGGTGAGCACCGTCAGGAACAGCGCCCCGGCCGCCGTGCCGACGACGACGGGGACCGTGTCCGCCACGGCCGGCCCCGCCCGCGTCAGCACCGCCAGCAGCCCGAGGAGCCCCAGCACGCCGAGCAACACCGTGCCCATCGGCGGGTTGGCGCGCTGCGCCGCCCCGATGCCCGCGCCGGCCGCCACGAGTCCCGCGGCCATGACGAGGAGCAGCACCAGCTTGTCCGCGGTGCCGAAGAGGGCGATCGCCGCGTCCTTGACCGGGGCGGGGACCCCGTCCACGATCACCCCACCCACCGCCGTGAGCGGCGCACCGACCGGCCCGGTCACCCAGGCCAGGAGCTCGGCCAGGCCCACGGCGAGGGCGGTCGCGGCGACACCGGCGAGGATCCACGGGCCGAGGTCGGCGGGGGCCCGTCGTCGTCGCCCGGCGTCCGGGCGGTGCGCGGTGGAGGTCATGCGCGTCAGCGTGTCACGTGGCCCTGAGATCCGCCTGGGCGAGCGCGTCCCCGAACCGCTCGAGCGCCTCCTGGCCCACCACGTCCCCCGGCAGCAGGGGGACCTGCAGCAGCGGAACGTCCGGGAGGGCGCCGCGCAGGGTGGCGACGTGCACCTCCTCCAGCGCACGGCGCTCGGCGAGGAAGTCCCCGGCGTCCGCCGGGGAGCGCTTGTTGATCACGAGGGCCCCCACGTGCACGCCGGCGCGGACCAGCTGCCCGTGCAGCTCGACGGTCTCGAGGACGGGCAGCCGCTCGGCCGCGAGGACGATGACGAAGCTGCAGCGCCCGGCGTCCACCAGCACCTCGCGCAGGGCCTCGAAGCGCTCGCGGCGGCGCAGCAGGATCCGCCGGATCTCGAGGTCGCGCTCCTCGCGGGGGTCCCGGGGCCGCTCGGTGCCCACGATGCTCTCGGCCGCGGCGTCCCGGTCCTCGAGGCCCCGCAGCGCGGCGCCGAACTTCTCCGCCCGGCCGCGGCGGCGCAGCAGCCCCTCGGTCCAGGCGGACATGATCTCAGGCAGGGCCATGAGCCGGGCGGTGTGCCCGGACGGTGCGGTGTCGAAGACGATGAGGTCGTAGTCGTGCAAGCCCGTGTCCACGAGCTCGGCGATCCGCTCGAGCACCGCCGACTCGTGGGTGCCCGGTGAGTCGCGGGCGAGCTCCATGTGCTTGTCGACCTCGCCGGCGAGGTGCTCGGGCATGAGCCGGCGGATCGTGGCGCCCACGGCGGCGAGGTGGGCGTCGGTCGTGGCGACCGGGTCCACCTCGATGCCGTCGAGGAGGCCGCCCCCCGGCCCGGGGCCGTCCAGGTCCCGGGCGAGCGGGGTGATCCGGTCCCCCACCGGGCGCTCCCACAGGTGCCCGAGGTTGTGCGCGGGGTCGGTCGAGACGACCAGCACCCGGCGGCCGGCGCGGGCCTGGGCGAGGGCGGTGGCGGAGGCGACGGCGGTCTTGCCGACGCCGCCCTTGCCGCCGACGAACAGGACCCGGCGGGCGGCGGCGAGCTCTAGCAGCATGAGATGTGCTCCAGGGGCGATCGCTCCATGCCCATCCGCCGGTGCCAGTCGTGGAACCGGTCGTAGACCACGGGCAGCAGCTCCACGGTGTAGTAGCTGGCGGGATTGGGCACGCCCAGGGCCTCGGAGAGGACCAGCATCATGAACAGGTCCTCCTCGTCGCGCTGGGCGCGGGCGAAGGTGCGCCGGTAAGGCGCCACGTAGAACTCGTGCAGGCCCGCCCCGAGGCGGGCCTGCACGGTGCGCAGCCGGTCGAGGAGCGTCACCGGCTCACAGGGAGCGCTTCTCCCCGGCTGTGCTGGGCAGCGGCTCCTCGTCGAGCTCCGGCGGGTTCTTCCGGGCCGCGGTCATCGCCGACACGGACTCGACGATCACCCACAGGGCGGCGATCAGGATGATGACGTCGAGGACGAGCAGGAACCAGTTCTCGGCGGCCCAGAACTGTCCCAGCTGGACGACCAGCGCGTAGACCGACATCAGGAGCAGGAACACGAGGGGCACCAGCACGGGCAGCACCGGGCGGCCCTTGCGCAGCAGGATCACCGCGATCATCGACAGCGTCAGGCCGGCCAGCAGCTGGTTCGAGGTGCCGAACAGCGGCCAGATGAGCATGCCGCCGGAGCCGTCCGCGCCGGCGCTGAAGGTCAGCCCCATGGCCACCGCGAGCACGATGAGCGTGGCGATCGCCTTGCCGATGTTGACGCCCATGATGTGCCCGGCCTCCTGCACCACGAAGCGCTGCAGGCGGATGCCGGTGTCCATGGTCGTGGCCGCGAAGAGCACGGCCATGGTCGCGAGGATGGTCGCGCTCAGCGACGCGGGGATGCCCAGCCCGGAGTTGACCACCGAGGCGCCGCCCTGGACGAACGCGCCCACGCCGCCCTGGCCGAACGCGCTGTACACGGCCTCCCAGTCGGCGATGGTGCGGAAGCCGGCGGTCGTGGCGATGATCGCGCCGAGCGCGAGCAGGCCCTCGCCGACCGCGCCGAAGTAGCCGACGAAGCGGGCGTCGGTCTCCTTGTCCAGCTGCTTGGAGGACGTCCCCGAGGCCACGATCCCGTGGAACCCGGAGATCGCACCGCACGCGATGGTCACGAACAGCAACGGCACGAGGCTCGGCGTGCCCTCGGGCACGGAGTCGTTGAACGCGGGGGCCACCACGGTCGGGGCGGAGATCAGGACCGCGCCGTAGAGGATGCCCAGGGCGATGAACAGCTGCAGGCCGTTGATGTAGTCGCGCGGCTGCAGCAGCATCCACACGGGGAGCACGGACGCGATGCCCGCGTAGACGAAGAGCACCACGATCCAGAACGCGTTGGCCGGCAGGCCCAGGACCGTCTCCGGCAGGACCACCGGGAAGCGGTCGCCCAGCAGGATGAGGGCGTAGAGGGCCACGACGCCGACGACGGACACGACGGCGAGGTTCCACTTGTAGCGGTAGACCGCCTGGCCGATCAGCAGCGCGACGACGATGGCGCCCCACGTGGGGATGACCGAGGTGGGCGTGCCGACCAGCAGGTTGGAGATCACCACGGCGAACGCGGCGTTGACCATGAGCAGCACGAGGAAGATCACGACCAGGAAGAGGTTCCGGCCGCGGTGGCCGATGTACTTCCCGGACAGCGACCCGATGGACCGCCCCTGGTGCCGGTTGGACGCCCACAGGGCGCCGAGGTCGTGGACGCCGGCGAAGAAGACGGTGCCGAGGGTCACCCAGAGGAACGCGGGGAGCCAGCCCCAGATGACCGCGATGGCGGGGCCGACGATGGGGGCCGCGCCGGCCACGGAGGTGAAGTGGTGGCCCCACAGCACGTACTTGTTGGTGGGCACGTAGTCCACACCGTCCCCCATCTCGTGGGCGGGGGTGACGAAGGAGTCCTGGAGCTTGTAGATCCGGCGGGCCACGAACTTCGAGTACAGGACGTACCCGAGGATCATCATGGCGACGCCGACCACGGCGAGGACGATGGAGTTCATGCTGCTCCGATCTCTGCGGAAGTGGCGGTGGTGTTCGCTGGGTCACCATGCTACCGCCGGGTGACTGCCGTCACGACGGGCACGGCCCCCGGCCCCCGGGCAGAGCGCAGCGCGGACGGCGTCGGCTACGTGCCCCCGGGCGTCATGATCGCGAAGGACTCCCGGTCCGGGCCGGCCACGACCGCGAGCCGCCCGTAGGCGAAGTCGAACGGGTTCTCCACGACCGATCCCCCGGCCTCGCGCACGCGCTGGACGGCGGCGTCGACGTCGTCCACCTGGAAGCAGACCGACCAGACCGCGGGGGCGTTCTCGGCTCCGGGGTCGGTCCCGCCGATCCCGCCGGCCGGGCGTTCCCCGTGCGGCACCGTGAACGTGGCGTAGGAGACACCCTCCTCGCCGATGTCCTCGTAGTGGTAGCCGAAGACGTGGGCGTAGAAGTCGCGGGCGGTGTGGTGGTCGGGGGTCATGAGGTCGCACCAGGCGACGCTGCCGGGCACGTCGACCACCGCGAACCCGATGTGCTCCCCGGCCTGCCACATCCCGAAGGCCGCCCCGGTGGGATCCTGCCAGACGCCCATCCAGCCGAACCGGCCCACCTCCACCGGCTCCATCAGCTGCGTGCCGCCGGCCGCGTGCACCCGCTCGGCGCAGACGTCGATGCGCTCCGTGGCGAGGTAGACCTGCCACACGTGCGGCACGCCCTCCAGGTCCGGGGCCGCCGGGGAGAGCCCGGCCACGGGGACGCCGCCGACCAGGGCGTTGCGGTACCCGCCGTGCTCCGGCCGCGGCTCGCTGTACTCCCACCCGAGCACTGTCCGGTAGAACTCCTGTGTGCGGCCGGGATCGGACACGGTGAGATCCGCCCAGCAGGGCGTCCCGGCGGGCCACGGTTCGGTGCGCTGTGTCATGACGGGCTCCTTCCGACACGGCCAGCGTACGCCGCGCCTCCCCGCCCCACAGGACCGGCCCGGGGGATCGTCACCCACCTGTGCCCCCTGCTCCCCTCCCTGCCGTCTCCCTGGTGCGAGATTGCGGTTGTCGGCCACCGAGCGGGGTTGCGTAGCCGTCAGCCGCAATCTCGGCGTGCCGGCGGGCGTCCCGGGGGGCGCTCCGGGGGGCGGGGAGGGGTTCCGGAGATCCACCGGCCCCGGCGCATCACGGCGGCCGGCCGCAGGTCCTCCCCCACGACCAGGAGGTCCGCCAGCGCGCCCGTCGTCAAGCTCCCGGCCTCACCCGCCAGGCCGAGGACCCGGGCGGGGACCACGGTGGCCGAGCGCAGCGCGTCCCCGAGGGGGACGCCCGCCGCGACCGTCCGGCGCAGGACCTCCAGCATCGTGGCCGTGCCACCGGCGATCGATCCGTTGGAGACCAGCGAGGCCACTCCGTCCTCCACCCGGACCTCCGCCGCGCCGAGCGTGTAGGTGCCGTCCGTCAGCCCGGTCGCGGCCATCCCGTCGGTGACCAGCGCGATGCTGTCCGCCCCCGCCAGCTCGAACGCCCACTGCACGATGCCGGGGTCCAGGTGGGTGCCGTCCGCGATGAGCTCGACGACGGCCCGGCCCTGCGCCGCGGCGCGCAGGCAGGCCGGCACCGGCCCGGGCGAGCGGTGGTGGATCGCGGGCATGGCGTTGAACAGGTGCGTCACCGTGGGCAGCCGGGGAGCACCGTCCACGGCGGCGTCGCGGAGCATCTTCTGCACCCGGTGCAGCGCGGTCTCGACCGTCGTGGTGTCCGCGTCGGTGTGCCCCAGCGAGGGGACCACGCCGTGGGCGACGAGCAGCTCGGCCAGCTCCTGCGCGCCGGGCAGCTCCGGGGCGAAGGTCATGGTCCGGAGCGTCCCCTTCGCGGCGGCGATGAGCTCGGACGCCAGCCCGAGGTCCGGCTCCCGCATCTCCGCGGGATCCTGCGCCCCGCACCGGGCCGTGGACAGGAACGGGCCCTCGAGGTGGATCCCGGCGACCAGCCCGTCCTCGGTGAGCGCCGCCAGCAGCGGCTCGGCGGCCAGCATGTCCGCCCGCGAGGCGGTGACCAGGCTGGCCACGAGCGTCGTCGTGCCCTGCCGGTGGAAGGCGTCGAGGGTGGCCCGGACCGGTCCCTCCGCCGAGGAGGAGAAGTCCGCGCCGAAGCCGCCGTGGCAGTGCACGTCCACGAGCCCCGGCAGGATCATCTGCCCGGGGCCCAGGACGAGGTGCTCCCCCGGGTCGCCGCCAGGATGCCCGGACCGGGGCCCGGCGTGGAGGACGCGATCGCCCTCGACGACCACCAGGCCGTCCCGGTGCTCGGCGTACCCGGTGTGCACGCGGCCGGAGAGCACCGTCCTGCGCGGGGAGTCCTCGGAGACCACGGGTCTCACCTCCTGACTGGTCGTGCGGGGCGTCGGACCGGTCCGGGACTACCGGACCAGCCCGTTCGGGGACCGCGGGATCCCGAGGTCGGCGACGATCGGCAGGTGGTCCGACGCCGACGTGCGCACCACGTGCGCCTCCTGCGGCCGCACGCCCTCCGACACCAGCACGTAGTCGATGCGCAGGCTCGCGTCCAGGACCGGGGCGCCGTCCGGGGCGAAGGTGTGGGCGTCGTCCTGGCCCAGGGCCGCGAAGGTGTCCGTGAACACCGAGAAGAGACCCTGCAGCTCCGGAGCGCCGGGTTCGGCGTTGAGATCCCCGACGACCACCGCCGGGCGCCGGCTCTCACCGGTGATCTCCACGATCTCCCGGGCCTGCAGCTCGCGCTGCTCGGCGCGCTGGTGGTCGAGGTGGGTGCTGTAGAACCCCGCATGGTGACCCTTCACGTTGATCACCGCCTCCAGCAGTCCGCGCTGCTCGGTGGGCCGCTCCGGGTGCTCGATGCTGGTCAGCAGGTGGTTCTCGGAGTCGATGATCGGGTGCTCGCTGAGGATCGCGTTGCCGTACCGGCTGTTCTCCGTCCGGCCCTCGGCGGGCGCCACGTCCAGGTTCGCGCCGTACACGTAGTGCATGCCCAGGAGCTCCGCGAGACGGGCGGCCTGGTCCTCGAAGTCGCTGCGCGAGGACCAGGCGTCGTCGACCTCCTGCAGGCCGATCACCTCCGCCCCCGACGCCTCGATCACCGCGGCGGTGCGCTCGAGGTCCAGCACGTCGTTCCCGTCCGCGCCGTGGTGGATGTTGAAGGACATGACGCGGAGGTCGGTGGCGCGTTCCGGGGCGGCCGCGGCGGGGGCCGCGGCGAGCACGCCGGTGGTCACGAGCAGGGCGGCCGCGGAGGCCGCGGCCATCAGGGTCTTCTTCACGAGGTGCTCCTGGGGGTGGGGATGGGTGGTCGGTCGTGGACGGGGAAGAGCCGGCCGTCCGTCAGCAGGTCCGTCAGCGGCACGGGGCTCGCGATCTCGCCGACGAAGCGGCCGTCCACGCTGTTCTGGAAGCCGAACACGACCCACCGGCCGTCGCGCTTGCGGAACAGCTGGGCGGCGTAGACGCCGGGCACGAAGAAGCTGGAGCTCCGCTCGAGCTCCCACGGGCCGAGCCGGCCGGCCCCGGGGGCGATCCAGGTGCCGGTGCTCGCCGCCGAGAACGGGATGCCGGGGGCCAGCCGCGGGAGGCAGGAGAAGATCAGCACCCCGGCGCCGTCCACGACCTGCGCCTGGACGACCTCCATCTCCCCGAAGCCGGCGGGCGCGGTCAGCGGGGGCCGGACGGTCCAGTGCTCCAGGTCGTCGCTCACGGCGTGGCCGACCACGCCGCGGGCGGCCGGATCCCCGGTGGCGGCGCGCGCGGTGACGAGCATCTGCCACTGCCGGGAGTCGTCGTCGTAGAAGACGAAGGGGTCCCGCCACGCCTCGTCCGGCCAGGTGCCCTCCCCCAGCTTCTCGTACCAGCGGGGGTCCGCCTCGAGCGGGCCCGCGCCCGTGCGCTCCCAGGTGATCAGGTCGTCCGAGACGGCCGAGCCGATGCGCTGCCGCAGCCCGTCCTCGGCGCGGCTGATGCCGGTGTAGAAGAGGTGCCACCGGCCGTCGTGGCCCTGCACGGTGCTGCCCGTCCAGGTCGCCATGTCGTCCCAGGACGGTTCGTCGCCGGCCACGAGGGCGTCCGGCAGCAGGGTCCAGGTCTCCAGGTCGGAGGAGACGGCGTGCCCGATCGAGGCCCGGCGGTGGCGCTTGTCGGGGTCCCGCAGGGCGCGGCTGGCCCGCAGGAAGAACAGGTGGTAGTCCTGTCCGTCGTCGGCCAGCCAGCTGTCCCAGACCCAGGAGTCCGCGAGGCGGAACGTCATCGCTGCTCCCGGGGCGGCCGGTGCCCGGCCTCGGCCACGAACCGGTAGTAGTCGGTCAGGGCGAGCCGCCCCGCCGCCGCCTCGTCCACCACGACCGTGACCGACCGGTGGAACTGCAGGACGGATCCCGGGCACATCGCGGACACGGGCCCCTCCACGGCGGCCGCCACGGCGGCGGCCTTGCGCTCGCCCTGGGCGACCAGGAGCACGCGGCGGGCGTCGAGGATCGTGCCCAGTCCCTGGGTGACGCAGTGGGTGGGGACGTCGTCGGGCGTCGCGAAGAACCGCGCGTTGTCGGCGCGCGTCCGCGCGGCCAGCGCCTTGACCCGCGTGCGCGAGGACAGCGAGGAACCGGGCTCGTTGAAGCCGATGTGGCCGTTGGCGCCGATCCCCAGGATCTGGAGGTCGATGCCGCCGGCTCCGGCGACGTCCTCCTCGTAGTCGTGGCAGGCCGCCTCGAGATCCTCCCGGGAGCCGTCCGGCACCCGCACCCGCGAGGGCGGCAGACCGAGGGGCCGGGCCAGCTCGCGCTCCAGGACGGCGGCGTAGCCGGCCGGGTGGCCGGCGGGCAGCCCGACGTACTCGTCGAGGGCGAAGCAGCTGAGCCGCGTGAGGTCCAGCAGGCCGTGGGCCCGCCGGCGGGCGAGCTCCCGGTACGTGCCCAGGGGCGACGAGCCGGTGGCCACGCCCAGCACGGTGTCCGGCCGGCGCGAGACCTGGTCGCCGACGACGTCGGCCGCGCGCGCGGCGACGTCGTCGGCCGTGGGCAGGACGAGCACTTCCATGGGGTCCTTCCGGACGGTCGGTGGAACGGGACAGCGCCGGGCGGGCGGGGTCAGCCCTTGACGGCCGAGCTCGCCACGCCCTCGATGAACCAGCGCTGGAAGACGAGGAACACGACGACCACGGGCACGACCAGCAGCACCCCGAAGGCCATGACCTCGCCCCACGCCGGGGGGAGTTGGCCCGCGAAGACGCTGATCTGGAGGGGCAGGGGGCGCAGGTTCGGCTCGGAGATCATCAGGACCGGCCACAGGAACGCGCCCCACTGCGTCAGGAAGGTCAGCACCGCCACCGACGCGTAGGCGGGTTTGCTCATGGGCGCGATGATCTGCCAGAACACCCGAAGCGGTCCGGCGCCGTCCATCCGGGCGGCCTCGTCGATGCTGCGGGGGATGCCGGAGAAGAACGAGTAGAACAGGAAGATCGACAGGGCGTTGCCGACGAAGGGCGCGATCTGGATCCACAGCGTGTTCCGGGCGTCGTTGTAGAGGTAGAACATGGGCACGGCCACGGCCTCGAACGGGACGATGAGCAGCAGCAGGATCCCCAGGAGCACGAGCTCCTTGCCGCGCCAGCGCAGCCGGGACAGGGCGAAGGCCGCCATCGAGTTCACGATCAGCCCCAGTCCCACCACGGAGACGGTGACGGTGAAGGACACGAAGAAGAACCGCCACAGGTGGCCGGTGCTGTCCGAGGACAGGCTCGAGGCCACCCCGGTGTAGTTGTGCAGGCCCCATCCGCGCGGGTCGAAGACCTCGAAGCCGGCGAGCGTGCGGGAGGCGGGGGCCAGGGAGGCGGCCGCCATGTAGGCGACCGGGGCGAAGAACAGGATGCTCGTGACGACGAGCACCGCGTAGCGGGGCGCGTCCGTCCTGCGCCGGCGGCGGTCGGTGGGGGCGGCGGAGCCGTTCTGCGTCATGTCAGTCCTCCCGTTCGCGGGTGGCGCGGCGCTGGATGAGGGACAGGACCACCACGATCACGAAGAACACCACGGAGATCGCGCTCGCGCGCCCGATGTTGTTCTCGTCGAAGGCGGACGTCACGGCCTCGAACATCACGGTGCGGGTGGCGTCCTCGTTGAGCCCTCCGCCGGAGCGCGCCAGGACGTAGATCTGGTCGAACACGCGCAGCGACAGGATCATCGTGTACAGGGCCACGAAGACGAGGGTGGTGTTGATCCCCGGCAGGGTGACGTGCACGAAGCGCTGCCACGCGTTGGCCCGGTCCAGGCGGGCCGCCTCGTAGAGGTCGCCGGGCACCTGCTGCAGGGCCGCCAGCAGGATGACCATCTGGAAGCCGACGCCCTGCCAGATCGACAGGACGATGACCGAGGCCAGCGCCGTGAGCTCGGAGCCCAGCCAGTCCTGGGCCCCGAAGCTCCCGCCCGAGAAGAAGCCGAGCAGGGAGTTGAGCAGTCCGTCGTCCCCGCGGGCGAGGATCAGCCGCCAGATGAGGGCCACCAGGGCGATGGGGAAGACGACGGGGAGGAAGTAGACGGACCGGAAGATCCCGATCCCCGGGATGCTCTTCTGCACCAGCATGGCCAGCGCGAGCGCGAGGGCGGTCTGCACCGGGACCACCACGGCCGCGAAGACCAGGTTGTGGAGCAGCGCGCTGAGGAAGCGGCTCGACACGTCCGGGTCGGTGAAGATCCGGGCGTACTGGGTGATCCCCATGAAGGTGGGGTCGCGCGGGTCGCCGAGCCGGACGTTGTAGAAGGAGAAGCCGACGGCCGCGAAGAACGGGACCGCGACGAACAGCACGAGCAGCAGCACGGCGGGGGCCGCCATGAGGGGCCCGGCGAGGCTGTCCCGCCGGAGCCCTTTCCGGGGCGGCGCCTCGGGCACGTCCTCCGGGGCGGACGCGGGGGCCGCGAGGCCCGGGGTGGTGGTCATGGTGCACTCCTCGCCGGTGCGCGGCGGGACCGCTGGGCGGTCCCGCCGTGCCCGTCACTCGTCCTGGTAGCCGTTGTTGTCCTCGAAGTCGGCGTCGATGGCCCGCGCCGCGGTGTCGAGCTCGGCCTGCGGGTCCGCCCCGCCCCAGATCGCCGCGAGGGCGCTGCCGTAGGAGCTCGTGACCGTGGGGTACCCCGGGGTGATGGGCCGCGCCACCGCGATGCACTCCTGCGTGACGTCCTCCGAGCTGCAGGCCGACGCCAGGTTGGTCGCGAACAGCTCCAGCGGGCCGCCCTCGCCGTAGAGCTCGCTGCCCTCGAGGGCGCTCGTGGTGCCGGGCACCGCCGCGTTGGCCTCGACCATCCGGGCGATGCTCTCGTCGGAGTGCAGGAAGTCGAGGAAGGCGCCGGCCGCGGCCTCGTCCCCTCCGGCCGCCGGCGTCACGCCCCACTGCCAGGAGCCGTGCCCCGCCTTGGTGCCGTTGCCGAGATCGGGCAGGGGCATGAGCACCAGGTCCTCGCCGAGGGCCTCGCTGAACGTGGGGTACATCCAGTTGCCGGTCCAGGTCAGGGCGATGTCCCCGTCGGGAAAGGCGGTGCCGCTGGTGTTCGGGTCCGTGTGCTCCTTCCACGAGGCCCACTCCTCGAGCGCCTCGACGTTCTCGGCGCTGTTGAGCACCCCCTCCGCCGAGCCGTCCCGGAGGAGCGTGCCGCCGTTGGACCACAGGACCGGGGTGGTGGTGAAGGTGCCCCACTCGGCGGCGAAGCCGTTGGCCTCGCCCAGGTCGATCGCGTTGCCCGACGGGCTGACCTCCGCCAGCTTCTGCAGGTTCTGCTCGAACTCCTCCGCCGTCCACGCCTCCTCGGCGGTGGCCGGGGCCTCCACCCCGGCGGCGTCGAGGAGCTGCTGGTTGCCCCACAGGCCCAGCCCGACGTCGAACATGCCGACGGCGTAGGTCTGGTCCCGGTACGTGCCGCTCTCCCGCACGCCCTCGATCCGGTTGTCGAGGGTCTCCTGCGACACCACGTCGTCGAGGGGCACGAGCTTGCGGTCGTAGACGAAGGACGCCATCGTCGGGGCGTCCATCTCCATCACGTCGGGCAGGTCCTCCGCGGCGGTCGCCTGGACGGTGCTGGTGTAGTCGGCCTCCGGGATGAGCGTCAGCTCGACGCTGACGTCCTCCTGCGAGTCGTTGTACTCGGCGACGAGGGCCTCGAGCGCCTCGGCCTCGGCCGCCTGGCCGCTGTGCGCCCAGACCTCCACGACGCCGTCGCCTTCCGCGCTCGCGCTCTCCCCGCCGCCGCAGGCGGACAGCAGCACGGCCGTCGACAGGCCGGCTCCCAGCACCGCGGCCCGGGACCGGCGCCTCGTTCGTGCACTCATGAGCAGTTCCCCTTCTCTCCGCCGCAGTGTTCGCGATCGTCACTGCCTTCGTTGCCCCCAGCTTGGACTAGACCAATTTGTGTGTCAATGGTCACAGCCGGGCAGACGGGCCCCGGTGGCCCGGACGGGGCGGCCGATATGCTGGTCCGATGAGCGCGGAGCCGCGGACCGTCCCGAAGTACTACCTGCTCAAGGAGCAGCTCCGGGCGCTCGTGCGGGACGCGGCCCCCGGCACGCTCATCCCCACCGAGCGCGCGCTCGCCGAGCAGTACGCCACCTCCCGGACCACGGTCCGGCAGGCCATCGGCGAGCTCGTGGCGGAGGGGGTGCTGGGCCGGGCCCAGGGACGGGGGACCTTCGTGGCCCCACCGCGGTTCACCTACGTGCGCCAGCTGACCTCGTTCAGCGACGACGCGGCCGCCCAGGACCTCGCGAGCTCCTCGAGGGTCCTCGACGTGAGCCGCACGGCCGCCGATGACGACGCCGCGGCCCGCCTCCGCGTGCCCGCCGGCACCGAGCTGGCGCGGGTCGAGCGGATCCGGTTCATCAACGGCGAGCCCCTGGCGCACGAGATCGCCCTGCTCACCGGACCGCTGCCCGACCTCGCGGAGCACCTGGACCGGACCGGGTCCCTGTACACGGCGCTGCGGGAGGACTACGGCATCGACATCGTCGCGGCGGAGGACACCGTGGAGACCCGGCTCGCCGGCCCGGAGGACGTCCGGCTCCTGGGCATCGAGATGGGGGCGCCCCTGCTGCTGATCCACCGGCTCGGGCTCACGTCGGACGACTCGCCCGTGGAGTGGACCCGGTCGGTGTTCCGCGGGGACCGGTTCCGCTTCCTGGCCCGCATGAAGGGCCCGCAGCCCTGACCCGCGAGCCCCCAGCCCTGACCCGCGAGGTTGCGGTTGTCGGCCACCGCGCGGGGTTGCGTAGCCGTCAGCCGCAATCTCGGCGTCCTGGGCGGGGGTCCGGGCGGGCGGTCAGGGCGGCAGAATGGGGGCAGAACATCTGTCCTCGACCGACCCGGAGGCCCCCGATGACCACGCTGCACGACTTCACCGCCAGGACCCTCGACGGGCGCGAGCAGCCGCTGTCCGAGTACGCCGGGAAGGTGGTGCTCGTGGTCAACACCGCGAGCGAGTGCGGGTTCACGCCGCAGTACGAGGGGCTCGAGCAGCTGTGGCGGGACTTCCGGCAGGACGGTCTCGTGGTCCTGGGCTTCCCCTGCGACCAGTTCGGGGGCCAGGAGCCGGGCACGGAGGAGGAGATCGCCGAGTTCTGCAGCCGCAACTACGGGGTCACGTTCCCGATGTTCGAGAAGGTCGACGTCAACGGCCCCGGCGCCCACCCGCTCTGGGCGTGGCTGCGCGAGGAGAAGGGCGGGATCATGGGCGACGCCGTCAAGTGGAACTTCACCAAGTTCCTCGTGGGCCGGGACGGGCGGGTGATCCGCCGCTTCGCCCCGAAGACCGCCCCGGCGCAGCTCGCCGGCAGCATCGAGTCCGCGCTGGCCCACGGGGAGGCGCCCGCCGGGGCGAGCTGAGCCGGGCCGGGGGTGGGCCAGGGGCGGCTCAGCCGCGCACCATCTCCCGCAGCACGTCCGCGAGGGCGGCCAGTCCGCGCTCCAGCTCCCGGTCGGTGATCACCAGCGGCGGGCTGAGCCGGATGGTGGAGCCGTGGGTGTCCTTGGCGAGGACCCCGTGGGCCGCCAGCCGCTCGCAGCACTCCCGGCCGGTGCCGAGCCGCGGATCGATGTCGATCCCGGCCCACAGCCCGCGCCCGCGCACCTCGGACAGGCCCAGCGGCACCAGCTCCGCCAGGCCGGCGTGCAGCTTCTCCCCCATGGCCCGGGCCCGCTCCTGGGGCTCCCCGGTGGCGAGGAGGGCGACGACGGCGCGGCCGACGGCGCCGGCCAGCGGGTTCCCGCCGAACGTGCTGCCGTGCTGGCCGGGCCGCAGCACGGAGAGGACGTCCGCGCGGCCCACGACCGCGGACACCGGCAGGACGCCCCCGCCCAGGGCCTTGCCCAGCAGGTAGAGGTCCGCCTCGACGCCCTCGTGCTCGCACGCCAGCGTCCGGCCGGTGCGGCCCAGCCCCGACTGGATCTCGTCCGCGACGAGCAGGACGCCGCGCTCGGCCGTGCACCGCCGCACGCCCTGCAGATACCCCGGCGGCGGCACGATCACGCCGGCCTCGCCCTGGATGGGCTCCAGCAGCACCGCCACCGTGTCCTCGGTGACGGCCGCCTCGAGGGCGGCGAGGTCCCCGAACGGGACGGTCACGAAGCCCGGCGTGTAGGGGCCGTAGTTGCGGTGCGCGTCGTCGTCGTCGGAGAAGCTGATGACCGTGGTGGTGCGGCCGTGGAAGTTCCCCGCCGCCACGACGATCTGCGCCCGGTCCGGGGCCACCCCCTTGCGCTCGTAGCCCCACTTCCGGGCGACCTTGATCGCCGACTCCACGGCCTCGGCGCCGGTGTTCATCGGCAGCATCATGTCCTGGCCGAGCAGCGTGCACAGCTCCCGGGCGAAGGGGCCGAGCTGGTCGTTGTGCACCGCTCGGCTGGTCAGCGTCACGCGCTCCAGCTGGGCCCGCGCCGCACGGAGGACCGCCGGGTGGCCGTGGCCGAAGTTCAGTGCCGAGTAGCCTGCGAGGAAGTCGAGGTACTCCCGGCCCTCCACGTCCGTGACGGTCGAGCCCTGGGCCCGGGCCACCACCACGTCCAGCGGGGAGTACGTGCGGGCGGTGTACCGCTCGGCGGTCTCCGCGAGCTCCCGCGAGCTCGCGTCGTGGCCGGCCGCGGCGGCGGGGCCGGCGAACTGTGTCGGGGCGTGGTTCATGGGGTTTCTCCCGGTTCCTCGCTGGTGTTGTCTGGGATGTGTGCGTCCCACCACATCACGTACAACGCCGCGGGGCCCACATTCCAGTCCCGGCCCCGCGCGGCCCGTCCCGTTCCCGTTCCCTGCACCGACCCGAGTCCGAGCATGATCCCGACCCCGATCCCCGGGAGGAACCGTGTTCCCCGGCTTCACCACCTATGACGTCCCCGTGGCCGACGGCACTGTCCATGCCCGCACGGGCGGCGAGGGCCCGCCCGTGCTCCTGCTGCACGGCTTCCCGCAGACCCACGCCATGTGGCACCTCCTCGCCCCTGTGCTGGCGGAGGAGTTCACGGTGGTCGCGGCCGACCTGCGCGGCTACGGCCGCTCCCGCACGAGCAGCGAGGACTACACCTTCCGGGCGATGGCCGCCGACCAGGTGCAGCTCATGCGGGCGCTGGGCCACGACCGGTTCGCCGTCGTCGGGCACGACCGCGGCGCCCGGACCGCCCACCGGATGGCGTTCGACGCCCCCGGTGCGGTGGCCTCCGTGGCGCTGCTCGACATCCTGCCCACCCTGGAGGTGTGGCGGTCGATGGACGCGTGGCTGGCCCGGCAGTACTACCACTGGTCCTTCCTCGCCCAGGGCGAGGGGCTGCCGCAGACCCTGATCGGCCACGACCCCGCGTACTTCGTGCGCCGGACGCTCCAGGGGCTCAGCGGCACCCCGGTGCCCTTCGACCCGGCCGCGGTCGCCGCCTACGAGGAGGCGGCCCGGGACCCCGCCGTCGTCGACGCCTGGTGCCGCGACTACCGCGCGGCCGCCGGCCCCGACGTGGCGATCGACGAGGCGGACGAGCACGAGCAGCGGGACCTGCCCGCCCTCGTCCTGTGGGGCGCCCGGGGCCGGGTCGGCGCCCGGGAGGACCCGCTCGCGATGTGGCGGCGGCATTTCCCGCGGGCCGAGGGCCGGGCCGTGGACGCGGGCCACTTCCTCGCCGAGGAGCGGCCCGGGGAGGTCGGCGCGGCGGTCCTGGCGCACCTGCGGGCGGGACGGACGTGACCGCGGCCCCCGACACGGTGATCGGGAGGCGCGGTCGCGCCTCCCGATCACCGCGCGGAGGACCTACTTCCGCATCCACTGGTCGGACGTGTAGTCCTTCCGTCCGTCCGCCGGGGTGAAGTCGGTGTGCACCCACACCCTCAGGTACTCGCGCCCGGAGTACGTGTAGGGCTTGAGCCACACGTGCTTGGTCGCCCAGCTGTGGTGGTAGGTGGCCTTGCGCCAGCCGTCCTTCTGCACGTAGATCGTCCGCGTTCCCCAGTCGCAGTCGGTCGGGTGGCACTTGCCGTACACCCGGACGGAGCCCCCGGGGGTGACGCAGCTGCCGCCGACCGGGCACAGCACCTGGTCCGCGCACCCCCAGTTGACGTTCACCCGGGTGACGGACCGGGTGTTCGGATCGGTGTTGCGCCAGGTGCCCGAGATGGTGTCGGGGCCGACGCACAGGGCCTGAGCCGGTGCCGCGGTCACCGTGGTGCCGACGAAGACGATGGCCAGGGCGGCCAGGATCGCGGCGATCAGGGAGACGGCGGCGGCGGATCGGGCGTTCCGCCATCGCATCGCGCTGTGGGACATGACAGTTCCCTCCTCCAGAGGATGTGGTCTCTGCCGGTTCGAGCCGGGGCGGTCCGACCGCCCCGTCGAGCTCTCGGCATGCCCACAGCGTGGCAGGCCGTCCCGCGCTGCGAATCCACCCCCGGATGTACTTCCGGCCTCCATCCCCGGGAGTACTGCCGCCCGGGCGGGCCACCGCGGCGCCCACCGCGGGGAGGGGCGGAGAAGTTCTCAGCTGACTTACCTTTTGCCGGCACAGGCCGTAGCGTGGACCGAGCACGTCGTCCAGGCAGTCCATCCAGCAGAAGGAGCACCAGCATGCGCAAGATCCTCTTCATGGTCGGCAGCGCGGTCTTCGGCCGCATCATGGCGAAGCGGCGCGAGAAGAAGGCCGGCGGCCGCTAGAGCACGAGGCGCCATCCGGTGCGCGCGGAAGGGCCCGGCAGGTGCAGGGTCCGCACGGCGGCCCCCGGCGGGTCCGCCGGGGGCCGAGAGGGTGGGGACGGTGACCTCCCGCTCCGCGGGCCGCCTCCCGGCGGACCGCGGAGCGGTCATTTCAGGGCGTTCGAGGCGCGCCGCTTGTTGAACACGTCGAACCCGACCGCGAGCAGCAGCACCAGGCCCTTGATGAACTGCTGGTAGTCGATCCCCACGCCCATGAGCGACATCCCGTTGTTGAGCACGCCCATGATCAGGCCGCCCGTGATGGCGCCGATGATCGTGCCCACGCCGCCGGTCACGGCGGCGCCGCCGATGAAGGCCGCGGCGATCGCGTCCAGCTCGAACAGGTTGCCGGCGCCCGGTCCCGCGGAGTTCAGGCGGCCGGTGAACACCAGGCCGGCCAGCGCGGCCAGCACGCCCATGTTGACGAACAGCAGGAAGTCGACGCGCTTGGTGTTGACGCCGGACAGCTGGGCGGCCTGGAGGTTGCCGCCGCGGGCGTAGACGTGGCGGCCGAACACCGTGCGGTTCATGACGGCGCTGTAGGCGATCACCAGGACGCCGAGGACCACGAGCACGATCGGCGTCCCGCCGCGGGAGCTGGCCAGCAGCAGGGTGAGGGCGAGGATGACGACGACGCCGAAGACCAGGCGCGTGAGGAACCAGGCGCGCGGCTCGTCCTCCAGGGCGAGCTTCGCGCGGGTGGCCCGGCCCCGCAGCTGGCTCACGACGAGCAGCGCCACGGCGATCAGGCCGAGGCCCACCGTGGTCCAGTCCAGGATGTTGGTCGCCGGCGGGAACAGCCCCGGGAAGAGGGAGCCGCCGCCGAGCTGGCGGTACTCCGGCGGGAACCCGGTGATTCGCTGGTTCTCGAGCACGATCTGCGTCAGGCCGCGGAAGACGAGCATGCCGGCGAGGGTCACGATGAAGGCGGGGATCCCGATGTAGGCCACCCAGAAGCCCTGCCAGGCCCCGACGAGCGCGCCGACCGCGAGGGAGGCCACGAGGGCCACCCACCACGGCAGGCTCCAGTCCCGGATCATGATCCCGGACATGGCGCCCACGAAGGCGGCCACCGAGCCGACCGAGAGGTCGATGTGCCCGGCCACGATGATCATGACCATGCCGATCGCCAGCAGCAGGATGTAGCTGTTCTGGACGATGATGTTGTAGACGTTGTCCGGTTGGAGCAGCGCGCCGCCCGTCAGGGCCTGGAACAGCGTCACGATCACCAGCAGGGCTAGGAAGATGCCGATCTGGCGGAGCCTGCTCATGAGGAACCGGCCGGCCTCGGCCACGGCGGGGCCCTTCTGGGGGCTCCTGCTGTCGAGGGCCCGGTCCTCGTCGACGAGGGTGGAAACCATGGGTCAGTCCTTTTCCTTGGTCATGTGCTGCATGAGTCGTTCGGGGGTGGCCTCGGCGATGGGGACCTCGGCGGTGATCCGGCCTTCGGCGAGCGTGTAGATCCGGTCGCAGATCCCGAGCAGCTCCGGCAGCTCGGAGGAGATGACCAGCACCGCTTTGCCCTGTGCGGCCAGCTCGTTGATGATCGTGTAGATCTCGTACTTCGCGCCCACGTCGATGCCGCGGGTCGGCTCGTCGAGGATGAGCACGTCGGGGTCGGCGAACATCCACTTGGACAGCACGACCTTCTGCTGGTTGCCGCCGGAGAGCTTCCCGGTGATCGAGGAGACCGAGGGCGCCTTGATGTTCATGCTGGTCCGGTACTCCTGCGCCACCAGCGTCTCGCGCCCGCCGTTCACCCAGCCCGCGGACGTGAGCTTGCCCAGGGCCGCCGAGGAGATGTTCCGCTTGATGTCGTCGATGAGGTTGAGCCCGTAGCGCTTGCGGTCCTCCGTGGCGTAGGCGATGCCGTGCCGGATCGCCTCGCTGACGGTCCGTGCCGTGATCTCCTCGCCGTTCTTGTACATCCGCCCGGTGATGCCGGCCCCGTAGCTGCGCCCGAAGATGCTCATGGCCAGCTCGGTCCGTCCGGCCCCCATGAGCCCGGCGATCCCGACGATCTCGCCCGCCCGCACGGACAGGTTCGCCCCGTCCACCACGACCCGCGAGTGCTCCCGGGGGTGGTGCACGGTCCAGTCCTCGACGCGGAGCACCTCCGCGCCGATCTCGGGGACCCGTTCCGGGTACCGGTTCTTGAGCTCCCGGCCCACCATCCCCTTGATGATCCGGTCCTCGGTGACGGACCCGTCGTGGAGGCTGAGGGTCTCGATGGTCTGCCCGTCGCGCAGGATCGTCACGGAGTCGGCGATCGACCGGATCTCGTTGAGCTTGTGGCTGATGATGATGCAGGTGATGCCCTCCTGGCGCAGTCCGCGGACGAGGCCCAGCAGGTGCGCGGAGTCCTCGTCGTTCAGGGCGGCCGTGGGCTCGTCGAGGATGAGCAGCTTCACGTCCTTGGAGAGCGCCTTGGCGATCTCCACGAGCTGCTGCTTGCCCACCCCGATGTCCCCGGCCGGCACGCCGGGGTTGACGTCGAGGCCCACGCGCCGGAGCAGGTCGGCGGCCCGGGCATTGGTCTCGTTCCAGTCGATGACCCCGCGGGTGGCGCGCTCGTTGCCGAGGAAGATGTTCTCGGCGACGGACAGGAACGGGGACAGCGCGAGCTCCTGGTGGATGATGACCACACCGCTGCGCTCGCTGTCCTTGATGTCCCGGAAGGAGACCGTGCCGCCCTCCAGGACGATGTCCCCCTCGTAGCTGCCGTGCGGGTAGACGCCCGACAGCACCTTCATCAGGGTGGACTTGCCGGCGCCGTTCTCCCCGCAGATCGCGTGGACCTCGCCGCGGGCGACGGCCAGGGTGACGTCCTGCAGCGCCTTGACGCCGGGGAAGGACTTGCTGATCCGGCGCATCTCCAGCACGTGCTCGCTCATGCGGGCCTCCTCGTCTCGAGCTGGGTGGTGGGTGGTGGGTCGGACCGGCCGGGCGGTGCGGGCCGCCCGGCCGGTCGTGCTCACTCGAGCTCGGACGCCTCGTAGTAGCCGCTGTCCACGAGGACCTCCTCGTAGTTGTCCTTCGTGACGATCTGCGACTCGAGCAGGTAGGCCGGGACCACCTTCACGCCGTTGTCGTAGGTCTCCTCGTCGTTGACCTCGGGCTCCTCGCCCTTCATCAGGGAGTCGACCATCAGCACGGCGCGCTCGCCGAGCTCACGGACGTCCTTGAAGATCGTGGAGTACTGCTCGTCGTTGATGATGGACCGGACGGATCCGACCTCCGCGTCCTGGCCGGTCACCACGGGCAGCTCCTCCTTGGAGTAGCCGCCGGAGCGCAGCGCGGAGATGATGCCGATCGAGAGGCCGTCGTAGGGGGAGAGCACGCCGTCGAGCTGGTCGCCGCCGCCGACCGTGATGAGGTCCTCCATCCGGTCCTGGGCGGTGTCCGGCAGCCAGCGGAGGATGGCGGCCTGCTCGAACTCCGTCTGGCCGCTGGGGACGTTGAGCGTGCCGTCGTCCAGGTAGGGCTGGAGGGTGTCCATCGCGCCGTTCCAGAAGAACGTCGCGTTGTTGTCGTCGGGGCTGCCGGCGAAGAGCTCCACGTTGAACGGGCCCTTCTCGCCGGTCGGCTCGCCGTTCTCGTCGAGGACCCCGAGACCGGTGAGCAGCGACGTGCCCTGCTGCACGCCCACCTCGTAGTTGTCGAAGGTCGTGTAGTAGTCCACGGTGTCCGACTCGTTGATGAGGCGGTCGTAGGCGATCACGGGGATCTCCTGGGTCTCCGCCGTGTCGAGCACGCTGGTCAGCGTGGTGCCGTCGATCGAGGCGATCACCAGGGCCTCGGCCCCGCCGTTGATCATGTTCTCGATCTGGGAGATCTGCGTGGGGATGTCGTCGTTGGCGTACTGCAGGTCCACCTCGTAGCCGAGCTCCTCGAGCTGGGCCTTGACGTTCTCGCCGTCGGCGATCCAGCGCTCGGACTGCTGCGTGGGCATCGCCACGCCGATCCGGGCGCCCTCGTTCGAGCCCTCGTCCGCGCCGGCGCCGCGGCTGCCGCCGCAGGCCGTGAGGCCCAGTGCCAGGGTCAGGGCGGTCACGCCGGTGAGGGTCTTCTTCAGGGTCATGGTCGTGCCTTTCGTCGGTCCGGGCCGCACTGCCCGAATGGTGGTCCTGTCCGTGCTGGTCGTCGTGTCCGTGCCGCTCGTCGTGTCCGTGCCGGTCCCGGCGTTCGTGCCGGTCCCGGCCCGGGCGGTCAGAGCCTCTGGGCGAGCCGGTGGTACGCCGCGTTCCACCGCACCTCGCGCTGGAACTCCCGCAGGGTGGTGGAGCCGTCGATGACGAGCAGCTCGGTCCGGGTCATCTCGGCGAAGTCCTGGATCACGTCGGCGCCCACCGCGGTGGTGAGCACCGTGTGGTGCGCGGCGCCGGCGGTGAGCCAGGCCGCGGCCGAGGTCGCGAGGTCAGGGTGCGGCTTCCAGACGGCCCGGGCCACCGGCAGGTGCGGGAGCGGTGCGTCCGGGGGCACCACGTCCACGGTGTTGGCGGTGAGCCGGAAGCGGTCCCGCAGGTCGGACATCGCCACGACCACCCCGGGACCGGCGTCGGTGTCGAAGACCAGGCGCACGGGGTCCTCCCGCCCCCCGATGCCCAGCGGGTGCACCTCGAGGGAGGGCCGCGCCGTGGTGAGGCTCGGGCAGATCTCCAGCATGTGGGCGCCGAGGATCTTCTCCTCGCCCGGGACCAGGTGGTAGGTGTAGTCCTCCATGAGGGACGCTCCCCCGGGCAGCCCGGCGCCCATCACCTTGGCCGCCCGCACCAGCAGGGCCGTCTTCCAGTCGCCCTCGGCCCCGAAGCCGTAGCCCCGGGCCATGAGCCGCTGCACGGCGAGGCCCGGCAGCTGCCGCAGCCCGCCGAGGTCCTCGAAGTTCGTGGTGAAGGCCCCGAAGCCGCCCGCCTCCAGGAACTCGAGCATCCCGAGCTCCTGCCGGGCCCCGCAGCGCAGGGACTCGTGGCGGGCACCGCCGCGGCGCAGCTCGGGGGCCACGTCGTAGAGCTCCTCGTACTCGGCGACGAGCTCGTCGACCCGCTCCTCGGGCTGGGCGTCCACCACGGCCACGAGGTCGTTGACCCCCCAGGTGTTCACGGAGACGCCGAACTGCAGCTCGGCCTCGGTCTTGTCGCCCTCGGTCACGGCGACGTTGCGCATGTTGTCGCCGAACCGGGCCACCCTGAGGCCCTGGACCGCCGCGCGGCCGGCGCACGCGCGCTGCCAGGCGGCGATCTGCCCGGTGACCTCGGGGGTCGAGGCGTGCCCCACCACGGTCTTGCGCGGGACGTCGAGCCGGGTCTGGATGTAGCCGAACTCCCGGTCCCCGTGCGCGGCCTGGTTGAGGTTCATGAAGTCGAAGTCGATCTCGCCCCAGGGCAGCTCGACGTTGATCTGGGTGTGCAGGTGCAACAGCGGCTTGCGCAGCGCGTCCAGGCCGGTGATCCACATCTTGGCCGGGCTGAAGGTGTGCATCCACGCGATCACGCCGATCACGTGGTCCTCGGCGTTGGCCTCCAGCGCGGTGCGGCGGATCGAGGCGGCGTCCTTGAGGGTGGGCCTCAGGACCACCCGGACCGGCAGGCCGGCGTCGTCGAGCATCCCGACGATCGCGCGGGACTGCTCGGCCACCTGGCGGAGCGTCTCCTCGCCGTAGAGGTCCTGGCTGCCGGTGAGGAACCAGACCTCGTAGGGCTCAAGAGTGGTGCTGAGAGGGCTCAAGGGAGTGCGCTCCTGGGGTCGTGGGGACGGCGGCGGGCTGCTGGCCGTAGACGTTCTGGTACCGGTCGAACAGGGAGTCGACGTGGACGGGCTCGATGGGCAGCGGCTCGCCCAGCTGGCGGGACAGGTGGACGGTGCGCGCCACGTCCTCGAGCATGGCGGCGGCCTTGACGGCGTCGCGGGCGTCCTTGCCGATCGTGAAGGGACCGTGGTTGCGCATGAGCACCGCGCGGGAGCGGTGCCCGGAGAGGGTCTCCACGATGCCGCGCCCGATCGAGTCGTCGCCGATGACGGCGAAGGGGCCCACGGGGATCTCCCCGCCGAACTCGTCCGCCATGGCGGTCAGGACGCAGGGGACCGCCTCGCCGCGCGCCGCCCAGGCGGTGGCGTAGGGCGAGTGGGTGTGGACCACTCCCCCGACCTCCGGCATGTGCCGGTAGACGTAGGCGTGGGCGGCGGTGTCGCTGGACGGCGAGCGTTCCGCGCCGGGGGTCCCGGGGACCACCCGGCCGTCCAGGTCGCACAGGATCTGGTTCTCCGGGCCGAGCTCGTCGTAGCTCACGCCGCTGGGCTTGATCACGAAGAGGTCGGTGCCCGGCACCCGCCCGGAGACGTTGCCGGCCGTCCAGACCACCAGCCCGTAGCGGACCAGTTCGGCGTGCAGGTCCGCGACCTCGCGCCGGACGCGGGCGACGCGCTCCTCGAGCTCGGGCGTCAGGGTGCTCATGCGGGGACCTCCTGGGTGGAGCGGGCGTTGCGCCGGAGCGCCTTGAGCCGGCGCATGACGTCGCTGCCGCCGCGGCCGAAGTGGTCGTGCAGCGCGGTGTACTCCTCGTAGAGCACGGTGTAGGCCTCGGTGCGCGCGGGATCCGGGGTGTAGGCGGCGCGCTCGAGCCGGCCCATCGCCGCGGCGGCCGCCCGGACGTCCGGATAGGCGCCGGCGGCCACGGCCGCGTGGATGGCGGAGCCCAGGGCCGGGCCCTGGTCGCTGCCGATCACCGAGATCGGCATGCCGAGCACGTCCGCGTAGATCTGCATGAGGAACGAGTTCTTGATCAGCCCGCCGGCCGCCACGAACTCGGTGACGGGGATCCCGGAGGCGGCGAAGGCCTCGACGATCGTGCGGGTCCCGAAGGCGGTGGCCTCCAGCAGGGCGCGGTACACCTCGTGCGGGCGGGTGGCCAGGGTGAGGCCCACGAGCAGCCCGGAGAGCTCGTGGTCCACGAGCACGGACCGGTTGCCGGACTGCCAGTCCAGGGCCAGGAGGCCGTGGGCGCCCACCGGTTCGCGGCTCGCCTGCTCGGTGAGCAGCTCGTGCACGCTGAGCCCGCGCTCGGCGGCCTCCTCCTGGAGCTGCCCCGGCACGAAGTGGGCCGCGAACCAGCCGAAGATGTCGCCCACCCCGGACTGCCCGGCCTCGTAGCCGTAGAGCCCGTCGATGACCCCGCCGTCCACCACGCCGCACATCCCGGGGACCTCGCGCAGGGTGCCGGAGCTCATGACGTGGCAGGTGGAGGTGCCCATGATCGCCACCATCTGCCCCGGCGCGGTGGCCCGGGCGGCGGGGGCGCTCACGTGCGCGTCGACGTTGCCCACCGCCACGGCGATCCCGGCGGGCAGGCCCGTCCACTCGGCGGCCTGTGCGCTGAGCGTGCCCGCGGCGGTGCCGAGGGCCCCGATCGGGTGCTCGACCTTGTCCTGCGCGAACCCGGCGAACCCGGGGTTCAGGGAGCCCAGGAACTCGCGGTCCGGGTACTCGCCGTCCTGCAGGATGCCCTTGTACCCGGCGGAGCACGCGTTGCGCACGTAGGTGCCCGTCAGCTGCCACACGATCCAGTCGGCGGCCTCCACCCAGTGGTCCATCAGGTGGTAGAGCTCGGGGTCCTCCTCGAGCAGCTGCAGGCCCTTGGCGAACTCCCACTCGCTCGAGATCAGGCCGCCGTAGCGGGCCAGCCAGCGCTCCCCGCGCCGGGCCGCGAGCTCGTTGATGCGGTCGGCCTGGCCCTGCGCGGCGTGGTGGCGCCACAGCTTCACGTAGGCGTGCGGACGGCCCGCCAGACCGGGGAGCTCGTTGAGGGGCGTGCCGTCGGCCCGGACGGGGACCATGGTGCACGCGGTGAAGTCGGTGCCCACGCCCACCACGGCGCGCGGGTCCACGCCGGCCGCCCGCACCGCGGCGGGCACCGCCTGCCGCAGGACGTCCACGTAGTCCGAGGGCACCTGGAGCGCCCACTCGGGCGGCAGCGGCTCCCCCGTGGCGGCGAGCACGGTGTCCATCACGCCGTGCCGGTACTCGTGCACCGCGGAGCCCATCTCGGCGCCGTCGTGCACCCGCACGACGACGGCCCGCCCCGACAGGGTGCCGTAGTCGACGCCGATGACGTACGTGGGATCTGGGCTGGTCTGGCTCACGGAGGACCTCGTTGTCGTTCGAGCCGCACGCTCCGGCGGAGAGGCCCTGGGGGCCCGGCCGACTCGGAATGTGAACGGTCACATTTGATGTTCGGGCCAACCTACCGCAGGGCGGGAGCATGTGTCCCACCTCACTTGGTAACGGTTTGGTAACGGCCGCGTCCGTCGTCTACCGGCTTCGGCCGGAGCCGCTCGCGGGCGCCGCCGTGGAGCTGCGCATTACGAGCACGGGCTCCACGTCCCCCGGCCGGACCGGCTGCTCCCCGCGGAGCTGGGCGAGCAGGACCGCGATGCACCGCCGGCCCAGCTCGGGGAAGTCCTGGCGCACCGTGGTCAGCGGCGGCAGGAAGTGAGCGGCCTCGGGGACGTCGTCGAAGCCCACCACGCTGACGTCCCCGGGCACGTCCAGCCCGGCCTCGGCGAGGGCGTGGACGAGGCCGAGCGCGATGTGGTCGTTGCCGCAGAAGACCGCGCCGAGCTCCCGGCTCCGGCGCAGCTCGAGCCCGGCCCGGTAGCCGGAGTCCGCCGTCCACGCGCCGGCGGGGACCACCACGGGCTCGAGCCCCCAGGCGGCCATCTCCTCGAGGCAGCCCTGGCGCCGGGCGTCCGTCTCGACCCAGCCCTCGGGGCCGGGGACGTGGACCACACGGCGGTGCCCCAGCTCCAGGAGGTGACGGGTGGCCAGCCGGGCGCCGGCCAGCTGGTCGACCGACATCCGGTGGTCCTCGCTGTGCAGCGAGTGCACGGTGACGAACGGGATCCGGATGGACAGTTGCTCGATCACCTCCAGCGTGCGCGACTGCGGCGCGAGGATCACCAGCCCCTCCACCGCGTGTGCGACCATGCGGTCCAGAGCCGCCTCGACGGAGGCGCGGTCCGCGTGGTCGATGTGGGCGGTCTCCACGACGTAGCCGGCCTCGTCGGCGGCCGTCTCGACCGCCCGGAGGCTGGCCGACGGGCCGTACTCGGCGCCCGAGGAGACCAGGGCGCCGATGGTCCTGGACTCGCTCGTGACCAGGGCGCGGGCCGCCCGGTTGGGCCGGAAGCGCAGCTCCTCCATGGCCTGCAGCACCCGCTGCCGGGTGGAGTCCCGCAGCGCGGGGTGCCCGTTGATCACCCGGGAGACGGTCTGGTGGGAGACCCCGGCCGCACGGGCCACGTCCCGGATGTTCGGGGCGCGCGGGGGCCGTGCGGAACTCCCACCACCCTCGACGGTCATGGCCAGAACGGTACTGCACGGCACCGGGGGGACCCAGTGACGGCCGGCGGAGGGCCCCGCCCCCCGCCGGTGCTTGCGCGGTGGGCACGGCACACCGCATGGTGGTCCCCGGCGACCCCGGATCCGCGGGACGCCGTCCCCCGGCTCCCGGGAGACCCTTCACCGATCGCGGAACGGGATTCGACGCATGGAACGACGCACACTCGGCAGGACCGGACGGAAGGTCTCCACCGTGGGCCTGGGCACGTGGCAGCTGGGCGCGGACTGGGGGGACGTCGATCCCGCCGAGGCCACCGCCGTGCTGGAGGCCGCCGTGGAGTCGGGGGTGACGTTCTTCGACACCGCCGACGTCTACGGCGACGGCCGCAGCGAGCAGACCATCGGCGCGTTCCTGCGCGAGCGGCCCGATCTGGACATCACCGTGGCCACGAAGATGGGCCGCCGCGCGGACCAGGTCCCGGAGAACTACACGCTCGCGAACTTCCGGCAGTGGGTGGACCGCTCGCGCCGGAACCTGGGCACCGACACCCTCGACCTGGTCCAGCTGCACTGCCCGCCCACGCCGGTCTACAGCGACCAGGAGGTCTACGACGCCCTGGACACCCTGGTCGAGGAGGGCGCCGTCCGCCACTACGGCGTCAGCGTGGAGCGCACCGACGAGGCGCTCGCGGCCATCGCCCGCGGCAGCACCGCCACCGTCCAGATCATCCTCAACGCCTTCCGGCTCAAGCCGCTGGACGCCGTGCTCCCGGCCGCGCAGGAGGCCGGGGTGGGGATCATCGCCCGGGTGCCGCTGGCCTCCGGGCTGCTGTCCGGGAAGTACACCCCGGACACCCGGTTCGCCGCGGACGACCACCGCAGCTACAACCGCGGAGGTGAGGCCTTCGACGTCGGGGAGACCTTCTCCGGGGTGGACTTCGAGCGCGGCCTCGAGGCCGTCCGCGAGTTCGCCGGGCTGCTCCCGGACGGGGTGAGCACGGCCCAGGCCGCGCTCGCGTGGATCATCGCCCAGGACGGCGTGAGCACCGTGATCCCCGGGGCGCGCAGCGTGGAGCAGGTCCGCGCCAACGCCTCCGCGGCGGACACCGGGGACCTGGGCCGTGAGATCGACGCCGGGGTCCGCAGGATCTACGACGCCTTCTTCCGGGAGGACGTCCACCCCCGCTGGTGACCCCCGCCCCGGGAGGGCCCGTCCGGGGCGGCTCCAGCTCGTAGGATGGTCCGGATCCACCCGTGAAAGCGAGCCGCCCCGATGACCTCCAGCCCCACCGCGGACCACCCCGAGCCCGCGCCCGACGGTCTCGCCCGGCTGGCGGGGATCGACCTGGCCCAGGAGCCGGTCTTCCTGATGGCCCGGGCGGCGGCACTGGGCTCCTCGACGGCCAACCAGGGGCTCGCGCCGCTCGGGCTGAAGGTCCGCAGCTACTCGATCCTGGCGGTGGCCTGCAGCGGCACGGGGCCGACGCAGCGCGAGCTCGGCGACCTGCTGCGGATGAGACCCAGCCAGACCGTGGCCATCCTCGACGAGCTGGAGCGGCGCGGCCTGGTGGAGCGCCGGACGGATCCGCGGGACCGCCGCTCCAAGACCGTGGTCCCCACCGGCCCGGGCCGGGAGCTCTACGCGCGCGCCAAGGCCGCCGTCGACCGCGCCACCGAGACGTCCCTCGCCGCCCTCCCGCCGCAGGACCGGGAGGACCTGGCGCGCCTGCTGCGCCGGCTCGCCTTCTGACGGCGCGAGCCGGACGCACCCCTCCGTGCCCTGTGACCCTTGACACACCCCGCCACCGGGCACAGGATCAGTTCACTAACTGAACTGTTCACTTTTGGAGGCATCCCGTGGCCCGTTCCGCCCTGTCCCACCGCACCGCCCTCGTCCCGGCCGCCGCCCTGGCCACGGCACTCGCCACCGCCGCCGGCGCCCTGCCCGCCGTGGCCGCCCCGAGCGCGGCCGCGTCGAGCGCGGCCGACGCCGCCCCGGCCGCGGTGGCCCAGGCGCCGACGACCGTGGCCACCGGAACGCTCGACAGCGGCGCCGCCTGGCGGGCGGAGGTGCCGGCGGACTGGAACGGCAAGGTCGTCCTCTTCGCCCACGGCTTCCGCCCCGGGCCCGCGAACCCCGCCTGGGACGCCGGGTTCGCACCGACGGCGCAGGAACTGATCGGCCGCGGCTACGCCGTCGCGTCGTCGTCCTACGCCGGGACCGGGTGGGCGCTGGAGACGGCCGTCCAGGACCAGCTGGACACCCTCGCCGCCTTCGAGCAGCGCTTCGGCGAGGCGGACCGGGTCATCGCCGTGGGCCGCTCCATGGGCGGGCTCGTCACCAGCCTGATGGCGGAGGTGCCGGGAGCCGGCATCGACGGCGCGGTGAGCACCTGCGGGCTCGTCGGCGGCGGCGTGGCCCTGAACAACTACCAGCTGGACGCCGCCCACGCCGCGACCGAGCTGCTGCTGCCCGGTCAGGACGTGCAGCTGACCGGGTTCACCGCCCCGGGCCAGTCGGACGCGACCATCGCCGCGCTGCGCGCGGCCCTCGAGGAGGCCCGCGGCTCCGCGGAGGGCAGGGCCCGCATCGCCCTGGTGGCGGCCCTGCTGCACACCCCCACGGAGCTGGACGGCGTGGACACCGAGGACCCGGAGGCCCTCGCGGCCGCGCAGGCCGATCTGGTCCTGCAGACCCTGCCGACCGTCATCGAGCGCCGGCACACCATCCTCGAGGCCGCCGGCGGCGACAGCGGCTGGACCGCCGGGGTCGACTACGCCCGGGTGCTGCGGTCCTCCGACCAGCGCCACCAGGTCCGGCACCTGTACCGGCTCGCCGGCCTCGACCTCGCCGAGGACCTCGGGACGCTGACCCGCAACGCCGACATCGCCCCGGACGAGGACGGCCTGGAGTGGATGCTGCGGACCTCCACCCCCACCGGTGAGCTGCAGGTGCCCGTGCTGGCCACCCACACCCTGGTCGACCTCCTGGCCCCCGTCGAGTACCAGGAGGAGTACGCCGAGACGGTCCGCCGGGCCGGCGAGCAGTCCCTGCTCCGGCAGGCGTTCGTGGACCGGGAGGGGCACTGCTCGTTCACCGTCGCCGAGGACGTCGCCGCCGTCGAGGCCATGGACGAGCGCCTGGAGACGGGGCACTGGGGCTCCCTCGCCCGGGCCTCCTCGCTCCAGCGCAGCGCCGAGTCCCTCGGCCCCGACGGCGCCGCCTTCGTGCACCACCACCCGGACGAGTTCGTGGGCGACCGCGCCTGGACCGGCGCGCCCTGAGCCGGGCGCCCGTGCTCGCCCTGCGGGCGCGGGCACGGGGCCGGACGGGACCCCGGGGGTCCCGCCCGGCTGCCGGGATGCGGCTCAGGAGATCTGCAGCCCGCCGTTGATGTCGTAGGTCGCGGCGGTGATGAACCCGGCGTCCTCGCCGACGAGGAACGCCAGCAGCGCGGCCATGTCCCGCACGGTGCCCACGCGGCCGACGAGGATGTCCTTGGACATGTCGGCCTTGCGCTCGTCGCTCAGGGTGCCGCCCATGATGTCGGTGTCCACGGGGCCGGGGGCGATGCAGTTCACGGTGATCCCGTGCTCGCCCATCTCACGCGCCACCGCGCGGGTGAAGCCGATGATCGCGGCCTTGGAGGCGCTGTAGGCGGACTTGGAGTAGGTGCCGCCGCCGCGCTGGGCGGAGATCGAGGAGATGCTGACCACGCGGCCCAGCTTCCGCTCGATCATCCCGGCCAGCACCCGCTGGGTGACCATGAACGTGCCGGTCATGTTGATGGCGAAGACCCGGTCCCAGGTCTCGCGGGTCTCGTCCATGAAGTCGGTGGGCGAGCTGATCCCGGCGCAGTTCACCAGGGCCACGATCGGGGGGAGCTCGGCCTCGACGCGGGCCACGGACTCGTCCACGGAGCCGTCGTCGGAGACGTCCGTGCGCAGCCCGAGCGCCTGCACCCCGTGCCGGTCGGTGATCTCGCGCGCGGCCTCGGCGGCGGCGTCGCCGTCGATGTCGAGGATGGCGACGCTCCAGCCCTGGCTCGCGAGCAGGTCCGCGGTGGCGCGGCCGATGCCGCGCTCGGAGGCGGCGCCGGTGAGCACGGCGGTGCGCTCGGCGGGGAAGGCGGTGGTCTCGGTCATGTCAGTCGTCTCCTGTGCTGTTGAGAGCGTGTCCGGGTTCCCGGCCCTGCGCCGGGTCGGGGCCGCCCGCGGCGGCCCCGTGGCCGATGTAGTGCTCGTAGTCGGCGTAGGTCTGGTCGATGTGGGCCTCCATGGCCTTGCGCGCCGTCTCGGGGTCCCGGGTGCCGATGGCCGCCAGGACCAGCCGGTGGTGCTCGATGGCGTGCCGCTGGACCTCGGGGAACGCGGAGGTCGCCCGGCGCTCGACGTAGAGCAGCTGGGAGAGCTGGGCCAGCAGCACCGGGACGAACGGATTGCCCGAGCTCCGCAGCACGGCGTCATGGAAGGCCATGTCGGCACGGGTGACCTCGTCCAGGTCCCCCGTCCCGTGCGCGCGCTCGAGATCCTCAATGGCGTCCTCCATCGCGGCGAGGTCCTCCGGGGTGACGTGCACGGCGGCCAGCGCCGCGGAGCCGGTCTCCACCATGCGCCGGACCTCCAGCAGCCGCAGCGCCACCTGGTGGGAGGCCGTGCCCCGGGAGGCGGCCTTGAGGATCGCTTCGAGGCCCGTCCACGCCTCGGGCGGGTTCACGTAGGTCCCGAGCCCGCGCCGGACGTAGACGATGTTCTGCGCCTGGAGGGCCTTGAGGGCCTCGCGCACGGTGAGCCGGCTGACGTCGGACTCCCGGGCGATCTCGGCCTCGGGGGGCAGCGCCTCGTGCGGACCCACCTCGCCCTGGAGGATGCGCTCGAGCAGCTCCTCCGCGACCGCCTCGACCAGGGACTTCCTAGCCATCGGCGCGGCGTCCCACAGCGGTTCCCGCGGGCGGGACGGTGCGCACGTCGGGGTCAGGGTTCACGGCGCGTACCTGCCTCTTGTCAGACGTCATATGTGTGACTAGCCTCACATGCAGCGCCGATCTCGTCAATTCCCGCGTCCGGGCCGCACACACGGCCGTCCCACGTCCCCGAGGAGCCGTACACCGTGGATCTGCAACTACTCCTGGCACTCGTGCTGGGCATCGCCACCATCATCGTCCTGGTGCTGCGCACCCGGCTCGACGCGTTCGTGGCGCTGCTCATCGCGGCCCTGCTGACCGGCGCCGTCGCCGGTCAGGCACCGCTCGACATCGTCGACGCCATCACCACCGGTTTCGGCAACACCCTCGCCTCGATCGGCATCGTCATCGGCCTCGGCGTCGGGATCGGCAAGATCCTCGAGGTCTCCGGCGCCGCCAACTCCCTGGCGCACGCCTTTCTGCGCGCCTTCGGCAAGGGCCGGGAACCGTGGGCCATGGGCAGCGTGGGCGCTCTGGTGTCCATTCCGGTGTTCTGCGACTCCGGCTACGTGATCATGAACCCGCTCGCCCGCTCGATCGCCCGCGTCGAGCGGGCCGGCTACGTGACTCTCGCCCTCGCGCTGGGCTGCGGGATGACGCTCACCCACCACCTCGTCCCGCCCACGCCCGGCCCACTGGCCGTGACCGGCATCCTCGGCGCGGACCTCGGCGCGGTCATCCTCACCGGCCTGGTGTTCACCGTGCTCCTGCTGCCGATCGTGGTCTTCTACGCCCGGTGGATCGGTCCCACGCTCGAGCCGAAGGTGGAGGAGCACGTGCGCGAGGCCGTCTACGGCACCGTTGCGACCGCCGGCGTCGGCGGCGGCGCCGCGGGCACGGCCCTCGACGACGGACCCCGGGACGGCCTCGACGCCGAGGCGGGGCAGCCCCCCGCCGCCGACCCGTCGGTGGATCTCGGCCGGCCGCCGGAGGGCGCCGCGCCGCACCGGGTCGGCGCGTTCACCGCGTCCCTGCCGCTGCTCGTTCCCCTGCTGCTGATCATCACCAACACGGTCACCGGCGCCATCGACCAGAACGCCCAGGGCGTGATCGGCGGGGACGAGTACGAGCCCTCCGCCTGGGCCGTGCCCTTCGCCGTCGTCGGCAACCCCGTGGTCGCCCTGGTCATCGGCATGATCCTGGCCCTCTACGTGCTCCTGCCCCGGTGGAGCCCGCGGAACAAGGCGCACGGCTGGTTCGCCGAGGCGGCGGCCTCGGCCGGTCTGATCCTGCTGATCACCGGCGCCGGCGGCGCGTTCGGCCAGGTGCTGCGCACCTCCGGCGTGGGCGACGCCCTCGCCGAGGCCGTGGCCGCGACGCCGCTCCCGGCCTTCCTGGTCCCGTTCCTCATCGCCACCCTCGTGCGCATCGCCCAGGGCTCCGGCACGGTCGCGATGATCACCGCGGCCTCCGTGACCGCCCCGCTGGTGGGCAGCCTGGGCATCGACCCCGTGGTCGCCGTCCTGGCGTGCACCGCCGGCTCGATGTGCTTCAGCTACTTCAACGACTCCTACTTCTGGGTGGTCACCCGCTTCACGGGCCTGCAGGGCCTGGACGCGCTGCGCGGCTGGTCCGGCATCACCACCGCGGTCTGGGCTGGTTCCATCCCCCTGCTGTTCGTGCTCAACCTCATCCTCGGCTGACTCCAGGGCTCCTGCGGCAGCGTCGCGGGAGCGGGTGGAACGGGGCGGCGCGCCGGAGGGCGCGCCGCCCCGTCTACGCTGTCCGGAGATCCTCCGTCCTGTCCTCCGGAAAGGGTGTGCCGTGCTCACCAACGCATCATCGGCCACGGGCCGGCGGGCCCGTCTCGGCTTCGGCTTCCTCGGCGTGGTGCTGATCGCCGTGAACCTGCGCGTCGGCTTCGTGACCGTGGGGCCGCTGCTCGAGGAGATCAGCCGCGACCTCGGCATCTCGGCGGGCCAGGCCGGGCTGCTGACCGGGCTGCCGCTGGCCATGTTCGCCCTGTTCTCCCCCGTGGCCCCCGCCGTGGCCGCCCGGACGGGCCTGGACCGGGCCCTGTGGCTGTCGCTGCTGCTGCTCGCGGCGGGGATCGGCGGCCGCTCCGCACCGGTCGAGGGCGCCGTGTGGGTGGGCACCGCGGTGATCGGGATCGGCATCGCGTTCCTCAACGTGCTGCTGCCCTCGCTGGTGAAGCGGGAGTTCCCCCTGCGCGTGAGCCAGGTGACCGGCGTGTACACCTCGATCCAGGGCGCGGTGGCCGCGGCCGGCTCCGCCCTGGTGGTCCCGATCGCCCACGCCGGTCCGGCCGGGTGGCGCCTGGCCCTGGGGGTGTGGGCGGTGCTCGCCGTCGCGGCCCTGGTGGTGCTCTCCCCCGGCCTGCGGTCAGATCCCCCCGGGACCGGCGCCCCCGTGGCGGAGGCGGGCCCCTACCGGTCCCCGTGGCGGTCGGCGCTGGGCTGGCAGGTCACCCTGTTCATGGGCCTGCAGTCGGTGGCGTTCTACGTGCTCATGGCGTGGCTGCCGAGCATCGAGCGCAGCCACGGCGTCCCGGCGGCCGCCGCCGGCACGCACATGGCACTGTTCCTGCTGATCGGGATGGGCTCCAGCCTGGGCACCGGGACGCTGATGCACCGGCTCGGCGACCAGCGGCCGGTGGCCTTCGCGGGCGGCGCCCTGGCCCTGGCCACCTTCGTGGGGCTGGCCGCCGCGCCGGAGCTGACGCTGCTGTGGATCGTGCTCGGGTCGATCGGCTGCGGCAGCCTCATCGTCGTCGCGCTGTCCCTGTTCAGCCTCCGCTCCGCCGACCACCGCCAGGCGGCGGCGCTGTCCGGGATGGCCCAGTCGGTGGGCTACGCGCTGGCGGCGATCGCCCCCGCCGTCTTCGGCGCCCTCTACGACGCCGGAGGGCGGTGGGAACCGCCGCTGCTGCTCATGGCGGGACTCATGGTGGCGCTGTGCGCCGTCGCCCTCCTCGCCGGCCGCGACCGCGTCATCGGGCAGGGCCGCTGACGCCGGCCCGGGATCCCACCACGGCGCAACGCCGCCCGGCCCCGAGGGCCGGGCGGCGTTCCGGTGGGCACTGCGGGGCGCCCGGCGGCGCCGGGGCGGATCAGGCCATGCGCGGCGGCGCGAACCAGTGCTTGACCGGGGCCTTGAACGCGGTGACGAGCCACAGCACGTTGACCACGACCAGCAGCAGCCCGAGGACCGCCCCGATGATCCCCGTGCCGCTGAGACCGACCATGGCGGTCGTCAGCAGCCCGAGGAGCACCCCGAGCGTGCTGAGGATCGCCAGGACGATGCCCAGCACGCGCGCCCAGTTCTTGCCCTTCTTGAGGAACACGTAGACCAGGGCGTAGAGGGCCAGGGCGACCACGATGACGACCACGGAGAAGATCACCCCCACGCTCTGGGTCTGGGCGATCTGTTCCGGGGTCAGGCCCGACTGCTCGTACGTGGCGGACATGTCCGCGCTCGAGGTCGTGATCAGCCCCAGCACCTGGTTGACCAGGTAGATCGCGGCCGAGACGAGGGTCAGGGTCAGGAGCCGCTCGACCTCGGGCGGGGCGGTGCCGGGGCGCCCGCCGCCGTACTGGCCGCCGCCGTACTGGCCGGCTCCGTACTGGTCGCCGGACGCCTGGTACTGCGGCGGGCCGCCGCGGGGGTCCTCGGGCTGCTGCTGATACGGGTTGCTCATGGAGCTCTCCTTCGGGAAGACGGGTACGGACAAGGCACAGGGAGCGCCCTCCCATCCTCTCCCACGGTGTGCGATCGCACCTCCGCCGCAAGGACGAGGCGTGTCCGGCCGGAGACCCACGGACCCGCGAGATTGCACCTGTCGGCGACCTCGGTGCCCGCGGTCGCCGACAGGTGCGATCTCGCGGAGGAGCGGAGGAGCGGAGGATCGGAGGAGAGTGAGGATCGGAGGAGAGGAGGAGCGGAGCGAGGATCAGGCGGCGAGCCGTGCGTAGACCACGTAGTTGTCGTCGAACAGGCCCGTGGCGGGGTCGTAGCCGTCGCACGTGATCAGGCGCAGCTCCGCTCCGGCCGTGTTGCCGTACACGGCGCGGGTGGGGAAGGCGTTCTTGGCGTACTGCTCCCCGCGCTCGACGACGAACACCGCCGTGCTGCCGTCCTCCCGGTCGATCTCCACGGTGTCGCCGGGGACGAGGCCGCGCAGCCCCGCGAAGACGCCGGGCCCGCCGCCGGTGGCGTTGACGTGGCCGAGCAGCACGGCCGGCCCCCGCTCCCCCGGCGTGGGCGACGACGTGTACCAGGAGGCCGGGGCCCCGGGATGGGTGGGCGGCACCGCCAGGGAGCCGTCCGGACGCAGGCCCAGGTGCAGCAGCCCGGAGGAGGCGCCCACCGCGGGGATCCGCACCGCCACGGGCGCGGACCGCACGAGCACCGGCGGCAGGGCCTCCGGCGCCGGGGCGGCGTCCGGGCCGGGGGCCGCCGTGCTGGGAGCGGCCGTCGGGGCGGGCGCCGGTGTCCGCGCCGGCGGGACGGACACCGGCGAGGACACGGACGCGGACGACGACGGGGCGGCGGGCTGCGCGGGGGACCCGCCCGCGCAGCCGCTGAGCAGCAGGAGGGCGGCCGCCGCCGGGACCAGGCGGCCCCTGCGGCGGCCGGCGGTCGGAACCGTCACGAGGACCGGCCCCGCCGCCCTACGCCCGGCCGGCGCGGCGCCGGCGCACTGCCACCGCCGCACCGGCGGCCCCCAGGACCAGGAGGCCGGCGGCGGCGGGACCACCGGTCGCGGCGCCGTCCTGCACGGCGGCACCGGTGTCGGCGCCGCCCACGGGGACCTCGCCCACCTGGGTGTACGGGTCCACCCCGGGCACCTCGCCGGGCTGGGCGTCCGGTCCGGGGCCCGCGCCGGGGATCCAGTCGATGACGGTGTGGGTGTATCCCCCCGACTCGTTCTCCACGGGGATGCGGGTCGGGTCGTAGGTCCACTCGGCGCTCTCGCACACGATGCCGTCCCCGTCGTCGTCGACGAGGCTCGCGCTGTAGCTGACCGAGCCGACGGGGATGTTGTGGACGCCGTACCCGGCCGCCGTGGCGCAGTCGGTGAAGACCATCGGATCACCCGGTGCGGCCGCCGCCGGTGCTGCGGTCAGGGTCGCGAGCCCGATCGCCGTCGCCACTGCCGCGCCCGCTGCACTGTGCTTCATGGTGTCCCCTCGATTCTGGAAGTGCTGGTTTGCAAGCGCATCGTAGGCCGGGGACGGCCGCGCCGTCAGTGGCCTAATCGTGATGTTCGCCCGGGCGGACCGCCGAGGGACCGGCCGTCCGGGGCCGGCCGGCGGCATCGTGACGCCGCCGGCCGGCTTCATGACGCGGCCGCGGGATCCCCCGGCACGGTTCCATCCCCCCGGTCCGGGACAGGACGGTGGTGGTGCGGGAGCGTCAGCGCGCTCGCGGCGGCCTCGTCGAGGACCAGCGTGGCGTGCGGGTGGAACTGCAGCACCGACGCCGGGCACCGGGCGGCCACCGGCCCCTCCACGGCCGCGGCCACGGCCGCCGCCTTGCGCTCGCCCTGGGCGACCAGGAGCACCCGGCGGGCGTCGAGGATCGTGCCCAGCCCCTGGGTGAGGCAGTGGGTGGGCACGGCACCGGGACTGTCGAAGAAGCGCGCGTTGTCGGCACGCGTCTGCGCGGACAGAGCCGTGACGCGGGTGCGGGAGGACAGCGACGAGATCGGCTCGTTGAACCCGATGTGACCGTTGGTGCCGATCCCGAGGATCTGGAGGTCGATGCCGCCGGCCGCGGCGATGGCCTGCTCGTACTCCTCGGCGGCCTCCGCCAGGTCCGGGCGGGAGGCCTCGGGAACCCGCACCCGCGAGGACGGCAGACCCCAGGAGCGGGCGATCTCCCGGTCCAGGTAGGCGGCGTAGCTGCGCGGGTGGCCGGGCGGGAGGCCGACGTACTCGTCGAGCGCGAAGCACGTGAGCCGCCCCAGCTCGAGCGAGCCCTCCGCCCGCCGCCGGGCCAGTTCACGGTAGATCCCGACCGGCGACGAGCCGGTGGCCACCCCCAGCACGGTGTCCGGCTGCTCGGCGATCCGGGCGGCGACGACGTCGGCAGCGTGCGTGCCGACGTCCGCCGCGGTCGGCACGATGACCACGTCCATCGAGCACCTCCCCCTGTGGGCTGGGACGTCCATTCTGCTCGGACCCCTGCCCGAGGATCCAGCAGGGTTCAGGCGTCCGGGTCCAACTGGGACACCGCGTGCCGGACCACGGCGCCGAAGTCCGGGCCGGCGCCGGAGTTCGCGGCCACCGCCGCGCTGTAGAGGGCGGCCCAGGCGGCGGCGCGGCGCCACACCGCGTCGTCGTACCGGCCGGTCGCGTCGACGATCCCGCGGAAGGCGGCGCGCTGGGGCGCGTCGAAGGCCAGCCACGCGCCGGCGAGGTCGGACGCGGGGTCCCCGGCGCAGACGTCCCCGAAGTCGATCAGGCCTGCCAGCCGCCCGTCCCGGTGCACGAGGTTCCACGGGTGGGGATCGCCGTGCAGCCAGACCGGCGGCCCGGGCCACGGGGCTGCGCGCAGGCCGTCGTCGACGACGCCGCGGAGCCGTTCTGTCCGCCGGGGCCCGAGCACCGCGGCCGCGGCCGGCCACGGTGGCGGCGCCGTGCGGAGCCGCGCGCCGAGCGGGACGCCCCGGTGGGGACTGCGCGGAGCTTCCCCCGGAGCCGGCCGGTGCACCGCGGCCAGGGCGTGCGCCAGGTCCTCCGCGAGCCGGCCGCGGCGCACCACCGGAAGGGTGGCCACGGCCTCGCCCTCGATCCACCGGACCACCGCCCAGGGCCACGGGTACCCGGCCCCGGGACGGCCGCGGAACACCGGCCGGGGCACGGCGATCCCCAGCGCGGCCAGCGGCGCGCCCGCCACGGCCGTCCACCGCGCCTCGTGGAGCAGGCACGGGACGGCGGCACGGCGCACCGGCAGGCGCACCGCGTGGGCCGGGCCGAGCCGGAACAGCGCGTTGTCCCAGCCCTGCGCCACCGGCGTCAGGGACCGTTCCAGGAGCCCGCGCAGCTCCTGCGGCAGCTGGGCCTCCAGCAGGCGGCGCACCTGGGCAGCGGTCGGCTGCACCTCGGCCTCGGGCATCTGCGGTCCTTCCTCCCCTGGTCCTTCCCCCAGCATCGCCGACGGCGCCGATGCGGCACAGAGGGAGCTGCCGCCGCGGACCGGGCATCGCCGAGCGTTCCCACGGGTCCACCCGATCGCGCCCGCGACGAAGGTCACCGGCGGGACCGAAACGCCTTGGAACGGTCCCGGGAGCACGGGCACGCGGTACGGTGCCCACAGCTGTTCCTGCTTCCACGCCGGCCGTGGGGGCGCAGGGGACGGACCCGACACGGAGGAAGGGCACACCATGGACACCCCTCGCAACGAGCACGCCCCCGGGGACAACGACCCGAACGCGCCCTACCCGCAGCAGCGGCCCGGCCAGCAGCCCGGATACCAGGGGGGGATACGAATCGGGACGACAGCCCGGATATCCGCAGGGCGGGCAGCCCGGCTACCAGGGTGGACACCAGCCGGGACCCGGTGACGGCCCCGGGCCGGCGCAGGGCGAGAACCACAAGCGCAACTCCGTCATCCTGGGCGTCGTCGGCCTCTTCATCCTCGGGATCGTGCTCGGCCCGCTGGCGCTCTGGCAGGCGAGCAAGGCGGAGGCGCTCGGGGTCAAGTCCACAGCGGGGAAGGTCCTCGGCTGGATCGACCTCGTCTTCGGCGTGCTGGGGCTGTTCGTGGTCTTCGGCGGCGGCATGCCGGCCTGATCCGCGCCGGCGTCCGCCGACACCGGCGGACGCCGGTCTCGGCGGGCGCCGGTGTCGGCGGGCGCCGGTGTCGGCGGACACAGAAATCGCCACCCGGCCGGAGCCGGGTGGCGATGTCAGGTCGGCGGCGGGGCGCTCAGCCCCGTGCCGGAGATCTCACGAGGAGATCAGGGCGTCATCACGCAATGACGGTGATGTTCGCGGCCTGGGGACCCTTGGGGCCGTCCTGGGTCTCGAACTCGACGCGCTGGTTCTCCTCGAGGGAGCGGAAGCCGCCGGAGTTGATCGCGGAGAAGTGCGCGAACACGTCCTTGGAGCCGTCCTCGGGGGTGATGAAGCCGAAGCCCTTGTCGGCGTTGAACCACTTCACGGTGCCAGTAGTCATGGGGAACCTGTCTTTCTGAAGAAACGGAGCGTCCCCGGCGATCGGGGTGCTCGGGCGTTGCGATGCCTGCCAAAACGTCTTCTCAGAAAAACTGCTGCGCCCGGAGTCGGGCGAACTGCTTGAACTGCAAGAACGAAACTTCAACAACTGGTCATGACTGTACAGGTGTTCGGCGAAATGCACAGTGACGGCCCCCACGTGCCCCGCGCCCGCACCGGGAGCGCTCCGGAATCGTTCCCTCCGGCGCCCCGCGTCCCTAGGCTGTGACCATGGCCACACCAGAGACCCGCACCCGGCCCACCGTCAACTCGGACATGGGCGAGGGGATCGGCCTGCACCGCTTCGGCAACGACCCGGAGCTGCTGCAGATCGTGGACCTCGCCAACGTCGCCTGCGGCTTCCACGCCGGGGACCCGGACATCATGTCCGCGACCGTGGCCGCCGCCGTGGCCCACGACGTCGCGATCGGCGCCCATCCCTCCCTGCCGGACCAGTGGGGCTTCGGCCGCCGCGCGATGGTGCTCACGGCGGAGGAGGTCGAGTCGCTGGTCCGCTACCAGGTGGGCGCCCTCACCGGCTTCCTGCTCCAGCACGGGGCGGACCTGCACCACCTCAAGCCGCACGGCTCGCTCTACGGGATGGTCGCCAAGGACCCGGCGCTGATGGAGGCGGTCGCGGCGGTGGCCGCCGACTACGGCGTGGGCGTGCTCGGGATGGCCGGCACCGCGCACGAGTCCGTGTGCGCCGAGCGGGGCGTGCCGTTCGTGGCCGAGCTCTACGTGGACCTCGACTACAACGCCGAGGGCGGGCTGATCATCCAGCGCACGCCCCACGCCACCGACCCGCGCGCCGCCGCGGACCGGGTGACGCAGGCCCTGACCGAGGGGGTGGTGCGGGCCGAGGACGGCACGGAGCTGCCGATGCGCTTCGAGTCCGTCTGCGTGCACTCCGACGCCCCGGGGGCGCCCGCGGTGGCCCGCGCCGTCCGCGAGGCGATCGACGCCCACCCGGCTCCGGGCACCTGACCCGACCCTCTGCTCCCCGCCCCTCGTCACCCGACCCGACCGAAAGGACCCGCACCATGGCCGAGATCCAGTCCCCGCTGCCCGGTGTCTTCTACCGCCGCCCCTCCCCCGACAAGGACCCGTTCGTGCGGGACGGCGACCCGGTGGAGACCGGGCAGGTCATCGGCCTCATCGAGGTGATGAAGCAGTTCTCGGAGGTCCAGGCGGACACCGCCGGCACGCTGCAGGCCTTCGAGGTGGAGGACGGCGACATGGTGCACCCGGGGGACGTCATCGCCGTCGTCACGGAGAGCTGAGCCGTGCCGATCGCCACGCTCCTGGTGGCCAACCGGGGCGAGATCGCGGTCCGGATCCTGCGCTCGGCCCGGGAGCTGGGCCTGCGCACCGTCCTGACGGTGAGCGAGGCGGACCGGGAGTCGCTGGCGGCGGAGGTCGCCGACGCCGTGGCCGTGGTGGGGCCCGCCCCGGCGCAGAAGTCCTACCTGGACGCGGAGGCGCTCGTGGCCGCCGCCCTGGAGCACGGCTGCGACGCGGTGCACCCCGGCTACGGGTTCCTCTCCGAGAACGCCGCCTTCGCCCGGCGCGTGCAGGAGACCGGGCTGACGTGGGTGGGCCCGTCCCCCGACGTCATCGACCTCATGGGTCACAAGACCCGGGCGCTCGAGGCCGCGATCGCGGCCGGGGTGCCCGTCCTCGCCGGCTCGAACGGTCCCCTCGAGGGCGACGACGACGCCGTCCTGGCGCTGGCCCGGGAGGTCGGCTACCCGCTCGTCGTCAAGGCCTCGGCCGGCGGCGGCGGGCGCGGCATCCGCCTGGTCCGCGCCGAGGAGGACCTGCTGCGGACCGTCGACACCGCCCGCTCCGAGGCGGGCGCGAGCTTCGGGGACCCCACGGTGTACCTGGAGCGGTTCGTGGAGCGGGCCCGGCACGTGGAGGTCCAGGTCCTCGGCGACGGGCACACGTTCCTGCACCTGGGCGACCGCGACTGCTCCCTCCAGCGCCGCTCCCAGAAGATCGTGGAGGAGGCCCCCGCCCCGGACCTGCCGGACGGGGTCCGCGAGCGCATCCGGGACTCCGCCGTGAACCTGGCCCGGCTGTGCTCCTACACCGGGGTGGGCACGGTCGAGTACCTCTACGACCCCGTCCGGCACGAGGCGGCGTTCATCGAGATGAACACCCGCCTGCAGGTGGAGCACCCGGTCACCGAGTTCGTCACGGGCGTGGACCTGGTCGCCGAACAGCTCACGATCGCCTCGACCGGGCGGACGCGGCTGCGGCAGGAGGACGTCGTCCTCGACGGGCACTCCGTGGAGTGCCGGATCAACGCCGAGGACCCGGAGAAGAAGTTCATGCCGAGCCCGGGCACCATCAGCCGCCTCGACTGGCCGGAGGGGTCCGGGTACCGCGTGGACACCGGCGTGCGCGCCGGGGACGTCGTGGCCCCGTACTACGACTCCCTGCTGGCCAAGCTGATCGTGCACGCCGAGGACCGGGAGACGGCCGTGCAGCGGATGGGCGCGGCCCTGGCCGCCACGCACGTGGAGGGGATCAGGACCACGGTGCCGCTGCTGCGGCGGCTCGTCCTGGACCCGGAGTTCGCGGCCGTGGCGCACCACACCACCTGGATCGAGACCGAGCTGCTGGGCGACCGGCCCAGCGGCGTTCCCGGCGACACACCCGACGAGGGGAGCGCACCATGACCGAGACCCTGTACCTGCCCACCGCCCGGTACACGTGGGGCGGTGACGAGTTCCTGTTCGTGGAGTTCGACGAGGCCATGAACCTCACCGCCAACTACCTGGCCACCACTGTGGCGCAGGGGCTCACCGCGCTGGACCTGCCCGGCGTGGTGGACGTCTGCCCCGCCAACGCGTCCCTGCTGGTGCGCTTCGACCCGGACGTCCTCGAGGCCGCGGACCTGAAGCGCCGCACCCAGGAGCTCGAGGGCCGGGCCCGCGAGTCCACGCAGTACACCGCCGAGACCCGGATCATCGAGGTCCCCGTCTGGTACCAGGACCCCTACACCGCCGAGGTCGTGGCGCGCTTCCGCGAGGGCTACCACCAGGACCCCACCGGCACCGACCTCGACTACGCCGCGAAGGTCAACGGGCTCGCGGACGCCGCCGAGTTCATCCGGCGCCACCACGAGTCCCCGTGGCTGGTGTCCATGGTCGGGTTCGTGGCCGGGCTGCCGTTCATGTACCAGCTCGTGCCCCGCGACCGGCAGCTCGAGGTGCCCAAGTACCTCAGCCCCCGCACCGACACTCCTCCGCTGACCGTGGGCCACGGGGGCTGCTTCGCCTGCATCTACTCGGTGCGCGGGGCCGGCGGGTACCAGATGTTCGGCATCGCCGCCGCCCCCATCTACGACCCCGGGCAGGTCCTGCACGACTTCCGGGACTTCCTCATCCTGTTCAGACCCGGGGACCTCGTGAAGTTCCGGCCCGTCGACGAGGCCGAGTACCGCTCCATCCAGCAGCAGGTCGAGGACGGCACCTGGCGGTACAAGCAGGCGCCCGTGACCCTCGACGTCGAGGCCGCGCTGGCCGATCCCGACCGTTACAACCGCACCCTTCTGGAGGCCCTCGATGGCGCTGACGATTGAGCAGCCCGGACTGCTGACCACCGTCCAGGACCAGGGGCGGATCGGGTACTACCACGTGGGCATCCCGCAGGGCGGGGCCATGGACCAGGAGTCCGCGCAGGCGGCGAACAAGCTGGTCGGCAACATCGCGGCCGAGGCCGTGCTCGAGTGCACCTACACGGGCCCCTCCTTCACCGTGGACGCCCCCACGACGGTCGCGGTGACCGGCGCGGACGTCCCCGTGCTGATCAACGGCGAGGAGCACCCGGCGTGGCGGCGGCTCGAGCTCGTGGCCGGGGACGCCGTGCGGTTCGGGGTGCTCCGCGGCGGCGCCCGCTTCTACCTGGCCGTCCGCGGCGGCATCGACGTGCCGGAGGTGCTCGGCTCGCGCTCCACCTATGCGATCGGGCGGCTGGGCGGGGTGGAGGGCCGGAAGCTGGAGGCCGGGGACGTGGTGCCCGTGGGCGAGCCCACCGGTCTGCTGCCCGAGGTCGAGGAGATCCCGGAGCGCCTCCGGCCCGCCCTCGGGAAATCGTTGGAGCTGCGGATCATGTGGGGCCTCTACGACCACCTGCTCACCGAGGAGGGCCGGCGCCGGCTGGTCGAGGAGGAGTGGAGGCTCACCCCCGTGGCCGACCGCATGGGCCTGCGCTTCGAGGGCCCCGGTGTGGAGTGGATCCAGCGGGAGCAGCCCTTCGGCGCCGGCTCGGACCCCTCCAACATCGTGGACGCCGGCTACGCCGTGGGCTCCATCCAGGTCCCCGGCGGCACCCAGCCGATCGTGCTGCACCGGGACGCGGTCTCCGGCGGCGGCTACGCCATGGTGGGCACCGTGATCTCCGCGGACATGGACCTGCTGGCCCGGGCCGCCCCGGGCACGGTGACCCGGTTCCGGGCGGTGTCGATGGAGGAGGCGCTGCAGGCGCGCCGGGAGCGGGCCGAGCGGCTGGAGGAGATCTGGGCGCTGTGACCGCTCTCCGGGCCGGTCGTGCCGTCCCGCAGGAAGGACTCGCCGGCTGCTCCGGGAGTTCTGGAGCGGACCGCTCCCGCTCAGCGGGGTGGGCATCAGCAGGTGCCCACCCCGGGAGCGAGAGCGGTCAGGCGGCCGGGCCGGCGCCGACGGGCCCGTCGTAGCTCCGCAGCCAGCCGACGAGCTCGCAGAGGCGGGCCACGATGTGGTCGTGGTAGCGGCGCCCCTTGTCCTCGTCCAGGCCCAGGGAGGAGCTGAAGCTGCCGGTCGGGGTGAAGCGCCGCTGCTCGTCGCCGGACCAGATGATGTCCACCCCGTCGGGGGCGGGCCCGAACAGGTCGTCGCCCACGAAGCCGCCGAAGACCTGCTGGAAGTCCACGCCCGCGCCGGTGAGCCGGTCGGTCCGCACGGAGCCCGGGATCCGGTGGTGGACGTGGGAGAGCTCGAGCTCCCCGGCGTGGTGCTCGTTCACCTCCTTGATGGAGGGCGCGGCGGAGCGGGCCAGGTGCAGCGGGTCGGCCACGGCGAACAGCACACCGGGCAGCTGCTCCTCGTGCAGCTCGCGCAGCGAGGTGGTCAGCGCGGGCAGGTTGGAGCCCTTGTGCCCGTTGATCAGCACGATCCGGTCGAACCCGTGCCGGGCCAGGCTCCGGCAGATGTCGCGGACCAGCAGCGAGAGCGTCCCGGCCGAGATGCTGAGCGTCCCGGGGAACCCGGCGTGGTGGGTGGAGTCCCCGTACCAGATCGGCGGCGTGCACAGGACGCCGGTGCGCTGGGCGACGTCCTCGGCCAGGGTGATGGCCACGTAGGAGTCGACGCCCAGCACGCCTGCGGGCCCGTGCTGCTCGGTGCTGCCCACGGGCACGAGCGCGATCCGCTCCCGCTCGAGGTAGCCGGCGACCTCCTCCCAGGTGAGGTCCTGCATCCAGACGGACGGCAGTCCGCCGGCGGTCTCCGACGACTCGGTCATGGTGGCCTCCTCCGCTGCGGGCACCGCTGTGCCCCTGGAGCCGACTGTAGGCCTCTCGGGCGCCGGGGTCACGGTTGCTAGGGTCGGAGCAGAACGGACAGCGCCCCGGCGAGCACGGCCGTCGTCGTCACGCCCCGGCGATCCCCACCCGGCAGGCAAGGACACCCCATGGCACCGAACCCCGACCCGCGACTCACCCAGGCCGCCTACCAGGGCGCGGCCCTCGAGGTCGACCGGGACTTCTACGGACGCATCGGCACCGAGACGGACCGGCGCACCCTGGTCCGGGAGCTGACCGTGCCCATCCGCTCGGGCGCGGCGTGGGAGGTGCCGGCCGGGCACGTGTGCCGCATCGCCACCGTGGAGGGCCCCCAGGTGGGGGACCTCAACCTCTGGAACCGGCACGACCCCCGGGAACGGTTCTGGGCCTCCCGCACCCGGCAGCTGCAGGCCGCCCACGTGAGCACCTTCGACCGGCTGTGGTCCACCCTGCCGTTCCTGCGCCCGATGGCCACGATCGTGGGCGACACCTTGGCCGGCTACGGGGTCGACGCCGAGGGCGGGCGCGTGCACGACACCCTCGGCACCCGCTGCGACCCCTACGTCTCGAGCATGCTCAACGGCGTGGACTTCGACTACCACTGCCACTCCAACCTCGTCCGGGCCGTGCTGCCCTGGGGCCTCACCGAGTTCGACGTCCACGACGTGCTCAACGTCTTCCAGTGCACCGGGCTCAACGCCGACGACCAGTACTTCATGAAGACCTGCCCGGCCGCTCCCGGCGACCACTTCGAGTTCTTCGCCGAGCAGGACCTGCTCGTGGCGCTCTCCACGTGCCCGGGCGGGGACCTGTCGAAGCCGATGTTCGGCCCCGGGGTCACCGACCCGGTCGAGATCTGCCACCCCCTGGCCGTGACCGTCCACGCCCTCGACGACGAGCTGCTGCAGGGCTGGTCCGAGCCCGCCTCCCCGGACTACCGGGGGGCCCACGGTCTCACGCACCGGCCGTGGGGCACTCCCTGAGCCGGGGGCGGGAGCCTGGAGGAGGGAGCCCGGGGAGCGGTCCGGGGCAAGTCGGCGCAACTGTGGACAGGACGTGGATCGATCAGGTAATAACCCGCTGTTAGTATTGACGCATCACGCAGGTGATCAGCCGGGGGGCTGAGCCGCCGCGTGAGGATCGCGTCGCAGCGACCGGCCGGAAGGCCGTCGGCAGGACGTCGATCATGATGCCGCCGTCCTGGTGGCAGCGGGCCTCGGACCGTTCGGTCAGTCGTCGGGGGGCGACTCCCCTGCCACCGGGACGCGCAGGCCCCCGCCCGCACCACCCGCCCGGGGTGCCCGCCGGTCAGGCGAAGGCGAAGAGCGGCGGGAAGACCACCACCACGATCGCGGCCCACACGCCGTAGACCGGCAGGTAGCGGGTCTGCCAGCGCTCGAGCACGGCGAACGGCCGCCGCCCCCGCAGGCATCCGGCGCTCAGCCAGCCCGCCCGGAGCAGGTGCACCAGCAGCAGCAGGTTCAGCCCGAGCGCGGCGATCTTGTTGGGGCTGGAGCCGAACTCGGCGATCCGGGTCAGCATGGCGGTCAGCATCACCGCGTCGACCGCCAGCGCCGCGACGACGAGCACCAGCTGCAGGCCGTCGAAGAGACCGGGCGGCTCGAGGGGGTCCCGGGCGGAGATCGAGTAGAGCAGCAGGGCCAGGACGAGCACCAGGATCGCGTCCATGAGGATCAGCAGCCCGCGGTCGACGTCGACCAGCCCGCCGGCCGCCGTGAGCACCGCCAGGAGGGCCAGCAGCATGACGATGGTCAGCGGCGTGAACACGCGCGTGAGGACGGGGGCGATGTTCTCGACGACGTTCTGCTTGGCCTCGACCAGCCACGCGGCCACGACGAGCGCCCCGGGCACCGCGAACGGCAGGATCCAGTCCTCCATCACCGGCTCCAGGTCGATGCCGACGACCTGCAGGGCCCCGAACGTGAGCCCCACCAGCACCGCCCCGCCCAGGGCCAGGAGCGTGTAGTAGATCACGAGCTCGCCGGTGAACCGGACGAAGTCCATCCGCCGGCCGTCGGAGCGCCACCTCCCGCCGACATAGGCCACTCCGGCCAGCAGCCACAGCACCACCGGGGCGTGCAGGGCGGCGAGCAGCTCCGTGGACCCGCCGGGGGCGAAGGGATAGGCGTTGAGCACGACGGCGAGCACCGCGAAGGGGACGAGCAGCCCCACCAGCACGCGGGCGGTGAGCCGGCGCTTCCACGCGAAGTACGCGCCGAGGAAGGGCAGCACGAGCAGGCCGAGGTTGCGGGCCAGCACCGCCTCCTCGCCGAACCAGGCCATGCCGGCCCGGACGGCCAGCCCCGCGCCGACGGCGAGCGCCAGGACGATCCCCAGTTCCCGCCACGAGGGCGCGCCGGCGTCCTCGGCGTCCTCGGGCACGAGCACCAGCTGCTTCCACAGCCGCTCGGAGTGCTCCCGGGCGAACTCGTGCGAGACGGCGTCGAGGTTGCCCATGCGCTTGATCGCGACGAGGAAGGCCTCGTCGTCGTCGAGCCCGGTGGCCCTCAGGTCCGCGACCTGCTCGCGCAGGTGGTCCTCGAGCTCGTCGACGTCGGCCGGGGAGATCGCCTGGCGGCGCTGGACGTAGCCGCGCCACCGCCCGATCTGGGCCTCCTGCTCCGCGTGCAGCTCCATCACGCCCACCTCTCCGCCGTGGCCGGCGGCTGCTGCGCGGCCTGCCACACCTGCCGCAGCGCGTCCGCCACCACGGTCCACTGCTCCTGCCGGTCGGCGAGCGCGGCCCGGCCCGCCGGCGTGATGGCGTAGTGCTTGCGCCGGCGCCCGGCCTCGGACGTGCCCCACGAGGAGGACACGTAGCCGAGGCGCTCGAGCCGGTGCAGCAGGGGATAGAGCATGCCGTCGGTCCACTGCATGGAGCCGCCGGAGAGTTCGCTGACGCGCTTGAGGATCGCGTAGCCGTACAGGTCGCCGTCCGCCAGGATCCCCAGCACGAGCGGGGTGGCCGAGGCGGCGACCAGGTCCTTGTCGATGCGCACCGCGCCTCCTATACCTAGTTCTGTTAGGTATTGAACCCTAGCAGCGCTAGGTATGGCAAGGGGACGCCGGGAACGACGCCGCGGAGGGCGCGGACTGGGCACCGGGCCCTCCTGCCCCTACAGTCGAGAACACATTGCGAATGAAAACACATGCGGAAGGTGATGGCCCGTGAGCACGCAGCCCCCTGAGCCCGGCCTGGCCGCACTGCCGCTCAGCACGCCGCTGGAGGCCGAGGTCTACCGCTCCCGCGGCGTCTACGCCTGGTGGCTGGACACCGCCCGCTCCCCCACCCCGGAGGCCGCGGGGCTGCGGCTGCCCGAGGTGCCGCGGCTGCGGCACGCCTCCGGCCGCGCCGAGCTGCTCTACGTGGGCCGCGCCCGGCGGGACCTCCACCGGCGGATCACCGGCCAGCACCTGCGGCGCACCCGCTCCTCGGCGCTGCGGCGCACGCTGCTGGCCGTGCTCCTGCCCGGGGACCCCTCCTGGCGGGCGGGCGCGGCCGTGGACGGGCGGGGCCGGGTGGTCCTCGACACGGAGCACGAGCAGCGGCTCACCGCCTGGATGCAGGAGCACCTGCTCCTCGGCTGGGCACGGTGCGAGACGAAGGACGAGGTCGACGCCCTCGAGCAGCGGTGGATCGCCGCGCACCAGCCGGTGCTCAACACCGAGGCCACCGGGCACGGGCCCGAGCTGACCGAGCTCAAGCGGGTCTTCCGCCAGGGCCTGCCCGTCCGGGCCTGAGGCTCCTGGGGAGCAGCCCGGGAACGGCGCAGGGCCGGCGCGCAGCCGGACAGCCCTGACGGGTGAGCCCGGCCGGCGCGCCGCGCGGCCGGCGGGGTCGCGGGCACCGGCCCGCGCTCAGCAGGGTCGCGGGGACCCCCCGCGCTCAGCCGTCGCGGCGGGGGCGCCGGCGCCAGGCGGCCCAGTCCGCGGAGATCGCGTCCGCGGTGCGCAGCAGGTGGGGCAGGTACTCGCCGGTGAGCGTCTCGAGCGGGGTCTCCGCGGCGTGGACCGTGATGTTGACGGTGGACTCGACCCGCCCGGACTCGTCCGTGACCGGCGCGGCGATGGAGCGGACCCCGGGGGCGAGCTCCTCGTCGGCCACGGCCCACCCCCGTTCCCGCACGAGCGCGAGCTCCTCGAGCAGCCGCGCACGATCCACGGGAGGGATCCGGACGGAGGACCGGGACGGCGTGTCGAGGGCGGCGTGCACCTGCGCGGCCCCCAGCCCGGCCAGCAGCACCTTGCCCTGGGAGGTCACCGCGGCGGGGAACCGGGTGCCGAGCTCCACGCGCAGGGCGATGATCCTGGGCACGGAGACCCGCGCGGTGTAGACGATGTCGGCGCCGTCGAGCTGGGCCATGGACGAGGACTCCCCCGTCCTGCCCACCAGCGCCTCCAGGTGGGGCCTGGCGATGTCCCAGAGCCCCAGGGAGTCCACGTAGGACATCCCGAGGTCGACGACGCGGACGGTGAGCTGGAACTCCCGGTCGACCTGCCGGACGAACCCGAGCTCCTTGAGGGTCAGCAGCAGCCGGTGCGCCGTGGGCCGGGCCAGCCCGGTCGCCGAGGCCACCTCGGTCAGCGACATCCGCGGCCGGTCGGAGCCGAAGGCCTGGATGACGTCCAGCCCCCGGGCGAGCGCCTCGACGAAGCCCGCGGTCTCGCTGCGACCCGACATGTCCGCCCTCTTCCGTCCGTGGCGCCGCGCCCCCGGTGAGCGGCGCAGCCACCAGTCAGTGTAGGCACCCGCACACCGAACGCCTGTCGCTCGCAGTCAACCCTTGACACGTCACCGAACATGGACGACAGTGATCTCCAACACAACGGACATCTATCCGCATAGCGGACACCACAGTTTCGGAGGCGCTCGTGAACAGCACCGAGGACCCGCCCGCCGGCGCGGCCCGCCCGCTCGAGGGGGTGGTGGTCGCCGACTTCTCCCGCGTGCTGGCCGGCCCGTACGCCACGATGCTGCTGGCCGACCTCGGGGCCGAGGTGATCAAGGTGGAGGGCCCCGGCGGGGACGACACCCGCACGTGGGTCCCGCCGGTCCGCCCCGACGGGGTGTCGACCTACTACACCGCGATCAACCGCGGCAAGAAGTCCGTGGTCCTGGACTTCACGGACGCCGAGGACCTGGCCACGGCCCAGGCCCTGGCCCGGCGGGCCGACGTGGTGATCGAGAACTTCAAGCCCGGCGGTCTGAAGCGCTTCGGCCTGGACTACGCCGCGGTGGCCGAGGCCAACCCGGCGGTGGTCTACTGCTCGATCAGCGGCTTCGGCTCCGCGGAGGGTGCCTCGCTGCCGGGCTACGACCTCATCGTCCAGGCCATGTCCGGGCTGATGAGCCTCACGGGCGATCCGGACGGATCGCCGTTCCGGGCGGGGATCAGCGTCTTCGACGTCATGGCCGGGCTGCACTCCGCCGTCGCCGTCCTGGCCGCCCTGCGCCACCGGGACGCCACCGGGACCGGTCAGCACCTCGAGGCCAGCCTGATGGCCTCCGCGATGAGCGGGCTGGTCAACCAGACCGCCGCCTACGTGGCCGGCGGGGTGGTGCCGCACCGGATGGGCAATGCCCACCCCAGCCTCTTCCCCTACGAGCCGCTGCCCACCGCCGACGACGACCTCATCGTCACCGCGGGCAACAACGCCCAGTTCCGCAGGCTGTGCACGGCGCTGGGCATCCCCGAGGTCGCCGAGGACCCCCGGTTCGCCGAGAACGGCGACCGCACCGCGAACCGGGAGCAGCTGCGCCCCCTGCTCGTGGAGCAGCTGCGCAAGCACCCCGCGAAGCACTGGTTCGCCGAGCTCAACGAGGTCGGCGTGCCCAACGGTCCCATCAACACGATCGGGCAGGGCGTCGAGTACGCCAAGGAACTCGGCCTGGAGCCGGTGGTGAGCGCCGGCACGGGCGAGCGGGCGGTGCCGGTGGTGCGCCACCCGGTGACGTTCTCGGCCACCCCGCCGCGCTACGACCTGGCCCCGCCCGAGCTGGGCGAGCACACCGAGCAGGTCCGCGCCTGGCTGAGCGGCGAGACCGCCCCCACGACCTCGACCACAGCCTCTACCGCGGCTTCCACGGCAGCTGCCACCACGACCGCTCCGCGGAAGGAGTCCTGATGACCACCGAGCCCGAGCCGGCACTGCGCTTCCCCACGTCCCTGGGCACCTCCAGCGCCACGGAGATCCGGCTGCTGGGCCAGGACCTGGCCCAGGACCTGATGGGCAAGGTCGGCTTCGGCGAACTGGCGTTCTGGCTGGTCGCGATGCGGCGGCCCACCGCCGGCGAGGTGCGGGTCTTCGAGTCCGTGCTCGTCGCCCTGGCCGACCACGGCTTCACCCCCACCGCGATCGCCGCCCGCGTCACCTATCTCAGCGCCCCGGACTCCGTGCAGGGCGCGATGGCGGCGGGTCTGCTCGGGGGCGGGTCCCGCTTCCTGGGCGTGACCGAGGACTGCGGGCAGTTCCTGGCCGCCACCCTGGCCGCCCGCGAGGGCGAGCTGCCCGGCACCGACGCGGAGTGGGACGAGATGGCCGCGGAGGCCATCCGCGCCCAGAAGGCGGCCGGGAAGTTCGTGCCCGGGCTGGGCCACCCCAACCACAAGGACGGCGACCCGCGGACCCCGGTGCTCATCGGCATCGCCGAGGAGGAGGGGCTGCGCGGCCCGCACCTGCGCCTGTTCGAGGCGATCGGGCGGATGAGCGGGCCGGTCCTGGGCCGGCGCCTGCCGCTCAACGGCGCCGGGGTCTGCGGGGCGGCCCTGGCCGACCTGGGCCTGCCCACCGACCTGCTGCGCGGCTTCGCCCTGCTGGCCCGCTCGGCCGGGCTGCTGGGCCAGATCGCCGAGGAGAAGCGCAACCCCATCGCCCAGGACATCTACACGGCCGTGGACCGCCACGCCGTCTACGTCGAGCCCGGCGAGACCCCGAACGCCTGAGACCCCGAACCACCCGAGCAGGAGAAGACGACCGATGGCTGATCTGACGGCCGTGCTGGCCAGCACGCACCACCCGTTCTACCTCCGGGCCACCACCGACCACTCCGAGCACCGGCTGCCGCAGGCCGACGAGTGGCAGCGCAAGGTCGAGGCCTACCGCGAGACCCTCACCGCCGCCGAGCCGGACGTGCTGGTGATGGTCGGCGCCGACCACTTCCACCAGTTCTTCCTGGACAACTACCCGACCTTCCTGATCGGCAAGCAGGAGAAGTACGACGCGACGTTCTACAACGAGGTCCGCGAGTTCGGGCTGCCCGAGTACCTGCTCGACGGCGACGTGGAGCTGTCCAACCACCTGCACGAGGAGCTGCTGGAGGCCGGCTTCGACTTCTCCTTCAGCCACGAACTGAAGATCGACCACTCCATCGTCTGCCCCATCATCACCGTGCGCCCGGAGGCCGATCTGCCGGTGGTGCCGATCTACACCAACATCTTCGCCCCGCCCCTGCCCTCCCCGAAGCGGTTCTGGGACCTGGGCCGGGCCATCCGCAGGATCATCGACGGCTGGCCCTCCGACAAGAAGGTCGCCGCCATCGGCACCGGCCACCTGTCCCTGGAACTGGGCGGGCCGCGGATGTTCGGCGAGCACGGCCCGGACCCGGCGTTCGACGCGAAGGCCATCGAGTGGCTGTCCACCGGCAACATCGAAGCGATCCTGGCCGACGTCACCCACGAGTCCATGGCCGCGGCCGGCAACGCCACCCACGGGTTCATGGACCTGATTCTCATGATGGGCATCGCCGGCCCCGAGGAGGCCGACTACGTCGACCAGCTGGACCTCTTCCACACCCGGGAGATGTTCATGACCTGGTACCCGACCAAGACCGAGCAGCAGGCCGCCGCGGCGGCCCGGGCCGCCGCGTCCTCCGGGGCCGTCCTCGGTCCCGTCCGCGCCGGGCAGGACACCGGGCAGGACACCGTGAAGGAAGGTGCGTCGGCATGAGCAAGTACTACGTCAACAAGTTCCTCTACACCGTGGACCGCGACCCCGCCTGGGTCGCCCGGTACAAGGCGGACCCGGCGGCCGCGATCACCGCGTGGGAGGAGGAGGTCGGCACCTGGCTCAACGCCGCGGAGAAGACCTCGTGGCTGACCTTCACCGAGGACGAGCGCCGGGCCCTGGAGACCTACGACTACGAGTGGCTGTTCGGCTACGGCGCCCACTTCTTCCTCTACCTCACCCTGTTCATCGGCCTCTTCGACGAGGACTGGGCGCGGGAGTTGGGCCCGCTGTCCTACCAGCGGAACTGGGCGAAGCGACTCGAGTCCTGGACCGGCAAGCCCTACCCCTCCGTGGCGCTGTAGGCGCCCGGACGGTCGTGAACGGAGGTCGTCATGGACGAGGGCATCCTGCTCCTGCGGGTCCTGCTGGGCCTGGTCCTGCTGGTCCACGCCGTGCAGAAGTCCCTGGGCTGGTTCCAGGGCCTCGGGCTGACGGTGATGGCCGGGGCCTTCGAGTCCCTGGGACTGCGTCCGGGGCGGCCCATGGTGCTGATGGCCAGCATCACGGAGGCCCTGGCCGCGGTCTCCCTGCTGCTCGGCCGGCTCACCCCGCTGGGCGCCGCGGCCGCGTTCCTGCTGGCCGCCGTCGCCGCCCTGCTCTTCCTGTGGCTGGTCCTCCGCCGCAGCCCCGCGGCGCGCCCGGGGTGAGCCCAGCCCGTCCACCCGTCCTGCAGCACCCACCAGCATCCACCACCAGCACCCACCACCCAGGAGTCGACCGTGACCGCTGAAACCCGCACACCCGCCCCCGGCCAGCCCGTCGTGTTCCGCCACGGCACCGTCCTGACGATGGACGCGTCCAAGCGGGTGCTCACCGACGCCGACGTCCTCGTCGTCGGCGAGAACATCGAGGCCGTCGGCCCCGCCCTGGAGGTGCCCGAGGGCACGTTCGAGATCGACGCCGCCGGGGGCGTGATCATGCCCGGGATGATCGACACACACCGGCACATGTGGCAGACCGCGATGCGCGGCTACGGGGCGGACTGGACGCTGACCCAGTACTTCGTCTGGTACTACCTCGAGCACGGGACCGCGTTCCGCCCCGAGGACATCGCCGCGGGCAACCTGCTCTCCGCCTACGACGCCCTGGACGCCGGCGTGACCACCAGCGTGGACTGGTCCCACGGGCTGAGCACCATCGACCACGCCGAGGCCGCCCTGGAGGCGCTCGAGGGGACCGGCGGGCGCTTCGTCTTCGCTCCCGGCAACATCTTCGCCGGGCCCTCCGAGTGGACCGCCTCCGCGGACTTCAAGAACTTCGTGGAGCGGCGCAACCCGCGCTCCGACATGCTGAAGTTCCAGCTGGCCTTCGACGTCACCGGTGACCCGTCCTTCCCGGAGAAGGGCGCCTTCGAGGTGGCCCGGGAGCTGGACCTCCCGGTGACCACGCACGCCGGGGTCTGGGGCGCCACCAACGACGACGGCGTGCGGCTCATGCACGAGCACGGCTTCATGACCCCGGGCACGGTCTACGTCCACGCCGCGACCCTCAGCCACGACTCCTACCAGCGCATCGGCGCGACCGGCGGGTCCGTGTCCCTGTCCACGGAGAGCGAGCAGAGCTGCGGGCAGGGCTACCCGCCGTCCTGGGTGCTGCGCCGGCACGACATCCCGATGTCCCTGTCGATCGACACCAGCGTGTGGTTCAGCAGCGACCTGTTCGTGGCGATGCGCGCCACCCTCGGCGCCGACCGCTCCTACGAGCACCTGCGCGCCCACGAGGCCGGCGAGACCGTGACGCACTCGGCCCTGCGCGCCGAGCACGTGGTGGACTGGGCCACCCGCGGCGGGGCCACCGCGCTGTCGCTGGACCACGCGGTGGGCAGTCTCGAGCCGGGGAAGAAGGCCGACGTGGTGCTCATCAAGAACGACGCCTCGCCCGCGTCCTTCCCGATGCTCAACCCCTACGGCCACGTGGCCCTGCAGGCCGGCCGTGGTGACGTGCACACGGTCCTGGTCAACGGCCGGACGGTCAAGCACGAGCACCGCCTGCTCGACGTCAACCTGCGGTCCCTGCGCTCGAAGGTCGAGGCCACCGTGGAGCACCTGCGCGCCACCCTCGGTGCGGAGGCCTGGGAGAAGGGGATGAACCCCGACATCCCCGAGACCAGGATCCTGGACAACCCGTACATGTACACCGACTACCGGGACGCCTCCACCCACGCGAAGGCGACCTGACGGGCCCCGCGGCGCCCAGGACGCGGCGGTAGCATGGGCGGCCAGGAAGCACGTGGTCGTCGGGGGCCGTCATGAAGAACACCGGGAGCAGCAGCGGCGCCACCGTATGGGTGGTCCTGATCGCCGTGGTGGTCTTCTTCGGCCTGTTCCGGTTCCTGCTCCTGGGCGGGGCGGCCCTTCTCGGCCTGGCCCTGGCCGGGCTGCTGGTCTGGCTCAGCGCCGGCTTCATCACGAGCCGGACCCGCGCCGCCCGGCAGACCGCGCCCACCGACGACGACGCCGACGACGAGCAGCCGGCCGGTCCCCGCTGGTCCGGGCAGCCGTCCGCGGAGGAGGCCCGGGCGGCCGGGGCCTCCAACATGCGCACGGCCTGGATCTCGTGGCACCTCCGCTCCCTGCCCCGCCCGGAGGAGAGCAGGGACGCGCGGCTCCTCACCGGGACCCTCTCCGTGGTGCCCCAGGCGGACTGGGACGCGGACCGGCTCCGGCAGCACGGCCGGGCGCTGTGGTCCCTGCGCGGCAGTGCGCGGCGCCACGGCCTCATCGACCAGGTGGACGCCCGCCTGGACCGGGTGGTCGCGATGATCTCCGACGCGACCGACGAGGAGTTCGACACCAGCCTCGGCCAGGTCAACGACCAGTACCTGTACCACCCGGACCGGGCCGTCCGCACCGCCTACCTGGAGGGCGGCGCGCTGGGCGTGGAGCACATCATGGACGCCGTCACCGCCGCCCGGGCCCAGGCCCGCGAGGACGCCGCCACGAGAGCCGCCGCGGAGTCCCTCGCAAAACAGCGCACCGCCGCACTGCGCGCCCTGCGGGAGACCCGCCGGCCCGCCGAGGACCGGGATGCCCGCACCGCCTGGGACGAGGAGGCCCGGAAGCTCGAGGAGTGACCCGGGCCGGCCCCTGCGGCAGTGGTCGGGCCGCTGGGGTCCGTCAACCGCTCCGGCGCAGGTGCTCGCGCAGTCCGGGGATGGCGAAGCGGACCAGCCCGTACCCGGCCGGCTCGATCAGTCCGGCGTCGATCAGCCGGGTCCTGTAGTTGCCGACGGTGTTCGGCCTGGCCCCGATCCGGGTGCCGATGTCCCCGGCGGTGGACGGCCCGTCGTCCTGGGCCATGGCACGGAGGAAGTCGAGGTCCCGCGGGGAGGCCGTCGAGAGTGCTGCTTCGATGACCACGCGCTCGTTGCGGCGGTGCGCGGCGGCGACCGCCTGGTCCACCATCTCGTCCGTGAGCGCGGAGGAGACCTGCTCCGCCTCCTGCCACAGGAAGTACCCCACCAGCTGGATCAGGAACGGATAGCCGCCGGTGGCCTCGGCGGCTCGCCGGGCCCGGTCCTCCTCCAGGGTGAAGCCGCCCGCCGCGAAGGTCTCCACGTAGGACTGCTGGACCTCGCCGATCGCGGCCGCGTGCAGGTCGATCCGGTCGGCGCGGCGGAGGAACGTGGCCACCCCCTCGTTCAGCAGGTCGGACACCGCCGCCGGCAGGCCGGCGAAGAGCAGGCCGATGGGCAGGCCCGCGCGGATGAAGTGCTGCACGTCCGCGGCCAGCTGGGCGATCTCCTGCCGGTCCGCGGCATGGATCTCGTCCACGGTGATGACCAGACCGGTCCGCTGTTCCTCCAGCAGGCGAAGCAGCCGCAGGCCCTCCTCGCGCCACTCCAGCTGCTGGTCCGGCGGCAGCTGGGTGGTGAAGCCGAACCCTGCCGCCGTGACAGCGGTGAGCCGCCGGCCCCGGGGTCCGCTGCCGAGCTCGTCGGCCAGCCGGCGCATGGCGTTGCCGATGCGCGCCGTGAAGCCCCGTGTTGCCGTCTCGGACACGACGGCCCAGCCCTGGGCGCGGGCCAGGTCCTCGGCCGCGCCCAGCATCACGGTCTTGCCTACGCCACGGGCTCCCGTGAAGACGGTGAGCAACCCGGGAGCCCCCGAACGGAGACGCAGCCCGTAGGCGAACTCGTCCAGGACGCCGGCCCGGCCGATGATCTCCGGCGGGGAGGCTCCTGCTGTGGGGCGGAAGGGATTCTCCACACTCCTCCTGTGAACGTCGGTGAATCTTGTGAATCTTGTGAATCCAGCGTACTGCCCGAGGACATGTTCCGGTCCTCGGGCAGCGCCACGGGCCCCGCCGTCGGGAGGGCACCTGCGCAGCCGGAAGCGCGGAGGCGGAGTGCTGGCCCGGGGGCCGGCTCACTCCCGGGCCGTCAGGAGCGGGTCCATCCACACGATGTTCCACCGGTGTCCGTCCGGGTCGGCGAACACCCGGTGGCTCGTGTAGCTGTCGTCCTCCCGCTGCCCGGCGGTGGCGCCGGCGGCGACCGCCCGGTCGACCAGGACGTCGACGTCCTCGGGGATGTCGACCAGCAGGGCGAAGCTTCCGCTCACCGTGCGGCGGGGATCCGCGAGCTCCTGGCCCTCGCCGATCGCCTGCTGCATGAACCGCCGCTCGACGAGCGTCACCCCGAAGTCCTCCCCGAGGTCCAGGATCAGGCTGCGCCCCTCGGCCATGCCGGGCGCCGTCCGCCAGCCCAGGGCCTGGTAGAAGGACCGTGAGCGCTCCAGGTCGGCGACGGGGACGTGGGGAAAGAACTTGTACGCCACGGGAACTCCTGGAGCATCGACGGGCCGGGGTTCCATGCTCCTCCGGTGCCGCGGGCGGCACAACGGTGCCACCGCGCCGCGGCGGTCACACCGTTCGCCGGGGCCGATCGACGTCGCCGGTGCCGGTGCCGGTGAACCGCGCGCGGTACTGGCCGGGCGATACGTCGAACCGCGCCACGAAGGTCCGGCGCAGGGTCTCGGTACTGCCGAAGCCGGCGGCGCGAGCGGTCTCGGCAACACCGTGCCCGGCGTCGAGGAGGCCCTTCGCATGGTCCAGGCGGGTGCGTTCGACGAACTTGGCCGGGGAGATCTGCAGCTCGGCCGCGAAGAGCCGTGCGAGGTGCCGGGGGCTGACGCCGACGGCGGCGGCCAAGGCGTCGGCACTGTGGTCGAGGGCGGGCTGCGCGCAGACGCGGTCGACGGCGGCGCGCAGCACCGGCGTCCGCGGCGGCGGTGCCTGCAGCGGGGCGGAGAACTGGGACTGACCGCCGGGGCGTTGCATGAACATCACGAGGCCGCGGGCGACGTCCCGGGCGAGCCCGGGCCCGTGGTCGCGCTCGACCAGGGCCAGGGCGAGGTCGATGCCGGCGGAGACGCCGGCCGAGGTGAACACACCGCGGTCCTCGACGAACAGGGCGTCCGGTTCCACCCGGACGTCGGGATGCGCGCGGGCCAGGAGCTGGGCGTGGCGCCAGTGGGTGGTGGCCCGCCGGCCGGAGAGCACCCCCGCGGCGGCGAGGACGAAGGACCCGGTGCAGATGGAGACCAGCCGGCGGGCGGCGCTCCCGGGCGAGCGGACCGCCTCGACCAGCGCCTCGGGCAGCGGCGCGGAGACGAGGCCGTCCCCGCCCGCGACGATCAGCGTGTCGACGTCGGACAGCTCGGCGACGGCCGCGTCCACGGGCAGCCGGAGCCCCACGGAGGTGCGCACCGGCTCCCCGGACGGCGAGGCGTAGCTCAGCACGTAATCGGCGCCCAGCGCGGTGGCCTCGGCGAACACCTCGGCCGGGCCGGCGACGTCGAGCATCTTCACGCCGTCGAACACGAGGAACACCACACGCCGGGTCTCGGTCAGCACGAGCCCACGCTACCGCTCACCGTCGCTCGTCGCCCGCCGGTCCGCCGGTCCGCCGGTCCGCCGGAGATCGTCCGGGCTCATTCGGGCCAGGCGTTCTCCTGGATGATGCGCACGAAGTCCTCCCGGTGGAAGTCGGGGTCGAAGTGGGCGAGCACGTCGTCGTTCATGGTGCCGAAGGTGGTCTCGGGCCGGTCGGCCATGCCGTCGTAGAAGGCGCGGAGGATCTTGTTCTTGAAGTCCGGCCGCGGGTGCGCGGCGACGACCTCGGCGCGGTGCTCCTCGGAGATCTCGTCCAGGTCGAGGCCCAGCACATCGGTCTCGACGCCCAGGGTGACCACGGCGACCTCGGGCGCCAGGCGCAGGGGGATCTCCGGGGTGGTGTGCAGGGCGATCGCCAGCCACACGTTGCGCGCCTCCTCCGCCGAGCGGCCGTGGTCGCGCAGGAACGCCTGGGCCGCCTCGGCGCCGTCGATCTCGAAGCGCTGGCGCTTCGTGCGGTGCTCGTCGGTGAGGCCGAGGTCGTGGAACATGGCACCCACGTAGGCGAGCTCTGGGTCCACCTCGGCCCCGCGCGCGGCGGACTTGAGCATGCCGAAGAGGAAGACCCGGCGGGAGTGGTTGAACAGGCTCTCGTCGGCGGCCCCCCGGACCAGCTCGGTGGTCTCGCGGACGAGGGCGGAGTCCGGAACGGTGATCCCGGCGATGGTCTCGGGCATGGTGTCTCCTCTGCTCGGGTGCTTGCGGGTGCGGCACGGCGTGCGGGACCGGTCCGCGGCCGGCGCCTCCCCTCACTCTCTCCCGCCGACGGCTGGGAGCGCACCGTCCGGACGGACGACCTGCCCACAGATCCGGACGCCCCGGAGCTCGTAGGGGGTGGCCGCGAGCCGGCGGACAACAGCATGCGTCAGGCCGCAGACCGCTGCCAGGCTCCGCTTGCCCGGATCTCACCCGTGACTCCCCCGGTCACCATCAGTCAGATTCCCTGCTCCGGCGTTCGATGTATCGACAAGACGATCCATCCGGAGGAAGCTTGGCCTACGCGAGACAGATCGCCCGTAGACCCAGAACAGCGTACTGGCCGTACAGCGCAGGCCCCGATCCCGTCGGTCCGAGGGTGGATCGGACCAGTTGGTCCGACTGGCTTGGTGTCCTGCGGTGAAGGACGCGGCGACGGAAGAGCTTCTCGCATACTGCCCGGTTGCCGGAACCCTTATCGGAGCTTCCTCATGAGAACAAAGATCCTGGCGAGTTTCCTAGCGGTGACGATGGGCGTCGGTGCCATGACCTTCGCCACCCCGGTCAGTGCCGCGCCCGAGGCGTCACACGTGGCGGGCCAGATCATGGTGAAGTTCCGCGACAACGGAGCGGCAGCAGACGTGCTACGCCGGCTCGGCCTTGAGGTAGGGCCCGGGATCGGGAGCACGGGCGCTCGCCTCATCACAGTGCCGACCGGCAAGGAGCTTCAGTTCGTCGAGGCTCTGAACCGGAATCCGGCGGTCGAGTACGCCGAACTGGACCAGGTGGTGACTCCCGCTACGACCGACGAGTACTTCCCTCGGCAGTACGCCCTGCAGAACGATGGACAGTCATTCACCAACACCAACGGGGACATACTGGTGGCCGCGGGCACGGCGGACGCTGACGTCGATGCCGTCGAGGCGTGGAGCGTCACGACCGGGAGTGACATCAGAGTTGCCGTACTCGATTCCGGTGTGGCCAACGACAACAGTGACATCACACCGAATGTAGTAGCACGTGCGAACTTCACCAAGGGTGAGTCCGGGGACGACAACTACGGCCACGGAACGCACATGGCAGGCAGTGTCGCCGCCACCGCCGACAACAGTGCAGGCGTGGCCGGTGTGTGCCCGGGGTGCAAGGTCCTGGACGGGAAGGTTCTCGATGACAGCGGAATCGGGTCCAGCTCGAGCCTCGCCAACGGCATCAACTGGTCGGTCAACAACGGCGCGAAGGTGATCAACATGAGCCTCGGCGTGCGGGCGACACGAACTCTCGAAACCGCCGTCGACAATGCGTGGAACAAGGGTTCGGTGCTGGTTGCCGCAGCAGGCAACGGAGGCAACCAGCGGAAGATCTACCCGGGCGCTTACCCGAACGTCATCGCCGTCGCGGCTACCGACAACAACGACGCCAAGGCATCGTTCTCCACCTACGGGTCCAGCTGGGTGGATGTTGCGGCACCCGGGGTCAACGTCTACTCGACCTTCCCGAATCACGAGTTCGTCCTGGGAACACAGAACAACCGCTCCTGGGGTTACGACGTCGGCAACGGCACTTCGGTGTCCTCAGCCATAGTCGCTGCAACTGCTGCGCTTGCCTGGAGCGCCGACCCCGGTGCAACACACACCTCAGTGCGGACCAAGGTCGAATCGACATCCGACAAGATTGCCGGCACCGGCACCTACTGGGCGCATGGCCGGGTGAACGCCCACAACGCCGTCTGCAGCAATTGCGACTGAGAAACAGTCCGGACAGTTCTTCCGGGACAGACGCTCGGCGCAGACGATGACGATCGCCGAGCCGGCCACGACACTGAAGGTGACCGCTCGGTGGTCGCAGCGCACGGCCGGCACCGGAAGGCCGGCAACCGAGCGATGATGCATGGGGTGACCCGGAGATCCTCATGCCGACAGCGGCGATGTGTTCGGCCGGCGAAACGACGGGGAATCAGCTCCACCCCCCCTCCCGGTTGATATCCGGAAATGAATAATCACGGCAATCTCGGTCTCTATGAGGTATTGAAGCACGGCTTCGATCCCTGCTTCACTGAGTTCACCCACCACGGGGGGTGACGCAGCTCACAGAGCGGGGCGCCGACCCTCGTCGCGGACAGCTTGGCGCGGGCCCCAACTCGTTGCGCGAGCACGCCTTACCACTGTCCGCGGAGGGATTCCACGCTGCCGCTCGAAGGGGAACACCCATGACCATCACCAATGTCTCGCCCAGTTCGGCGGCACCCGGCGCCTCCGGTTCCACTGAGGAGCTGTGGCGGTGGACCGCCACCGATCTCGCCCACGGGATCGCCACCGGCGTCATGTCCAGCCGTGAGGTGGTCCAGAGCTGCCTGTCGCGCATCGAGGAGGTCAATCCGCGGCTCAACGCCTTGGTCGAGGTGCGCCCCGAGGAAGCGCTGTCCATGGCCGACGACGCCGACCGCCGCCGCGCCGCGGGAGAAGAGCTGGGCCCTCTCCACGGTGTGCCGGTGTCCGTCAAGATCAACTCCGACCAGGCGGGCTACGCCACCACCCAGGGGGTGGTGGCGTTCAAGGACGCCGTCGCCGATGAGGACAGCCCGCACGTGGCCAGCCTGCGCCGGGCGGGGGCGGTGCTGATGGGGCGCAGCAACTCCCCCGCGTTCGCCTATCGCTGGTTCACCACCAACGATCTGCACGGGCGGACGCTCAACCCATGGGATGCCTCTCGCACACCGGGCGGGTCCAGCGGCGGAGCGAGTTCGGCCGTGGCATCGGGCATGGTCCCGATCGCCGGCGGCAACGACATCGGCGGATCGGTGCGCGACCCCGCCTACGCCACCGGAGTGGTGGGCCTGCGGCCGACTGCCGGCCGGGTGGCCCAGACCTACCACCCCGACGATGTCGATGCCTCGCTCTCCGTGCAGACGATGCTCGTCCAGGGGCCGCTGGCCCGCAGCGTGGCCGATGTGCGGCTGACGATGAGCGCGCTCAACGACTTCAGTCACCGTGATCCGGCGTTCGTGCCCGGTGCGCGTGCTGTGCCACGCCCTGCAGGTCCGATGCGGGTCGGACTCGTGCGCGACCTCGGCGTCGCGGCGCCTGCTGCGGAGGTCAGTGCATCGTTGGACCAGGCCGCCGGCTATCTGCGGGATGTGGGCTACGTGGTCGAAGAGATCGGGCTGCCCGTCCTCGCCGAGGCCTACCGGCTCTGGTACCTGCTGTGCATGGAGGAGTTCCGCCTCGCCATGCCGCTGGTCAACGAGGTCGGAGACCACGGGATGAAGAAGGCCGCCGAACACTACTACGCCGTGGCCGCCGACTGGTGGGGCGAGAAGCCGACTCTCGAGCAGTTCGTCAACGGATACTCCCGCCGTGGCACTCTCATCCGCAGGCTCGGTGAGATCCTCGAGACCTACCCGCTGATCGTCCTGCCGGTTTCTGCCGAACAACCCTTCGAGCAGGACGCCGACATCGCCAGTGTGGAACGGATGCGCCAGGTCATGGCTGCTCAGGCCTCCATGATGGCCATCCCTGTCCTCGGGTTCCCGGCCATGTCAGTGCCCACAGGCGTGGTCGGTGGTCTGCCGAGCGGGGTGCAGCTGCTCGGTCGGCGCTTCGACGAAGACACTTTGCTCGACGCCGCGACCGTCATCGAGGCTCGTTCGGGCACCTTCACCCCGCTCGATCCCCGTTGAGCCGAGGGCGTGCATGAGGGCGGGCCCGGACCGTGGCGGTGCCCACGGACCGGGCCCGCCGCGACATCGGCCGTGAGGTCATTCACCGGTTGAGCAGCGGGACCGCAGGATCGAGAGGCCCTCACCCGTGAGGTCGTCGCAGAAGGCCTCACGGCCGGCCATCGCCATGGTGAGCGCCAGCGTGGGCCCGCTGACCAGGGGCCCGGATCCGGACTCGAACGGGCCGTCGGTCGCCACGAGATGCAGGCCCTGGGCGGCGCTGCGGCTGGGCACCGCGAAGTCCTTGCGCACGAAGAACCGTGCCACCGCGGTCACGGTGTCGACCGGGGGCGTGCGCGGCAGGCCGAGCGGGCGGCGGACGTCCTGGCCGTGCACGACGACCTCCCCCAGCCACGCCGCGGTGTCCTTGGAGGGTGCCACGGTGCTCCCGACCACGTCCCGGAAGCGCCGGAGCGTCTCGGCCGGGGTGGCGCCCCGGTGCTCCTCGAGCCGCCGCTGGTTGTGCAGGTCGAAGTCGAAGCGGGCCCCCAGCACGCTCCGGAGCCAGCGGAGCCGGCCGGTGCTCGCGGCCGCGGTGAGGTGGGCGACGACGTCCTCCACGGTCCACCGACCGCACAGGGACGGCGCCGCCCACTGCCCGCGGTCCAGGCCGGCCAGGTCCTCGGCCAGGCGTGCGCGCTCGGCGTGGACGGCCGCCCACAGGTCCTTCCGGCTGCTCGGCTCCATGCGTCCACTCAAGCACACGCCGCCGGAGCGCGCTCCTGCCCCGCGAACTCACCGTGTCCACTCCACCCGGGCGCACGGACACCGGCATCTCGGGTGTCCGCGGTGAGTTCGGCGGCGCCCGGAGCGCGCCGCCGTGCTACTCGCCGGCGCGACCGACCGAGGAGCCGAGCGCCCGGGAGATCGCGTCGGCGGCGGCGATCGCCTGCGGCGCGAACTGCTCGATGCTCGAACCGGGGTGCTCGAGCGCGATCGACGAGATCGACAGGCCGTACGTCACGTGGCCGAGGTGGTCGCGGATCGGCGCGGAGACGCACACGGTGCCGGCCTCGTTCTCGCCGAGGTCGAGCGCGTAGCCGCGCTGCCGCACTTCGGCGAGCTCGGCGTGCAGCCGGCCGGCGTCCGTGATGGTCCGGTCGGTGCGTGCCGGCAGGCCGACCTCGGCGATCAGCCGGTCCACCTGCTCGGGGGGCCAGTACGCGAGCACGGCCTTCCCCATGCCCGAGCAGTGCATCGGCATGGACAGGCCCACGCGGGACGCCATCCGGTAGGGCTTCGACGAGTCCTTGCGGATGACGTAGACCATCTCGAAGCCGTTGACGACGCCGACGTGGATGGTGCAGTCGACCTCGCGCACGAGCTCCTCGACGATCGGCTCCGCGAGGAAGGAGATGTCGAGCCGCGAGATGGCCCGCCCGGCGATGCCGAGGAAGCGGGAGCCCGGGTGATAGCCGCGATCGCTGTCGCCGGTGATGAACTTCTGCTCGACGAGCGTCGCGAGGATCCGGTGCACGGTGGCCTTGGCCAGCCCGGTCTCCTCCACGATGTCGGTGAAGCGGTCGTAGAGGATCGCGGCCTCGAGCACCCGCAGCGTCTTCTCGCTCGCGCCCGCCGAGGGCGCCGGTCTCGTGTCGAGCGCCTGCGGCTCCGTGGTCATGGCCACCTCATCTCATGTCGACGATCGCGACGCCGTCCATGTCGTCGAAGGACTGGTTCTCGCCGGCCATCGCCCACACGAACGAGTAGTTCGACGTTCCCACGCCCGAGTGGATCGACCACGACGGCGAGAGCACCAGCCCGCCGTCGCCGACCAGCAGGTGGCGCGTCTCGGACGGCTCACCCATGAGGTGGACCACGCGGGCGTCCTCGGGCACGTCGAAGTAGACGTAGAACTCGGTGCGGCGGTCGTGCGTGTGCGCCGGCATCGTGTTCCACATGCTACCGGGGTGCAGCTGCGTCACGCCCATGACCACCTGGCAGCTGCGCACCCCGTTCTCGTGGATGTACTGGTTGAGCGTGCGGCGGTTCGAGGTCAGCGGGTCGCCGAGCTCGCGCACCGTGCCCTGCCCCGGCTCGACGAGCGCGGTCGGGTACGTGGTGTGCGCCGGCGCCGAGAAGCCGTAGAAGCGGGCGGGGGCGGCGGCGTCGTCGGACTCGAACGAGACGTCCCGGACGCCGCGGCCGAGGTAGAGGCACGCGCCGGTCGCCATCGGGTGGCGCTCGCCGTCGGCGACGACGGCGCCGCCCGCACCGATGTTGACGATGCCGATCTCGCGGTGGTCGAGGAACTGGTCGCTGCGGATCTCCGGCACGGCCTCGAGGGCCAGCGGCGCGTCGGTCGGCACGGCGCCGACGGCGACCACGCGGTCGTAGTGGGTGACGGCGGTGCGCACGCCGCCGGGGACGAAGAGGTCCTCGACGAGGTAGCGCTCGCGCAGCTGCTGCTGGGTGGCGCCGGGGATCTGCTCGGGCGAGGTGGGGCCGTGGACGGCGGTCATGGTGTTTCCTTCCGGTGGGGTGTTCAGAGCAGGCCCATGAGGCCGGGGAGCCACAGGGACAGCTGGGGGACGAAGACGATGACGAACAGCAGCGCGATGAGCACGAGCAGGAACGGCACCAGTTTGACGATGACGGGCTCGAGCTTCAGCTTCGCGACCTGGGCGCCGACGAAGAGCACGGGCGCCGAGGGCGGCGAGATGACCGCGATCGAGAGGTTGAAGACCATCACGATGCCGAAGTGCACCGGGTCGATGCCGTAGGACACGGCGATCGGCAGGAAGATCGGCGTGAAGATCAGGATCGCCGGCGTCGGGTCGAGCGGGATGCCGATCAGCAGCAGCACGAGCATCATGATCAGCAGCACGACGACCTTCGAGTCGGTCCAGCCGAACAGCGACTCGGCGATCAGCTGCGGCAGCCGGGCGTAGGTCATGACGTAGGACATGATCGTCGAGACCGCGATCAGGAAGATCACGATCGCGCTCGTCCGGGTGGCGTCGAACAGGATGCGCGGCAGGTCCTTGGCCGAGACGGTGCGGTAGAGGAACGAGAGCAGCAGCGAGTAGACCACGGCCACGGCCGAGCCCTCGGTCGGCGTGAAGAAGCCGACCACGATGCCGCCGATCGCCACCACGATCAGCCCGAGCGAGGGGACCGCGCGCCACAGCGTGGCCAGGAGGACCGAGAGCTCGGGCCACGGCTCGCCCCGCAGCTCGGGGTGCCGGCGCGCGTAGGCGAAGCCGACGGCCCCGCAGGCCAGCGCCCACAGCAGGCCCGGGACGTAGCCGGCCACGAACAGCGCGCCGATCGACGTGCCGCCGGCGGCGAGCGAGTACACGATGAGGGTGTTGCTCGGCGGGATCAGCATGCCGGCCGGCGCCGAGGCGATGTTCGCCGCCGCGCTGAAGGCCCGGTCGTAGCCCGACCGCCGCTGCATCGGGGACATGGTGGAGCCGATCGCGGCGGCGCTGGCCACCGCGGAGCCGGAGACGGAGCCGAAGATCGCGTTGGCGATCACGTTGGTCTGCACCAGCGGCGCGGGGGTGCGCCCCACCAGCACGCGGGCGAGGTTGATCAGCCGCTCCGCGATGCCGCCGGTGTTCATGATCACGCCGGCGAGGACGAAGAACGGGATGGCGAGCAGCGCGAACGAGTCGACCCCGCCGACCATCTGCTGCGCGGCGGTGACCGCGCCCCGGTCGAAGTCGACGATCAGCAGCATGCACAGTGCCGACGGCAGGCCGATGGAGACGGAGACGGGGGCGCCGACCGCGAGCAGCAGCACGAGCCCGCCGATCAGGATGGCGCTGATGGCAGCGGGATCGATCACAGCGCCGCCGCCTCGAGGTCTTCGTCGACGCCCACGTGCCCCTGGTAGCCGGGGAAGAAGGTGCCGACGAGGTGGATGGTCAGGTAGACGGTCAGCAGCACGCCGGAGACCGGCAGGGCCAGGTAGAGCTGGCCCTGCGTGAGGGGCAGCAGCGGGTTCTGCTGCCCCCACGCCAGGACGGACTGCTGGAGGCCGCCGAAGACCATCACGTACAGCACGAAGGCGAGCGTCGCGAGGTACGCGATCACGTCGGCGCCGCGCTGGACGGGGACCGGCAGCCGTTCGACGAGGAAGTCCATGATGACGTCGGCCTTCTCACCGACCGCGATCGCGATGCCGATCAGGCTGACCCACACGAAGGCGTGCCGTGCCGCCTCCTCGGACCAGGCGCTCGGCTGGCCGAGCACGAGGCGGGTGAAGACCTGCCACACCACCAGCAGCACCAGCAGCGCGAAGAGGCCGACGCAGATCCCGCGGAGCGCGCCGTCGAGCCACGCCCGCGCAGTGGTCGTGAGTTCCGTGGTGGCCATCAGCCGCGCGCCGCCTCGATCGCGTCGTAGACCGAGCGGGCCAGGTCGCTGGTGACGCTCTCCTCGTGCAGCGGCTGCACGGCCTCGCGGAACACCTCGACGTCGACGTCGTTGAACTGCGCGCCGGCCTCCTCGGCGGCGGCGGTGGCCTCGTCGACGGCGGTGCCGAACAGCTCCAGCTCGGTGTCGACCGACGCCGTGAGCAGCTCCTCGAACACCGCGCGGTCCTCCTCCGGGATGCCCTCCCACACGCCCGGGTTCGCGACCAGGTAGTCGGGCATCATGAGGTGCTCGGTGCGCGAGTAGTACGGGGCGATCTCGTCGTGCGAGAGCGAGGAGTAGATGAGCTCGTTGTTCTCCGCGCCGTCGAGCACGCCTGACTGGATCGCGGTGAAGACCTCGCCCTGCGCCATCGGCGTGCCCACGCCGCCCATGAGCTCCATCATGCGCACGTTCGTGTCCGAGCCGATGACGCGGATCTTCTGCCCGGCGAGGTCGGCGGGCGTCTCGACCGGCCCCTCGCTCGAGTACACGTTGCGCACCCCGCCGTGGTAGGCGGTGAGCACCTGGATGTCGTCGTCGACCAGGGTGTCATAGAGCTCGCCGACGACCTCGCGGTCGTTGAGCACCGACAGCTGGTGCTCGGGCGACTCGTAGAGGTAGGGAAGGTTCACGGTCGAGAAGTCCGGTTCGAAGTTCTCGAGCAGCGGCCCCGCCACGACCGCGAGGTCGATGGTGCCCGACTGCACCTGCTCGATGGTGGCCGCCTGGTCACCGAGCGTCTCGTCGGTGTAGAGCTCGAGCGCGTACCGGCCGTCGGTGCGGGCCTCGAGCTCCTCCGAGAGCTCGGTGAGCGCCTGCGCCTGCGGGTGGTCGATGTCCTGGTTGAAGGCGACGCGGAAGGTCGTCCCTGCGCCGTCTCCCGCCTCGGCGGAGCAGGACGCCAGTCCCGCCGTCATGACCGCTGCGACGCCCATCGTGCCCAGCATCCGTCGTCCCTGCATGAGTTCCTCCTCGGTGAGTCGCCGTGGCGACGTGATTTGCGCCACTGGCGGGGTCAGGGGCTACTCTAACCAGACAGAACCGAGTTGCGCCAGATGGAACTCCGAACAGAACTGAGTTTCACAAAGTGGCGGACCGGCCTCACGAAGGAGACGGCAGTGCGAGCAGCGAGATACATCGGCGGCGGGCGGATCGAGGTCGGCGGTGCCGAGCCCCAGCGCCCCGGGCCGGGCGAGGTGACCATCCGCGTCGCCTACAACGGCATCTGCGGGACCGACCTGCACATCGTGCAGGGACACATGGACGCGCGCGTCGCGGCCCCGGCCGTGATCGGGCACGAGATGAGCGGCGTCGTCGACGCGGTCGGCGACGACGTCGACACCCTGGAGATCGGCCGGCCCGTCACCGTGATGCCGCTGCGCTGGTGCGGCGAGTGCGCCTCCTGCCGCGCCGGGCACCAGCACATCTGCCAGCGGCTGGACTTCGTCGGCGTCGACTCGCCCGGCGCGCTCCAGGAGCAGTGGACCGTGCCGGCCTCGCTCGTGGTGCCGCTGCCCGAGGGCGTCTCCCTCCAGCACGCCGCGCTCGTCGAGCCGCTCGCCGTCGCGGTGCACGACGTGCGCCGCTCGCGGCTGACGGCGGGCGAGACGGCCGTGGTCATCGGCGGCGGCCCCATCGGCCAGCTCATCGCCGTGGTCGCCCGCGCGGCCGGCGCCGAGGTGGTCCTCGCCGAGCCGGACGCCGCCCGCCGCGCGTTCGCCGAGCAGCAGGGCGCCGTCGTCGTCGACCCCGCCGCCGAGGACCTCTCCGCGGTCGTCGCGGAGCGCACCGCCGGTGCCGGCGCCGACGTGGTCTTCGAGGTGGCCGGCACCCGCGGCACCGCCCTCGACGCCACCCGCCACGCCCGCACCCGCGGCCGGGTCGTGTTCGTCGCGATCCACCCCGAGCCGGTGCCGGTCGACCTGCACCGGATCTTCTGGCGGGAGCTCGAGGTGCTCGGCGCCCGGGTCTACGAGCGGGAGGACTTCGAGCGTGCCGTCGGCCTGCTCGCCGAGGGCGCCGTGCCCGCCGACGCGCTGATCACGCGCGTCGTGCCGCTCGAGGAGACGATGACCGCCTTCGACGCGCTGCTGTCCGCGGCCGCGATGAAGATCCTGGTCGACGTGCAGGGGGTGTCCCGATGAGCATCTCCCTCGACCTCACCGGCACGACCGCCGTGGTCACCGGCGCCCGCCGCGGCATCGGCTTCGCCATGGCGGAGGCGCTCGCGATGGCCGGCGCCGACATCATCGCCGCCTCCACCCGCCAGGAGGCCGACGGCGGGGCGATCGGCGGGCGCGTGCGCGAGCTCGGCCGCGCCTTCGAGGGCCACGCCGTCGACTTCACCGACCGCGAGGCCGTCCGCGCCTTCGGCGACGCGGTGCGGGACCGTGCCGACATCCTGGTGAACAACGCCGGCACCATCCGCCGCTCCCCCGCCGCCGAGCACCCCCTCGAGTGGTGGGACGAGGTGCTGGACGTGAACCTGCGCAGCCAGTTCGTCCTCACCCAGACGGTCGGCGCCTCGATGGTCGAGCGCGGCGGCGGCCGCATCATCTTCACGGCCAGCCTGCTCAGCTTCCAGGGCGGCATCAACGTGCCCGGCTACACCGCGGCGAAGTCCGGCGTCGTCGGCCTGGTGAAGGCGCTCAGCAACGAGTGGTCGCGGCACGGGGTGACCGTCAACGCCATCGCGCCCGGCTACATCGCCACCGACAACACCGCGGCGCTGCGCGCGGACGAGGACCGCTCGCAGGCGATCCTCGAACGCATCCCCGCCGGCCGGTGGGGGCGGCCGGCGGACCTGCAGGGGGCCACCGCGTTCCTCGCGAGCCCGGCCGCCGCCTACGTCACGGGCGTGACACTGCCCGTCGACGGCGGTTGGATGGCACGATGAGCGACCTCACCGGAACCCGCCCGCCGAGCCTCGGCGGCGTCGTGCCGCTGGCGACCGTCCAGGACGCCTCCGCCGCCGACACGATCGCCGACGGCCTGGTGGCCGGCGGCCTGCCCGTCCTCGAGGTCGCGCTGCGCAACGACTACGGCCTGGCGGCGATCGAGCGGATCGCCGCCCGCGGGGACGTGGTCGTCGGCGCCGGCACCGTGCTGAGCGTCGAGCAGCTGCGGCGCAGCCTCGACCTGGGCGCGTCGTTCGTCGTCGCCCCGGGGCTCGACGAGGAGGTGGTCGAGGCGGCCCTCGCCGCCGGCGTGCCCGTGCTGCCCGGCATCATGACGCCGAGCGACGTGCAGCGCGGGATCCGCCTCGGGCTCGACCGGCTGAAGCTCTTCCCGGCGGGAGTCGCCGGCGGACTGGCGCTCATCGGCGCGCTGGCGCCCGTCTTCCCCGGCATCGGCTTCATGCCCAGCGGCGGCGTGAACCCGGCGAACCTCGCCGAGTACCTCGCCCACCCGGCCGTCTTCGCCGCCAGCGGCTCGTGGATCGCCTCGGGCGAGCGGGTCGCGGCCGGGGCCGGCGCGGTCGAGGCGGCCGCGCGCGAGGCCGTCGCCGTCCAGGAGGCGGCGGCATGAGCGTCATCACCCTGGGCGAGTCCCTCGGGCTGCTCGTCGCCTCCCGGATCGGCCGGCTCGAGCTCGTGCCGTCGATGGACCTGGGCTTCGGCGGCGCCGAGAGCAACGTCGCGATCGGGCTCGCCCGCCTCGGCGTGCCCGTCACGTGGGTGGGCCGTCTCGGCGACGACGCGCTCGGCCGGCTCGTCGAGCGCCAGCTGCGCGCCGAAGGGGTCGTGCCGGTCGTCACCCGCGACCCGGACGCCCCGACCGGGCTCATGCTCAAGGAGCGTCCCACGGCCGGGGCCAGCGCCATCAGCTACTACCGCGCCGGCAGCGCGGGCTCCCGCCTGGGGCCCGCGGACCTCGACCTCGACCGCGTCCGCGCCGCGCGCGTGCTCCACCTGACCGGCATCACCGCCGCCGTCAGCGGGTCCGCCCGCCGCGCCCTCGACGCGGCGATCGATGCGGCGCACCGGGCGGGCGCGGTCGTCTCGTTCGACGTCAACCACCGCTCGCGGCTGTGGGACGCCGAGCAGGCGGTGCCCGTCTACCGCTCGCTCGCCGCCCGCGCCGACCTCGTCTTCGCGGGCGAGGACGAGGCGGAGCTGCTGACCGGCGAGCGCGGGCTGACGGCGCAGGCGGAGGCCGTCGCCGCGATGGGCCCGGCGCAGGTCGTCGTGAAGCGCGGCGAGCACGGCGCCGTGGGCTTCGAGGGCGGTGAGCGGGCGGAGGTGCCGGCGTTCGCGGTGCAGGCCGTCGACACCGTCGGCGCCGGCGACGCCTTCGTGGCCGGCTACCTCGCCGAGCTGATCTCCGGCGAGCCGCTGCCGGAGCGGCTCCGCACGGCCGCCGCGTGCGGGGCCATCGCCTGCACGGCGCCGGGCGACTGGGAGGCCGCCCCGGACCGCGGCGCGATCGCGCGGCTGCTCGGCGCCGGCGACCCCGTGCAGCGCTGACCGCACGCCGGGGAGGCGACGGGCCCGTCCGTCGCCTCCCCGGCACCCGGCAGGGGCGGACCGGGGTGCCGGGGCCTGCGGTGTCCGCCGGTGCCGATAGCGTGGCAGAGGAGCCGCACCCCAGGACAGCACCCCCGACCGCACGAGGAGCCTCGATGACGAGCATCCGTTTCCTCCACACGAGCGACTGGCAGCTGGGCATGACCCGGCACTACCTCGAGGGCGAGGCCCAGTCCCGGTACACCGGCGACCGGGTCGAGACGATCCGCCGCATCGGGGAGCTGGCCCGCGCCCGGGACTGCGCGTTCGTGCTGGTGGCCGGCGACGTCTTCGAGCACGCCAACCTGAGCCGGCGGGACGTGGGGCGCGCCCTGGACGCCATGGGCTCGGTGCAGCTGCCGGTGTACCTGCTGCCCGGCAACCACGACCCCCTCGGACCGGGGTCCCTCTACGCCCAGGAGGCCTTCCTCGGCGCGAAGCCGGAGAACGTGGTCCTCCTGGACGAGGTGGGCCCGTGGCCCGTCGCCGAGGGCGTCGAGCTGGTGGCCGCGCCCTGGCGCAGCAAGCGCCCCGACGCGGACCCGGTCGCCCCGGCCCTGGAGGGGCTGGCGGCGGACGGGACGCTGCGCGTCGTCGTCGGCCACGGAATGCTCGACGAGCTCGACCCCGACCGCACCTCCCAGGTCACCGTGCGCCGCGCGCCCCTGGACGAGTCGCTGGCCGGTGGGCTGATCCACTACGTGGCCCTCGGCGACCGGCACATCCGCTGGCCCGAGGACGACCGCGGGGCGATCCACTACTCCGGCACCCACGAGTCCACGGGCTTCCGCGAGCCCGGCCGCGGACACGTCCTCGAGGTGGCGCTGGACGGCTCCGGCGCCCGGGTCACCTCCCACGAGGTGGGGCGGTGGGAGCACCGGGTGCTCGAACGCCAGCTCGACGGCGCCGGCGACGTCGAGGCGCTGCGGGCCGAGCTCGCCGCCCTCACCCCGAAGGAGCGGATCATCCTCAAGACCGTGTTCACCGGCACCCTGAACCTCTCGGAGTCCGCGGAGCTGGACCGGCTGCTCGAGCAGCAGGCCGAGGTCTTCGCGAGCCTCAACGCCTGGGAGCGGCACACCGACCTCGCGGTCGTCCCCGACGAGCACGAGTTCGAGGACCTCGACGTCGGCGGATACGCCGCCGACGCCGTGACCGAGCTGCGCGAACTGGCCGCGTCCGACTCCGAGGACGCGCCCGCCGCCGGGGACGCGCTCCGGCTCCTGTACCGACTCGTGGGAGGACCTGCCCGATGAAGCTGCACCGTCTCCGGCTGGAGAACTTCCGCGGCGTGACCGCCCGCGAGGTCGAGTTCCCCGACGCGGGGGTCGTCGTGCTGACCGGCCGCAACGAGATCGGCAAGACCTCGATGATCGACGCCCTGGACGCGCTGATCGAGCTCCCGGACAACAGCAAGCACAAGAAGATCACCGGGGCGAAGCCCGCCGGCCGGGACGTGCCCGTCCTCGTGGAGGCGGAGTTCTCGATCGGACCCACCCGGGTCGTCTACACCAAGCAGTGGCTGAAGCGGCCGTCCACGACCCTCCGCCACGTCGGCGGGGACGGCCGCACGCTCACCGGCCGCGAGGCCCACGACGCCGCCGAGCAGCTGTGGGGCGGAGCCGACACCGCGCTGTGGAAGGCCCTGCGCTTCATGCAGGCCGGCGGGCTGACCCAGAACGCCCTCACCGACAGCGCGGCGCTGCGCCGGGCCCTGGAGTGCCACGCCGGCCAGGCCCAGGGCGACGACCGCGAGGTCGCCTCCCTCTTGGAGCGCGTGCGCGCCGAGTGCGACAAGTACTGGACCTCGACCCGGAAGAAGAACGCCCGGTTCGTCCAGGCCGAGACGGACTGCCGAGCGGCCGAGGCCGCCGCCGCGGAGACCGCCGAGGAGCTGCGGGACATCACGGTGGTCGAGGAGGAGCTGGCGGAGCTCACCGAGGTGATCGCCGCCACCGGCCGGAAGCTCGGCACCGCCCGCGCGGAGAAGACGGAGCTGGACCGGGCCGCCGGGGAGATCGAGGCCGTCCAGCGGCAGCGGCAGGAGGCGCAGCGCCGCCGGGACGCCGCCCGGGCCGAGCTGGACCGGGCCGGCGAGCGCTCCGCCCGGCGCGCAGAGCTCGTGGCCGCGCTCACCGCCGACGAGGAGCGCAGCACGGCGCTCGCCGGGGAACTGCTGGCCTGCGAGCAGGAGCTCGCCCCGGTGCGCGAGCACGCCGAGGAGGCCGAGGAGCGCCGGGCCGCGGCCCAGGCCGCGGTGCAGGAGGCCCGCGCCGCCCACCGGTCCGCGCGGGAGGACCGGAAGCACCTCGACGACGTCGAGCGCCACCGCCGCGCGCTCGAGATCCTGGACTCCCTCGAGGCGGTCCGGGCGCAGCTGGCCGAGCTGGGTTCCCGCCCCGGCACCGAGATCGACGAGGAGATCGTCGACGAGCTCGAGCGGGCCGAGCGGGCGGCGGAGAAGGCCGAGGCGGAGCTGGCGGCCGGCAGCGCCCGGGTGGAGCTCACCGCGCTGGGCCGCGCACGCCCGATCGTGCGCGGCGGCGAGACCGAGGAGGTCGGCCCGGAGGAGCCGTGGTCCGTGCCGGTGACGGACGAGGTCGAGGTCGAGATCCCCGGCGAGTGGCGGGTGCGGGTTCTCCCGGAGCAGGGCATCGAGACCCGACGGGACGCCGCCCGCACCGCCCGCGAGCGGTGCGCCGCGCTGCTGGCGCGGCACGGCGTCAGGTCGGTCGCCGAGGCCCGCGCGGAGTGGCGCGAGGCCCAGGAGCTGGCGCAGCAGGTGCGCGAGGCCGAGGCCCAGCGCGACCGCCTGCTCGGCGGCGAGGACGAGAGCCGCCTGCGGGACGACCGGGACCGCCTCGCCGCCGCGATCGAGCAGTACGGCGGCCGGCGCGACGACGCGGTGCCGCTGCCGGAGACCGCCGCCGCCGCCCAGGAGACGGTGGAGACCGCCGAGGCCGCCCTCACCGAGGCCGAGGACGCCGTGCACCGCGCCGAGGCGGCCGCCGAGGCGGCCCGGTCCGCCCTGCAGTCCGCCCAGACCACGCTGCACTCCCTCCAGGGCGCCGCGCTCGAGCAGGAGCGGGCCCTCACCGCCGGCAGGGCCCGGCTCGAGGACGCCCGCCGCGAGCTGCCGGACGAGGACCTCGACCGTGCCGCCGCCGCGGCGGCCGAGGCGCTCGCCACGGTCCAGGAGGAGATCGAGGGCCACGAGTCGGCCCTCGCCGGACTCGACGCCGACCGGGTGCTCGGGGACCGGCAGCACGTCGCGGACGAGATCGAGGGGCTCGAGACGCTGCTGGCCGGGCGGCGGGGCCGCCACAACTCCCTGCAGGGCCGGCTCGAGGGCATGGGCCGGGACCGGGTGCAGCTGGCCCACGACCAGGCCGGGACGCGGCTCGAGGCGGCCCGGCGCCACCTCGCCGGGGTCGAACGACGGGCCGAGGCCGCCCTGCTCCTGGAACGGACCCTGCTGGAGCACCGCGAGCGCGCCCACGCCCAGTACGTCCAGCCGTTCCGCACCGAGGTGGAGCAGCTGGGCAAGGCGGTCTACGGCCCGGACTTCGAGGTCCTGGTGAGCGGGTCCCTGGAGGTCGAGCAGCGCAAGCTCCACGGCGACTGGCTGCCGTTCTCCGCCCTGTCCACGGGCGCCAAGGAGCAGCTGGTGATCCTCATCCGGCTCGCCACCGCCCTGCTCGTGGACCCGGAGGACGGCGTGCCGGTGCTGCTCGACGACGCCCTGGGCCACTCCGATCCGCAGCGGCTCCGCCGGCTCGCCTCGGCCATCACCACCGCCGGGGAGCGGACCCAGGTGATCGTGCTGACCTCGAATCCCGAGCGCTTCGTGAACCTGCGGGAGGCCCACCGGATCGAGATGTGAGCCCGGCCGGAACCACCACGAGTCGGGCGCTCGGGATCCGGGCCCACCGGCGCGTTCCCGGGCGCCTCCGTCACACAGGAACGGCTCGAGGCACGGCTCGGTATGATTTGCATCAGTACTCGCCGGCCCTCGCAGCACGTCCGCGGTCGGTGCCCCTGCCGGCAAGGAGTCGCGGACATGGTGCGTCCCGGATTTCGTCTCTTCCCCTCGATCCTCGGAGTGCTGGTGGCCCTGGTGCTGCTGGGCGCCGCCGGTCTCGCCCAGGCCGGCACGGCTCCGGTGCGCGCCCAGGCGCCGCCGGGGGCTCCGCAGGTCGTCCCGCTGACGGTGCCGCAGGCCGAGCACGGCGGGGCGGTTCCCTTCGCGGACGTGCCCACCACCCACGATTTCTACGAGGAGATCTCCTGGCTGGCCCAGACCGGGATCTCCACCGGCTGGTCCGGGCCCGACGGCACCCGGCTCTTCCGCCCCTACCAGCCCGTGCTGCGCGACCAGATGGCCGCCTTCCTCCACCGCACGGCCGGCTCCCCGGCCGTCGACGCACCGGCGACCTCACCGTTCGCGGACGTGCCCACCAGCCACGGCTTCTACGAGGAGATCTCCTGGCTGGCCCAGACCGGGATCTCCACCGGCTGGTCCGGGCCCGACGGCACCCGGCTCTTCCGCCCCTACCAGCCCGTGCTGCGCGACCAGATGGCCGCCTTCCTCCACCGTCTCGACCCGCTCCTGCCGGGCCGGGACGTCCCGACCGCTGAACTCGGCACCGGCTACGAGGCGGCCTACGCGGTCCGGACCGACGGCACCGTCTGGGCCTGGGGCGGCAACTACGCCGGTCAGCTGGGCAACGGCACCACGACAAATTCCTCTTTCCCCGTCCAGGTCGCCGGGCTCTCCGACGTCGAGAGCCTGGCAACGGGCGGTGCCTCCGTGTTCGCACTCACGGCCGACGGCGCCGTCTGGGCGTGGGGCGGGAACCACGCCGGGCAGCTCGGGATCGGCACCACGGCGGGCTCCCCCGCCCGGGTCAGCGTCCCCGTCCGGGTCACGGGACTTCCCGGGGTCGAGAGCCTCGCGACGAACGGACGCTCCTCGTATGCGGTGACCACGGACGGAACGGTCTGGGCCTGGGGCTCGAATGCCTTCGGCGAGCTGGGCAACGGCAGCACGACGAACTCCTCCGTCCCGGTCCGGGTCACGGGACTGCCCGGGGTCGAGAGCCTGGCGGCGAGCGGTGCCTCCGCGTACGCCCTGACCACGGACGGAACGGTCTGGGCCTGGGGCTACAACAGGAGCGGTGAGCTGGGGAACGGCACCACGACGAACTCCTCCGTCCCGGTCCGGATCGCCGGACTGTCCGGGGTCGAGAGCCTCGCGACGGGCGGTTCCTCGGTCTACGCGCTCCGCTCGGACGGCACGGTCCGGGCCTGGGGCGGCAACCACGCCGGGCAGCTGGGCAACGGCACCACGACGAGCTCCTCCGTCCCCGCCCAGGTCACCGGGCTCTCCGGGGTCGAGAGCCTCGCGGCAGGCCTCGCTTTCGCGCAGGCACTGACGGAGGACGGCACGGTCCGGGCCTGGGGCGGCAACTACGCCGGGCAGCTGGGCAACGGCACCACGACGAACTCCTCCGTCCCGGTCCGGGTCACCGGGCTCCCCCAGGTCGAGAACGTCGCGGTGAACGGCTCGTCCGCGTACGCCGTCACGGCGGACGGCACGGCCTGGGCCTGGGGTCTGAACGGATTCGGGCAGCTCGGGAACGGCACCACGACGAACTCGTCCGTCCCGGTGCAGGTCGCCGGCCTCCCCCCGGTCCGGGAGCTCGAGCCGATGCACCTGGCCGCGCACGCGCTCACGCAGGACGGCACGGTCTGGGCCTGGGGCCGGAACCAGGTGGGGCAGCTGGGCACCGGCACCACGGCGGACTCCCCCGTCCCGGCCCGGGTGAGCCGGATCAACGGCTGACCTGTTGCGTGCGGCGCACCACCCACCGGGCGGAGGCGCGTCACGCGGATCCGGAGGAGTCCCCCACCGGGCGAGCCTCCAGGAGCCCCACGAACATGGTCCGGTGCAGCCGGTCCACGTGCTGGTGGGAGATCTGCACCGCCGTTGCAGCGTCGCGTGCGGCCAGTGCCCGGACCAGCCCGATGTGGTCGTGGTTCGACACGTGCAGCTGCTCGATCGGGTAGGGAATGAAGTAGCCGTACAGCTGCTCGAGCACCTTCAGGTACTCCGCCGTGGCCGTCCCGACGGCGGCGACCTCCGCGACGGAGCGTCCGCGTCGCCTGACCAGCACCCCTCCGATCCGCAGCGGCTCCGCCGGCTAGCCTCAGCCATCACCACCGCCGGGGAGCGGCCCCGGGTGATCGTGCTGACCTCGGACCCCGAGCGCTTCGTGTACCTGCGGGAGGCCCACCGGATCGAGATGTGAGCCCCCTCGGGGTCAGGAGGTCGGCCCTCCACCCGAGGGCGCCATCGGGCCCACCACGCGGTAGGTCGCGCAGACGAACGCGCGGTTGCGGGCCACGTCCGTCAGCTCCAGGTCGAAGCGGCGGGGGAACAGGGGGCGGCCGGCACCGAGGGTGACCGGCGCGATGGAGACCATCAGCTGGTCCAGGAGTCCGGCCTCGGCGAACTGGGCGGCCAGGTCGCCGCCGCCGACGGCCCCGCGGCACGGGGATCCCTGCCGTGGCCGGCGCCCGAGCGGCTGTTCACCCTCCATCATCGTCGGTCGCCGGTGACGCACAAGAGCTCCTCGGCCACCCGGCCGCTTTCCTCGTCCCGGGCGGAGACACATCCGTCCCGCCCGCTCCTGGTCGACGTCGGTGTGAGGTGACGCACATAGAATCGACACCGACGACATGAGGGGTGACATGAGCATCGAGGACGAGCACCGCCCCCGGGACGCCGCACAGAGCACGAGACGGCAGGAGCCCGGCCGCGGGACCCCACCGGTGTCCGGAGCCCACGCGGCGGCGCTGCAACGGGCTTTGGACGAGGTGCGGGAGGTCGGGATCGAGGCGAGCGAGCTGCTGCGCCGGGAGGGCCTGAAGCCGGCCAGGCTCGCGCACGTTCCGCGCGGCGCCAGGTCCTATCCCGTGGTGGGCCACGCGTTCTCCCGGGTGGCGTGCGGCCACGGGTGGCACGTGGTGCGCGGCGTGGTCGTGGGCACGGACGGCCGGCTGTGGGCGCGCCGACGGGAACACGGCGCCACCCCGCAGCAGGACCTGGGCGCGTGGCGGCTGGACGTCGAGCCGCCCGGTGACGGACTCGAGCTGCCTCCGCCCGTGCAGTTCGACGGGACCTCCCTGCACACCCTGCGGAGGATCTCCGAGCACGAGTGCCTGAAGGTCGACCTCGTCGACCGCCTCATGGACGGCTACGCCCGGCTGCTCATCCTGCACCACCGCCGGAGGTCATGAGCGGGGCGAGCGGTTCCGGAGCAGGCCCAGGAGCACGATGACGGCCAGCAGCATCACCATGGCCGCGTAGCCGACGGCCGTGGGCACCAGGCCCGCCGCACCCGCGACGGCCCCGGCCGCCACGGCCGGGATGCTGTGCGAGAGGTAGCTGACCACGTAGATCGCCGAGAGCAGCCCCGCCCGCTCGTGCGGTGCCGCCTGCGGCAGGAGCAGGCGCAGCACCCCGAGGAAGCCGGCCCCGAAGCCGACGCCGGCCAGCACCGTCGCCGCGAGGTACAGGCCCACGGACCCGACGGCGAGCGCCGCGATCGTGGCGGCCATGCCCGCCACCAGGACGCTCATGCCCACGGCGAGCACCCGCCGGGGTGCGGTCGAGCCGAAGAAGAGGATCGCTATCCCGCCGGTGCCCGTCAGGGCCGCGACCACCACGCCGGTGAGCACCACGGAGTCCGCCCCGGTCAGCGAGCGCACCAGGCTGGGGCCCAGGGAGATGATCAGCCCGCCCAGGGACCAGCACGCGGCCGCGGCGGGCAGCACCCACACCGCCGAGCGCCGCACGGCCGGCGGGAAGGAGACGCGCGGGCGCAGCGAGGCCAGAGCCCCGGGGACCCGCTCCACGGTTTCGGGGCCGAGCGCTGTGCCGACGACCTGCAGCACCAGCAGCCCGAGCAGCACCAGGTAGACGGCGTCGATCATCCCCGGGGCGGCCGCGACGATGAGGCTCGAGGCCACCGCTCCCCCGGCCAGGCCCAGGATCGGCCCCGCCCCGGTGAGCACGGTGCCCAGCCCCCGGCGGCCCTCCGGCTCGAGCTCGATCACGTAGGCGCCGAGGGCGCCGGTGGCGGTGCCGGTCGCCACGCCCTGGACCAGGCGGGCCGCCACCAGGGTGGCCTCGCTGTCGGCGGCCACGAACACGACCATCGCGGCGATCTCCAGGACCAGGGCGGCCAGCAGCACCGGGCGGCGCCCCAGGTGGTCGGACAGCGACCCCACCGTGAGCAGCGCGGTCAGCAGGGCCACCACGTACGCGGCGAAGATGACGGTCAGCACGACCGGCGGGAAGCCCCACAGCTCCTGGTACAGCGGATACAGCGGACTCGGCGCACTGGAGGCGGCCAGCAGCACCACGAGCACGGACGCCTGCACCCAGAAGGCCGCACGGGCGGACAGCACGGGACCACGACGAGGTGCGGCACCGGGGACGGAGGGCATGCGGACCTTTCGGGACGGACCGGGGCAGCGCGAGGGCTGCGATCGAAGCTCACGGTAGCGCCCCGGAGGCCCCGCAGGAGATTCGCGCCGCCCCGGCGGGATGCCCGTGCCCGGCCCCGGCCCTCCGGGCGCCCGTCCTCCGGTGGATCAGGGGTAGAGGCCGCGGGTGCGGTGGGCGTCGGCCACGCGCTCGACGGCGGTGACGGTGGCGGCCTCGCGCAGGGTGAGGTCCCGGGCCGCGGCGACGTCGAGCAGGAGGTGCCAGGCGGAGAGCATGCGGTGCTCGAGCCGGTGGTCGACCTCCTGGCGGGACCACCAGTAGGCCTGGTTGGACTGCACCCACTCGAAGTAGGAGACGATCACCCCTCCGGCGTTGGCCAGGATGTCCGGGACGACCAGCACCCCCTTCTCGGTGAAGACCCGGTCGGCGTCGGCGGTGGTGGGACCGTTGGCGCCCTCGACGATCACCCGGGCGCGGACGTCGTGGGCGTTGGCGCCGGTGAGCACCCCCTCCACGGCCGCGGGCACCAGGAGGTCCACCTCCAGGGTCAGCAGCTGCTCGCCGGGGATCTCCTCGGTCCCGGGGAAGCCGCCGACGGAGCCGGTGGCGGCCACGTGCTCCTGGAGGGCGCGGATGTTCAGGCCCTCGGCCTGGTGGACGGCCCCGTACTGGTCGGCGACGGACACGACCTTCACCCCGGCCTCGGTGAGGAACAGGGCGGCGTCGGCGCCCACCTTCCCGAAGCCCTGCACCGCCGCGGTGGCCCGCGCCGCGGGAATGCCGACGTGCTCGAGGGCGGCCAGGGCGATGTGCACCACCCCGGCCGAGGTCGCCGAGGCCCGGCCCAGGGACCCACCGAGGCTCACCGGCTTGCCGGTGACCACTCCGGGCACGGTGTAGCCGGAGGAGACCGAGAAGGTGTCCATCATCCAGGCCATGGTCTGCTCGTCGGTGCCGATGTCCGGGGCGGGGATGTCCTTGTCGGGGCCGATGATGGGCAGGATCTCGGAGGTGTAGCGGCGGGTCAGCCGCTCGATCTCGGGGCGGGAGCAGCGGCGGGGGTCCACCGTGATCCCGCCCTTGGCGCCGCCGTAGGGGACGTCGATCAGGGCGCACTTCCAGGTCATCCACATCGCCAGGGCGCGGACCTCGTCGAGGTCGACCCGCGGGCTGTAGCGCACCCCGCCCTTGGCCGGGCCCCGGGAGACGTTGTGCTGGACCCGGTGGCCGGTCAGCACGTCCACCGAGCCGTCGTCACGGCGCAGCGGGATGGACACGGTCATCTCCCGCCGCGGGCGGGCCAGCAGGGCGTGCAGGCCCGGGCCGTAGCCCAGGGTGGCCACGGCGGAGGCCAGCTGCGCCTGGGCGTCGACCAGTGGGCCCGTGGTGTGGGAGGTGGTACCCATCTCGGGCAGGGACGACACGTCGGTGGTCATGGCAGCTGGTTCTCCTGGCGGCAGGGAAGGGAGGGCGCGGCACGAGCAACTCCTGCCGGCGGCAGTGTGACGTGCACAACACCAGTGTGCGCCCCGGGAGCCATCAGGAACAGTGACGATTAGTGGGTAGAAATCATCAGAATCGCTTCCCGAACAGATACTGATGCCTGAGGCCCGAGCAGGGCGGGCCATGTCCGAGCCACTTCCACTCCGCGTCAAGAGCCGGTTTCAAGCAGGAAAAATCCCGGGAACGAGAGTGAGGTATTACACCTCTGTACGCTACGCTGATGACCGAAAGATCCACATCACATGCCCGTGTGGTGTTCGAGCTCCCGGGCCGCGGCCCGACGATCCACCGCCTCCCACGCGCCACCGCAGACCGTCCGACCGTCTGGAGAATCGCCATGAACCCCACTGCCCCTCCCGCCCGCTCGTCCGCGGTGATGCCGGCATGAGCCCCTCCGCTGCCGTTCCGATGTCCGTGCCGATCGTTCCCCGCGTGAGCGTGGACGAGGCGCTCGAGGGCTTCTTCGGCCCCCTGGTCGACGTCCTCGAGTCGATCGTGTTCTTCGCCGTCCCGATCGGTGAGGCCCAGCTGCCACTGCTGGTCGTGTGGCTCTTCGGCGGCGCCGTGTTCCTCACGGTCCTCGTCGGCTTCAAGCCGTGGCGCGACATGCCGCACAGCCTGAAGATCATCCGCGGCCACTACAACCGCTACGACGACCCCGGGCAGGTCACCAGCTTCCAGGCCCTGGCCACCGAGCTCTCCGGCACGGTGGGGCTGGGCAACATCGCCGGCGTGGCCGTGGCCATCTCCATCGGCGGGCCCGGCGCCTCCCTGTGGATCATCATCGCCGGGCTGCTCGGCATGTCGGTGAAGATGGCCGAGGCCGTCCTGGGCCAGAAGTACCGCCGGGTGCACGCCAACGGCACGATCTCCGGCGGACCCATGTACTACCTGCGCGACGGCCTGGCCGAGCGCGGGCTGCCGCGGCTGGGCAAGGTGCTCTCCTACGCCTTCGCGGTCTTCATGATGATCGGCGCCCTGGGCGCGGGCAACGTCTTCCAGGCCAACCAGCTCGCCGCCCAGGTGACCCTGGCCACCGGGGGCGAGGACAGCTTCTTCGCCGGCTCCGCCTGGCTGATCGGCCTCGGCGTGGCCGTCGTCGCCGGGACCGTGATCCTCGGCGGCATCACCTCGATCGCCCGCTGGACCAGCAAGCTCACGCCCCTGATGGCCATGCTCTACCTCGGCTGCGTGCTCGTGATCCTCGCCGTGAACATCACCCAGCTGCCCGCGGCGATCGGCCTCATGTTCTCCAGCGCCTTCACCGGGGAGGGAGTCACCGGCGGCCTCGTCGGGGTGGCCATCATCGGGATCCAGCGCGCCGTGTTCTCCAACGCGGCCGGGGTGGGCACCGCCGGGCTGGCGCACTCCGTGACGAAGAACCGCCGGCCGGCCCAGGAGGGCTTCGTGGCCGCCTGGGAGCCGTTCATCGACTCCGTGGTCATCTGCACCATGACCGCCCTGGCCGTCATCGTCACCGGGCAGTACCTCAACACCTCGTCCGACGGGGTGGGCATCACCACCGCGGCCTTCGCCACGGTGAACGGGTTCTTCCCGTACCTGCTGACCGTGTGCGTGGTGCTCTTCGCCTTCTCCACGATCCTGAGCTACTCCTACTACGGCAAGAAGGCCACCGGCTACCTCTTCGGCGACAGCTGGATCGCCGAGCGCCTCTACGACCTCGTGTGGGTCGTCATGATCGTGGTCGGTGCGGCCGTGTCCCTGGACACCGTGATCCGCTTCTCCGACGCCATGTTCTTCCTGATGACCGTCCCGAACCTGCTGGGCGTCTTCCTGCTCGCCAAGGTGATCCGGAGGGAGGTCTTCGGCCACCGCGAGGACCTCCGCACCGGCCAGCTGCCCCTCGTGGCCCACGCCGACCGCAGCACCATCATGGGCAACCCGACCACGGGGGCCCGGACGGACACCGGCCCGAGCGTGGTGGAGACGTGATCCGCCGCGCCGCCTTCCGCACCACTTCCTGCGACCTCCTGGAGGAACCCCGATGAGCCCGACCGACATCCATGACATTGCCGTCGTCACCGCCGGCCAGGTGCCCGAGCACCTGCCGATGACCCGGGCCGTCGCCGCCCTGGAACAGGCCCTGCAGGACGGGCTGGACCCCGCGGCCGCCCTGCCCCGCAGCAGCGTCCCGCTGGAGAAGGGCAGTTTCCTGCTGATGCCCGGAGAGCACGGCGGATACGCCGGCGTGAAGGTGCTCACGGTCGCCCCCGGGAACTCCCGGCGGGGGCTGCCGAAGATCCAGGGCAACTTCATGCTCTTCGACGCCGACACCCTCCGGCCCCTGGCGCTGATCGAGGGCACCGCGCTCACGGCCATCCGCACCCCGGCCGTGTCCGCCCTGGCCGTCGACCACCTGGCCCCCGCCGGGAGCGCCGCCCTGCTCGTCTTCGGCACCGGGCCGCAGGCCCTGCACCACGTGCGCGCGGTCGCGGCCGTGCGGGCCCTGACCACGGTGACGGTGGTCGGCCGGACGGAGACGAGCACCGACGCGTTCGTCGACGGGCTGCGGGCCGAGGGCCACGACGCCCGCCGCGGCACGGCCGCCGACGTGGCCGGGGCGGACATCATCACCTGCTGCACCAGCGCCCGGGAGCCGCTCTTCGACGGCTCGCTGGTGCGGGACGACGCCGTCGTCGTCGCCATGGGCTCGCACGAGCCCGACGCCCGCGAGGTCGACGACGAGCTGGTGGCCCGCAGCACCGTCTACGTGGAGGACGTCGCGACGGCGCTGCGCGAGGCCGGCGACGTGATCATCGGCATCGAGCACGGGGCCATCGCCGCGGAGGACCTGCACGAGCTCGCCGACCTGGTCCGCAGCGGCCCCCGGCCCCGGACCGGTCCGGCCTTCTTCAAGAGCGTGGGCATGGGCTGGCAGGACCTGGTCACCGCCCGCGTCGTCTACGAGGACCTCGACCGCACCGACGACTGAGGACCCCGCTCGTCCGGGCGCCGGAACCGTGCACCCCGGCGCCCGGGCAGCACCCCACGCCCTAGGAAGGAACCCCATGAGAACGATCGTCATCGGGGCAGGAGCCATCGGCCTGTCCTCGGCGTACTACCTGCGCAAGAGCGGCGTCGAGGTCACCGTCGTCGACCCGGCACCGCCCGGGTCCAAGGCCTCGGCGCACAACGCCGGATGGGTGGTGCCCAGCATGTCGGCCCCGGTCCCGGCGCCGGGCGTGCTGCTCCAGGCGCTGCGCTGGATGCTGCGCCGGGACAGCCCGCTCTACGTCTCCCCCGTCCTCGACCCGCAGTTCGCCCGGTTCATGCTCACCATGCTCCGCCACTGCACCACCGCCCGGTTCGAGGCCGGGCTGAAGGTCCTGGCCGAGCTCGGCGCGGAGACCCTGCAGCTGTTCGACGAGATGGCCGCCGACGGGGTGGAGTTCGAGAGCCACACCGGCCCCCTGACCATGCTGTTCCGGGACGCCACGAAGCTCGAGGCCCACATCGGCGAGCTGGAGACCATGGCCGCCCTCATTCCCGGCTTCTCCTGGCGGGCCCTGGACCACTCCGGCCTGGACCGGGAGCTCCCGGACGTCGCGGGCGGAGTCGCCGGTGGACTGCAGACCCTGGGGGACCGCTCCCTGGACCCGGCCTCCTTCACCGCCGGCCTCGCCGCCGCCTGCGCGGGGGAGGGTATCGAGTTCCGCCTGGGCCGCTCCGCCTCCCTGCGGCAGGAGGCGGACGCCTCCGTCTCGGTGGTCGTCGGCGACGAGGTGCTGCGCGGCGACCGTGTCGTGGTCGCCGCCGGGGTCTGGACCGATCAGATCCTCCGGGGCATCCACGAGCGCGTGCTGCTGCAGGCGGGCAAGGGCTACGGCTTCGACCTGCCCCTGGAGGCCGGCGGTCCGGCGCACCCGCTGTACCTGGCGGAGGCCAAGGTGGCGGTCACCCCGCTGGCCGCCAAGGTCCGCGTCGCCGGCACCATGGGCTTCGGGGGCCTCGACGAGACCATCAGCGCGGTGCGCGCCGGAGGGGTCCTCGCCGGCCTGCCCGCCTACTTCACCCGGTGGCCCGACCTCTCCACGAAGCCCCAGCCGTGGACGGGGCTGCGCCCCATGACCCCCGACGGGCTGCCGATCATCGGGCCCCTGCCGCGGCACCCGCACGTGCTGGTGGCCACCGGACACGCCATGCTGGGCATCAGCCTCGCCCCGCCCACGGGCCGGCTGATCGCGGAGATGGTCACGGGCCGGTCCCCCGCCCGGCACCGGGCAGCGCTGGCCGCCGACCGCTTCTGACCGGCCGGGGCGGCCGGCCCCGCTATCCTGGGTGTGAAACCTTAAGCACCGCAGGAGGGAGGGGAACACCGTGAGCATGCCACTGACCTGGAACGACACCCCTGGGGAGTCGGTCGCCCGGCAGAGCTACCGGGAGCAGGCCGCGCGCATCATCCGGGCGCAGATCATCTCGGGACGGATCGAACCGGGCTCCCTCTACTCCATCGGGGAGATCGCCGAGAAGCTCAACGTCTCGATCACCCCGGTGCGCGAGGCCCTGCACGATCTCGCCCGGGAGGGCCTGATCGAGATGAGGCGCAACCGCGGCTTCCTCGTGCGCACGCCCTCCGGCCAGGAGCTCGACGAGATCGTCCAGATCCGGGCCATGCTGGAGGTCTCCGCGGTGCGGGAGATCACCGAGCGCGGCCTGGTCACCGACTTCGCGCCGCTGCGGCAGCTGAGCCGCAGGACGATGGTCTTCGCCGAGGCGGGCGAGTGGGTGGGCTTCCTGGACACCGACCGCGAGTTCCACCTGTCCCTCCTCGCCGCCCTGGGCAACCCGAAGCTGCTCGAACTCGTCGGCTCCCTGCGCGACCAGAGCCGCCTCTTCGGCCTGGACAAGATGGCCGGCTCGCCCGACTTCGTGGAGTCCACCCGGGAGCACGAGCTGCTCCTCGACGCCGTGGAGGAGGGCGATCCCGAGCGGGCGGCGTCGATCATGGCCCAGCACCTCCGGCACGTCCGGGGCGTCTGGGCCGGGGAGAGCGAGCCCGAGCAGGCCTGACCCGAGGTTCCGTCCGCGCTCCGGCTCCCTCTCGGTCGGGCCTGACCCGGGGTCCGGCCGCGATCTAGGGTTCGCTGCGGCGGCGCACGATCTCCGCGATCCAGACGGGCGCGAACGGGGACGTGCAGTTCGGCGGCGTCGGGTAGTCCTTGAGCACCTCCAGGCGCTCCCCGATCTCGAGGGCCCGGGCCCGGTGCTCGGGGTGCTCGATCCCGATCTGCGCCAGGCAGGAGTTCATCGCCCACTGCAGGCGGTCCGGGGCGTCCTGCATCTCCGCCTCGATGACGTCGAGCAGGCCGGCGAGGTCGAGGCCCTCGGGCCGCTTCCCCACGCGCTCGGTGGTCAGCGCCCAGCCGGCGCTCGCCACCACGGGATCCGGATCGGCGAATCAGGCCAGCCGCAGCTCCTCGGCGTGCGGGCTCTTCCGCACCACGTAGTTCACGAACCAGTCGTGCACCTTGGGAATGCGCGCCTCGCTGACCATGGCGTCCAGCTCGTCCCGCTCGAACGCCTTCGGGCGGCAGACCAGCAGCGCCAGCAGCCGCGCCGCGGTGTCCCCGGTCTCCCAGAGCCGGCGCGCGAGGTCCTGCCGTGTTCCCAGCCGCTTGGCGACCGCCCGCAGCTTCGTGAGGTTCACCCCGTGGTCGTCGCCGTGCCGCTCGTTCACCGCGCGCGCCCTCGGGTCCTCGAGGGCGGCCAGCTCGGCCAGCACCTCGGCCACCGTCGTCTCGGCCACCTCGGCCTCCTGTCCGTCTCGGGTGCGTCCCAGCCTACGAGGGACGCGACGCCGGCGAGCGCTCCCGTCGTCGTCGGCCGTCCCGGGCGTGGCGCACGGTCCGCGAAACCGACGGGTTCCGGCCGTCCCCGTTCTCGATCGCGAAGGAATCCGCCACGTCCTCGACGCACGGCATTCACGGCGTGCTGGCCCGCTGTTCGGATTGCCCTGGTGGGCTCGGTCGACGGAAGCACCCCCGACCCCCCGTGAGGACAGCACCGAGATGACGACAGCACAGACCCCGACGACGGCAGCGGTAGGACGCCGCGGACTCCTGAAGGCCGGCGGGGCGATGGGCGCCGCCGCCGCCCTGGCCGCGCTGATGGGCAACACCGCCCACGCCGCCCAGGGGCGGGCGCGCGGCGACGACACCATGCAGGCGCCGGACAACGGCGGCTACGGACCGCTGCGGCCCGCTCCGGGCGGCGAGCTGCTGCTGCCGGCCGGCTTCTCCTACGTGGCCTTCGGCCACACCGGCACCCCCATGAGCGACGGCACGCCGACGCCGGGCAAGCACGACGGCATGGCCGCGTTCGACGGCGGGAACGGCATGATCCAGCTGGTGCGCAACCACGAGCAGGCCGAGGGGCCGGCCTTCGGCGCGCGCAGCTACGACCCGAACGCCGCCGGCGGCACCACCAACCTGGTCTTCGACCCCGCCGCCATGGCGCTGGTCAGCACCTGGCCGTCCCTGACCGGCACCATCCGCAACTGTGCCGGCGGCCCCACCCCGGCGGGCACGTGGCTGACCTGCGAGGAGACGTTCACCGGCCTGGACGTGGCGCACCCGCACGGCTACGTGTTCGAGGTCCCCGCGGACGCCACCGCGCCGGTGGACCCGGTGCCGCTCAAGGCGATGGGCCGGTTCACCCACGAGGCGGTCGCGGTCGACCCGAGGACCGGCATCGTCTACGAGACGGAGGACCGCGGCACCTCGGGGTTCTACCGGTTCCTCCCGAACGACCGGGACAAGCTCTCCGCCGGCGGGACGCTGCAGATGCTGGCCGTGAAGGCCCAACCGCAGTACGACACCCGCTACAGCCAGCGCGTCGGCAAGCCCCTGCCGGTCGAGTGGGTCGACATCGCCGATCCGGACCCGGACAGCACCGACACCCTGGCCGTGTTCAAGCAGGGCCACCAGCAGGGCGGCGCGGTCTTCGCCCGGCTCGAGGGCGCCTGGTACGGCGACGGGTCGATCTACATCAACTCCACCAGCGGCGGCGACGCCGGTCTCGGCCAGGTGTGGGAGTACCGGCCCCGCGGGAACTCCGGCGGCCAGCTGGTGCTGGTCTACGAGTCGACCGACCCGGAGGTGCTGCAGGCCCCGGACAACCTCTGCGTCTCCCCCAACACCGGCGGCCTGGTGCTGTGCGAGGACGGCGGCGGCAAGGACCTGCTGCGCGGGGTCACCACCGAGGGCCGGATCTTCGACGTGGCGGAGCTGAACTCCCCGAACACCAGTGAGCTGGCCGGTGCCACGTTCAGCCCGGACGGCCGGATCCTGTTCTTCAACGTGCAGAGCCCCGGCATCACCTACGCCGTCACCGGCCCGTGGGAGAACGGCGCGCTGTAGGACGCCCGGGGTGCTCCGGCACCCGAGAAGAACCGCAGGGACGCCGCCGGGACGCCGCCGGGAGGACACCGGGCGGCGTCCCTACGCGGTGCCGGCCGGACCCGGGAACGGGCGGGCACTGAGCTCCTCAGCGGTGTCCCGGGCGCGGTCGAGGACCTCGGTGCGCGGGAGCAGCCGCGCGAGCGTGGCGATCCGGTGCGCGCGCTCCGCACCGAGCTCCTTCCGCACGGTGGCCCGCAGCGCCCGGTAGCGCTCGACATCGGGGCCGGCCAGCCCGGGGGCCGACTCGGACGTCTCGGCGGCGGCGAGGACCAGCTCGGCCGCGTCCGGGCGCCCGCCGGCGGCGAACAGCTCGGCGAGGATCCGCAGCGTGGTCCACAGCTGGGGCCAGTGGCCGGCGCGCCGCTGGAGCTCGAGCAGCGTGCGCGCCAGCTCCAGGGCCTCCGCCGCCCGCCCGGTCCGGGTGAGCGCGGAGAGCAGCGCCACCCGGGCGACCGCCGAGACCTGCTCGGCGCGCACACCATCGGCCAGCCGCGCGGCCTCCCGCAGGACGTCGGCGGCCGCTCCCGGGTCAGCGGCCAGCAGCACCTCCCCGCTCGCGTAGAGGGCGAACGCGACCCGGGACGCCGCGCCGCTGCGCTCGGCCGCCCGGCGGGCCGCGACCGCGTGCTCCTCGGCCATCTGCTTCGCCCCGTCCGCCGCGTGCGCCAGCGCCAGCACCGCGTGGGCGTCGACCGCGTACGCGTCCGGCAGGCCGGGAATCACCAGGACGTCCCGCCAGCAGCGCGCCGCCTCGCCCCGGTCCCCGGCGTACATCGCCGCGATGCCCCGGGCCGCCAGCGCCAGGTACCGCTCGGCCGGCGTCGAGGCCGCCCGGAGGGCCCGCTCCCCGAGCCGGCGCGCGCGGGCCGGCTCACCGCGCTCGTCGGCGGCGAGCGCGGCGGCTCCGAGGGCGAGCGCGGCGGCCGCGGTCCCGTCGAGGCCGGGGTGCTCCCCGACCCGCAGAGCCAGCTCGGACAGCACCGGGCCCGGGACCCAGTGCACGCACAGCCCGAGGGCGCCGACGGTGCGGGCGGCCGGTTCGAGGCGACCGGCCGCGAGGGCGCCGGCGACGGCGGAGGCCAGGTCCCCGCGGGCGAGCTCGAGCCCGCGCAGCGCCGCGCCGCACGCCGGACCGGCCGCCTCGCGGGCGCACCGCTCGGCGTGGCCGGCCGCCCAGGCCCAGAAGGCCGCGGCCGTGCCGTCGTCGGCGCGCTCGGCGGCGAAGGCCCGGATGATCCCGAGCAGCCGGTACCGCGTGGCCGCGCCGTCCTCCACGGACAGCACGAGCGAGGCCTGGACGAGCCGGGCGAGCCCCGCCCGGGCCTCACCCGGCTCGGGGGCGACCTGCTCGGCGGCCTCGAGGTCGAAGGTGCCGGTGAACGCGGACAGCCGGCCGAGCAGCGCGCGGTCGGGCGGGGCGAGCAGGGCGTACGACCGGGCGACGACGGCCCGCAGCGGCCCGTGCGCTCCGTCGTCGAGCTGCAGCCCCGACCCGATGCCCTCGAGGACGGGTCGGACGCCGAGCGCGGCCGCCTGCACGGCGGCCAGCTCCAGGGCCAGCGGGAGGCCGTCGAGGCGGCGGCACAGCTCGCCGATGTCGTGCAGAACCGGCGCGGGAAGCGGGGCGGCCGGACGGACGCGGCGCAGCCGGTCGAGGAACAGCCGCACGGAGGCCGTGAGCACGGCCCGGTCCGGGGCGTCCGCCGGGTTCGGCAGCGGCAGCGGCGCCAGCGGGAGGACCTGCTCGGCGGGCAGCGCCAGCCGGTGCCGGCTCGTCGCCAGGACGTGGACCCGCGGCGCCGCCCGGCCCACGGCCTCGACGAGCTGGCGGACCTCGCCGAGGACCCGCTCGCAGCCGTCGAGGACGAGGACGAGCGAGGAGGCCGCGAGGTACTCGAGCACCGCCGTCCGCAGCTTCCCGGCCGCGCCCAGGCCCAGGGCGGCCGCGACGCGGGCGTCCGCCTGCGCGGGGGCGGCGTCGTCGAGCTCGACCACAACGGCCGGGCGGGCGAGCCGCCGGGACAGTTCGGGCAGGGCCTCGGCGACGAGCCGGGACTTGCCGATCCCGCCGGGACCGGTGACGCACACCAGGCGGTGCGCGGCCACGGCCCGCAGCAGCTGTTCGACGTCGTCCTCCCGCCCGAGGAAGGCGTCCGCGGACGGCCGCCAGGCGGGCGGCACGGGCGGGGCGGCCGGCACCTGCCGGGCCGGTGGCGCCGGGCGCGCGGGCGACGACGACGGCCCCTCCGGCAGGTCGTGGCCGAGGATCCGCAGCTGCAGCTCCCGCAGGGCCGGTGCGGGGTCCAGGCCCAGCTCGCCGGCGAGGGTGCGGCGCAGCGCGGCGAACCGGTCGAGGGCCTCCGCCGCCCGGCCACCGCGGTAGAGGGCGGTCATGAGCAGCCCGTGGGCCCGCTCCCGCAGCGGCTGCTCGGCGACGAGCTCCTCGAGCGCGGACACGGCGTCGTCGACGGCCCCCGTCTGCAGGGCCAGCACGGCCCGGTCCTCCACGGTCCGCAGCCGCAGCTCCTCCAGCCGCGCGGCCTCGGCCACCGCGAAGCCGCGGTCGGCGAACTCGGCGTAGGCGGGGCCGCGCCACAGCGCCAGCGCCTCGTCGAGCGTCCCGGCCGCCTGGTCCGTCGGCAGCCCGGCGGCCCGCCGGCGGAGCGCCTCGAAGCGGCCGGCGTCGACCGCTCCGTCCGGCAGCGCCAGGCAGTAGCCCGCCGGTCCCGCCCGCACGGCCTCCCCGCCCAGGACCGCGCGCAGCCGGGACACCACGGTGTGCACGGCGCCGCGCGGCCGGGCCGGCACCGCGTCATCACCCCACACCGCCGCGACGAGCGCGTCCACGGAGACCGGGTGCGGGGCGTGCACGGCGAGCGCGGCGAGGGCCGCCCGCGGCCGCGCACCGGGCAGCGCGGCAGGCGTCCCGGCGCGCCGGACCTCGAGCGCCCCCAGGACGCCGATCTCCACCGGGTCCTGTGCCATGTCCCCCATTGTCCGCCGCTGACCGCGCGATGAAAGGTCCGTGACAGGGCCGGGGAGCATCGTGGGCACCAGGCCCACGACCACGAAGGAGGTGCCGTCATGGCGGTCCCACCCACCACTGCCGGCGCGCTGACGCCCGAGGCGCTGGAGCGACTGCGGAGCCGGACCCGCGGACGGATGTACCTGCCGGAGGACCCCGGCTACGACGAGGCCCGCGCCGTGTACAACGCGATGATCGACCGGCGGCCGGCGCTGGTCCTGCAGTGCCAGGACGTCGCCGACGTCATCGCCGGGGTCACCGCCGCCCGGGACACCGGCCTGGACCTGGCCGTGCGCGGCGGCGGGCACAACGGCCCCGGCCTGGGCACCTGCGAGGGCGGGATCGTGCTGGACCTCGCGCCCATGGACGGGGTGCGGGTGGATCCTGCCGGCGCCCGCGTCGTCGTCGAAGGAGGGGCGCGGTGGGGCGACGTGGACCACGCCACGCACGCCCTCGGCCTCGCCTGCCCGTCCGGGATCATCTCCACCACCGGGGTCGGCGGCCTGACCCTCGGCGGCGGGATGGGCTATCTGACCCGCAGATACGGCCTGACGATCGACAACCTGCTGGCCGCCGACGTGGTGCTCGCCGACGGGACCCTCGTGACGGCCGACGCCGAGCACCACCCCGACCTGTTCTGGGCGCTGCGCGGCGGCGGGGGCAACTTCGGGGTGGTCACCGCGTTCACCTTCCGGCTCCACCCCGTCGACACGATCGTGGGCGGACCCATGCTGTGGCCGGTCGAGCGCGCCGCGGAGCTGCTGCGCTGGTACCGCGACTTCCTGCCCTCCGCCCCGGAGGACCTCAACGGGTTCTTCGCCTTCCACATCGTCCCGCCCGCCCCTCCGTTCCCCGAGGAGCTGCACCTGCAGCGGATGTGCGGGGTGGTGTGGTGCTGGACGGGCCCGGCGGAGGGCGCCGAGGCCGCGCTCGCCCCGGCGCGGGCGCTGCAGCCGGCCCTGGACGGCGTGCAGCCGATGCCCTATCCGATGCTGCAGACCGCCTTCGACGCCCTGCTGCCGCCGGGCGACCAGTGGTACTGGCGGGCCGACTTCATCGGGGAGATCCCCGACGAGGCGGTGGAGCTGCACGCCCGGCACGGGGCCACGCTGCCCACGGTGCAGTCGACCATGCACCTGTACCCGATCGACGGCGCCGCCCACCGCCCCGGTCGCACGGACACCGCGTTCAGCTACCGGGACGCCACGTGGGCCATGGTGATCGCCGGGGTCGACCACGACCCCGCCCGGGCCGCGGAGCTGCGCGAGTGGAGCGCGGGGTACTGGGACGCCATCCACCCGTACTCGCTCGGCGGCGCCTACGTGAACATGATCATGGAGGAGGGCCAGGACCGGGTGCGCGCCGGCTACCGGGAGAACTACGACCGGCTGCTGGCGGTGAAGCACCGCTACGATCCGGACAACCTCTTCCACGTCAACCAGAACATCCGCTGAGCCGCCCGGGCGGGGGGCGTCCGCGGGCGCCACCCGCCCCACACCGGGAGCGGACGATCCGAAGGAGCCCCATGCACACCGGTCCCCGCGTCCTGGTCCTCGGCGCCGGCCCGGCGGGCCTGGCCACCGCCGCCGAGCTGGGCGCCCGGGGCGTGCCGGCCACCGTGCTCGAGCGCGGCCCGCAGCCCGGCGCCGCCTGGACGGGCCGCTACGACGCCCTGCGGTTCAACACCTCCCGGCGCCACTCCGCGCTGCCCGGGGCGCCGTTCCCGCGCGAGTACGGCCAGTTCCCCACCCGCGACCAGTACATCGCCTATCTGCGGCGCTACGCCGCCGACCGCGGCCTGGCCGTGGAGACCGGGGTGGAGGTCGCCCGGATCCGCCCCGACAGCGGCGGCTGGTGCGTCAGCACCTCGGCCGGCGAGCGGCACGCCGAGCACGTGGTGGTCGCCACCGGCGCCCTCAACCGGCCGAAGCTGCCGGCCTGGGCCACCGAAGACTTCGACGGCGAGGTCCTGCACTCCTCGGCCTACCGCAATCCCGCGCCGTTCGCGGAGCGCACGGTGGTGGTCGCCGGCGCCGGCACCAGCGGGATGGAGATCGCCCACCAGCTCGCGGTCGGCGGTGCCCGGCGGGTGCTGCTGGCCGTGCGCACCCCGCCCAACATCCTCCTGCGGGAGCTCCACGGCCTGCCCGGCGACCTGCCGGTCCCGCTGCTGCTGCGCCTGCCGGACGCGCTCGTGGACCGGCTGCTCTTCGCCCTCCAGCGCAGGACGGTCGGGGACCTCAGTGCCTACGGCTTGCCCCGCCCCTCCGAGGGCGCGATGGCCTCGATCAGGAGCCGCGGCGTCACGCCGGCGATCGTCGACGCGGAGGTCCTCGACGAGATCCGCAGCGGAGCGATCGAGTGCGTCCCCGCCATCGTCGGGCTCGACGGCGGCAGCGTGCTCCTGGCCGGCGGCCGGCGCGAGCCCGCCGACGCCGTCATCGCCGCCACGGGCTACCGGGCGGGCCTGGAGGACCTCGTTGGCGGCCTCGGCGTGCTGGACGACCGCGGCCTGCCGCGGGACGGCACCGGCCGCGAGGTGGCCCCGGGCCTGCGGTTCGTGGGGTACGTGTTCCGCCCGGGCCTGACCGGGTACGTCGGGACGATCGCGAAGCGGGTGGCGCGGGAGATCGCGGCCACGACCTCCTGACCGGATCGTCCACCGTGGCGGGCGGATCGGCGCGGAGCTTCTCTCCCGCCGTCGTCGCGGAGCGGCCGTCCTAGGTGGGAAGGCGCCCCTGTCCGTCGGTTCTGTCCAGGTACTTCTTGATGCAGTGGACCGCCCCGAGGTTCTCGGCGAACGGGTGGAAGTCCCCGAGCATCGTGACCTCGAAACCGAGGGACTGCCAGACATCCCGGTTCGCCTCATCCGTCCTGGCCAGATCGCTCCATGCGCCGTGCCCATAGGTGGGCAGCCACACGCGCTTCGTCCCGTCACTCCCGATCTGCGTCAGGGCGTTGTTGCCGGTTGCGAAGTACCAGGTGCGCAATCGGTCAGCCGGGTCGTCCACATGGGTGAGCGGAAGGGGATTCCGGTGGACGTCGAAGCCCAGGGTTTCCAAGTGGAGTGCGATGTTGTCGAACACCTCCTGCATGGCACCGGGCCAGAGCGGCACGTCCAGAATCTGCGCCGCCATCCGGGGGTCTCCCACAAGCAGCCGGTATCGGCCGTCGGCGCCCCTGCCCGCCAGGGTGATGAACATGTCGATGTGGAAGAGAGGCTGGACCGTTCCGGCCTTGTTGCCGAAGTGGACGATCTCCTGCCATTCCGCCCCGTCGACCGTGATCGGCCGGACCGCCTGAGCCGGCACGGGAACAGTGCTCCCCACGTAGTGCATCACCCGGGACTTGTCCAAGTACTCCGAGTACAGGCGTCGAACGGTGGCCGGAGGGCTTTCTCCCGGAGCCGGGATGATCGCTTGATACACGTAGCCCAGCGAGTTGGCGGGATAGTCTGCGCCGATCAGGAAGAAGTCGTCGCCGATGAGCAGGTTTCCCCCCTGGAAGTAGAGGGGGGCCTGGGTATGACCCATGTCGGTGTGGTTGCTCACGATGTCCGCGAGGAGTGCGTCCGCATAGCGGGGGAAAGAGAACGGCTCGACGAAGGCGGGGGTTCCCGCGCCCTCGTCCTGCACGATGGCATAGCCGTCCTCGGCCCACACCGAGAAGTGCAGATGGTCCGCGACGGTGATGACGTGGACGTCCCCTGGCCGGTCGGCCTCGAACCAGGCACGCACGTCGGACTCGACGGATTCATGGGTGATCACCTCGAGGTCGACCTCCGGGCCGAGCTTGGACAGCAGGTCCCGGTAAGCAGCGGCCAACGGGTTCGGGCGGCCGTCGACGTCCGTGACGGCATAGGAGGGGATGGCCAACAACATCCTGCCGATCTCCCCGTGGGTGCTCGACACCAGCCGCGGATTCCGAGGAGCCCTTCTGGCGGCCTCTGCTTCCGCGGCCTCCGCCATGACGGTGCGCGCCAGGTAGAGCTGTCGTTGCCCGGCTTCGGGAACATCCCCTTCGGTGCGCGGACGGAGTGCCGCCACTTTCGGGTAGTGCCTTTCCATCTTCTGCTCCGGCATGCCGATCTCCCCCCGGACGCGCGCGAACGATGTTTCCTGAAGCATGATCCGAACTCGAGGGGATGGGAAGATCGAAATGCAAGATGAAGAGCCGGCTGGTGCCGAGGTGGATGGATTCGTTCCCGCGTCTGGTAACTGTGGACGCAGTACTCGTTTCCCTCGCGACAGCGCGGCCGAGGACTGCAACCCAACGCCGACCGCTCCTGATAGCTTCAGCTCATGGGAGAGGCCGGAGAGTTCGACGACGACTACAACTTTCGCGACGACACTCCGGCGGACAAGGACCCCGACAGTCGTAGCCCCACACTCCGGCGGTACCACCGACTTCTCTGGAGCAAACCGCTCCCTGACGGGCGGCCGTTCGAGCTTCATGCTGGGCGCGCTTTGTCCCCGTATCTCGCGTATGAGGCAGACGGCCAAGGATTTGTTCTCGGCAGCGACGCCATCACGAGCTCCTACACCCGCTGGTCACGACCGAGATCTCTGGTCAACGCCATCGCTTCGCTGGACGAGGAGCAGCGGTCCCGCTACCTGAATCCGCCGTACACCATCGGCAGTGCGATGATCTGGCCCGTCAGGAAGAAGGACCGGCCCACCATGAACATGGCGCGCGGGTTCAGACTGCTGATCGCTGACCGCATGGACCTCACCCTCGAGTGCATCCGGCGTCACTACGCAGGAGAACCGTCGAGCCCCCTCGCCGATGTCATCAACGCCTACGCGGACTTCTTCGAACTCTTCGAAGGGTTCACGGAGTTCGTGGAGTTCTTCCACTTTCAAGACCTCGTGACACCCGACTACGACGAGGTCCGGTTCTACCTGCCGTTCGACAACTTCAAGCGTTCCGGGACACCGACCACAACCGACGAGTACGTGGAGTACCGGGAGAAGACGTTGGAGTTCATTGAAGGCCGGAAACGTCGGATGGCCGCGTGGGTCATGGAGCACCACTCCTGAAATTGAAGTGCGGCAGCAGTGCCGCAGCAACTGCATCTCCCCTCGAGCCAGACGCTGATTCACACTTCGCAGAGCACGGCCCGTCGCATAGCTGCAACGGACAGCCCGGAGCGTGCTCGCACGACGGAGGGTGACGTCGCCGTCATGCGCCGGCGGAGGGCGGCCTGGGCCGATCCCAAACCCGGGCGAATTCTTCGGCGACCAGTGGCCAGATCAGCCGGAGGCCGTCCGCTACCGAGGCGACGTCTTCGGCCAGTGGCCCGAAGGTGACGAATTCGTGGGGAATGACTCTGCCGGCCGCGTCTTTCCGGCCCAACGGATCCGGGAAACGCAGTGCCACCTTCTCGGCGACGCGGCGCCAGGCTTCCGGTTCATCCTCGACCCCCGAGAAGACTGCGTCGTATTCCGGGAGCGGATCCTGGAATCCTCCGTCACGGAGGAACCGGAACCCCCAGTTCCGCCCCCGAGTGGCCCAGATGAGGCTCATCTGAGACTCCTGAGAAAAATCCGCTTCTTCTCGCCCGCTTCCAGATCCATCTTGAAGCGGGTCAGCGTGGCAGTCAGGTAATCCCGCTTGGCCAGAGCATCGGCGTTCAGCACTTGAAGTTTGTCCCCGGCGAGCTTTGCCGCGTCGTTCAATACGTCCTGTGAGAGAGCAAGACCGACAAACTTCAGCACAGGGCCGATCGGACCGGGCGGCTTGATCTTGATTCCGACCAGCACGGCGGCCAGAGCTCCGGCACCACTCAGCAGTTTCTCGCCCACTTTCCCAGGGAGAAGCTTCAGCTCGGCCCATCGCAGGTGTCGCTCGAACGGAAGCACGGCGGCCAATGGCAGGATCAGGTCCAGACCGATTCGCTCGGTAACCTCGACCTTGCCCGCGTCGACCTTCGCTGACGACAGCAGCACGAAGTCCTCACCGACTGACAGCGCGTCGCTCGCTTCCACCAACCCCGCGAGCACCTGGCGCAGGTCTGCCATCTCATCGGCGGCCTTCTCGATGAGTAGATCCCTGAACTCGAACACGTCCAGGTTCGGCAGGAGATCAGATTTTGACAACGCCATGATCCAGATTCGCGGGAACTCGACGAGAGGCTTGCCGCCCTCCAGGAGGTCGTCCTTGAGTGAGAGCAGTCCGTTGTGGAAGGTGGTCAGCAATGCCTTGAGGTACCGTTCTTCCTCCCCGGCGTTGTCCAGCAGGCACTGACCGTCCACGAGCAGGAGTGCGACGTCAGAACCCAGCAAGGTCTTGAACGTGTCAATCCTGCGCTGGGCCTCCTCCGGTCCGCTCACGTCCTGCTCGAACCACTCGCCCGGATAGTCGTGCCAGATCAAACGCAGAGCGTCGAAAGGCTTCTTCTTCATCGCCTTGGCGTCAGGTTCATCCTTCAGCCTGACCGAGAACGAGTAGGACGTGGCGGAGAAATGGTTGGACATGGGCAGTCTCGCGGAGTTCTTCATGCCGAGATAGCTCTGATGCAGTCGAGCGCCCTGACCGGCATCGTCCGCCACGACGTGGAACAGATTGTTCTGCCGGTACTGGGGCTCCTGGGTGGCTCCGTAGAACGAAGAGAGCATCACGGTCTTGCCACTGCCACTCGCGCCGAACACCGCAATGTTCTGTTCCAGCACTCTGCTCGGTTTCATGTGCAAACCCTACGCCGGACAATCACTGATGGTGGGCTCCATGGCCCCCTTGCGACTCTCCGCGTCGGCCACTATGGACGATGAGCTGCTGCCGTGGTCACTGATCTGCCGGGTCAACTGCCCAGGCGTTGGAATTCCCACACGTCCACGGACCACGATCGGCAACGCCCCAGCCTCGGGGGCCGTCGAGCCCAGAAGTCCAGCCGCCACGAAGTCGACGTCCACGGTTGGGGATGGCCACGTCCGCGAGTGGGCGGGTCGGCGGATGAGGTCGCCGAGCGCCTCCGTGGGCACAGAAATTATGGTGGGTTCATTCTTTGAAAAGCTCCGGCGCTTCAAAAAAATAGACCGACCTAAACTATGCGATGTCCCACCCTCCTCCTAGTGCCGAGGGGTTGAAGTTCCTCAGCGGTTGATACGGTGGGGTCAGGGGTTATGGCAAACCGTCCTGCGGCCCCGTTGCTGTTGCGCCAGGGCGACCGGCAGACGCTGTTGCGGCTCGTGCGCTCCACCTCGGTGCGGGCCGGGCTGGCCCAGCGGGCGCGGATCGTGCTGCTGGCCGCAGAGGGCATCTCCAACACCGAGATCGCCCAGGAGGTGGGTGCGACCCGCAACACCGTGATCGCCTGGCGGGCCCGCTACGCTGCAGCCGGCATCGAGGGGCTGGCTGATCACGACCGATCAGGCCGGCCGCGGCGGATCGATCACCGGGCGATCGTGGCCGCCACCCTGCGGCCCCCGCCGAAGAAGCTCGGGGTCACGCACTGGTCCTCTCGGCTGCTGGCGACCCGGCTCGGGATCGATCACACCACGGTCGCCAAGGCCTGGCGGGAGTACGGGGTGGCCCCCTGGCGGGAGGGCACCTTCAAGTTCTCCACCGATCCGGAACTGGTGGCCAAGGTCGTCGACGTGGTCGGGATCTATCTGGCCCCGCCGGAGAACGCGGTGGTGCTGTGCGTGGACGAGAAGTCCCAGATCCAGGCCCTGGAGCGCACCGCACCGGGTCGGCCGATGCAACCGGGGAAGCCGGCGGCGCGCACCCACGACTACCTCCGGCACGGGACCTCGACCCTGTTCGCCGCCCTGGAGATCGCAACCGGCCACGTGACGGCGGCCTGCAAGCCGCGGCACCGGCGCCAGGAGTTCCTGGCGTTCCTCAAGCAAGTGGCCCGGGCCTACCGGAGCAGGAGCTGCACCTGGTGATGGACAACTACGCCGTGCATAAGACCGCCGAGGTCAAGGCCTGGCTGGCCGAGAACCCACGCTTCCAGGTGCACTTCACGCCGACTTCCGCGTCCTGGTTGAACCTGGTGGAGGTGTGGTTCGGGATCATCGAGCGCCAGGCCCTGCATCGGGCCGACGCCGCCTCCGTGGCCGAGCTGAACAAGCGGATCCGGGCCTTCGTCACCGGCTGGAACGAGCGTTGCCACCCGTTCGTGTAGACCAAGACCAGCGCGGAGATCCTCAAGAAAGCCAACCGCTCAACGACTTCAAAAACGGGCCACTAGGTGAAGGCATAGGCATATGCCCACGGCCTAGTCATGACAGCAGCAATCGCAACAGCAGGTATGTTCGGACTAGCACTACAACAGACTGGTGCGCTGAGTACGACGGAGTCTCGGCGAATAATTGCCACGATCCCACACAGAATATTAACTACGAAGGATGTCATGTCGAGGTTACTGAATCCTAAAACCCTTCTAGCAGCTAACACAGTGACACTGGGTCAACTGCTCAAAGAAGCAACATATGAGATACCCGACTATCAGCGTGACTTCAGCTGGGGAGAGGATGAACTACAAAAGCTATGGGATGATATTGTACATACTTGGCATAGAGCCTTTATTGGCGGCCAGCTGGCGACAGACATCGTAGGACATTTCTTAGGGGCCGTTGTTACTCAACAGCCAGCAAATAAGAAAAATGAACCAGAGGTTATAGACGGCCAGCAGCGACTAACGAGCATATCAGTGCTGCTAAGTGTCCTTTACGAGTTCGCCAATAAAATTGAAGACGAGAATATGCGAACCAACGTTGTAACTCAACTATTGGCGCTTATTGCCGAACCTCACGCTTCCGGGCGCGACCCTAAGTTAAGGTTAGCACGCGAACAAGATTTTTACAGCAATACCGTCGTACAAAAACTTACAATTGCTGACAGAGAAGCCTATTGGGCGACAGTTTCGCTAGATAAACAGCCGGTTCGTCAACGAATACGAGACGCTGTTCGCTTTTTTCATAAAAAAGTGGTTGCGACGTTAGAAAAAAAGACAGCTGATCATGACGCCGTCATCTCACAGCTGGTTGAAGTGGTGACCGGAGGGATGATGGTTTTGCATCTAGAAGTAGTTGACCACAGAATGGCTTATAAGGTTTTCGAGACTCTAAACTTTCGAGGGCTAGCTTTGTCTCAAGCCGACCTTATTAAGAATGAACTTGTACGACGCGCCGATGTTTCAGGCGACCGGCAACACGTTGTTTCAGACTGGGAAGAGGTTGCTAAAAACCTCGATAAAGTCAAAAAAATTACATTGGTGGAGTTTTTACAATATCATTTTGTTTCCAAATATAAACAAATCCGCGCAGGTGAACTTTTCGAGGCAGTGACAACACATTTAAATACCAGCTCTCTAACCGCCAAGGAATATACTCAAGATCTTGTGGAGGAGTCGAGTAGACTTGTTCAGCTTGTGGAGGGAGATACTGGATGGAGCACAACCACCAATGAGAATCTTGAAGAAATCCGTGACACGCTGAACCAGCGATTTGCATATCCTATTTTAATGTCAATTGCTGCTCGGTTTATGCATGCCCCCGATAGTCTCGAAACCTGGACTCGCCGAATCAGAGATTTTTGCTTTCGCTACGTGGTCATAGGCAGAAACCCTTTAGGATCCTTTGAGAGTGTCATAACGGAAGCAGCTAGGAATTTGCGTAATAGCAGCATTTGTGACAGCGTCGTGTTGGATTACCTCCAAACTGCTTCTCCAGACGCCGTATTTGTTAAACAATTCGCCGAGGCTACCGTAAGCACTAACAAGATGGGTTTTTATATTATCAGGAAGATTGAAGACAGCATATCTGCAGGGTCTGGTAAAACTTTTCCTCAAGGCTCAGCTCAACATCTCGAGCACATCATGCCAAAGAAACCCCAGATTGATTGGACGCATGTCTCAGAGGATCCCAACTATGATAGTTATTTGTACAGGATTGGCAATCTTTTGGGCCTTGAGCAGCCAATAAATAGCCATATCAAAAATAAAGCCTTCAAGTACAAATTGAGCAATCCTTTGCAAAAGGATTATGAGCACTCAATGTTTGCACTACCAAAAATTACAATGCAATTCGTCAATAAGAGTGAGCAGTGGGACTTTGACAGCATTGAATCGAGGCAGTTTGATATGGCCACGAAATATGCGGTACAGGCCTGGTCACTAAAATAATTCAGTTATCTTAACTATCAAAAGTTTGACTGGCACTGGAGGGATTGATTGAATTCTCAGGTTTCCCGATCCCTCCAGTGTTTGATACACAAAATGTTGCATCTTACAAATTTAGATTTACCACCCAAATGCCCTCTAGCATGGCATATGGCGGAGCATAAAGACGATATTCCATGATTCTCCCTGTAAAAATCACGTGCCTGCTGAAATTTGATTTCAATGCCTATCCTGGGATTCCAAAGCTGACGGATCATGGGCGCCCCAGGACGGCGGATTCAACTGTTCGTCGCAACACCGACGTTTTTCAACCCGACATCTCTCTGTGAATACGATGGCCGGGGTCGCCCACCCAAGCGCCTCGTGCGGGCGGTTGTTCACCAGTTTCCCGAACCTGGGGAGTTCCTCCGCCTTGTGGACGCTGAGAGTTGTGCCTTTAGGGAGGTACTGCCGTAGCAACCCGTTTAGGTTCTCGTTCGGCCCACGCATCCACGGGCTGGCCGGGGCGGCAAAGTGCACGCCCTCATCTAACCAGGCTGCCACGAGATCGTGACGGGCCATCGCCGAGCCTCGATCTGTAAATCTCGTGATCGTGCTCGGCGGTGTTGCGCCGCAGTTCCCGAGAGATCGTCGAGGGGGCCCGACCCAACCGGGTCGCGATCTCCCGTATTGACAGGCCCCGCCGACACAGCACTCCGATCCGCTTAAGTTTCAGCAGCGACAGGTACCGTTCCGAAGTCTGTGCCGCAGGTGATCTGACGGGAGCCAGCACGCCGAGCTCGGCCCGCCACCGGTATCCGGTCTTGCGCCCGATTCTGACCAGCGGGCAGGTCTCGCGCGTGCCCACGCCCGCGAAAATCAGTGCCCAGTACTCGTCCTCCAAGACGAGCCGCCGCTTGCGCCCTCTGGTTCCCGTATCCATCTCTTTCATCTACCTGGAGTGTTGCGACGACCTCTAGCACCCACCGTTGAATCCGCCCGCCGCCACGGGGTCAGTTGTCACGTGCCGCCGACATGCGGAGCGGTATTGCAAGTCACTTATGGTTTTCGCACGGAGACGGACATGGGCGTGAGGGCCACGGAGATCGGCGCGGTAGTGACCAGCAGGTTGCGGGATGCCGGCTCACGTACGATTACCACATGCAAAGCAAAGAGCGGGAACAGCACATTGCTGTGTTCGGCGAGAGCGGCAGCGGCAAGACCGTCATGGTCTCTTCGTTCTACGGAGCCATGCAGGAGCCCCAGTACCTGCAGAAAAGCCTGTTCCACCTCGTGGCCGACGACATCGGCCAAGGGGCTCGGCTGCACCGGAACTACCTGGGCATGAGGAATTCAGCGCAACTGCCCGGGCCCACCCGTTTTTCCGCCACGTCCTACTCCTTCTCGGTCAAGCTGAAGGACGGAGCTGATGCCAAGGGGGTGAAGGCCAAGCCGTTCGACGCACTGCGCCTCGTGTGGCATGACTACCCCGGAGAGTGGCTCGAGGAGGACGTGAGCGGGCCAGAGGAGGCCCAGCGCAGGGTCGACACGTTCAAATCCCTGCTGGGGTCTGACGTCGCACTCCTGCTGGTGGACGGCCAGCGGCTGCTGGACAACTCCGGGGAGGAGGAACGGTACCTCAAGTCGGTGCTGGGCAACGTCCGCAACGGACTGCTTTCGCTCAAGGACGACCTACTGGATGACGGCAAGCCACTCGTCGCCTTTCCGCGGATCTGGATCATGGCGCTGTCCAAGTCCGACCTGCTGCCGGACCTGGACGTGTTCAAGCTCAGGGATCCGATCATCGAGAAGGCCTGCGACGACGTAGAGGAACTGCGCAGGGTGATTGCCGGGCTGGTGGAGGCAGGCGACGCATTGTCAGTCGGTGAGGACTTCGTGCTGCTCTCCTCGGCGAAGTTCGCCGCAGGCGAGATCGAGGTGACCGAGCGCATCGGTCTGGAGCTGATCCTGCCGCTGGCCGCCATGCTCCCCTTCGAGCGACACCTCCGGTGGGCTCAGGCGAAGCTGATCCCGGGGAAAGTGGGCGAGCAGCTGCTGGTCAGGGCCAGGGGTCTGGCCGTGGCCACCGCGCTGCTCAGCGGCAAGGCCAAGTTGCCGGGCCCCATAGGAATGATGCTGCACCTCGTCGATCTCAAAGTCGTGGACGAGGCGGCAAAGCTCGCCGGGGACAAGCTCCGGGAGATCAATGCCGAAGCGTTGGCCCAGCGAGACTACCTGAGAGCCGCCTTGACCCGCTTCCAGATGGATCTAGAGAAGGGCGAAGAGGAGCAGACCTTTCTCAGGAGCCGTCGATGAGCCTCATCTGGGCCACCCGGGGACGGACCTGGGGCTTCCGGTTTCTCCGAAACGGGGGCTACGAGGACCCGCTCCTGGTCTACGACGAGGTCTTTTCGGGTGTCGGGGACGAGTCGGAGGTTTGGTGCCGCGTAGCAGAGAAGGGGGCGCTGCGGTTTCCGGACCCTCGGGGGCGGCAGGACAGAGCCGGCAGAATCATCCCCCACGACTTCGTCGTCCTCGGACCCTTAGCTGATGAGATCGACTCGGTTGAGGAGGGTCGCCGGCTGGTCTGGCCCCTGATCTCGCAAGAATTCGACCAACTCTGGGAGCTACCCAAGACACCCTCTACTACACGCTGACTTCAGCGGCACGCTTACCCTCGAAGCACTACCTCCACGCCAAAGTACGAAAATTCTCTTTTCCTGATCAGGGGACACGCCGTTGTCATTGATTTGTTTGAACAACTTGTCACTGGGAGCCATCCTGGTCCAGCACGATGCACTGTCGGGGTTCACCGCTATACCTAGCGCAACCTCGGTGAGAAAGAGTGACCCCGCATGATCGAGAACCCCCCGTTCGACAGCCTGCGCCCGCGTAGTTGGCTTGACGCGTTCCCTTGGATCAAGGGGGCCGCAGATCCACATGCCGAGGTGTGGTGGAACGATGCCATTGACGACACAGGCGCCGTCGTGCGCCGTCAGCGTCTCGCGCAGATTGCGGAACTTGCCATGGAGCGCTTGACACGTTGGACGATCGGGCAGGTCTTCCCGGGCCTCTCGCCCGAAATAGAACTGCAACGGCTTGAGCTGCCCGTCCGAGCAGTTAATGCGCTCGGACGGCGTGGCATTGTGCAGGGCGCCGATATTGCCAGCCTAACGCTGGAGTCAATCATGGATTGGCAGCAGGTAGGCATCGGCACGGTTGATGCAATGCTCCAGGCGTTGGCTGACGTCTCAACCTCGCTGGCAACACCACCAGTGATGACGTTGCCTAACGCGACCAGTTTCGAGATTGTATCCATCGATGAATATCGAGTTCCGAACCCACCATCTTCGTCCCTCGACGAGTATCAGTCACCCATCTCGGGTACGACGCTCACGGAGGAGGTTCGCTTACCGGATTACATATCATCGCTCGCCAATGACCTTACTCAGATTGCGCGATGGTATGCCACCATTGGCCTGCATCGCCAGCAGCTCCTGAGTAGCTCCCTCCCCTTAGGGGCACCGGATGAGATTCTCAAGGCGCGGTTGCGGCTGGAGGAGTTGCGAACCGAGGACGTCCTCGATGAAGCAGAGCTGGGGATGGACATCGCGAGCCTGTTCGACAGGGCCCTAAACAACATCGACAAACGCGCGGTGCACGTCCTCGCCAACCGTCTGTTTGCGGACGATGCGATGACCCTGGATGAATTAGGGCATGCCCACGGCGTCACGAGGGAGCGTATCCGCCAGATCGAGGGCAAGGCGCGTGGCGCGATGCTCGGTTGCATCGTGGATGGCAGCGCCCTGGAAATGGTCGCTGATACCGTCCGCACGCTTACTGGGACGATCCGTCCGCTCAAGGATTTGCTGGCGGTCATGCCAGCATTAGGCAAGATGGTCAAGTCTGTCCAACAGCCTGCCTGGCGGGTACTCGACCGGCTTGAGGACGTCTATGAGATTGAAGACGGTTGGTGCGTCGTCCCAACTATGTCCTCGGCCCAAACCATGACCCAAACACAACTCCAGGAGCGCGCCAATGCGTACGGAGTAGTGCTTCTCGATGACCTAAACCTCGTCGAAACCAGTCGGCCCGAGTGCCGGATCGAACTGACGACAGCATGGCTGACGTACTGTGGCTACATCATTGAGGGTGGACATGTGCTGACTCGCACTCAGTCCGTTGGCGATTACGGGGCCGCCATTCTATCAATCGCCGGGTCGCCACTCAGCGCCCAGGAGATCCTCGACCGATTCGTGTTCGAGCGCAGCGCCGGATCACTGCGCAACGCGATGGGCACGGATGAACGCTTCGAACGGGTCGACCGAGATCTATGGGCGCTCAAGGAGTGGGGGCTGGAGGCCTACGCGGGAATCCGGTCGATCATACGAGAGCAAGTGGCACATAGCAGAGGCCGCGCGGAGCTGAACGAGCTGGTCGAGTACATCACGGGGCAATACACCGTGAGCGCCAGCAGTGTCATCGCTTACGCCAGTGCACCACCGTTCACCTGCAGGGGAGGAATTGTGCGCTTGGCGGTGGGCGACCGGGAGATCCGCAAAACCCCCGAGCAAACGCGACGAATGTTTCGACGTCCCGGGGCCTGGAGCTACCGTGTTCGGATCACGACCGACCATCTTCGCGGTAGCGGATCGGCTGCCCCCATGGCGATCGCCAGTATTCTCGATCTGCAATTCGGCGAGACCCGGCAACTTGAATCGAGACTCGGCCCACAGTCCGTAGCCTGGACGGGAAGCCAGCCCCAGTTCGGCACTATTCGGCGCTTCCTCATGGAGGGGGACGTAGCTACTGGCACCGAGGCCTTTCTTGTCATCCACGACAACGGCACCTTCACGTTTGAGGTAGCCCCTGATTTGACCGGCAACCCATTAGTGGACGCCCTCATCCTGATCGGAGCACCGACAACAACCGGTATTAACCAGGCCAGGGCCGATCTGACGGCAGCCATTGGGCTACCTGAAGCTTCGCCGGTCAACAGCTTGATCGGCGGGTACCGCGATCGTGGGGACAGCGATATTGCCGACCTGCTCATCGATGCCCGCCAGATGTTGGAGACGGGACAAACCTCGGAGCTGCCCACCCCTCAGGCCGATGTCGACGCGATCTTGGATCTGCTGTGAGCGTCACACCATGCGGCCTTCGCTCTCTTGTTTTGAGCGATCGATACCGTAGTGATCAGGAGGATGTGGTCGCGAACTTTTTTGTGCCGGCCTTTACTGTTGCGAGCAGCTACAGCCGGGCGGTTGGTTACTTCACCTCGACCAGTTTGGCGCTCTACGCGAGGGGCATTGAGACCTTCGCCAAGCGCGGTGGGTCGATGCGCCTGATTGCTTCGCCCCACCTTGACGAAGACGACGTTATGGACATCGATCGGGGCTATGAGGTCCGCCAGGTAATCGAGCGAGCCACGGTCCGCGAGCTGGAAATGGAGTCCTGCGACACTGTGCTGGACGGGCTGAGCTTGCTTGGCCGGCTCATCGCCGAGGGACGACTGGACATCAAGCTGGCGTTTGTCCAGCACGAAGGACGCGTCGGGATCTACCACGAGAAAATTGGTGTTTTCCGCGACGAACTGGGTGATCTGGTGGGATTCACCGGCAGCAGCAACGAGACCTACGGTGGCTTGATGGCCAATTTCGAGTCCGTCGAGGTCTACCGCGGCTGGGTGGCCGGTGACGGCGCCCGTGCGCTCCGATTGGAGGCGGACTTCCAAGCAATGTGGGCCAACCAAACGCCGAATCTTAGCGTCACTCGCTTTCCAGACGTTGCTCGTGAGCATCTCATTAGGCTCGGGAGTGAGCGGCCCCATCGTTCCGTGCCGGGGCGAGATAATGCCCTTACTCCTTCGGTGGCTGCGGTCGAGGAACCGCTCCGGCTAAGCATCCCAGATCGGCTGACGGTGCGTGATTACCAAAAGGATGCTGTCCAAGCGTGGTTGGCGTGCCAGGGACGGGGAATCCTTAAGATGGCCACAGGTACCGGTAAGACCAAGACTGCCATGATTGCGGCGACACAGCTTGGAAATGCGTTGCGGCAGCACGAGCAGCCTCTCGTCATTTTGATTGTGGCACCGCTTCAGCACTTGGTGGACCAGTGGATTACTGAGGTTCAGGATTTCGGGATCCGGCCGGTGGCGGTGTACGAGTCGAGCCGGAAGTGGTTGCCGGTCGTGGAGGAACAGTTGGCCGAAGCCCGCATGGGTCAGCGGCCGATCGTGGCCATAGTGGCTACTAACGCCTCATTCTCTGGTGAGAAGTTCCAGTCGGTGCTGTCACGGATTACACAGCCGATGCTCATCATCGCTGATGAGGCTCATAACTTTGGCTCGTTGAGTTATCGCTCGTCGTTGCCGGGAAATGCCACCTACCGACTGGCACTGTCAGCCACACCTGAGCGCTGGTTTGACGATGAGGGTACCGACGCCCTCATCGACTACTTTGGCCCAATCGTGTTCGAGCTGGGGCTTGGAGAGGCCATCGAGATGGGTGCTTTGACCCGGTATCTTTACATGCCCCGTCTGGTCGAGCTCAACGACTACGAGGCTAATCTGTATGTTGATCTGACTGCTCAGATCGCCGCTCGGATGGCGGCCGGTGAGGAGCTGAGCAAGGCCGATCCCCACTCTCCGCTTGGCTTTCTGTTGCGCCAACGGGCCGGGGTGCTCGGGCATGCGGCAGGAAAACTCTCAGCACTGCGGGAAGACTTGTCCGCTCGGAGCTCCTCATGGTTCCAGCTCGTTTACTGTGCCGAGGGACATCGCCCAACCGAGCCCGGAGATCCCCAGGGCCCCAACCAGCTCCGCGAGGTTATGAACATGGTGGGCAACGAACTTCGCCTATCGGCTCACCCGTACATCTCAGAGACGCCGCGGATTGAACGCAAAAAGTTGCTTCGGCGTTTTAGCACCGGTGACGATCTCCGTGTCCTGGTGGCCATGCGTTGCCTGGACGAAGGCGTGGATATTCCCGACGCCCGAACTGGCTATCTACTGGCCAGCAGCAGCAATCCTCGACAGTTCATCCAGCGTCGCGGTCGTCTGTTGCGGCGGGCTGAGGGCAAGGAGCGTGCTGAGATATTCGACTACTTGGCAGTGCCACCGTCGGGAACACCGATCAACTTCACGGTGGAACGAGCCCTGCTCACTCGCGAGCTCCAAAGGGCTAATGAGTTTGGGAAACTATCGGACAACTACGAGGCCACACTGGAGGTGCTGCGTCCACTTAAGGAGCGCTACCAACTCATGGACATGTAGGTACCAACGATGAGACAACCCACGTCAATGGAAGGTCACAAGTGATTGAAGAACGCACCGAGAAGATGGTGCTTGAAGAACTGAGTAACGAGGAGCGCGCGCTTCTGAAGCGCGTGCTGGAGATTGAGCGGGCCAAACTTCACCTCACCGCCTATGAAGCAACTGATGACCTGTTGGTTGCAGTGAAAGAGATCATTCCGTGAAGCTCCAGTCAATTACGCTGACCAATTTCCGCCAATTCCAGGGCACGCAGACCTTTGAGCTAAGCTCGGACGCCATCAAGCCGGTCTCTCTGCTGTTCGGCGCCAATGGCGCTGGCAAGACCACCTTTCTGAACGCCTTTTCATGGGCGCTCTACGGCTCGATGTCAGACGATGTCGAGCAGCAGGAGCGCATGGTGACCGACATTGTTTGGCGCAACCTATCGATCGGTGAGTCTGCCGAGGTTGCCGTTGAAGTACTTTTTGAGCACGAGGGTCGCAACTACCGTCTGCTTCGCAGTGCAACACTCCGCAAGGAGTCGGACCACCAGGGCTCTTCTTCCCCTGAAATCCAGCTGTGGATGACCAAGCCGGACGGCTCGTCGGAAATTGTTGGCGCCCCGCAGGAAAAGATCAAAAGCATCCTCCCGCCGGGAGTCAGCCGCTTCTTTTTTTTCAACGGTGAGCGCATCGAAAACTTGGTCAAGAAAGGTGCCTACGCCGAGGTACAGAAGGACATTAAGGTGCTGCTCGATCTTGAGCAGGTCGAACGTGCCCTCGGTCACCTCCCCAAGGTGAATCGCAAGCTGACGGATGAGCTGAAAAGGCATGGTGGCGACAAGACCACCAAGATTCAAGAAGCCATCGACACGCTCACTGAGCGGCAGACCGACGCGCGCGAGGATCTGCAAGTGCTCGAAGGCAAGCTGGCAACTCTGACCGAAGAGCGCGACCGCACCATTGAACTGCTGCGCCAGCACGCCGAGGCGGCACCCATCCAAGCCAAGCGTGATGCAGTGACCAATCAGCTGGAGGCGGCACGGGCCGCACGCGATTCAGCCATCGCGGAGCGCGCTGCACTGGTGGCTACTCGCGGTTTCCAGGCCTTCACCGACACGCTCGGCAAATCCACGCAGACCATAGCCGACCGCCTGTACGAGAAGGGCGCACTTCCCGCCCCACTCAAGCGTGAGTTTGTCGACCAGTTGCTCCACGACGGCGCGTGCATCTGTGGAACACCGCTGACGGAACACACCACGCCCTGGGAGCACGTCAAACAGTGGCGCCAGCGCGCCGGACTGCAGGCTGTCGAAACTGTTTGGCAACGGCTCAGCGGTCAGATTGCTCCCTTAGCAGGAGCCCGCGATGAGTTGCGTGAGTCCCTTGCCACGCTAATGAAGCGCATCGGTGATGAGCGCGATCTGGTCGCCAGTCTTGAGGAACAAAAATCCGAGTTGGACGGCAAGCTGCGCAACAGCCGCATGGAGGGCGTCCAGGACTTGGAGACGAAGAGAATGGAACTCGACAGCCGCATCGCCTCCCAGAACCAGAGCAAGGGTGCGATCGAGGCCGAGCTCCGGACTATCGCCAAAGACATCGAGACGAGAACCAAGGAACGGTCCCGGGCGGAGGTCACCGATGAGCTTGCCGCCAAGGCACGGTCACGCTCAGACCTTGTCCAGTCAGTCGAAAAGGCGCTCAAAGAGATCCTCGCCATCCGCGAAGAGGACATGCGTCGGCGACTCGACGCCGAGCTGAAGACCGTCTTCAAAAGCATTACCCACCAGAACCATGTCCCAAAGCTCAGTGCAGGGTTTGAACTGACTCTGTACAAGACGGTGGGAGATGTCGAACTGCCCGTGCCAAAGTCGACCGGGGAAAACCAGATTCTAAGCCTCAGCTTTGTGGCCGCGGTTTCCAAGCTCGCGCGCGAAATCCGCAAGGGGAGCCGAGCCGAGGGACATCCCGCTGAAGACGCCGGCACCTATCCAATCGTGATGGACGCAGCCTTTGGATCACTGGACCAGGATTACCAGGAGACCGTCGCCCGGGCACTAGCCAAAATGGCGCCGCAGCTAATCGTCCTGGTGAGCAAAAGCCAGGGCCTCGGTAAGGTTGTCAGCGAACTGATGCCCTACGTCAGTCACCTCGGGGTTATCGAGACTCATACGACTGCCCCGGGCAACGTGGTGGACGATATAGAGCTCAATAACAAGTCTTACCCATACATCCGGTCCGCTGAATCGGATCACTCCCAACTAAAGGTGATCATGTGACGAACACACCCGTTGACGTCCGCATCCGGCGGCCACAGGAACATGAAGCCCTGATGATCGAGCTACAGACCGATGCACGGTTTCCCGCATTGAGGGACATCCTGCTCTTCGCGGCAGCCGTCGGCTTCCGCTATGAGCGGCGGGTTCAGTTCAATGCCATTGCCGGTGACCCCATCCGCTATGACACCCTCACAGCACCAACGTTCAGTGAAACACTGATTAATATGATTGTGGCCAATGTCGTGGCGGACGACCCCGAGATTATGGATGCGTCCCGTATTGAAGAGCGCATCAAAATTTTTGAGGAGTATGCCAATGGCGGCCTGGAGTACATCCAGGAGCAGGTCAATGTCCAGCACCAGCCCGCCGCGCTGGTGGTCCTTGATCTGGTCACCGAAGCTTTCGCCCGCGATGGCGGGGCCAAACCTGTATCGGTGGGTGACCTCCTCGGGGGCGTGACCTGGGGCTAGACGACCTGGGGCTAGACGTATGTAGTGACCGCCCCGCCCCAGGCGGTCACTACATACCGTCAAGCGGCGCCGATATCGTTGAGGGACATGCCAGGCGTTGGGACAAGGGAGCCTTATGGACCCGCAAGGTTGGGGATCACAGCGTCAAAAAACGGCCATCGGCCGCTCGGACCTCTCCGCACCAGTTCGACAGGCCCTGGCCGATGGCTTGTTCCAAGGCAGTCCCTCGGTCCTGGACTACGGATGCGGCCGAGGCCAGGACGTTGCTCGACTGTGTCAGCTGGGGCATGAGGCAGTGGGGTGGGACCCGCATTTCGCCTCTGACGTTCCCCTGGGGCACTACCAGCTGGTCTTTCTCACCTATGTCCTCAACGTCATTGAGGACCCTCTAGAGCGCCAGGAAACGTTGCGCAATGCGTGGCGGCATTGCACAGGGGTGTTGGCGGTGAGCGTGCGCTTGACGTGGGACCAACGTCGGGTCCGAGGGTCATCGATGGCTGATGGGACGCTGACCAGCAGGGAAACCTTTCAACACCTCTACGCCATTTCAGAGCTTCGCCACCTGGTGAGCGAGGTAACTGACGTCCATGTGGTTTCGCCGCGGCCGGGTACCGTCTACGCCTTCCGGTCGGCTCACGATCGTCTGGGCTATCTGGCGCGCGACGTATCAGCTGGGGGGGCGTTCGGGTATGAGACCTCGGCCAGCACGGTCGAGGCCCTCCTGGATTTTGCTCGACGCCACGGCCGCGCGCCCAAGTTCGAGGAGGTGCCAGCAGCGCACTTGCCCGAGCTGAGCATCTTGAGCACCACCCAGCTGCGTCGCCTCATCTCAACATCCCTGTCGCCTGCCGAGATAGAGAATGGGGCTCGACGGGCGACACTAGACACCATCCTTTTCCTGGCCATGGCGATGTTTGAGGGGCGCGGAAGGCTGGCAGACATGCCTTTGGCGGTACAGGAAGACGTTCGGGCACACTTTGCCTCGTACCGGCAGGCATGCCAGCGTGCTGACCGGTTGTTGATCAAACTTCGAGATGACACCTATCTCCGCGGGGCGATGCGCAACTCGGTCGGGAAGCTCACGCCCACTGCTCTGTACGTCCACAGCAGCGCCACCTCGCAGATGCCCATCGCCTTGCGTTTGTATGAACACTGCGGCGCGGTGGCTGCGGGGCGTCCTGCTGGCTGGAACATTCTCAAGCTCAACCACAGTGGCCGTCGGGTTGCCTGGTCGGCTTATCCTGACTTTAAGACTGATCCTCATCCCCGCCTGGCATGGACCTACGGGGTCTCCCTAGAGACCCTGGAGGCAGACATGCAGGACTTCGCCACGCGTCAAAACCGCCCCCTGCTTCACCGCAAGCACGAGTTCCTGGCAGCAGATCATCCCGATGTGCCGAAGTACCAGCGCTTGACGCTTGCGGAGGCGCGCCATGGCCTCTACGAAGATCCAGCTCGCATTGGTCTCGAAGAGGGCTGGGAAGCAGAGCTGGCTCGGTGCGGCGTGGAATTGCGCGGACACCGCCTCATCCGCAGAACATCATGACGGCAACAGCGACCGCATGGTTCCTTCGATAGGGCTGAGGTCGTCCAGGGGATTCCCCCACCAGGACAGCCGGATCGCCCCAGCCACCCGGTCCTCGTCCAGGCCCATGGCCGTCAAGACGTGCGAGGGGGTGTAGCGGCTGCTGGTGCACGCCGAACCGGCGGCTACGGCCGCCGCATCCCGCAGCGCCACGATCAGCGCTTCGCTATCAACGCCAGGGATGCTGACGTTCAGGATGTGCGGGGCAACATCGTGTTGGTCTCCGTTGAAGACGCCCCCCAGAGAGGCAATCAAGGCCATCAGTCTGCGCCGGAAATCCACGGTGTCCTCAAGCCATTCCTGATGGGTGTCACGCCGTTCCCTGACCGCTTCTGCCAGCCCCACGATAAGGGCGACCGACAACGTGCCCGGCCGCAGGCTGCGCTCTTGGCCCCCGCCGAACATCAAGGGCTCCAGCGGGGGCCTGCGGTACCCGCGGCGACGAGTGACCAAAGCGCCGATGCCCTTAGGGGCGCCCAGCTTGTGACCGCTGATGCTTACCAAGTCGATCGGGGCCTGGAGATCTTCCTGCGACCACTTGGCGAAGCTCTGGGCGGCGTCAACATGGAAGTAGGTGCCCGTCGACCGGAGGTACTCGGCGATCTGAGCCACTGGGTGACGCACTCCGGTCTCGTTGTTGACGTGCATGAGGGAGACCACCAACGTGTCCTCGCGCACCCGCTCCATGACCGCCTCCACCGATAGACGTCCGCCTTCATCGGGTTGAAGCAGCTCCACCTCGAACCCCTTGGCGGCCAGGTGCTCCAAAGGCTCCAGGACGGCCTTGTGCTCGGTGGCGCACGAGATGATGTGCCTCCGGCCGTGGGCTTCCCCATAGGGGGCGAGACCCAGCAAGGCAATGTTGTCCGCCTCGGTGGCCCCGCTGGTGAAGATCACCTCCTCCGGAGCGCACCCTGCCTCCTGCGCGATAGTCTTGCGTGCTTGTCCTACCGCCTTCTTGGCCACCGTGCCCCACTCATGGGTGCGGCTGCCGGCGTTGCCGAACTCCTCCACCATGTAACGGGTGACCACGCTTGAGACGCGTTCTGATACGGGGGTCGTCGCCGCCATGTCCATGTAAATCGGTTCCATTGAGCCCTCGCCTCATCCGGTCCTGTACGCGATTCTAATCCTGTTTGTACGTTATCAAAGAAACGTACTATCGTGGACTGATGTGAGCAGCCAACAACGTCCCGCATCGACCGTCATGGACTTCTCCGTGTCCTTCCCGGCCATGCGCGGGATCCAGGCAGGCCGAGAGTTCTACGTGATCATGTGCCCCTTGCGGTACCTGCCGCGCCTCTTCCACTTCGACGAAGAGGACGTTCCTGCCGAGCTGCGCGCTCAGCGAGCCTTGAACCGGAACCGGGTGCCCGCACTGGTCCATTACATCCTGGACAACCGACACGACTACGTCTTCAGTTCCTTGACCGCTTGTGTGGACGGGTCGATGACCTTCGAGGCGCAGGAGGAGAGCGGCCACGCCCATCGCCTCGGGGTCTTGCACCTGTCGATGGACTCTCACTTCCTCATTAACGATGGCCAACACCGTCGAGCGGCTATCGAGGAAGCCATGCGGGCAGATCCCAGCTTGGCTGAGGAAACCATCCCCATCGTCATCTTCGCCGACGAAGGCCTCGCCCGTTCCCAGCAGATGTTCGCCGACCTCAACCGCCACGCCGTGCGGCCAGCCAAGAGCATCGGCGTGCTCTACGACCACCGGGACGACGACTCCGGGATCGCGCGTCTGATCGTGCTGCAGTCCGATTTCTTCCGCAGCATCGTGGAGATGGAACGCAGCACTTTGTCGAAACGCAGCCGCAAGCTCTTCACCCTCTCGGCGATCTATAACGCCACGCAGGTGCTCCTGGCCGGAAGCCGCTTCGAGACGGTGGAGGAGGCGGCCACTGTGGCCCGGCGCTACTGGGAGGCCGTGGCCCATCACTTCCCGGACTGGCACGCCGTCCAGCGCGGTGAGCTCAGTGCCGGCACGGCCCGCAGCGAGTTCATCCACAGCCATGGCATTGCCTTGCACGCCTTGGGGCGCGTCGGGAATACGCTGATCCGCGATTACCCCAATGCCGACCAGTGGCAAGAACAACTGGCCGGCCTGGACAGCATTGACTGGCGTCGATCCAACGAATCCCTCTGGGAAGGCCGCGCCCTGATCGGTGGACGCGTCTCGAAGGCCAGCAACAACGTCGTTTTGACCACCAACGTTGTCCGTGCTGCCCTGGGCCAGGAACTGACCCCAGACGAGCAGCGGATTGAAGATGCCTACACGAAAGGCCGGTTATGAGTGTCGATCTAGGTCTGACGATCACAACCCGTCGCCGCCCCTTTGATGGGCGGCCCATGCAAGAGGTCATTGATGAACTGACCGAGGAGATCTGCGAGCTGTACTGCGCGGACGAGGTTCCCTGGGTGGTGGGATACTCCGGCGGCAAAGACTCCACGGCGGTCCTGCAGCTGGTCTGGTTGGCCCTGTCCAAGCTGACCCCTGAGGCACGGCGGAAGCCGGTGTACGTGATTTCCACGGACACCCTGGTGGAGAACCCTGTGGTAGCTGCTTGGGTGTCCAAGTCGCTGGAGAAGATGGCCACCGCAGCCGAAGAGCAGGACCTGCCCGTCCAGCCGAACCGCCTGACCCCGGAGGTCAAGGACACCTTCTGGGTCAATCTGATCGGCCAGGGCTATCCCGCGCCCCGGCCCAAGTTCCGCTGGTGCACGGAACGGCTCAAGATCAGGCCCAGCAACAGCTTCATCAAACGCGTCGTGCACAACCACGGCGAGGCCATCCTGGTGCTCGGCACCCGCAAGGCCGAAAGCGCAGCCCGCGCCCGCACCATGGAACACCACGAAAAGGGCCGAGTGCGGGACCGGCTCTCTCCTAACGGCAGCCTGCCCAACAGCCTGGTCTACAGCCCCATCGAAGCGTGGTCCAATGACGACGTCTGGATGTTCCTGATGCAGGTCAAAAACGCCTGGGGATACTCCAACAAAGACCTCCTCACCATGTACCAAGGGGCCTCCGAGGACAGCGAATGCCCGCTGGTCGTCGACACCACCACGCCCAGCTGTGGCGACTCCCGCTTCGGATGCTGGACCTGCACCCTGGTCGACCAGGACAAATCCATGTCCGCCATGGTGGCCAACTCCGAGGACCACGAGTGGATGGCACCCTTACTCACCCTGCGCGACAAGCTCGATGGCGGATGGGACGGATCCGGCGAGGACCCCTACCTGCAAGCACCAGATGAGGACCGCGCTCGAGCCGAAGAAAACGACCGGGAACGGGATGCCCGGATCCGTGGAGAACGCGACCGACAGCGCCGAGAGTTCCGGCGTAAGCGCGGCGGCGTCACCGTCTTCAACGGCAGGGCCGTCCACGGGCCCTACACCCAAGACGCCCGGGAAGAATGGCTCCGCGACCTCCTGCGCGCTCAAGGCGAGGTCCGCGAGCTCGGCCCCGAAGGCACCGAAGACCTCGAGCTCATCACGCTGGAGGAACTGGAAGAGATCCGTCGCATTTGGGTGTTCGACAAGCACGAGATCGAGGACAGCGTTCCCCGCATCTACGAGGACGAAACCGGCATGCCCTACCCCGGCAAACCTTTAGGCGACCAAATTGCCCTGGGCGCCGACGACATCGAGCTCTTGAAGGACCTGTGCGGCGACGATTCTATGCACTTTGAAATGACCCGGTCGTTGATCGGTGTGGAACGGCGCTACCAGACCATGGCGCGGCGCAAGGGACTTTTTGAAGAGCTCGAAGCCACCGTGCGTCGGTCGTACTTCGCGGATGAGTCCGACGCCTTGGGCCGCGCCAAGCAACTTGCCACCGTGCGTGACCTGCGGAATGGCAAAACCATGGCCCTGGACCTCTTATCTGATGAGGTTGACGACGCAACGGAGGAGCCCGATGCGCTTTCGTGAACTAACCCTGCATAACGTTGGCGTCTACCGTGGCCGCCATGTGGTCGACCTACAGACCCAACCGGGACGGCCGGTCATCCTGGTCGGCGGCCTCAACGGATGCGGAAAGACCACCTTTCTGGACGCGCTCCAACTAGCGCTCTACGGACGCCGAGCCAATCTCTCCAACCGGGGAAACAAGTCCTGGGAGAGCTTCCTGCGCGAGACCATCAGCCGAGGCGTCGACCCCAAAGACGGCGCCTCCATCGATCTGACTTTTGAGATCGATATCGAAGGAGACGTCCGTCTTTACCGGGTGGTGCGCTACTGGAACTCCACCGGCAAGGGCATCCATGAAGGCGTCAACGTCTTTGTCGATGGCCGCGTGAACTTCACCATCTCGGCCACCTGGGCCGAGCACATCGAGGAAATCCTCCCGCTGGAGATCGCCAATCTCTTCTTCTTCGACGGGGAAAAAATCGAGTCCCTGGCGGACATGGACACCTCAGCCGCGGTGATCCGCACTTCCATCCACGCCCTTCTGGGCATCGGCACGCTGGAGCGCCTAAGCACCGATCTGCTGGCGTTGCAACGACGACAAAAACCTCAAGCCGTTCCTGCAGCGCTTGATGACCGGCTGAGAACCGAGACCGAACGACTCGGCCACGTGGAACAGGACTTGGACGCGGCTCTTCAGCGGCTGGCGGGGGCCCAGATGCGACACCGCGAGGCCCAAACCAGGCTGGCAGAGGCCGAAGCGGTTTTCCAGCGCGAAGGAGGCAATCTCTACGAGCAGCGCGCCTCCCTAGAACAGGAACACCGCGAGGTCATGGCAGCACTGCGGGCAAGCGAGGACCAGCTGCGCTCACTGGCTGAAGGGACTCTCCCCCTCCTTCTGGTGCGTCTCCAATTGGAGCAGCTGAAAGTTGATGGAGCGCGCAACGCGCAGATTACCGCGGCTGCGCAACTGCATCAGCACCTGGACCAGCACCATGCCGAGCTAATGTCTCAGCTGAGCGCTGAGGCACGCAGTGAACTCGAACCACTCCTTGCCGCGCACAGGGACGATATTAAAAAAGACGCCTCTCAGGAGCTAATCCCTGGTGTGGGCCCTGAGGTAACTCGGCAGCTCGCCACCCTAGATGAACTGCTCATCCAGGCCGAAGCTTCCAGAAACACCCTCGTCGCTCAGCTGGAGGCGCTTTACACGCGTCGTGATGAGCTGGATACTCTGCTGGCTGGAGTACCCAGCTCCGATCTGATCACCAAGCAACTGGGAAGAAGGGACGAGGCGCGACTCACCGAGGCCAGAACGGCCGGAGAGGTGGAGGCCCTCGAGGACGAGGTCCAACGTCTACGCACTGAGCAGGAGAACAGCACCCAAGCCGTAAACCTAGCTGAGGCCGAACGGCGGGCAGCCGCCCTGCACGAAGATGAGGTGCAGCGCATGCTCAACCATACGGACCGGGTCCGGACAACCCTCGCAGAGCTCCGCCAACAGCTGATCGCTAGAAACCTCGGCAAGCTGGAAGTCGCCACGCTCCAAAGCTTCCAATCGTTGATGCGGAAAAAGAGTCTGATCCGTGATGTGCACATCAACCCGAAGGACTTCACCGTCCATCTGGAGGGTGCCACCGGAGTGGAAATTCCGGCGGCCCGGCTGAGCGCGGGTGAACGTCAGCTTTTGGCCGTGGCCCTGCTGTGGGGCATCGCCAAGGTCGCCGGCAAGGCAATCCCCATGGTCATCGACACCCCCCTGGGCCGCCTGGACAGTGTGCACCGAGAACGCCTGGTCGACAGGTACTTTCCGGAAGCCGGTGAACAAGTACTGCTGCTCAGCACCGACGAAGAAATCAACGAGCCCCTATTCCACAGATTAGCTCCCGCCATTAGCGCAACCTACCTTTTAGAGCACGATAACGAAAATCACACCACGTCAGTGAACCCTGGGTACTGGTGGAAGCGAGAAAACAATGTCGCTTGAGACCATTCGACTGTCCGAACAAGGCAAGAACCAATTACTAAAATTGAAACGGGCCACCGGCATTAAGCAGTGGAACGTCCTCTGCCGCTGGGCGCTATGCACGTCCCTTGCCGATCCAACCCCACCGTTGGTGCGTGACGTAGTGACAGACTCAAACGTCGAAATGACGTGGAAAACCTTCGCAGGTAGCCAAGCGCCCATTTATGAAGCTTTGATTACTCAGCGCGCCCACTTCGAGGGTGAAAAAGAACTAGGCCGGACCGCCGCAGCTCATATACATCGAGGAATCGGCGTCTTGAGTAGCCAAGTTAACAATATTGCCGGCTTGATGTCCGGGCCTAAGTCCCGAAATTTTGATTAGGGAAAATGATGTTGGACCGCTTCCGCGGACGTTAGGGTCGGAAAAAACCAGGACTTTGGAGGTCGCTTGAGAGACGGCGATGGCGGCGTGGAAGTTGCTATAGCGGCAGGCCAGAATCTGGGTACATGTCGGGATGTCACCAGCGGTAAGGATGCGGGGGATTCAGTGCTCATTTCCTGATCTTACGAAAGCAACCAGACATTCGGTGACCAACCAGCATGGAACAAGGACCAGTGCGCGGGTCCTCTAGGCGCCGTAGACGGATACGAAGGGTGGAGGATCAGGATGAGGTACTGGTGGGCGAGCCAAGGCAATAAGTTCCCCATCGTGATGGAGCAGCGCATCCTGTGGAGTCGCCCCACCGACAGCGGCGCCCTACCGTATAGCCGGGTGTGTTTGAAGGAAATGCGACGCGGAGACGTCGTCTTCCATTACTCCGGGCCCTTTCTTCGCGCCGTGAGTCGGGTAGGTGAAGAGTGGGAATCCGCGTCCCGGCCCCCCGGGCATCGGGAGAAAAGGTTCAATGAGGGGTGGCGGGTCCGGGTGGAGCCGCTGAAGCTCGACTTGGAGATCCCGTGGCAACGCGTGGCTGAGCTTATCAACCACGGCTCTCCTGGCCCTTTTACCTCCAAGGGCAAGCCGGCGCTCAAGTACGCCTCGCCGTTGAATGAGGAGGAAGGGCTTCGGCTACTTCAGGAGGCCGGTGTCTCCCTTTCACCGGATGGGGCGAACGCGGAAAGTCTACTAGGCTGCCCTGCTACCTCATGGGTGGGAGAGGGAAGTGACGGGGAGGCTTTGGGCACGGTCCGCCGCGAACAAGCCCATCTTCGTCGGCACCTGTTGCAGGGACGCACCGCAGCGCCTTGCTCTATTTGCGGTGAGGTGCTGCCCGCACGTTTGCTTATCGCCGGCCACATCAAGCCTCGGAATCTGTGCACCGAAGAAGAGCGCGTTGACTTCACTGCGGCTGCGATGCTGATCTGCGTTCTGGGCTGTGATGCCTTGTTTGAGTGGGGTTACATCGTCGTGGATACCACCGGCCATGTGGACCTCGGACGTCCCGCCGAGACGAAGGACCTTGAGGCCGCCGTGGATCAGCTCGTTGGCAAGACCTGCACGGTGCACAACGCCTCAACCGCAACGAATTTCGAGGCACACCGCTCCCTGATCACGCACAGCTCGTAGCGATCGACCCAGGGATGGACTAGGCGAATCCGGAGTTGAACCGCCAGAGACCAGGTCACTTGCCTTCCACCCCCCTACTGAGGCGTCCGCAGAAGCCTAGGTCACTGGACGTCTCTGTCCATGTGCGGCGCAAGATTCGAGTACTAGAGGTGCGCGCCGACGGCCGCATGGGCGCCCGCAACGAGGCCTACAACCTCGCTGCGAACCTTCTGACCTACCTCATCGGCCCCGAGTACATGCCCAAGGGCATGAAGGAGAACCTCCACCAGGAGTGGAACACCGCCCGAGGCAACAAGAAGGAGGAGGGCACCATGCAGGACCTGCCCGACCCCGTCGTCTGATACCCCCACCCTGACGCGCCGGAGCTGCCCGCAAGCCGCTCCGGCGCGTCATCGTGCCTCAAAGGGCGTAGTGGCTCCTTGGAGGTCATGTGCCCAGGCCAGGGGAATCTGTGTGCCAGAACGAAGGCATGGCCCTCACCATCATGGCCAACTGCCCGTGACGCGGAGCGACTCTGACAGCCCTCTCTACGCAGGCGAAGGAGCCTCCAGGGCTCGAAAACCCACTGTGCATTCTTCACACATGAAACTTTTGCATTTACTATTGCAATATCCCCATAGCCTCTCTAGTCTGTGAACACGCCAGAAACACTTTTCATTCGGGGGTAGTCATGAACACGCTGAGGATGCGCCGGGGGCGCTCCATCCACCTCATTGACATTGAGAATCAGCTGGGGACTCCGTTCTTCTGCGCCGAGCAGGTCGATGCGTGGTTCGACGACTACGTCCGCCTCGTCGACTACCAGGCGGGGGATCTAATCGTGATGGGCACCACGGCTCGGCCCACCGTGTGGGAGCTCGAACGTTCCACGGTGCCGTGCCGCAAGCTGTTCCGGCTGGGTGCTAATGGAGCGGACCTGGTGCTGCAGGAGGTGATGTGGGAGGAGAACCTGCCGGGGCGCTTTGACCGTATTGTGTGCGCCAGCGGCGATGGAGGATTCACCGATGTGGTGGCCGCATTGGGTGCCACCGGTGCTCACGTGGTGGTGGTGTCGCGGCTGTCTTGCCTGTCGAAGCGGTTGCGACTGGCCGCGGCGGATGTGATCGCCCTACCCGAGGACCGGTTCTACACTCCCCCGGCCACCCAGCAGGCCGCCTGATGCCCTACCGCACCGATCACCTCCGCAGTTCAACCGAGATGTGGGGCATGAACCGACCACCAACCGCGTCGCCGAGGACCGTCCCATCAGCCCTCCTCGACGCTCTGACGACCGGCAAGGTCATGCGGTGAAGCGGCGGACCTGCTGCCGGAAACCTCCCCAGGCTCCATGAACATCCCGAAGGACACCCGATGAACGCCGCCCTCGCCTATCAGCACGTCAGCCCCTCCGGGATCGCCAAACTGGCCGGGGTGTCCACCTCGACCGTGAGCAATTGGCGCACGCGCTACCCGGACTTCCCGCAGGCCACCGCCGGCACACAGAGGCGCCCGCTGTTCCCCCTGCCAGCCGTTCTGCGCTGGTTAGAGGCGAAGAACAAGCCGCTCAAACAAGACCCGGATCAGGCGGACTTCGCGCTGCTCAGCAGCCTGCGCGGCATCGTTCCGGCTGAGGACATGGCCCCGATCCTGTTACCCCTGCTGTGGTGGGCCAAGTGGAGCCGTGAGCCAGACACCCCGCTGCCGGAGTACGCACACTTTCCATTGGATCCGTCATGGGTGGGCGCCCCTGACTTGGACTACGCGTGCAAGGCCTCGCATTACCTCAACGAATACCTCTCCAATGGCCTCTACCGGGTGAGCGACTGGCTGGAGGAGCTCTCCACACCGGCTGAGCAGATGCTCGAGCATATTGGCGCCGCCCTGGGCACTGCCGATCCCCGCCGCGTGGCGGAGCAACTCCTCAGGACTGAGGCGGAACGGGCCCGCGGCGGCCTTGCCGCCACGATGACGTCCCCAGCCGTGAGTCAATTGCTGGTCCGGTCGGTCGGGGAACACGCCACCACGATCGCGGATCTGGCCTGCGGGGCCGGGCAGACCCTGCTGGATGCTCACGAGACCCATCCCCAGGCGCAGTTGTACGGCAACGACCCCAATAAGGCAGCCCTAGAGATCGCCGCCTGCCGGCTCTTCCTGGCCGACGTCCCGGTCGAACTGACTGCTCAGGATGCCTTGACCATCGATTCCACCTTCGATGCCGTTCTCATGCATGGCCCTTCCGGGATGCTGCACGCAGAGCAAAAGGCGCGGGCTGCCCAATTGCCGTTTGGCGGGGTGAGCGGCAGCCGATCTGATCTGGTCTGGGCCTTGGTGGCTTATCGAGCCCTGAATCCCGACGGCCGCGCCGCTGTCGTCGTGCCCCAGCGAGCGTTGTCGCGGGCTGGCAGCTCCAGCCAGGTGCTGTCCTGGATGATCGCCGAAGGAGTGATCGAAGCGATCATCTCCCTGCCGGTCAACCTCCAGCGCTACACCAAAACACCGAGCTACCTCCTCGTCCTCCATCGCCCCACCGAGCCGGCCCCAGCGAACGAGGTGCTGCTCATCGACCTCAGCCAGCATGCGGCTGCGGCGATCACCGAGACGGTCATCGAGGAAACCATCACCACCCTGGACACCTGGCGGGCCGGCGAGCCGATCCAGCACCCGAAGGCCCTCGCGGTGCCGGCCACCAAGCTGCTCTCCCCCGACGCGTCCCTGGCCCCGCAGGCTTGGCTGCAGAAGGTGCAACCGGTGGATGACCAGGACCTGCTGGAACAAGCCGAGCAAGCCCAGATGCGGTTGAAGGACGCCGAACGGGCCCTACAGGCCCTCACGATCCCGTCGGCGATCTTCCACGCATTGGATACGGCGGTGGAGACCTACCCCATCGGCAACGCCTTCCCCGCACATCGCGGCACCGCCCAAACCCACCGCACCGACACCGACCCCGATGCTCAGCCCGTCGACGTGCTCACCCCGCACGCCATGGACACCGGTCGTCCGGACCGGGTGCCCATCACCGTGCCCGCCTCTCCCTATGCAGCGGTCACGACCCGCGCCGGACAGGTCGCGGTCACCATCCGCAACGGGGGGAGAATCTTCGCCCGCGTGTGGGAGATCGAGGGGCTGCCGGTCAGCCGCGGGGTGACCGTGCTCGATATCAATCCCGCCACCCACGACCCCGAGTTCGTCGCCCACATGCTGATGGCCGAGGTCAACCAAGCCACCCTCAGCGGCCAACTCACCCCCACCCTCAAGCTCGAAAAAATGCGCCTCCCCCACCTACCCCTCGACGCCCAACGCGCCGCCGGAGCCACCTACAAACAACTGCGCCTCACCGCTGAGGCGGCCACACAGTTAGCCAACAACGCCCACGCCCTGCTCACCGCCGCAAGCAACACCATCGCCACCGGCCAATTCACCCTCCACTAACCAGCACCCCCGGCGCCCGTTGCCTCACCCGCAGCCCACAACCAACCTCACCCGCCCCTACTGCCGGCGCATCGCTGCACCTCTTGCCTGCGGCCGCGCCCCCTCTCCAGGAGACTCACCCATGGAAACCCCGACGTTCACCCACTACCCGCTCACCGACAGCACATCGCTGTCTCAGCTAATCGGCCCCGCCACCTCCCGGTGCGGGATCTACGTGCTGACCTTCGCCAATGGTGACCAATACGTCGGCCAAGCCAAGAATGTGCTCACCCGATTCACCGACCACTACACCCGCTGGGGCCGAGACATTCGCAGCCTTCACTTCGCCCCCGTGGCCACCCAACACCTGAACCTCTACGAGCTGCTCACCATCCGGCGACACCTGGCCACTGGGGCGGTGCTACGCAACGAGGTACACACCACGGTCAGCGCCGCCCGCCCCGGCATGTCACCAATCCTGGACCCGGACACTGCCGAGGCGATCGAACGAGCGCTACTAACGCCGATAGAAGAAATGGACCACCTCCCCCGCCAGATCCCACCACCCAGCGGAGCCACCCCCCGACGCAACACCACGATCCTGCTCACCCACCCTGACGCACACAGCGTCCTCAACGTACTGGCCACTCTCGTGCGCTACGCCATACCTGACCCCGCCGCCACCGAGGGGCGATACTGGAAGGTCAAGGCCCCCCTATCGAAAGCCCATGACGGGGCGAAAAATCTGGCGACCCTGGTCGTCCAGAACGTTCCCTTCGTCCATGTCCGCGAAGAAAGCCCGAAAAGAATCACCGTAGAGGTACACCTGGATCCACAACCCGTCATTAATCCCGACTATGGGGCAGAGGATGTCCCTTTCCCCTACATGCTCAAAGGTTCCCCGATTCAGCGGGCGCACCTAAGCCCTGATACCACGATCCAGGCCTTGACTGATGATGCGGTCTTCCGCCTCGCCGCCCGACGCACCGTCCGCCGGCTCATGCACAAGGGACAGGCCACCACCATGCACATCCCCGATCCAGCACTGGCCGACACAGTATTTCGCCACATCGCCGGACTCGACACGGCAACACCATAATTCCCTACTGGACAGCACCTTAGGAGACCACTATGAGTGGATCCGTCAATAGAAGCATCAGTATATGGGTTGCGCTCATGCATGGAAATTTCAACAAGCCAGGAGGGCCGCCCAAGTCATTACCCTCACAGGCTGATTGGAGACAGGCGGCACCGTCGGGTCACCGAGGACGGCACCTTCTACAGCTTCGACCACTGAAAGAACATCGCACCTCCGGCGACAAGAACCTGCACCCCGCCGACGCCGAGAGCGCGCTCTAGCAATACCTTGGTGCCGTCGTGGCCTCCGTGGTTGAAGCTCTCCGCTAGCGTGGGGCGAGACCGACAGGGCGTTCGCATTCCTGTCTGGAAGCTTCTCTATGCCCGTCGAGCAGCTGCGCGCCAGGTCCGTATAAGCCTGGCCGCTCATGCGCTCACCGACGTAGAGTTCCCCGAGGATCCGCCGCGTAACGCGACCAGCGCGATCCTCACGAAGGAGCTACGCACCGTGATGAGCCGATGACCCGCCCCGACCTGCCCGCCCTGCTGGCCGACCTGCGCCAGGAGGGGGACCTGCTCGAGGAGCTGCTGCGGCCGCTGTCCGCCGAGGACTGGGACCGCCCCACCCCGGCGGAGGGGTGGACGATCCGCCACCAGGTCGCCCACCTCACCTGGACGGAACGGACCATGCTGACCGCACTCGAGGAGCCCGAGGTCTTCGCGCAGCTGCGAGAGCGGTTCCGGGCGGAGGCCGACGTCGTCGACCGCGGCGCCCAGGAGGGTGCCGCACGGCCCCCGGCCGAGATCCTGGCGTCCTGGCAGGACAGCCGGCGTCGGGTGCTCGAGCGGCTCGTCGCCGTGCCGGAGGGCGAGCGCATTCCGTGGATCGGCCCGCCCATGGGCGCGCCCATGATGGCCAGCGCCCGGATCATGGAGACCTTCGCCCACGGCCAGGACGTCCGCGACGCCCTCGGGGTCGCCCCGGTCGCCTCGCACCGGCTGCGGCACGTCGCCCACCTCGGCGTGGCCACCCGCGACTACGCCTTCCGGCAGCGCCGGCTGGAACCGCCGGCCGAGCTGTTCCGCGTCGAACTCACCCATGAGGACGAGACCTGGACCTGGGGACCTGCAGAGGCAAGTCAGCGCGTCCACGGCCCGGCCCTGGACTTCGCCCTGCTCGCCACCCGGCGACGGCACCGCCAGGACGGGGACCTCGTCGCGGAGGGCCCCGACGCCGACGCCTGGCTCGACATCGTGCAGGCCTTCGCCGGGCGACCGGGGCCGGGGCGGGCGCCGCTGTTGTAGACCGGACGAGGAGTAGGCGCGAATCCAGGCAGGAGCATCCCTCGGTTGCAGCTCCGGTGGAGCGGTGGGCCGGGATGCAGGACACCCGTTGCCAACCGGACAAGAGTTCTCGTGGTGGTTGCCACTGAGCGACTGCCTGCACTTCCGCGTCACGCCCATTCGGTCCGGCGCTCCGCCGGGCGCTCTCAGCGGCGCCGGCCCGTTCCCTGCGGCGCGCACGGTCGCGCCACGACACTGACCGATCCGGTGTTCAGCGCCTGCCACTCGCGGTACCGGGCCTCATTGGCCTCCTCGGCGTCCGAGAAGCAGTGACGCGGGAACCGCCCCTCCAGTGAGAACGTCGGCTCCTTCGCCCCGCATTTGGTGCAGGTGACGGTGAAGAGCAACTGGTATCCATCCGGTGGCACCGGGAAGCGCCGCGGCGATCCCGCCGTCGTCCGTTGTCCTCGTGAAGCCACCGTGGCACTCCTTCCGAAGCACTGCGCCAGATGCCTGGATCGCATGCGCCTGCATTCACTACTGTGAATGGACAGATGTGGGGACGCCGGGGATCTTGCGCCGGCCCCGCTTACGTGGACGACAGGAGCAGTCATGGAAACAGCAGCAGTGACCCAGTGGATGTTCGTGGCCGAGTGCCCCATCCCGAACGACGTCGCCGAACTCATGGTCCCGGGAGAACAGCCTGTGGCCGCCTACAAGACCTTCCGCGACAGCGCTGTCTTCACCACCAAGCGGTTGATCGTCCGCGACGCCCAGGGCATGGCCGGGCGGAAGGTCGAGGTGTACTCCCTGCCGTACTCGGCGATCAACATGTGGTCGTCCGAGAACGCCGGCACCTTCGATCTCGATGGTGAACTAGAGCTCTGGACCCGCGCCGGGCGCATCAAGATCAGGGTCGGCAAGAAGGTCGACGTCCGGCGCCTCGACATGCTCATCGCGCAGTCGATGCTGGGCGTTGAGCACTGAGGCATAGGCCCACGCACGCGGTCCCCCGCACGAGTGACCCGCGGGCCGGTCGCCTGCGCCTCCGCGCCACATCCGAACGTCGACGCTGGTCTAACCCCGCCCGAGACCGGTCCCCGCGGCACCCTGTGACGTGACAACTTTCTTCGACGTCCGCGCCCCGAGTTACGTTTGCAGCGGTAATCGTCCCTCGTCCGTGAATGGCGCCATGAAGTTCAACACACCCCCCAACTGGCCCCAGCCGCCCTCCGGCTGGACACCTCCGCCGAACTGGTTCCCCGACCCGGCGTGGGGTCCCGCACCCGACGGTTGGCAGTTCTGGGTCGAGGACGCGCAGCCCGCTTCCTTCCCGACCGCTACGAGGAAGAAGAAGACATCGTCCTTCCCGACGCGGCTGAAGAAGATCTGGGCCTCCGCACTCTCCTCCGACAGCCGGCACTGGATCTTCGGCGGGACGGGTTCGATCGCCGGACTGCTTCTGGGAGTGATGGTGGGCGCCGGCGCCTCGGGCCCGGTCACGCCTGCCACTTCGGGTTCCGACATCACGCCGGACGCTGGAAGCGCCGACGTGAGCTTCGGGTCCACTGACATCGAGACCGCCGTCGACGACTGCGGGCTGACGGACGCCGTCGGCATCACGATCGGCGACGAGGGGCGCAGCGTATCGATCCAGACCATCGGCGAGGACAACACCTACGGTGCCGAAGTCTCCGAAATGGCGTGCGTCCTGCAGGGACTGGACGCCTCGGACAGCGTCATCGCTCGCATGGACAGCACCCGAGCCCTCGACGGGCGACAGACGGGCACGTGGGACGACTTCGAGGCGTCCTGGGGGTACCACCCCGACGACGGCATCAACCTGGTGATCGAGGAGGTGAAGTAGCGTGCCGGATCTGGACTTCGTGGCCGTGGACTTCGAGACGGCCAACGGCAAGAGGGAATCGGCGTGCGCCGTGGGCGTCGCTGTCGTCCGGAACGGCCGGGTGCAGTCCTCGGAGTCGTGGCTCGTCAAACCTCCACCGCCGGCGGATCACTTCGAACGGAGGAACACCGCCATTCACGGCATCACCCGGGAGCAGTGCATGGCCGAGGGACTCTCCTGGCCGGAGACAGCCCAGCGCTTGAACCGGCTCTGCGCCGACCTGCCCGTCGTTGCGCACAACGCGTCCTTCGACGAGTCCGTGTGGCGGGCCGCCAACCGGGCCGCGGGCGTGGAGGCTCCCCTGCCGCGGTTCCACTGCACGCTCCAGCTCTCGCGAGGCCATCTCGACCTGGTGGACCACAAGCTCCCCACCGTGGTGCGCCATCTCGGACTGGATGACTTTCCGCACCACCAGGCCGAGGCCGATGCCCTGGCCGCAGCGCAGGTGACCGTGGAGCTGGCCCACCGCACCGGGGCGTCCACCGTGGACGAACTCTGGCAACGAGCGCCGCGCCGCTCCACCACTGGCTCGTCGCCCGCACGTCCCGCGAGCTCCCGGCGCGCCCCGGAATCGGTGTACCGCACGTCCGTGGAGCGGCCGGCCACCGGTCCGTCGCTCGCCGATCCCACTGTTCCCACACCGACCACCCTTGAGGACGAGGTCGTGCTGATCACCGGGGATCTCTCCTTCGGAACTCGTGAGGAGATCCAGGAGCGCATGCGTGGGGCCGGCGCCGTGGTCGCGCAGAGCCCCACGAAGAAGGTGACGTGCCTGGTGATCGGCGCCGGGGCCCAGGTCCGCAATCCACCGCTGACCGGCGCCACCGGCAAGGAGAAGAAGGCCGCCGAGCGCATCCAGGAGGGTCAGCGCATCGCCGTGATCGGGGAACCGGAACTCCGAGAGCTGCTGGAACGGGCAGAGGCCGGAGCGCCGGTCGAGGACGACGTCGACCCGCCCGCAGTGCTCGACGACGCAATTCCGGTCAGCTCCATCCCTCCGGATTCGGCCACGGCCCCGCGGGAACCGCAGGCCGCCTCGGAGCAGCCCACCGTGTCTGTGTCGGCCTCGGAAGACCCTGTGCTTGCTGGGACCTGGACCGCCGAAACCCACGCGGTGCCGAGGATGGAAACTCCGCCCCGGCCGGGTTCCGCGGAGTCCTCCTCGGCGCCGTACGCCGCACCACCCCGACAGCCCTGGGACCCCCCGCTGTCCGTCCGCCCGCGGCAGCCGTGGGACCCTCCGTTGCCTGTTGAGGCGTCACCCCGGGTGAAGCCGCAACGTCGCTGGGTGTTCCACGTCGTGATGTGGTCGATCATCCTGTTCCTGATCGTGGGCATGACAATCGTCGGCGCATTGCTGAGCCTCGTCGGGGTGCCGGAGTTCGTGTGGTCCACCATCATTGCGCTCTCTTGGCTCATCGCTCCGTTGGTATTCATCGCCTGGCTGATCGTGACCGTCATCCGGTGGGTGAAAGGGCGTCGATGACAGGTCCATCGCAGCCGGGACGAGAACGACCTTCCACGGCAACCACCCGGAGATGGCCGGTCTTCCCTGGCTCGGCGTCCAACGCTTCAAGACCGCACATTTCTGCATTGTGACCGCTCGGTAAAAAAGGGCGCCCACTCCCCGTTACGTTTGTGCTTGCAACCTCCGCTCGACCCCCTGGATGTCACCATGCGCTTCAACGCTCCCCCCACCTGGCCGCAGCCCCCGGAAGGCTGGGCTCCCCACCCCGGGTGGTCCCCCGACCCCGCGTGGGGTCCGGCGCCGGACGGATGGCAGTTCTGGGTCGACGACGAGGCTGATGCTGGTGCGGGAGAGAAAGAGCCCCTGACCCAGCCCCTGCCGGCCAGTGATCCGGAAGCCGCCCACGAGGTGGACCGCACGGATCATCCCAGCTCCCGTCGCTCCGGCGCAGCACTCGCCGGCGCCTGGACGCGCGCCACGACGTCGTTCCGCCGTGACCGGTCCGACATCGGGGCCGACTCGTCCGCCCCGGAACGGCAGAAGAGCAGGACCAAGCCGATCGTCATGGCGGTGGCCGGTGTCGCGCTCTTCGCAGGAGGTCTGGGCATCGGAGGTGCCGTGGCCTCGGACCCCACCTCGAGTGACGAGTACGTCGCCCTGGCCTCCGCCAAGACGGGCGTCGAGGAGGACTACGAGTCGCTCCAGGAGGACTACGACACGATGTCGTCCGGTCTCCAGGACCGGCACACGGAGCTCCAGAAGCGCGAGGACGAGGTCAGCGCTGCCGAGAAGGCGCTCGAGGAACGCGAGGACGACGCCAAGGAGGCGGAGGACGCCGTCAAGAAGCGTGAGGAAGCAGTCACCGGAGCCGAACAGAAGAAGGCGGAGAACACCATCCGCGAGGGCACGTGGACCGTCGGCGTGGACATCGATCCCGGCACGTACCGCTCAACGGACGACGTGGGTTCGAGCTGCTACTGGGCCATCCTGACCTCCGGCACCAACGGGGACGACATCATCGCCAACGACATCCCCGGCGGTGGACGGCCGTCCGTAACCCTGGCCGAGGGACAGGACTTCGAGACCAAGCGCTGTGGCACATGGGAGCTCCAGTGACCACTGGCTGTTGCTGATCCGGGAATCCCGCTGACGCGTCGGAGGTTCTTCGGACCGGCGCAGAGCGCATCGGGACGATGTCCCAGGCGGCGTCGCAGGCTCCGGCGCGTCGACTCCTAAGAACCACAGCCGTGGCTCACCGAGGCGGTGTCGGCCCCACCGTCGCGTCCAGCGGCCGGTCTTCCCGCATCCGGGTGGTCAGCTCCGCGAAGAACGCCCGCAGCCGGGCCACCGCCTCTTGACCGGCGCCCTCACGCAGCAGCTGCAGCATGTCCTGCCAGCCCTCGACCCAGAGCGGCACGAGGTGGCCCGAGGGGTAGAGCGTGATCCGCCGCAGCGAGCGCAGCATGACCTGCTCCGCCATGGCGGTCAGTTCGTCGTTGTCGGCGGCCGCCAGCAGTACCCGCACGGCGTCGATGAGGCCGGTGCGGGACTCCTCGAAGTGGTGCTGCCCCGCCTCTTGGGTGAAGCGGGTGACGGTGTCGGCGAGCGCGTCGAGCCGGCCGTCGTCGAGGCGGGGGACCGCGCGCTCGAGCGCGGCCACGGTGACGACCCCGAGCACGTCCATCAGCTCGATCGCCTGCCGCTGGGTGAGCACGGCGACGTGCCGGCGCTTGTTGGCGGTGCTGACCACGAGCCCTTCGCCGATGAGCTCGGTGATGGCCTCGCGCACCGGCGTGATGCTCACGTCCAGGCGCGCCGCGATCTCGGCGTCGCGGATTGGGGCGCCGGGAGCGAGCGCACCCGAGAGGATTTCCTCCCGCAGGTGCTCCGCGACCGCCTCCCGCCGGGTGGCCGGCATCTCGAACGCCACAGTTGTCGTGTCCCTCCGTCTCGCCGGTCCGGACGTCGCCGCTGGTGCCGCAGCAACCACAGGCGGTCGGCCGGTGCTGCCCCCAGCGTAGCCAGAAGTGAGCGAGAAACATTCGGGGGCCCTCTAGAAAGAATGCAGTGTGCAGTCTACCGTCGGTGTGACCTGCATCACTCAGCACGAGCGGTGCCGGAATCGTTCCGTCGATGAGGAGACACCCATGTCCCTGGACCACGCCACCCTCGCCTTCCTGGCCGCCTCCGCCGAGGCCGCCGGGCCCGACGCCAAGCCCATGTGGCAGATGAGCCCCGCCGAGGCCCGCGCCACCGCCGCCGCCATGAACGAGATGTTCGGCACGGGCCCCGAGATGCACCGCACCGAGGACCACGTCCTGGACGCCTCCGACGGCGGGAGCTTCCGCGTCCGGGTGCACGTGCCGCGGGAGTCCCCGGCCGGCGTGTTCGTCTACCTCCACGGCGGCGGCTGGGTGCTGCAGGACATCGACGGCTACGACACCCTGGGCCGGCAGCTGGCCGAGAAGTCGGGCTGCGCCGTCGTCCTCGTGGACTACCGCAAGGCCCCGGAGCACCCCTTCCCCGCCGCGGTGGAGGACTCCTGGACCGCACTGACCTGGGCGGGCGAGCACCTGGCGGAGATCGCCGGGGCGCAGGTCCCGCTCTACGTCGGCGGGGACAGCGCCGGCGGCAACCTCTCGGCCGTCATGGCCCTGCGGGCGCGCGAGAACGGCGGGCCGGCGATCGCCGAGCAGGTGCTGATCTACCCGGTCACCGACGCCGACTTCACCCGCCCCTCCTACACCGAGGAGGAGAACCAGACGCTGCTGACCACCGAGTTCATGACCTGGTTCTGGGACCAGTACGTGCCCGACGCCGAGCAGCGCCGACACCCGGACGCCGCGCCGTTCCACGCGGAAGACCTCTCCGGCCTGCCGCCGGCGCTGGTCATCACCGCCGCCCACGACGTACTGCGGGACGAGGGCGAGGCCTACGCCGAGAAGCTCCAGGAGGCGGGGGTGGAGGTCCACCAGCGCCGCTGGGAGGGCCAGATGCACGGCTTCTTCTCCATGGTCAACGTGCTGCCGGCCAGCGCCGAGGCCCTGGACTTCGTGGTGGAGTCGATCGCCACGGACGTCCAGGCCGAGCTGGAGGAGGCGGGCGAGCGATGAGCACGGTGCGCGAGCTGGACGTCGTCGTCGTCGGCGCCGGGTTCTCCGGCCTCTACCTCCTCCACCGCCTCCGCGAGCAGGGACGGTCCGTGGCCGTCGTCGAGAAGGGCGACGGCGTGGGCGGCACGTGGTACTGGAACCGCTACCCCGGGGCCCGGTGCGACGTGGAGAGCCCCTACTACTCCTACTCCTTCTCCCGGGAGCTGGAACAGGAGTGGGAGTGGACCGAGCGCTACCCCACCCAGCCCGAGATCCTGCGCTACCTCAACCACGTGGCCGACCGCTTCGACCTGCGCCGCGACATCCAGCTGGACACCGAGGTGGTCTCCGCCGTCTACGACGACGCCACCGCCCGGTGGGCCGTCACCACCCGCTCGACCGCGGACGGCACCGAGGAGACGGTCAGCGCCCGGTACTGCATCATGGCCACCGGCTGCCTCTCGGCCGGGCGCGTGCCGGACTTCGAGGGCCTGGCCGAGTACACCGGGGAGGTCCACCACACCGGCTCCTGGCCGCACGAGGGCGTGGACTTCACCGGCAAGCGCGTCGCGGTGATCGGCACCGGATCCTCGGGCATCCAGTCGATCCCCGAGATCGCCCGGCAGGCCGAGCACCTCACGGTCTTCCAGCGCACCCCGAACTTCAGCGTCCCGGCGCGCAACCAGCCGCTGGACCCGCAGGAGTGGGCGCAGATCAAGGCCGACTACCCGCGGATCCGGGAGATCGCCCGGCAGACCCCGACCGGGCTGCCGTTCCCGCCCAGCACCGCCTCCGCGCTGGAGACCGGCCCGGCGGAGCAGCGCAAGGTGATGGAGGAGCACTGGACGCTGGGCGGGTTCCGCCTCGGGCAGTGCTTCTCGGACCTGGCGATCAGCAAGGAGGCCAACGACGTGGTGGCCCAGTACATCCGCGAGCGCATCGACGAGATCGTCGAGGACCCGCAGGTCGCGGAGTTGCTGAAGCCGTACGACCACCCCGTGGGGACCAAGCGGATCTGCGTGGACACCGACTACTACACGACGTTCAACCGGGGAAACGTCTCCCTGGTCGATGTCCGGTCCGCGCCGATCACCCGGCTGACCGAGCGGGGGCTGGCCACCACGGAGCGGGAGTACGAGGTCGACGCGATCGTCTTCGCCACCGGCTTCGACGCCATGACCGGGGCCCTGAACCGGATCGACATCCGGGGCACCGAGGGGCTCGCCCTGGCCGAGAAGTGGGCCGCCGGCCCGCGGACCTACCTCGGGCTGGCCACCGCCGGGTTCCCCAACCTGTTCCTGGTCACTGGCCCCGGCAGCCCGTCGGTGCTCAGCAACATGGTGACCTCGATCGAGCAGCACGTCGACTGGATCACCGAGCACATCCGCTACCTCGAGGACCAGGGCCTCGTCCGCTCCGAGGCCTCTCCCGAGGCGGAGGACGCGTGGGTGCAGCACGTCAACGACGCCGCGGACATGACCCTGTTCCCGCAGGCGAACTCCTGGTACCTGGGCGCGAACGTGCCCGGCAAGCCGCGGGTGTTCATGCCCTACGTGGGCGGGGTCGGCGCCTACCGCGCCAAGTGCGACGAGGTCGCCTCCCGGCAGTACGAGGGCTTCAGCGTCGCCTGAGCAGTTGAACAGCCGAACGGAGGGCTCCGGTGCTGCGGCACCGGAGTCCTCCGCATGCCGGCAGGCCGGGGCTTCGGGGCGCATCCCCTCCTCGGCAGCCTGGTGCTCGGAGGACGCCAGGAGAGCGGAATCGACGCGCCGCAAACGCATTTCTTTCTTTTTGCGAATTCCTGGGACAACAATGGAGATTGCCGGAGGAGATGGCCTTTCCCGACCCTCACGGAAGGGGCCGATCCCGTCGGCGATCTAATGTTCTGTGGACCTTTCCCGGCAAACGGTCGTGCCCTGCCACGGGTGGCGTCACCGATACTCGGCCCCAGGGCAGGGCATGCTTGCCCGTCGGCACGACCCGGACAGAGTTCCAGGTCAAGACCACTTTCGTCTCGAACTGAGCCTCCCGAGGGATCCCCATGGGCGCGCCTCACCGGACCACGGCGTCCCGGCGCGGAGGTGCCCTGCCGGATCAGCACTCAAGCCGAGACACGCCCGTGATCTAAACGAGACTTTCTCGTTACTTTTCGATTAGTGTTTCCTCCGTGCCGATCGCCTCATCGATCGGCACCCCCGTGCACATCGCCGAATTCTGCCGGTGCCCGGGGCCCCCCAAGACACATCGCTCGGCAGAAGCGGGGGAACCAGAAACGGTCCCTCCCCCGGGACCTAGGGGTTAAGTCGTCAGGGCCCCCACCCTGCGACCGGGTGTCTCCCACCCGCATCCGACAGCTCACCTCGCAGGCAAGAGGGAGGACATCACTCATGCCCGTTTTCCAGTCCCGCACGCCCCGCCACCGCGCCCAGAGCTCGTTCCGCCTCGGGCGCACCGCCATCCTGGCGGTCGCCGGCGGCGCCCTGGCGCTCAGCAGCGTGGCCCCGGCCCAGGCCGCCCCCGCCGCAGCCCCCCAGCAGGTCCTCAGCACCCAGTCCCAGTCCGGCAAGGCCGCGACCATCGCCGCCGCGGCCCGGAACCAGCTCGGCGTGCGGCAGGACTGCACCGCCCTGGTCACCAAGGCCCTGCGCGCGGCCGGGGTCAAGCACCACGGGTGGCCGGTCTCCTACCTGAAGCTCGGCACCCGGGTCTCCGCCGCACAGGCCCGGCCCGGCGACCTGGTCTACTACGCCAACGGCGGCATGGGCTTCGCCCACATCGCCGTGTACATCGGCGGCGGCAAGGCCGTCCACGGCGGCTGGAACGGCAACCAGACGGTCATCCAGACCGTCAACGTCGGCTCCGGCCCCGTCTACCTCCGCGTGCGCTGACACTCCACGCCTGATGCGGGTGTGCGGTTCCCCTCCCGACGGGAACCGCACACCCGAGTCTCGTTACGGGGCGCCTCAGGACTCAGAGAGGCGTCGGACTCCTTCAGCCGTGACCCTGTACCGGCGCTTGCGACTGGTGGGAGGAGCCGTGGCCTCGAGCATGCCACGGCCGATGAGCTCGTTGATCCGGCTCAGCGTCCGGCTGTAGGTCCATCCGAGGTGGGCGGCCACCGGGCGCGTGGCATCCAGACCCTCTGCACCCACAGCACGCAACACGGACTCCAAGTCTTCGTCCAGGACGATCGTCCCGCCGGGTCGAGGCACCAACCTTGCGGGCGGGCTCGGTGGGTCGACATCGGGGCCGGCCACTCGGGAAGACAGCGCGACGTCCGGTGAGAGCTGATACCGGGCATAACGTCTCCCTCCAGAACGCTCGGCCAGCCCCCGGTCGACGAGGTCGGTGAGTGCCGCGGTGGCTTCCCGGCTGTCGAGTCCCCAACTGCGCAACCGCTCGTTGGACACCTCGGTGCCGTGGTGGAGCATCGCCAGGGCCATGTGCTGGGCATCGCTGAGGCCGGTGGCACCCAGGGAGGCAATCCATTCTACGGTGTCGGTGTCGAGAAGGGCATGCCGGGGAACGGTGACCTTGACGTGGCTCAGCGTGGCCTCGAACTCGGGCGGGGTCATGCCTGCAGCGCGCAGCGTCGCCATAATCCGGGGAATGCCCGACCCCCTGTTCTCGCAGACGACCTCGCGCCGGCCCGGGAGTTCGACGTCGGAGAGCAGACGAGCCAGCAGACCGTTGCGCGAGGACGTGATCTCGTCCGCGCCGAGGCCCCCGACCTCGACGCCACCGTAAAGCGAACCCGGGTTCTTGACGACGAGCCGATCCGCATAGAGCTCGATCTGCACCTGGGTCCCCCTGGCCAAGGGCCCGTAGTCCCGGTGCATCAGGGCGTTGACCACGAGCTCGCGCACGGCTTCGAGCGGGTACTCGTACCGGTCCGACCGTCCAGCCCCCTGGATGACGGCGCCACGCAGCATATTGCGCTCCACCGCGGCCACTGCGTCCTGCACCATGACCGGCAGCGGACCGTCGACGGTCTGGTTGTCGAGAAACCGTCGTCCGTCCTGGGTGGTTTCGCCCATGGTGGTTCCCGGCAGCGCCACGAAGGTGACGTTGAGCTGCGGGAAGAACTGCTGCGGGTAGATGCCCAGGCACAGCAGGCCCGCCAGTGACGGAACGAGGTTCTCACCGTCCCGCACCAGCACGCCCAGGCGGGTGAGAGCGACGTCGTCGGGCACTGCGGCGAAGGCCCGAGGGGAGCGCTCCCGCACGCGGGCGAGCAGCGCGGAGACCGCTTGGGGGTCGAGGTCAGCGAGCGCGGCCTCCCTGACCGGCTGCTGATCATCGGTGGGTTGGCCCTGGTTGGCGAGAAGCTGAGTGACCTCGTACTGGGTCAGTTTCCGATCACCGTCGCCCACGCGGAGGTAAGAACCTCCGTAGACACCCCGGGCCGTCACGTAGCACGGCTTCTCGCCGGAGTTCATCTCCGGGACGTCGATCCGGACGATGCGGGCTCCTTCGAACGGCTCGATGGCGATCTCGCACCGCACCGCGGGTGTCATGGAGTCCGCCGCCATGCCTGCCGCAGCATCCCGGATGGCATCGGCGTCGAACGACGCCACAGGCGTGAAGTCCTCGTCCTCACTCAGTCCGAGGAGAACGATGCCTCCCTCCCCGTTACTGAAGGCGCTCAGGGTCTCCTTGAGGGATTTCGGCATTCCTCCCGCGGCGGCTTTGACCTCCACATGCGTGGGCTCGGCTCCGCGACGACGCAGATCGGCGACGACCTCGTGTGTTTCGCTCACGGAACTCCCTCACTCGTTCTCTCATTCACTTGTCACTCACTCATTGTGCCTGAATGAGGGGTGAATGACGGAGTGAGCGCCTGAATGAACCTTTAGGTCGCTCGGCGCTCACTGCCTCCCTGTAGGACATCATCCGGGAACCACTCTTCCCAGGCTGATATATGAGTCGTATGCTCGGTGCGGGTCCGCCAGCGGATCGATCGCCAACTCGACGAGGAGTGGAACAGCATGCGGGAACTCGCACACCGGCTCGACCGGCTGGGCACCGAAACCGCCTTCAGCGTCGCCCAGGCCGCCGCCGCCTGGAAGGCGAAGGGGAACCGGGTGTACCCCTTCCACCTCGGTGACATCAACATCCCGACGGCCCCGCACATCGTCGAGGCGATGGACCGGGCCATCGCCGACGGCTACACCGGCTACTGCCCGGGCCCGGGCATCCCGCAGCTGCGCGAGGCCCTCGCCGAGGACATCGGCTCGCGTCGGAGCATCGACCTCAGCCCCGAGAACATCGTGGTGATGACGGGCGGCAAGCCCGTCATCACGAAGTTCCTGCAGGCGGTCATGAACCCCGGCCAGGAGGTGCTCTACCCGAACCCCGGCTTCCCGATCTACGAGTCGCAGATCGAGTACCTCGGGGGCACCGCCGTGCCGTACCGCTACCTCCCCACGGAGGACGGCTTCGCGATCGACCTCGACCAGGTGCGCGCCTCGATCACCCCGAACACGGTCGCCATCATCTACAACGACCTGCAGAACCCCATCTCGGCCGAGTCGACGGCGGCCGAGCGCGAGGCCGTCGCGCAGCTCGCCCAGGAGCACGATCTCTGGGTGCTCTCCGACGAGGCCTACTTCGAGACCCGTTACGAAGGGGTCTCGAGCTCGATCGCCTCGCTCCCCGGCATGGCCGAGCGCACCGTCATCCTCTACACCTTCAGTAAGAAGTTCGCCATGACCGGCTCGCGCCTCGGCTGCGCCGTCGCGCCCCTGGAGATCGCGAAGGTGCTCAGCACGCTCAACACCAACGACGAGTCGTGCACCACGCACTACGTGCAGTGGGCCGGCATCGAAGCACTCCGCGGCACCCAGGAGCCCGTGCAGCAGACGCTCGACATCCTGCGCGAGCGCCGCGACGTCGCCTGTGAGCTCGTGAACGCCACCCCCGGCATGCACGTGGCCGTGCCGCAGTCGACCTTCTACCTGTTCCCCGACGTCACCGCCGCCATGGAACGCATGGGGTACACGGCGGTCGGCGACTTCGCCACGGCGGCGCTGCACGAGACCGGCGTCTCCTTCTGCACGCGCGAGCACTTCGGCCGGCGCCAGCCCGGCGAGGACCGGCAGTACATCCGGCTCGCCTACTCGGGCATCGACGTCGACGACATCCGCGACGGCCTCGGCCGCCTGCGCGCGTGGATCGAGACGGCATGAGCCGGGTCGTCGTCACGGGACGGATTCCCGACGCCGCGATCGAGAAGCTCCGCGCCGCCCACGAGGTCGACGCCTGGCCGGATCCGGAGCCGATCGGCCGCGAGGAGCTCCTGCGCCGGGTCGCCGGCGCCGATGCCGTCGTCAGTCTGCTCACCGAGCGCATCGACGCCGAGCTGCTCGACGCCGCCGGCCCGCAGCTCCAGGTCGTCGCGAACGTCGCGGTCGGCTACGACAACATCGACGTGCCGGCCTGCGCCGAACGGGACGTCGTGGCCACCAACACCCCCGGCGTGCTCACGGACGCCACCGCCGACATCGCGTTCGGCCTCATCCTCATGGCGACGCGCCGGCTCGGCGAGGCGGAACGGCTCATCCGCTCCGGCCAGGACTGGAAGTGGGGCATGTTCTTCCTGCTCGGCAGCAGCCTGCAGGGCAAGACCCTCGGCGTCGTCGGCATGGGCGGCATCGGCCAGGCGACCGCGCGCCGGGCCAGGGCCTTCGGCATGGAGATCGTCTACCAGTCGCGCAGCGAGATCGACCCCGGGATCGCCGCCGAGCTGGGCGCCCGGCGGGTCGAGCTCGACGAGCTGCTGGCAGTCTCCGACGTCGTCTCGCTGCACTGTCCTTATGGGCCCGCCACGCACCACCTGATCGGCCCCGAGCAGCTGGCGGCGATGAAGGACTCGGCGTACCTCGTCAACACCGCGCGCGGACCGATCGTCGACGAGGCGGCGCTCGCGTCCGCGCTGCGGGACGGTCGGATCGCGGGCGCCGGGCTGGACGTCTACGAGCACGAGCCCCAGGTGCATCCCGAGCTGCTGGAGCTCGACAACGTGGTGCTCCTGCCGCACCTGGGCTCCGCCACCGTGGAGACGCGCACCGCGATGGCGGTGCTCGCCGCCGACAACGCGCTCGCCGTGCTCAGCGGGGAACGACCGCCGGCACCGATCGGCTAGCAGCAGGGCCGTCCGTCGCCCAGGCAGGACCGCCGGCCCCCCTCGATTTCCCCAGAGCGCGGCCAACGTGATGCTCTTCTGGCCACGCCTGGGGAGGTTTCACCTGGGCACCAGAGATGAGCCACCAGCCCCCTCGGACATCATGCGCGACGGTAGAATCGGTCACCAGGAGGAGAGGAGGAGCAATGTCCCAGGACACCGAGATGAACCGGTCAAGCCTGCGCACCCTGCTGCTCCACCGGTCACTGGTCCCCAAGCTGAACGAGGAGACCCTGTCCGCCTGGACACCGCAGATCCTCCAGAACCTCGAGCGACTCAGCAGCTCGGTGCAAGGGCATCCGCACGTCGAGAACCTCGGCCGCTGGCGCCGCATCGTGGAGACCCGCGATGTGGAGACCCTGCGGACGGTCCTCGATTCCCCCGACCCTGGCAGCATCGAGATGCGCGAGGTCTCTCCCATGGGTGGCCTGATCGGCCAGGACGAGCGGCTGTCCATCCTGAAGTCGTTGCCGAGACGCTGAGTGCACCGCTACCAGCTCGAGCACGCGATCCGCGCCGCCTGCAGCATCATCCGCAGAGACCAGGTCATCATCGTGGGTTCCCAGTCCATCCTGGGTTCCTTCCACGAGGACGATCTGCCGGACCAGGCCACGATGTCCACGGAGATCGACATCCTTCCCATGGACGACGACCCGCAGACGGTTCTTGATCTGTCGGATGAGCTCTCGGCGGTTGCCGGCGAGTGGTCGGACTTCGACCAGATGCACGGCTTCTTTTTGGATGGCGTGGACGACATGACGGCGAAGCTGCCGGCTGGTTGGCGCGAGCGCTTGGTCGCGGTCAGCAATGAGAACACCCGCCAGGTGGGCACCGGCCAACAGTTCACCGGTCTGTGCCTGGACAAGGAAGACCTGTGCGTGGCGAAGCTGCTGGCCTACCGGGAGAAGGATCAGGCGTTCGTCGGAGCCCTGCTCCAGTACCAGATCGTCGACCGAGAAGTCATCATCGAGCGACTCCACAGCGTTCAAGAGCGTTGGCCCGTCGAAGTCGGACGAGCACTGGGATGGCTTCAACGCGGCACCTGACCATCCATATCGACGGACAGAGCCTTTGCGTCGGAAGGCCAGGTCTTCGGGGCTCGTCACCACCTCGGTAGCCTGATGCCCGTGGGGCATCGGGAAGTCGGAAACGAGGTCGAGGCGTTGCGATCGCGGATCGCCGACCTCGAAAGCGAACTGGCGGAGGCGCGCGCTGCGCTCCGCAAGCTGGAGAGTGATCGGGCAGGCCCCGGGAGCACCGGAAACTTTTCAGACATTCGTTCCAGCGCGTCTTCAAGCGTCACGGCGACGTCATCGAGCGCCGAGAAGCTCGCGCTTTTCGGCACTCGCTTCGTCGGCAGGAACGACGTCTACGCGGTCAGATGGACCAGCACCCGCACGGGAAAGTCCGGCTGGAGTCCCGCGGTCCGTGGTGGCTTCTACACCGGGGCGGAGACCGCGGCGGACCATTTGGCACTCGACGGTGCCGTCCTCGAGCGGCACCTTCGTGGGGGCACTCGCCCAGGGGATCGTGAGTTCCACGTCGGTATCTACCCGATGCTCGCGGAGGACACCTGCCAGTTGCTGGTGTGCGACTTCGACGACGCAGATTGGCGCCTGGATGCCGCAGCATTCGTCGAGGAATGCAGGCGTGCCGGCATTGATGTTCTCGCCGAGATCTCCCGGTCCGGCGAGGGCGCGCACGTCTGGATGTTCTTCACCGCGCCGGTGCCCGCCGCCACCGCGCGGTCGGCGGGGATGTCGCTGCTTCGCGCCGCGATGGCAAAACGGCCCGGGATGGCCTTCCGCAGCTACGATCGCTTCTTCCCCTCGCAGGACACGTTGCCGGATCGGTCAACAGGCCGGTCGCGTCTCGGGAACCTCATCGCACTGCCCCTGCAGGGGAACTGCCGCCGTCGCGGAACGACTGTGTTCGCCGACCCTGCGACATGGGACCCGTACGAGGACCAGTTCGCCGTGCTGGCGACGACGGCTCCCGTGCCTGTCGAGCGCGTGGCAGAACTAGGGATGACAACCGCGACCGACTCCCGCGTCGGTCCGTCAGAGACGCTGGGCGCGCGACCCCGGCGAGCGAGCATCACAGTGCTCGCTCGCGCAACAGCCGGGCAGGTACTCGAGTTGCGCCGTGATGCCGTCCTGCACGTCCCGGCAGGCGACCTTCCCGGCGTCGTGCTCACCGAGCTCAAGCACATGGCGTCGGTACCCAACCCCGAGTTCTACCGCAAGCAGGCCCAGCGATTCAGCACCTTCGGCACACCGCGCCTCGTCACCAGCTTCGAGCACGACGAGAACGAACTGCGCCTGCCGCGCGGCCTCACCGACGAAGCAGTGGCGTTGCTGCGGGAAGCTGGTTTCCGCGTCACCATCAGCACCAGCTCGGAGACCCACAAGCACCTGGAGTTGGCATTCGTGGGGGATCTCCGTGAGGAGCAGCGAGTGGCAGTCGATGCGCTCCTCGCGCACGACACCGGCGTCCTCGTCGCGCCCCCGGGCGCCGGCAAAACGGTCATCGCCTGCGCACTCATCGCCCAGCGTGCCGCGCCCACAGCGATCCTGGTGAACCGCGCCGAACTGCTCACGCAGTGGCGGGAGCGCCTGAAGCAGTTCCTCGGCCTGACGGACCAGCAGATCGGCCAGCTCGGCGCAGGACGGCGAAAACGGCGCGGGATCGTGGATCTCATCATGATGCAGTCCATCGCGCACCGGAACGCGGACCCCGCTCTGCTCGAGGAGTACGAGCAGATCATCATCGACGAATGCCATGCCGTCGCAGCACCCGCGACCGAGGCCGCGCTGCGCAACGTGAACGTCCGTCATTGGGCGGGTCTGACGGCGACTCCCTATCGAGCTGATCAGATGAACGGTCTGATCACGATGCAGTGCGGCCCCATCCGACATGTGATCGACTCCGCTGACCGAGCTCTTCGGGAGCTGATCACGCACGAGACCACATTCACCACCGAGGAACCGGGAACGGACGGGCCGTCCATCCAGGCGATCTACTCCGAACTCGCGGTCGATGTCGCCCGCAACACGATGATTGCGCAACACGTCACAGACGCCGTCGACCAAGGTCGCACCTGTTTGGTCCTGACGAACAGGCTCGGTCATCTTGACGCACTCGCTGATGCTATCCAGGGATGTGATGCACCCGTGTTTCGACTCCACGGTCGCATGACCCCCGCTGAGCGTGGTGAGGTCCGGAGAGAACTGGGAGCAGCGGACGCGCAGCAGCACCCATTCGTGCTCGTAGCGATCGACAAGATCGCCGGCGAAGGACTCGATCTCCCGTCTCTCAACACGCTGTTCCTCACGGTCCCCGTATCTTTCAAAGGCCGCGTGATCCAGCAACTCGGGCGCATCACTCGCGGGCGGACGGAGGCCCCCCTTCCGGCTGTCGTCCATGACTACCGTGACAAGGACGTACCACTCCTGGAACGCATGTATGCACGGCGGCGGCGAGTCATGGCGAAAGAAGGCTTCCAGTCGGCAGAACACGCGGTGCCTTCACGCCCGCAGTCATGAGGTGCCGCGGAGCCAGTCCTCGAACCGGGTCGGGGCAGTCGTGAAATTCCCCCGGGGCAGGAGGCCGCCGTTGCCGAGGGCGGTGAAGGACACCGGCACCCGAAGGACCTTGCGGCGTCCTCCGCGGCGCTCGGCGAGCGCACGGGCCAGCTCCGCCAGATCGCGGACCTCGGGCCCGGCAATGACGGCGTCGTCGGATGTCGCCGTGCCGAAGGGCTCCAGGGCACGGTCAGCGACGAACGCGGCGGCGTCCTCGGCGGCCAGCGGCCGGGAGCGCATCCCCGGCACCACCGAGAGCGGGCCGATGCGCAGCTGCGACAGCAGGGTCTCGGCCAGTTCGTACCACTGCGCCGAGGCCACGACGGTGACCAGGACCGGCCCGGCACGGTAGGTCTGCTCCTGGGCGGCCTTGCCCGCGTAGTAGCCCAGCCACCGGTGCACCTCCGGGTCCCGGGCGTTGAGGATCGTGACGCACACGATCCGGGACACACCGTTCCGCTGTGCCGCGGCCAGCACGTTGCGGGCGGTGGTGCTGAAGAAGTCGACGGCGCGCCGGCGGGACAGCGTCGGCAGGTGGAGGCAGTCCACCACGGTGGAGACCCCGTCGAACGCGGCGCCCAGGCCCTTCCCGGAGTAGACGTCGATGCCCTGTCCGCGCGAGACCTCGACGACGTCGACGCCGCGCTCGCGCAGATGCGCCACCACCCGTGAGCCCAGCTCCCCGGTCGCCCCCAGGACCGCCACCTTCCGGCGCTCGCCCTCACCCGTGCTCTCCATCGTCCACCGTCCGCTTCCCGTCCGCCTACGCTCCGGTCCTGATGACACCGATTCTCCTCACCCGCCGGCCCCGCCGCGACTGGCATTTTCATAGCTGTCGTCGACTTCCTGCCGCTCTGCTGGAAGCATGGACCCATGATCAGCAACGTGGCCGTCATCGTGTTCGGCGAGGTCTCCCCCTTCGAGCTCGGCGTGGCCTGCGAGGCCTGGGCGATCGACCGCTCCGCCGACGGCCTGCCGGTGATGGACTTCGCGGTGTGCAGTCCCGGCGGGCGGCCGGTCCGGACGATCGCCGGCTTCGACGTGGCCGTCCAGCACGGGCTCGATCGGGTGGCCGAGGCGGATCTCGTGGTCCTCCCGGCGATGTCCCGGGACCGGGAGGTCCCGGCCGAGGTGATCGACGCGCTGCGCGCGGCCCACGACCGCGGCGCCCGGATCCTGTCCATCTGCTCGGGGGCCTTCGTGCTGGGGGCGGCCGGTCTGCTCGACGGCCGCCGCTGCACGACCCACTGGATGCACACGGCGGAGCTGGCCGCGCGGTTCCCCGCCGCCCAGGTGGTGCCCGAGGTCCTGTACGTCGAGGACGGCAGCATCCTCACCAGCGCCGGCACCGCGGCGGGCCTCGACGCCTGCCTCCACCTGTGGCGCCAGGAGTTCGGCTCAGCCACCGCCAACACCGTGGCCCGGCGCATGGTCGTGCCGCCGCAGCGCCAGGGCGGGCAGGCCCAGTTCATCAAGGAACCGGTCCCCGAGCGCCGGGCCGAGACGCTGGACCCGCTGCTCACCTGGATCGTGGGACACCTCGACGAACCACTCGACGTCGACGCCCTGGCCCGGCGCGCCGCCATGTCCCCGCGCACCTTCGCCCGCCGGTTCCGCGACGAGACGGGCACCACGCCGCACGCCTGGATCACCGCGCGGCGCCTGCACCGGGCCGAGCAGCTGCTCGAGGAGACCGACCTGCCCGTCGAGCGCATCGCCGCGGACGTGGGCTTCGGCAACGCGGCCACGCTGCGCCACCACTTCACCCGGATCCGCCGGCTCAGCCCGCAGCAGTACCGCCGCCGCTTCGCGACCACTTCCTGAGCACAGCCACGCAAGCGCCTCGGCCGAGAGAGCGTGGCCGAGGTGCTCCGTCATGGTCGCCATCAGGGGCGAAGAACTGCCCCATGCCGGCTTCGAAAGGAGGCAATGACAGAAATGGCAGGAAGTGATCGACACTAGTCATTTCTGCCACTCGTGCGGAGAGTGCCAAGCGACCAGGCTTGTCAGCGTGAGAGTGAGCCGGATCGGCCGGCCCACGACGAGCAAGGAGCTCATCATGATCGCGTTCCTGTTTCTGCTGACGGCCACAGCCGCTGTGCTGTCGATGTACACGGCGATCGGGCGCCTGGCCATTCCCGCGGAGGAGCGGGTGCCGTGGCGCGACCTCGGCTGGGACGGCTGGCGGCAGACGCTGCGGCGCAGCCTGGTCTTCCTGGGTGGCTCCGCCCCGCGGGGCGGAGCCCGCACCTGCTGAGACCGTCGGGCATCCCGCCAGATCGGATGCGCAGGCGAACCCGACCATTCCCCGGAATGAGCGGCCGGCAACAGGTCCGGCCGCTCGGCGGGCTGTTCGACGCGAGGGACCGGGCAGGAGACGATGACCTGATGAAGATCCTGATTCCCGACACCACCGACATCGACCCCGGCGACCTCACCGGCCACGAGGTCGTCCGCTACGCGGCAGCGGAGCCCGTCCCGCCGGAGCACGCCGACGCGCAGGCCGTCGTCGTCTGGGGCACTTCCGGCGACGTCCTGCAGGAGACGGCCCGCCGGCTCACCCGCGTGGAGCTCGTCCAGGCGCTGGCGGCCGGGCCGGACAGCGTGCTGGAGGCGGGGTTCCGCGCCGAGGCGGTCGTCTGCTCCGGTGTCGGCCTGCACACCCGCCCTGTGACCGAGCACGCGCTGGCGCTCCTGCTGAACCTGGTCCGCCGGCTGCCCGCCGCGGCCCGGAGCCAGGGCGAGCGCACCTGGGACCCGCAGCTGGGCGGCCTGCAGCCGCTGCACCCCGAGGGCCGGGTCACCACGCTCATCGACGCCCGCGTCCTCATCTGGGGCTTCGGCGCCATCGGTCAGCACCTGGCCGACCTGTGCACCGCCCTGGGCAGCCAGGTCACCGGCGTCGCGCGGAGCTCCGGCGAACGCGGCGGGCACCCGGTCATCACCCCGGAGCAGCTGCCCGAGCACCTGCCCGGCACGGACGTGCTCGTCCTCGTCCTGCCCCACGCCCCCGCCACGGAGCGCGCCCTGGACCGCGAGATGCTCGACGCCCTTCCGTCGCACGCCCTGGTGGTCAACGTGGGCCGGGGATCGACCGTGGACGAGGACGCCCTCGTGGAGGCCCTCAGCACCGGGTCCATCGCCGGCGCGGCCATCGACGTCGCCGCCCAGGAGCCCCTGCCCGCAGACTCTCCCTTGTGGTCGGCCCCCAACCTGACCATCACCCCGCACATGGCCGGTGGCCGGCCCATCGGGGCCGCGGACCTGCTGCGCGAGAACCTCGAGGCGCTGACGCAGGGAGGCGGGTTCACCAACCGGGTCGACCGGGCGCGAGCCTGAGGACGGGGCGGCCGCGGGACCTCAGGGCGTCCAGCCGAGGACCGCTTCCCCGAACGTCATGACCGCGAACCAGGTCACCCCGGCCACGACGGGGACGAGGAGCACCAGGTAGGACCGGCGCTGCACCAGCCGCACGCCGACGTAGGTGAGGAGCACCCACCACACGCCCAGGAGCGCGATGGCCCACAGCGGGGCCATCAGGCCGCTGGCCATGTAGAAGTACCCGGCCACCAGCTGGGCCAGGGCCGCGACCACCACGGCCAGCACGAACAACGGCGTCGTCGTTCTCATAGCAGAACTGTGCGCCTCCGGGGAGGCGACCGCAACAGGGAGCGCGCACGATGCCGCGCCCCCCGGCTCTCCTGCGCCCGGGCCCCGGTTCCTGCGCTCGGGCCCCGGCTACGTCCGGCCCAGCTCGTCCCACAGGTGGGCGAGGGTGGCGGCCCCGGCCAGCAGCAGGTCCGTGCGGACGCTCTCGTCGCTGTTGTGCCAGTTGTCCTCGAGCAGCCCGGTGCCGAAGAACACCACCGGTGCCTCCAGCGCGGTGGCGAGCAGGTCGGCCGGCCCGCCCCCGGCATTGCCCATCCGTCCCACCTCGTCCACCCCGAAACCGGCGGCCATGGCCCGGGCCAGGGCCTCCACCACGGGGTGGTCGGGGGTGCGGTAGGCCTCCTGCGAGGTCTTGGTCGACACGGTCAGCTCGTACTCGTAGCCGTCCCCGACCCGCTCGGCCACCCAGGTGCGCAGCTGCTCGGCCACCTCCTGCACCTTCTGGCCGACCACCGTGCGGATGCTCAGGTCCATCGCCGCCATCGAGGGGATCACCGCCCTCGAGACCTCCGTGGGGTCGCCGGCGATCAGGGCGATGACCTCCAGGGCAGGGCGTTCCCACAGCCGCTCCAGCACGGTGTAGCCGGCCTCCCCGCCGATGCTGCGCGTGTGGGTGCGGGCCAGCCAGTCCCCCTCGTCGAAGGGCAGCGCGGCCAGCTCCGCCCGCCGGGCGGCGGGGATCTCCGGGACGCGGTCGTAGAAGCCGGGCAGGGTGATCCGGCCGTCCTCGTCGTAGAGCTGGGCGAGGACCCGGGCCATCTCCAGGGCGGGGTTGGGGGCGACCCCGGACACCGCCCCGCTGTGGATGTCGGTGAAGGGCCCGTGGATCTCCAGGTGCGCGCTGAGCATCCCGCGCACCCCGGTGCACAGTCCCGGGTGATCGGCGCGCCACAGCAGCGTGTCGGAGAAGATCACCACGTCCGCGGCCAGCTCCTCCGGGTGGTCCTGGATCAGCTGGGCCAGGCCCGGGGACCCGGCCTCCTCCTCGCCCTCGACCAGGAACTTCAGGTTCACGGCCGGCACCTCTCGCCCGGTGACGGCCAGGTGCGCCCGGACGCCCCACAGGTGGGCGAGGACCTGGCCCTTGGCGTCCGAGGCGCCCCGGCCGTAGAGGCGCCCGTCCCGGGCCACCGGGTCGAAGGGGGACGTCTGGTCCCAGTTCTCCTCCTTGACCGCCCGCACGTCGTGGTGGCTGTAGACCAGCACCGTGGAGGCGCCCGGGGCTGCGCACCAGGCGGCGTGGACGGCCGGGCCGTAGGTACCCGGCCAGATCTCCGTGGTGGGGAAGCCGGTGTCACGCAGTGCCCCGGCCAGCCAGTGCGCCGAGCGCAGCAGATCGTGCTCGTGCTCCGGGGCCGCGGCCACCGAGGGGATCCGCACCCACTCCTTCAGCCCGTCCAGCATCTCGGGCAGGTGTGCTGTCAGGAAGGAGTGCATCTCGTGGTCGGCGGTCACGGTCACCTCCGCGGAGACCTCTGGCTGCCGGGCCCTAGAGCTCGCGGTCCTCCACGACGTCGAGGTCCCGGAACACGGGCTCCCCGTCCATGAGCTCGGTCAGCTTCCGGGCGTACTCCTGGGTCTCCGGGAGCTGCGAGTTCTCCATGGCGGACTCGTAGGAGTCGAAGAAAACGATCTCGACGAAGCGCTTCGGATCGTTGCGGTCCTTCGCCGACAGGACGCGGCGAGCCGTGCGTTTCCCCTGGGAGGACTGCTGCCACTCCGCGAGGACCTCGGCCACCTCCTCCGGCCTCGAGGTGGTGTATTCGATCAGCTGCACGAAAGCCATCACGCACGCTCCTCCGGAAAAGTCCGTTGCGGGTCTCCATTCTAGGTCCGGGCGGCCAGGATGGCCCGGACGGACGGGAGATGACGGCCCGCCGTGGAAGCCTCCAGGCCAGGCTGTGCGCCGTGTTGGTGTCACACAGCACACGTATTGAAGGGCCTGGGGCTAGGCTGACGCTGATCTTTTCCGAACACGTGGGGGCGTGGACATGAAGCAGAGACTGGGCGGACTTCTCGGTGGGGCGGCGGCGCTGAGCCTGCTGGCGGGACTCGTGGTTCCGTCACCGGCCGCGGCCGTCATGGTGAAGGGCTACGAGATCGACGATCCGAACAGCGCGACGGTGGTGGTGAACAAGCACCGGCCCCTGAACCCGGTCACCCACGTGCCGAAGCCCCTGACCCGGATCAAGACCGAACAGCTGCGCACCGACGCCGCGCAGGCGTACCAGCAGATGGTCAAGGACGCCAAGGCGCAGCGGGTGAACATCGTGGCCGTCAGCGGGTACCGCTCCTACGACCACCAGGCCAGCCTCTACGACAGCTACGTGCAGCAGTACGGGCAGGAGACCGCCGACACCATCGCCGCCCGGCCCGGGCACAGCGAGCACCAGACCGGCCTGGCCATGGACGTGGGCAACGCCTCCGGGGCGTGCGCGCTGCAGGACTGCTTCGAGGGCACTCCGGTCGGGGCCTGGGTGGACGAGCATGCCTGGAAATACGGGTTCATCATCCGCTACCCCAAGGGCGAGCAGGGCATCACCGGCTACAAGTACGAACCCTGGCACCTGCGCTACGTCGGGATCGATCTGGCGGAGGCCATCAAGTCGGGAGCCGTCCCTGGCAAGATCGACGACATCGACACCATGGAGGAGTTCTTCGAACTCGGTCCGGCCCCGGACTACCTGTACTGAGCAGATCGACTCTCCCGTCCCGCCGACTGCCGGCGTCTGCGCAGGCCAAGAACTCGAATTCCGCCTGCACGTTGCTCTCCCGCGATCGCCCTCGAACGCCGGGTGCTGGTTCTCCAAGCCGTGGAGCACGCACAGCTGGAGGGTGCGAGCCACCCGTTCAAGACTTTTGTCCGCACGTTACAGGACGACGAGCGCCGGGTCGACGAGCTGGAGTCCGGGATCGCCTCAGTTCTTCTGCGGCTGTCGACTCTCGAACTGAAGCGCCGCAGCGGCTTCCGGAGCATCATGTACACGCAGGGTGAGGTGGACGACTTGCTCGAGACGGTGTATCGCCTCCGGGCCCTGGGCGATGAGCTCAGCGCGGGGATCCACCACGCTGACGTCGCGATCGAGATCGAACGGCGCAGCGACGGATCGATCGTCGTATTTCCCGGCGTGCCTGCGTGACCTTTTCCGAAGGCCGCGCAACACCGGACTGACACAACGACCCAGCGACTGTTCGCCTACGCGTTCGCTCCGAACCCCGGACCGGCGCCGAGCAGGGCCGCCAGGAGGTCCGGGCCGACGTTGACGGCGGCAGCAACGCCCCCGATGAGCAGCGCGAGTTCCCACAGCGCACGCCGGTGCTGCGCGCTCCGCACGGAAGCCCGAAGCTCGGCGAAGCGCTCCTGCAGCGCGATGGGATCCTCGGACGGAACAGGGCTGTTGTGCCAGGTATTCGGGCCCACGGCTGCGGCCGTGATCCGGGCGACCTGTTCAGGCGCCAGGACGGGGCGACGGCGCCGCAGCCAGCGCAGCAGCCGCCGGTCGGTGATCACGTGGACTCCCGCGGGTCGCTGCTTGACCGTCAGGTCCTTCGGTGCGATCAGCACCAGCACCGGAGTGACCGGCACCGGTTCCCCCACCACCGCGCTCAACCGCTTGGCCGCCCGCGCCGCCTCATGACGAGCGTGGGAGAGGTAGTGCTGCCTGTGCCCGTCGACGAGGAGCGCGCGCTCACCGACCCAGACCTTCTTGCCCGCGTGGTTCTTCGTGTTGAGCGTGAACACTCCCGGGGGGCCGATCAGGACGTGGTCGATGTCCGAGGCCCCGGCACCGACCGGAACGGCGTGGAGCACCGTCCACTCCGAGCCCAGGCCGCGGAGGACCTGCCCGACCGCGATCTCTCCCAGTGCACCCCGGAACCAGGATCGGCCGGCGGAACCGAGGGGACTGCTCCCGATCAGTCGTTGCCACCACGCCCGGGGCGGCTCTTCGCCCTGGAGCCGCAGCGTCTCGGCCATGACCGACTGACCTGCGCTCCGACCCAACAGGCTCGACGGGCTCGACGGGCTCGACGGGCTCGACGCGAGCTTCTGGGCGGTGGTGCCCGCCACCGGGCCGAGGAGCCGAAAGGCAGCGAACCCCAAGGTGCGGATGGGCGCAGGGGTCGGAAAAGTGGGGTCCGTGGAGGGCGTCATGGTGAACAGCTTTCGAGCAGAGCAGAACGGTGTTCCTGCATTTCATGTCTTTGCACTCGCATACGACAAGCCGGTGCCTCTGGACTCCGCATTGTGACGCTCGCCCGGAGCAGGACGGACTTGCCACTCCCCCGCGCGGAAAGCTCCACCCCCCGAACTGGGGACACGAGCCTCCCCGGTGATTGCTTGTGCATCCATAAGCTGGAGGGGAACTGACGACTTCCTGACAGGACCCCCCGTGACACCTCCCCCTGTTTCCCTCCGCCTGGGCGCCTCGGCGCTCGTCCTCCTGCTCCTGACCGGCTGCGGCGGGACGGCGGCCTCCAGCGACGCGACGTCGTCGTCGTCGAACACCTCCTCGACCGAGACGTCCGCCGCTCCGGAGCTGCGCGGCGAGCGCGCCGTGGTGGATCGGGTGGTCGACGGCGACACCGTCGACGTCCGGCGGGGCGGCGAGGTGGTCCGCGTGCGGCTGCTCAACATCGACACCCCGGAGACCAAGGACCCGAACGAGATCGTCGAGTGCCTCGGCCCGGAGGCCACCGCCCTGCTGGAGGAGCTCCTGCCGCCGGGCACCGTGGTGGGCCTCGAGTACGACCAGGAGCGCACCGACTCCTACGACCGCACCCTGGCCGGGGTGTTCCTGCAGGACGGCACCCTGGTCAACGCCGAGATCGCCCGCCAGGGCCTGGGCACGCCGCTCTACATCGCGCCGAACGCCCGCTTCCTGCCCCCGGTGGAGGAGGCCTTCGCCGAGGCCGAGCAGCAGCAGGCCGGCCTGCTCGACCCCGCCCACGGCTGCACCGTCCCGGCGCAGGTGCAGCAGGCCGCTAGTGCGCTCGCCGACGCCGCGCCGGCGGACCTCGCCGACCCGGCCGGTGAGGTCGCGGCCGCCGTCGCCTTCCTGGCGGCCCTCGACGCGGTCGACGGCGACGCCCACCCGCACGTCCGCCATCTGGTCGGGCTGCCATCGCCGAAGGGCGGGATCGCCGGAGTCCGCCAGGACGTCGCCGACCTCCAGGAGCGCGCCGCCGAGCAGCGCCGCGCGGCGGAGGCTGAAGCCGCGGAGCGCGCGGCGGCAGACGAGGAGCGCCGACAGGCCGAGGCAGCACGCCAGGCGGAGGCCGACCGGCAGGCCGAAGCGGCCCGTCAGGCGGCAGCCGACGCCGCCCGCCGGGCCCCCGCGCCCGCGCCGGCCCCTGCGCCCGCACCCAGACCGGCTCCCGCACCGGCCCCGGCTCCTGCCCCTGTGCCTGCGCCGAAGCCCGCCCCGAACCCGGGCGCCAACATCGTCGACCAGGCCCCTCCGGGGTACTACGCGGACATCCCCGGCTACACCGGTCCGCGGTGCTACGCGCCCGGCGGGAAGTTCTTCAAGCCCTGCTGACCCCGACGGGTCCGGATGACCCGGAGCCCCGGGGGACGGCCCGGCTTCACGGGCCGGGATCCGCTGGTGGTAGCCGGAGGCGGAGAGGATCATAGGACCCAGCACGACCCCTGCCCCGTTGCACCTCCATGACGAGGGTCCTGACATGGCCATCCACGCGCTCCCGTCCCGCCGGGACACCCGGTCGGTCCTCGCCGCCCCCGGCGCGCGGCCCGGGCCAGGGGGGTGGATCCGGTGAGCGAGGCCTTCCACCTCGAACTCGCGGCCGAGGACCCGGACGCCGTGATGCTGCTGTTCGAGACGATCGGGGCGCGCTTCTCCTTCCAGCCCTCCGAGCGCGGCCTGTCCTACCGGGAGGAGAGGACCGGGGACGAGGACGTGTCCCTGGCGCGGGTGGAGGTGGAAGGGTCCTACTCCTCCTGGGGGGACACCGAGATGTTCAGCGTGGTCCAGCGCACCGCCGGCCGGTGCGACTGGTCCACCCGCACCGAGTCCGGCACCGGGATCGGCGCCCCGGTGCTGATCACCCCGTCCAGCCCGACCCTGTTCGTGGTGGACTCCCTGCGGGCCAGCAACGTCTACCTCACCGCGGGCATGGTGCAGGACATCGCCGAGACCGTCTACGGCACCGAGAACACCCCGGTGGCGTTCGCCTCCGCCCACCCGCTCACCCCCCAGCTGGGCCAGTACTGGTCCTCCCTGACCCGCCTGGCCCAGGAGCTCGTGGACTCCGGGGCCTTCGACGCCCCGCTGGTGCGCGCCGGCCTCACCCGGCACCTGGCCGTGGCGCTGCTCGAGTGCTTCCCCCTGGTCGGGGACCAGGAGCTGCGCGCCCTGTCCATGGCCGCGCAGACGCGCCGCTACCGCATCGCCAAGCAGTTCATCGACGACCACGCCCACCAGCCGATCACCGTCGACGACGCCGCCCGGGCGGCGAACACCCCCACCTCCACCTTGGCCCAGGCCTTCCGCGCCAACCACCCGCACCGGCTCAGCCCCACCGAGTACCTCGCCCAGGCACGGCTGGCCGGAGCCCACGCCGAGCTCCTGCACGCCGATCCCACCACCGGGGAGACCGTGGCCGGCATCGCCGCCCGGTGGGGCTTCGCCCACTCCGGCCGGTTCGCGTCCCGCTACCGCGCCACCTACGGCGTGCCGCCCAGCACCACCTTGTACCGCTGACCCCGCCGCCGTCCCCTCCGGGACCGGCGCACGGCACGGGCCGGCTCCACGGCACGGGCCGGCCCCGCGGCAGGCCGGGGTCCACTCGACATGCCGGGAGAACCCTCGGACCCGAGGGATGTTTGCTGGAGCACAGAAATGTCTCGCTCAGAACCGCCGATGTTGCACGCCGGTTTGATTCGGCTGTGACCCGGCCCACACCATGGTGGGCGGAAGGGGCAGCATCCATGGGCCGGCCAGGGCCCCGGGTGCACCCTTCCTGACCGGAGGGGTCTGCCCGGACGACGTGGTCCGCAGCCCGCCGCCGGTCATCCGCCCACGGGGGGACAGAGCTGGGGACGGAACGTGCTGGGGGGCCGTTCCGCCTCCAGCCACCCCGACCGCCGCGATCGGCCATCCCTGCGCTGCCGTGTCGGACGGGCCGAGGACCCTGGTCCCTGAGACGATCGTCGTCCCAGCGACCCCGAGGAGCCCGCCGTGGAGAAGACAGGACAGCCGGTCGAGGAACACCTCGCCGGGGTCACACCGAAGCGGCGGCGGGCCGACGCCGAGCGCCTCGTCCCGCTGTTCACCCGCGTCACCGGGCAGCCGGCCGAGATGTGGGGCACCGTCGTGGGCTTCGGCCAGTACCACTACAAGTACGCGAGCGGCCACGAGGGGGACGCCCCCGCGGCCGGCTTCGCCGCACGCAGGGCGGCGACGACGATCTACGTGTACGACGGCGTGGACGCCCACCAGGAGAACCTGGCCCGCCTGGGCCCCCACACCACGGGAGTGGGCTGCATCTACCTGAAGGACCTCGACGCCGTGGACCTGGAGGTCCTCGAGCAGATCGTCGCGGCGTCCTACGCCAAGCTCGGCGACGACCCGTGGACGGACCGCGCCCGCGACGGCGCCTCGAGCTGACCGGACGCCCCCGACACGGAGACGCCATGGATCACGGACCGGCGACGATCCGGCCGACCCCCTTGGGGCCGGCCCCGCCGCGTGCCTACGGTCAGCACACTCCTGATCGAATCCGACGGGACGGACACGAGGGGACAGGACGATGCCGCTCTATCTGTCGAAATTCCGCTACACCCCCGAGACCTGGGCCCGGTTGATCTCCCACCCCGAGGACCGCCGCCCGGCGGGCCAGGACTACATCGAATCGGTCGGCGGGACGCTGCACGGGTTCTGGTACGCCTTCGGCGAGCACGACGGCTACAGCCTCTGGGAAGCGCCCGACGACGTGTCCATGGCCGCGGTGGCCCTGGCCATCACCGGTGGCGGGGCCGTGAGCTCCCTGGAGACCACGGTGCTCATGAGCGTCGAGGAGACGCTGGAGGCCCTGCACCATGCCCAGCAGATCAAGTACCGGCCGCCCGGGACCTGACCGGACCCACGGCCTGGAGCGGCGGGGCCCCGTGCCCACCGCCCGGTGCAACAGGCGGGAAAGATGCTGGCGAAGCGCACCTTCCCGGTCGCAGTGCCACACGTAGACGGCCGCCCTGGTCTCGGCCCCGCGGACGACGCATCTGCGCGTCGAACAACGATCCGGTCTCGCCCGCACGACCGGGCGCGGCTCGGGCTCTACCGTGGAGGCACCCGGCCCGTCGCGCAACGGCGGCGCTCGGACCCTGACCGCCCGGACACACCGCGGAGGAACACCATGCAGACCCTGGGCCGCGCCGAGGACTCCGTCCACGTCGAGGCGCCACCGCAGGCGGTCTACGACCTCGTTGCCGACGTCACCCGCACCCCCGAGTACAGTCCCGAGGTCGACGACGTCGTCTGGCTCGACGACGGCGGCCCCCGTGTCGGCGCACGCTTCCGCGCCCGCAACCGAGTGGGGGCCCACCCCCGATTCTCCTGGCACAACAAGCCGATCATCATGTCCGCCGAGCCCGGTCGGGAGTTCGCCTTCGCCCGCACCGAGCCCTTCGCAGGCACCCTCGTTTGGCGCTACCGCTTCGAGCCCGAGGGCACCGGCACCCGTGTGACGGAGTCCTACGAGGTCGCCCGCCCGGTCCGCCGCGCCGGCTGGTTCATCATCGGCACCCTCGGCCGGGACCCGGACCGGATGACCACGATGCGCAAAGGCCTCCACGAGAGCCTGCAGCGGCTCAAGCGCGTCGCCGAGGCCGACGCCGCGTCGCCGCCCGCTGCATCGTGACGGCTTCTCAGCCCTGCGGGGCGCTCAGCTGCTCGAGGTGCTCGGTCTTGAGCTTGCGGTAGTGGGGCATGAGCTCGGCCGCGGTGTAGGTGGCGGTGGCGGTCACCGGCGTCCCGGGATGGCCGTGCTCGGTCAGGATCTGCTGCAGCGCGGTCTCGTGCTGGGCGAGGATCGTCTGGTTGAAGTAGCCGTGGTGCAGCAGGGCGGCGATCCCGCCGGCGTAGGCCCAGGTGGGTGAGCCCTCGTCCATCGGGGCGCGGGGGTCGTCCCAGTCGGCGGGGCCGCCGGTGGCGGCCAGTTCGGAGGCCAGGACGCTCTCGAGCACGTCGGCGCGGAAGGACAGGGAGAGCTCGGCGACCTCGTCGACGATCTCGAACCGGTCCACCCGCACGCCGGCCGGGGGCGGGGTCTGCACCAGGTCCTTGACGGCCTGCAGGATCTCGGGGGTGGTCATCGTCGTCTCGCTTCGTCAGTGGGAGGGGAGAGGAGCCCGGTCGATGTGTTGTCATCAGCCTACTGGCTACCGATGAGTCACAATTCGGCCGATCTGTCCCCACAACAGCCCACGCACCGGGACGCCGTCGGCGTCGGGGGCACCCGTCCCCGGACCGGCTCCACCCCTGGTGGGGCGGCCCCGGCGCGCTCGGGAAGGCCCGGTCCGCCCTGCCGCTCGGCGACCGGCGCCCTCTTCCGTGGACGTCACACGTCCTCCATGGCATTTCATTTGAAAATGCGGTGATCTAGGGTGCAAGCAATTCGTCCGTACAACGGGACCGGGTGGGGGACAGATGAAGGTCACCGTGTTCGGGGCTGTCAGTCCCATCGGCCAGGAGCTCGTCGAGGACCTGCTGTTCCGCGGCTACGAGGTCGTCGCCCTCGTCACCGACGCCACGCACGTGCCGCCCGCCTGGGGCGAGGACGTCAAGCTGGTCACCGGGCAGATCACCGACCCCGCGGCCGTCGACGCCGCACTGGACGGCGCCGAGGCGGTGGTCAACACCCTGGACCCGCGCGTGCGGCCCCGCGCTCGCGGCCTGGACCTGGTCGAGGGCGCCGGTCAGATCGTGGCGGGCATGCGCCGCCGCGGGATCCGCCGCTACATCGGCCACGGCACCCCGGTGGTGACCCTGTGCCCCAAGGAGAGGCCCACCGCCCGGATCAAGGTCCACCGCTTCCTGGCCCGCCACCTCGATCCGCGCGCCTACCGGCAGATGGCGGGGATGCTGCAGGTGGTCGCCGGATCCGGGCTGGACTGGACGATCGTGCGATTCATGCACGTCACCGGCGGCAGCGCCCGGGGACTGAAGTACGTGGGATTCTTCGGCCCCGGTGCCGTGGGCTCCTCGGCCACCGCCGCCGACATCGCGCGGTTCACCACCTCCCAGATCCTCGAGACCGCCTACATCCGGGACGCCCCGGCCGTCAGCAACTGAGTCGTCGCCAACGGAGCGCGCACCCTCCGCCGGGGACAGCGGCGCCGCCGGCCCGGGACACGGTCGGGCGGCCGGTCACACCAGCCGTGCCGCCGCGGCGACGACGGCGTTGCGCACGGGCAGCAGGTGCCGGGCCGTGCTGACGCCGTTCGCCAGGCGGGCCACGCGCACCGTGCGGGTGACCCGCCGGCGGCGCGCGGCGTCGTACCGGCGCAGGGCGCCGGGCACGTCGGGGGCCGCGGCCAGCGCATCGACGAGGGCCGTGGCGTCGAGCAGCGCCTCGCACGCGCCTCGGCCGAGGTTCGGTGCCATGCCGTGGGCGGCGTCGCCGAGGAGCGCGGTCCGCCCGCTCACCCAGGAGGGCAGCGGGGGCACGTCGAGCAGCGTGCGCCGGTCGATCGGGCTGTCCCCGAGGGCGTCCAGGACGCGCCGCACGGCCGGGTGCCAGTCCCCGTAGAGATGGCGCAGGATCTGCGGGTCGGTGCGGCCGCGCCCCGCGGAGGCGAGCACGTCGGCGCGGACGCTGGCGAACCAGTTGGTGTGCTCGTCGTCGTGCGGGGTGATGCCGAAGAGCCGGGCCGGCCCCCAGGTCTCGGTGGTCCCGCCCGCCGGACCCGGGACCGTGCCGCGGAGGGCCACGGTGCCCAGCGGACGCGGGGCGACGCCGAAGAGCGCGGCGCGGACGGGGCTGTGCACGCCGTCGGCGGCGACGACGAGGTCGGCCGCGGGCAGCGCGCGGTGGTCGGCGACCGGGGCGTTCCACACGACGAGTCCCGGGGGAAGGCCCTCGGCCAGTGCCGCCAGGAGCGCGGGGCGCGGGACCAGCCGAGCGGCCCGGTCCAGGTCGACGTGGGCGATCTCGGTCCCGTCCGGCCGGAGGAGCCGCGCCCCGCGCTGCTCGACGGAGGCGGCCCGGACGCGCTCCCCCGCGCCCAGCCGGTCCAGGGCCCGCATCGCCTCGGGCCACATGCCCAGGGCCGTGCCGGTGCCCGGCAGGCCCTGCGAGCGCTCGAGCACGTGCACCTCCCAGCCCGCGCCGAGCAGGCCGCGGGCTGCGGCCAGGCCGGCGATGCCGGCCCCGACGACGACGGCTGATCCGCGCACGGGACCTCCTGGAGTCGGTGCTTCTCGGCCCGGGGGTGCGTCCGGGCCGGGAGACCCTACCGGCGGCACGGGGACGACCACCCCCGCCGGCGGGCTTCCCTGTCCAGTGTCTACGCCCGGGCCGCCCAGACGGTACGGGCGGTGCGCAGCTCCAGGTCCCGCCGGTTCGGCAGGGCCTCCGGTGCGTCCGGGGTCAGGAGGCGGTCCAGGACGGCGAGGTCCTCGGCGGCCAGCCGGCCCTGGAGGGCCGGGCGCAGGTGGGCGATCCAAGCCCGGGCGTAGCGGGCGATGGCCGCAGGGTCCTGCGCCGCCGCCGTGCTGACGGTGTGCGGGCCGTGGACCTCGAACCCGGACTGCTCCAGGAGGGGCCGCCAGTCCGGATGGGCGTTCCATCCGGCGTCGGCCAGGACCCGGTGGCAGCGGTCCTCCAGCCCGGGCCGGCCGATCCCGAGGTCGTCCGGCAGGAAGCGGGGCAGGCCGTCCAGCTCGACGACCACCAGCAGCGCGCCGGGTCGCAGCGCGGCCCGGAGCTCCGCCAGGAGCGCACCGGGGTCGGCGACCTCGTGCAGGAACGAGGAGGACCACACCAGGTCCGCCCCGGAGACCGCGGACCGGGCCGCGCCCAGGTCCGGGCCCAGGTCCGCGGGCAGCGCGTGCACCCGGCCCTCCAGGCCCTGGGCGCGGGCAGCGCCCTGCACCCGGTCGAGCATTCCCGCGGACCGGTCCACCGCCACGACCTCCGCGGTGGTGAAAAACCGGGCGAGGGTCAGGGCGCCGGTTCCCGTGCCGGCGCCCAGGTCGACGATCCGGAGCGGGCCGCCCTGGACGTGCTGGACGGCCCACGCGATCACCTCCTCCCAGGTGCGACCGGACGTCGCGGCATCCAGGTCGAGGAGATGGGCCAGTTCCTCCTCGAGTCCGTGTCCGGGTCCGTGGGCGTGTCCGTGGGCGGGGTCCGGGGCCGTTCGGAGAGGCGCGTGCTCGGTCATGCCCCCACCGTAGCGGGGTTGTGCCACAGTGACATGCCGTCTTGCTTCGAACGCAATAATCGTTCCCCGACGGTGGTGCGCGGCCCGGATACCCTGAGGACCGGCTCCACGGCGCGACCGGCCCGCCCTGCGCCCCGGCCGGTCGTGCAGATCGACCCCTGACCGGCCGACGGCACCCAGGAGGGAGACCAGGCATGGACGAGCTGGAGCGGATCGCCGCGGCCTTCCCGGACCTGCGGTGGTCGAGGGCGCGGCGGATCACGGAGGGCTGGGACCACGTCGTCGTCGTCCTGGACGACGCCCTGGTGTTCCGCTTCCCGCAGGAGCCGCCCTACACGGAGGCGCTCGGCCGGGAGATCGCAGTCCTGGACCACCTCGCGCCGCGGCTGCCCGTGCGGATCCCGCGCTACGACCGCGTGGCCCCGGACGGCTCCTTCGCCGGTTATCCCCTCCTGCCCGGGCGGACGCTCCAGCCGGAGGTGCTGGCCTCCCTGGATGGAACGGCGCGCAACGCGCTCGTGGACCAGCTGGCCGGCTTCCTCTCCGCCCTGCACACCGCGCCCGTTCCCGGCACCCCGCTGGCCCGGGTGCCGGCGTCCGCCCTGACCGAGGACCAGGCCGACGTCCGGGGCGCGGCCGCCGCGCACCTGCCGGCCGTGCTGACCGCGGCGGAGCTCGAGGAGGTGGAGCGGATCCTCGCGGACGTCGACGCGCTGCTCGCCGCCGACCTGCCCGCGGTGGTGGTCCACAACGACGTCTACAGCCGGCACCTGCTCTGGGACGACGCCGCGGCCCGCCTCGGGGTGATCGACTTCAGCGACATGTGCCTCGGCGACCCGGCCGTGGACTTCGCGGAGCTGTACGAGTACGGCGAGGCCTTCGTCCGCGCGGTGCACGAGCGCTGGACCGGCCCCGGGGACCCCGGGCTCCTCGACCGTGCCTGGACCTACCAGTGCTGGATCGCGGTGTACATGCTCACCGACCACTTCGACGTCGGCAAGACCTCGTGGGAGGTCGCCCGGGAGACCTTCGACCGCGTCCGGCGGGGCCGGCCGAAGGTGGTCCGCGCGGCGGGCTCTCCCTAGGGTGGAGCGCACGGGCGGCACCGTGCCGCCCCGCACCGAGGAGCAGCCATGGCCTCCACCCCGTTCACGATCCGACCGGCGACGAGCGAGCGGTTCGACGACGTCGCCACCGTCCTGGGTCCGCGGAACCCGGACTCGGCGGTCTGCTGGTGCCTCACCTACCGGCTCCCGTCGAAGGAGAACCGCGCCCTGGCCGCCCGGGAGCGCCCCCAGGTGGTGCGGGAGCTCTGCGCCCGGCCGGTCCCGCCGGGCGTCCTCGCCTACGACGACGACACGGTGGTCGGCTGGTGCGGTGTCGCCCCGCGGGCCGAGCTGCACGCCTTCACGCACGGCAGGACGATCCCGCACGTCGACGACCTCCCGGTCTGGGCCGTGTGGTGCTTCCGGGTGCGCGGCGGCCACCGCGGCCGGGGCGTGGCCCAGGCCCTGCTCGAGGGCGCCGTGGAGCACGCCCGCGGCCACGGCGCACCGGCCGTCGAGGGATACCCCGTGGACAACGGGGACCGGAAGGTCGACACCACCATGGCCTATGTCGGCACCCGCGCCATGTTCGAGCGCGCCGGCTTCACCAAGGCCGCCGACACCGCCTCGACGCTCAACAAGTTCCCGCGCGTCCTCATGCGGCTGCCGCTGCGCTGAGCAGAGTCTCCCGCTCGCCGCCGACCGGGCGGTGGCCGGGTCCTCAGACGTCACGTTGCGCCGGAGCAGGACCGCCGGGTGTGAGAGTGCCCACTCGGCCTGGGCATTCCCCGGTCCGTCCGGATAATGGGGAAGGCTGGCCCGAGCAACGTCGCGGGGAACAGCACCCCCTTCCCCGCAAGCGAAGCAGGACAGCATGACTCTGGAAAGACCACGCACCGAGGCCCCCGCGCCCGACGACCAGACCCCGATCCCGGCCGAGGCCGAGGAACAGCCCGAGAAGAAGAGCCCGGCCCTGAACATCCCGGGTCTGCTTGCCGGCGCCGCCACCGCCGCGACCATGTCCGTGATCGGCGGCCACCTGAGCGTGGTCGGCACCGTGCTCGGCGCGGCGCTGACCAGCATCGTCTCCGGCATCGCCGTGGTCGTCTACTCCACCTCCCTCGAGAAGAGCCGGCACGGGCTGAAGAAGGTGAAGACCACCGTGGCCCAGCGCGTGCTCGCCCGCCCGGGGCTGGACGCCTCCGGTTCGGACGGCAGCACCGCGGTGACCGGCGGCAGCCGGTGGAGCGCCCTGCGCCCCCGCCTCAAGCCGCTGCTGGTCAGCACCGGCGTGATCCTCGGCCTGGCGGTCGCGGCGGTCTTCGGCGTCCAGGCGCTCACCGGCACAGAACTCTCCGGCGGCACGGGCACGATCCAGCGCTCCGTGACCGGCAGCGAGTCGATCGCCGTGCGCAGCGCCGCCACCCCGGCCCCGGCCGAGGACCCGGCGGCGGGCACCGGTGAGGTCGCCCCCGCGGAGGGCACCGCCCCGACCGCGGAGACCCCCGTGGCTCCCGGTGAGGTCGCGCCCGGCGAGGCCGCCCCCACGGCAGGAGCCGTGACGGGGGACGGCAGCACGTCCGGCGAGGAGCTCCCGGCCACGGGCGGCCAGCAGCTGGACAGCGGCCAGACCGGCACCGGTGAGGCGGGCGCCGGCGCGGCCGCGGAGCCGGGCGTGACCGGCGCCGACGCCGGGGCGGTTCCCGCGGCACCGTGACCGGGAGCTCGCGAGCCGGGCCGGGGCGGGGACGTGGACACCACGTCCCCGCCCCGGCCCGTTCCGGCACGTTCGGCCCGGTGCCGGCGGCGCCATCTTTCGTCATGTTCGGTTCCCACCCCTGACCAGGAGCGATGTTCCCACGGCGACCTCGAGGTCTGGACTTAAGTAGCCAGACATATGCCCCGCTCGGCACCTAACTTGGGCTCAACCGGTTGCAGCAGCAGGCCGGTGGAGCAACGACGGAGGGAAAGACAGTGGCAGGGGTACGAGAGGTCCGCGGAAATCAGGTGGCGCAGTGGCTGACGGTCGCGGCCGTCATGCTGTTCGTCGCCAACGGCGCCGTCCTGGCCCTGGGCTCCCAGGCCTACGGGTGGGCCACGCTGCTCTTCGCGGCCGCCGCGTACTTTGCGGTCTCCACCGGGATCGTGGGACGCCCCCTGCGGCAGCACTGATTCCCCGGGGCGGCATCCCCCGGTGCGTCACTCGGGCGGAACGGGCTCCCCGTCGTCGTCCCGGCGGCGGTTCTGCACCACGGTCCGGCCGATGAGCCCGAGGATCAGCCCGGCGGGCACACCGACGGCCACGCCCAGGCCGACGTTGCCGATCAGCACGCCGAGGACGACGCCGAACGCCGGGCCGAGGGCGATGCCCAGGACGAACAGCTCGTTGCCGGGTGCTTCACCATCGCTCATGCGCTCACCGTAGGCACGGCGTCCGCCCACGGGCGGCACCCCGCCGCCCGTGTCGCGCTCCGGGCGGTCGGCGCAGGCCCGGAGCGGCACCGGCCGACTGGTATCGTCCCTGTGGTCCACCCCACTTTGCACATCCAGCGAGGACCACCATGTCGCGCTCCCCTGCCCCGCGGACGATCTCCGCCGATGCAGAAACCGCCCTCTCCCCGACGACCACGCCCCCTGCCCAGGGCCGCCCGGCCGCGCCCCGGAGGCGGCCCTCCGCGGTCGACACCGGCTGGATGCTCGGCCTGTTCGGCACCGCCATCGGCGCGGGCATCCTCTTCCTGCCGATCAACGCGGGCGCCGGCGGCCTGTGGCCGCTGCTCATCGTCACGGTCCTCATCGGCCCGATGACCTACCTCTCCCACCGGGCCCTCGCCCGCTTCGTGTGCGCCTCGCCGAAGCAGGGCGAGGACATCACGGTCGTGGCCCGCGACTACTTCGGGGAGGGCGCCGGGCGGGTCATCACCGTCCTGTACTTCCTCGCGATCTACCCCATCGTGCTGATCTACGGGGTGGGCATCACCAACACGGTCGACAGCCTGCTGGTCAACCAGCTGGGCCTGCCCCAGGTGCCCCGCGTGCTGCTCTCCGGGGTGCTCATCGCCCTGATGATGCTGGTCATGGTCGCCGGCCAGCGCCTCATGCTGGCCGTGACCCGGTGGCTGGTCTATCCGCTGATCCTGGCCCTGCTGGGCGTGACGGTCTACCTCGTGCCCACCTGGCAGCTGGGCGACCTCGCCGTGGTGCCGTCCACCGACGAGCTCGCCCTGTCGGTCTGGCTGATCATCCCGGTGATGGTGTTCGCGTTCAACCACTCCCCCGCCATCTCGCAGTTCTCCCTGGCCATGCAGCGCGAGCACGGGGCGCGCGCGCCGGAGGCCGCGTCCCGGGTGCTCCGCCGCACCACGGTGCTGCTGGTGCTGTTCACCATGGCGTTCGTCTGGTCCTGCGTGCTGTCCCTGGGCACCACCGGGCTGCAGGAGGCCCGCGAGGCCAACCTGCCGGTGCTCTCCCACCTGGCCAACGTGCAGGACAGCCCCTGGATCGGCTACCTCGGCCCGGCCGTGGCGATCGTGGCCATCGTCTCCTCGTTCTTCGGCCACTACCTGGGCGCCGCCGAGGGCGCGGCGGGCATCGTGCGCAGCATGCTGCCCGCGCAGGCCCGTCAGCCGCAGGAGCGGACGCTGCGCCGCGGGATCGCGGTGTTCGTCTTCCTCACCACGTGGGCGGCCGCGGTGCTCAACCCGAGCATCCTGTCGCTGATCGAGTCCCTGGCCGGGCCCGTCATCGCCGTGATCCTCTACCTCATGCCGATGTACGCCGTGCGCCGGATCCCCGCCCTGGCGCCCTACCGGGGGCAGCTGTCCAACGTGTTCGTGACCGTCGCCGGGTTCGTGGCGATCAGCGGCATCCTCTTCGCCCTGGTCCGCTGAGTCCGCTGCACCGGTGCACGCGCAGCGCCGGTGAGCCCGTGGCGCCGGTGAACGCACGCTGAGCGTCGCCGGTGCGGCGTGTCGTCCGGCCGCGGCGCCGGGAGGCCGGTGCTCAGCGCGTCAGCGCGGCGGCCCCGGGGCCGGTGAGCTCCCCGGGGCCCACCGGGCGCCCGGAGACCGCGAGCAGCAGCGCGAGGACGCTGCCGTGCACCTCCGGGCCGGTCCCGGCACCCAGGACGGCACCGGGGTCGGCGTCGGCGGGCACGAGGCGCAGCCCCGCCGCCCGGTCCCTGCCGCCGCCGAGCCTGCCGCTGGTCCGCAGCTGGTGCCGGAGGGCCTCGAGGACCGGCCCGGCCGGATATCGGCGGGTCAGGGCGAGCGGGCGCCGGATGTCCTCCCCGTGCACGAACGCCTCGACCAGCCGGGTGGGCAGCGGCGCCGGCGCGCTCGTCGTGCGGCCGCTCACCGCGCGGAACGCGGCCAGCGTGTCCCGCGGGTCGGCGCGGCGCTCCCGCGCGATGCCTCGGGCGTTGCAGCGGTCGAAGTCGAAGCCCGCGGCCGCGAGCCGGCGGAGGAAGCCCAGGCGCGTGGTGCTCGCGTCGTCGACGAGGTGGGCCAGGACGTCGTGCACGTCCCAGCCGGGCACAGTGAGGGGGTGGCCCACCGCGAGGCCGGGACGTTCGCCAGGTCCCGGGCCAGCGCCCGGCGCTCGGCGTGGACCACGGGCCAGATCTCGGTCATGCCGCCTCCGCTCAGGTCAGGGCCGTGCTCCGCACGCTACCGGGTCGGGCCCGCCCCGAGAACGGCCGGGCCGCGCCGGCTCCGCGCCCGGCGCCGCCGGGACCGCGCCCGCACCGGCCGGCGGGGACCGCCGTCGTCGTCGGCTACCGCACGTGCTCCCGGAGGAAGGCGACCGCGCACTCCCAGGCCGCGGCCGCCGCCTCGGGGCGGTGGTTCGGCCGGTTCCGGTCGTTGTGGAAGGCGTGCGGGGCGTCGTAGTAGTGGAACTCCACGACCGGCGCGGAGGACTCGCGGCGCAGCTGCTCCTCGAGCGCCTCCGCCCGCTCCACCGGGTAGGCCGTGTCCTCCCGGCCGTAGTGGCCCTGCACCGCCGCGCGCACCCCGTGGCAGGCGTCCGGCACGCCCTGCCCGACCCCGTAGAACGGCACCGCGGCACCGATCCGCCCGCCCTGGTCGGCGGCCAGGGCGAGGACGAAGCCGCCGCCCATGCAGAAGCCGATGGCCCCCGCCGTGGAGCTGGTGACCGCCTCGTGGCCCAGCAGGAAGTCGACGGACCCGGCGAGCAGCCGGACGCCCTCGTCCTCGGGCAGCCGGGACATCATCTCGGCGGCCTCCTCGCCGTCGTGGGTGACGGACCCGCCGTAGAGGTCGGGGGCCAGGGCCACGAAGCCCTCGGCGGCGAGCCGGTCGGCCACGTCCCGGATGTGGTCGGTCAGCCCCCACCACTCCTGGATGACGATCACCCCGGGCCCCCGTCCGGCGGGCGGCAGCGCCAGGTAGCCGTGGGCCTGCCCGCCGGCCGAGGGAAAGGTGACGTTCTGGTGCGGGGTGGTCTGCACTGCGGTGCTCCTTCGCGGTCGGGGCTGCGTCGGGCCAGTGTAGGCAGGACTGTGGACAGGCGGATCCCCGTCACAGAGCGCGGAGGAGGTGCTCCTGTCTATTTGCTTTCGTACACTTCAAGACGGCGGGCACGACCGCCGCCCGCGCACAGAAGCCAGGAAGCATGCACCAGCCCGGTGGCGCCACGCCGCATCGGGGAGCGTCGCCCCGCAACCGCGACGAGCGCACCGCCGGCGCACGCCTCCGGACGTCACCGAGCGGACGCACCCCGCAGTGGGTGCTCGACGACGCCCTGGAGCAGCGGCAGCAGGCCCTGCTGAGCCCGGGCGAACGGCGGCGCCGGGCCCGGCGTGCCGCCCGTGCCGCCCGGCGCTCCGCCCGCCGCTGGGCGAAGGTGCCCCGGAGCCGCAGCAGGGCGTGGCGGGCCACGCCGGCCGTGGGCGTGGTGGTGCTGCTGATGCTCTGGTTCACGCCCGGGCTGTTCCAGGACTACGCGCTGCCGGCCCTGCGCCCCTACCTCCCCGGCGCGTCGGCGCCCCCGCGCGGCGTCGAGGCCGCGCGGGCGCCGCTCGGCACGCCCCCGGCGGTCGCGGACACCGGCGGCTACCGCTTCATGGACTCCCCGGACCCCGGCCAGCCGATGGTCGCCTACGACCCCTGCCGCCCCGTGCACTACGTCGTGCGCCCGGACGGCGCCCCGCCGGGCGGGCAGCAGCTCGTCGAGGAGGCCGTGGCCGAGATCTCCGCGGCCACCGGGCTGCGGTTCGTCGCCGACGGGACGACGACGGAGGCCCCGTCCACCCAGCGCGCCCCCTATCAGCCGGACCGCTACGGGCGGCAGTGGGCGCCCGTGCTCATCACGTGGTCCGACGCCACCGAGGTCCCGGACCTGGCCGGGAACGTGGTGGGACTCGGCGGCAGCACGCCCCGGCAGGCGCCCGGGCGGCCGTTCGTCTACGTCACCGGCCAGGTCACCCTCGACGCCCCCGGGCTGACGGAGGTGCTGGACCGCCCGGACGGCGCGGCCCACGTCCGCGCGACCATCGTGCACGAGCTCGCGCACGTCGTGGGGCTCACCCACGTCGACGACCCCGCCCAGCTCATGCACCCGGGGGGCGGGGCCACCGCGCTCGCGGCCGGGGACCGGGCCGGACTCGCCGAGCTGGGCGCCGGGGAGTGCGTGCCGCAGCTGTGACCCGGTACGGGCGGGGCCTGGGCGGCCCGGGCCGTCAGCGGCGGCGCCCGCCCCCGCCGTCGTCGTCCTCGTGGCCGTCGGCAGCCGGCGCTCCGCGCCGGGAGACGCCGACGAGGACCGCGGCCGTCGCCGTGATCGCCACCGCGAGCACCGCGATCCAGACCGCCACCGCCCCGTAGCCGCCGGCCGACTCGTTGGGGTCCAGGAACGGATAGGGGTACCACCAGGGGTTGCCCGTGCCCTCGTCCAGCACCCACGGCGCCCGCACCAGGGTGTAGACCGCCCACAGCACCGGGTACACCACGATGCCCGCGACCGTGCGCCACCGGACCCGGCTCCGCCCCGGGGCGAACAGCCAGTCCAGCAGCGCGTAGACGGGCACGATCGTGTGCAGCACCTCGTTGGCCCACGGCTGCTCCAGGCCCGCCTCCTGCGGCAGGCTGCGCAGCAGCGCGTTGTAGACCACCCCGGTGGTGACCGTGTACGTCGTGGCCGCGGCCCGCAGGGCGGCGAACCGCCCCGGCTCGGCGCCCTGCCGGGCGAGCAGGAACCACGCCCCGGTCCCGAAGACCACGGCGTGGAACAGCGACGTCTGGATCGTGAAGTAGGAGAAGAAGTTCGCGACGTCGACCGCGAGGGCCTGGTCCCCGCGCTCGATCCAGAACCGCAGATAGGCCTGCAGCCGCCCGGCCACGGCCGCGAGCAGGGCCAGGCCCGCCAGCACGCGGGCCGCGGCGAAGCCTCGTCTCATTCCTGCCCCCCTCCGGTGCTGCAATCTACCCTGCCCGCCGACCTGCGAGAATAGGAGGCCCGACAGCACCGGCCCGAGCGGAGGGAGCACCGTGCGCAGGACCGCGTCCCCGCAGCCCCGTGCCCGGAGGGCGGGGCTCGTCCCGCTCGCGCTCGCCGTGGGCGTCCTGGCCGGGTGCACCCCGCCGGCCCCGCAGGGCTCCTCCCCCGCCGAGCGCGCGCTCGCCGCCCTGTCCGTCGAGGACGCCGCCGGCGGCGAGGACTACGACCGGCTCGCCCAGTTCGGGGACTGGGCCGATCCCGACGGCAACGGCTGCGACGCCCGCAACGACGTCCTGGCCCGGGACCTGACCGGCGACGTGCTCGACGACGACGGGTGCACGGTCCTCTCCGGGACCCTCGAGGACCCCTACACGGGACGGACGATCGCGTTCCAGCGCGGTCCTCTGACCTCCTCCGACGTGCAGATCGACCACGTGGTGGCGCTGCGGAACGCGTGGGTCTCCGGGGCCGACCGGCTCGACCCGGACGGGCGCACGGCCCTGGCCAACGACCCCCTGAACCTGCGGGCCGTGGACGGGCCGACCAACGGGGAGAAGTCCGCCTCCGACGCCGCCGAGTGGCTGCCGCCGCACGAGGCGTTCCGCTGCGAGTACGTGGCCACCCAGATCGCGGTCAAGACCCGCTACGAGCTGTCCGTGACGGCTCCCGAGCGGGACGCCATGGCGGAGGTGCTGGCCGGCTGCCCGGAGCAGGAGCTGCCCGGTGCCACGCCGCCCGCCGGGAACGCCGCCCCTGCGGAGCCGTCCGCCGCGGAGCCCTCGGCCACGGGGCCCCCGGCCATGGATTCCCCGGCCACAGGGTCCTCCGCCACGGACGAGGTCTACTACGCGGACTGCGCCGCCGTGCGCGCGGCCGGCGCGGCCCCGCTGCGCTCGGACCAGCCCGGCTACCGCCCGGCGCTGGACCGGGGCGGGGTCGAGGGCCTGGCCTGCGAGTGACGCGTGTCGCGGCCGACGCCTCCCGCGCTCCTCCGGGAAGCCGGCGGCGCTCCTGCGGACAGACGCTCGGGACGGCTCGCTCAGTGAGCGGCCAGCGCCTCGCCGACCGGCGGCTCGGCGCCACGCCCGAGCCAGCGGGCCACGGGCACCAGCACGATCAGGGCGAGGAAACCGGCCAGCACCACCGTCGGCACCGCCAGGGAGTCCTCGAAGTTGGCGAGCACCACCACGGTGGCCGCGCCCATGTTCCGCTGGGAGGCGGAGATGCCCAGGACAGCCCCACCGCCCGACCTCCAGGAGCCCAGGACCCACCCGAGCCCGAAGTTCAGGGCGATGAAGGCCAGGATCGCCGCGAAGGTCCCGGTGCCGGCCAGACCGGCCAGTTCGCGGTGGTCGGCGACGAACTGGTTGACCAGCATCACGACCATGGCCACGAGGCTCAGCCGCCCCACGTGCCCCTGCGCCAGGCGAGCGGCCGCCGGGGTGAACTGGCGCAGCAGCACCGCCCCGACCAGGGGCAGGAACATGGTCAGCAGCAGCACGGAGGCGATGGCGCCCGGGGCGACCTCGACACCGGGGAGCAGGACCGGCAGCGCCACCGGCATGTAGCCGATGGTGGCGAGCAGCATGACCGCCAGCAAGGACGAGGACACGGCCATGTCCGCGCGCGCGAGCTTCGACAGCTTGAGCACGAACGGCGCCCCGGCGGCGCAGGCCAGCACCATCAGCCCGATACGGGCCTCGTCCGGGATGCCGAGTGCGGAGACGACGCCGAAGGCCACGGCCGGGGCGACGACGAAGTTCGCCGCCATGCCCGCCAGCACCAGCCGCACGTCCTTGAGCGGGGCGAGGAACTGCTGGACCGTGTGCCCCAGGCCCACGGCGACCATGCTGGTGACCGCGAAGAGCGGCACCGCGACGGCGGCCACGGCGTCGGTGGCGGTCTGCAGGTCCATGGGGCTCATTGTGGGCGGGTGCCGCACTAGACTGGCCCCAGATTTCCATCCAGTGGAAGAGGAAAGCATGGCTGGGAACGCGGACACCCCGGGGCGCTCCGTCACCTCCCGGGTCCTGGAGGTGCTCGGGTCCTTCGATCCCACGCACACCAGGCAGACCCTGTCCCAGATCTCACGGCGCAGCGGGATTCCGGTGGCCACCTGCCACCGGCTCCTCAAGGAGCTGTCCGGGTGGGGAGCGGTGAGCCGCCAGCCGGACGGCACGTACACGGTGGGGCCCCGCCTGGCCAAGCTGGGGATGCTCGCCCCGATGCAGCGGGGGCTCCGCCAGGTGGCCGCTCCCTACATGCAGGACGTCCTCTTCGCCACGCGCCAGGTCGTCAACCTCTTCGTGCTGGACGGCACGGAGGCGCTGCTCCTGGACCGGATCGCGGGCACCCACGTCGGCGCTCCGATCGCCCGCCCCGGGGACAAGCTGCCGCTGCACACCAGCGCCGGCGGGAAGGTGCTGCTGGCCTACGGGCCCGCCGAGCTGTGGGAGGCCTGCACCCAGGCGCTCGTGCGGGAGACCTCGCGCAGCATCGTGGACCTTCCCCGGCTGGAGCAGGAACTGGCCTCGGTGCGCGAACGCGGCTACGCGACGACCGACGGGGAGCACTCCCCCGGTGCGCACGGCCTCGCGGTGCCGGTCCGGGACGCCGGAGGCGGCGTGATCGCCGCTCTGGGCATCGTCACTCTGGCGCGGATCAAGGACTCCCAGCGCATCGTTCCTGCGCTGCAGGTGGCGTCCGCGGCGATCACCCGTTCGTTGGGCGTTCCCGCCTGACACCCCGCCCGGCGGGTCAGGCGGGACTGGTCGCGGGGGCTTCGGCGGGCACGACGGCGTAGATCTCACCCGGCCGCGCCACGCTGACGGGCCCGGCGTACTCCGCGGCGACACCGGCGGTCCACTCCGCGTCGGTGGCGACCCCGGCCAGGTGGGACAGGACCACCCGGGCGGCCCCGGCACGGGCGGCGACCCGGCCCACCCCGGCCGGAGTGGTGTGCGAGATCTCCTGGTGGTTGAGGAACTCCGGGCCGAAGTCCCGAGCCCGGTAGAAGTCGAGGTTGACGGCCTCGTGCACCAGCAGATCCACACCGTCGGCCAGCGTGGCGGTGTTCCGGCTCTCCGTCGTGTCCCCGGAGACCACCACCGACCCGTAGGCGGTGTCGAAGCGGAAGGCGAAGGCCGGGAAGATCGGCGGGTGCTCCACGAGGATGGCGCTCACCCGCACGAATTCGTCCTCGTAGACCACGAACGGGTCCATCTCCGGGGTGTGCTCGCCGTCGGCTTCGGCCGCGGAAGCCGGCAGCTCGATCTCGTCGACCTGCACGAGGTCGTACAGCGGCGGACGGCCTTCGTCGACGATGCGGACGTCGATGTCGTAGGAGTAGGCCTGCAGCACGTGCTCCACGAGACCCGCGATCCCGACCGCCCCGGCCCGGGGGTCGGCCGGGCCGGGGCCGAGGATCTGCACCGGCCCGGTGAAGCCCTGCACGGGCCGGCCCCAGTTCCACAGCAGGTAGGCGGGGATCTCGGCCACGTGGTCCGAGTGCAGGTGGGTCACGAAGCAGGCCATCAGGTTCTCGCCGCGCAGGCCCGCCGCATGGGCGGCCCGGGTGACCCCGAGACCGAAGTCCACGAGGTAGAACCGGCCGTCCACCACGATGGCGGTCGCGATGCCGGGGCACTCCGAACGGATCGCGGGCCCGGCGGCCGTTCCGAGCGTGACCACGTGCAGCCCGCGGGCCTGGTCGAGAGGGGTGTCGAGGGCAGCGCGGTCAGTCATGGGGGGGCCTTCCGATCGGGACGCGTCCTGCACGGACGGGCAGGCGAAGTGGTCCCACTCTGCCCGAGCCGCCGGGGCGGGGAAATGCGCGATTTTCACTGACCGGAAAACGTCCTATGTGCTCCAGTTCACAGGCTCCTAGATTCACAGGGACACTTCACCACGGCCCGCACTTCTGTGGGTGCACGACGGGAGATCACCACCATGACCACCACTGCCGCACCTCGATCCGCCCAGCCGGCCCCGCCGGGAGCGGGCATCGACCCCAAGGACCCGAGCCGCTGGAGCAGCAAGAAGCGTTCCCGCTACGCCTGGATGCTGACGTTCCTCCTGCTGTTCCTCATGATGCTCAGCTGGGCGGACAAGGCCGTCCTGGGCCTGGCCGCGGTGCCGCTGATGGAGGAGCTGAACATCACCCCGGAGCAGTTCGGCCTGGTCGCCAGCGCCATGTTCCTCACCTTCGGGCTCGCCCAGCTCGTGGCCGCCCCGCTCGCGAACAAGTTCCGGGCCAAGAGCATCCTGCTGATCCTGTGCTTGATCTGGTCGCTGTCCGTGATGCCGGTCGTGGTCTTCGCCACCCTGCCGGCGCTGTGGGTCTCCCGGCTGGCGCTGGGCGCCGGTGAGGGCCCGCTCGCTCCGGTGCTCATGCACGCGGTCTACAAGTGGTTCCCCTCGAAGAAGGGGGCGACCCCGGCCGCGGTGGCCTCCTCCGGAGTGACGCTGGGCATCGTGGCGTTCGCGCCGGTGCTCGCATGGGTCATCGCCCAGCACGGGTGGCGCACGGCGTTCGTCGCCCTGGCCGTGGTGGGCGTGGTGTGGTGCACGGCGTGGATGATCCTCGGCAAGGAAGGGCCGTACACCTCCCTGGCTGCCGAGCGCGAGATCGAGGGCACCGAGATCGCGGTCTCCGCTCCCGGGGCCTCCCGGGTCAACGAGGAGAAGGTCCCCTTCTTCCGCAGCATCATGAACCCGACGTGGATCTTCGCCGTCATGGCCTCGTTCTTCGCCTACTGGACCTTCACCCTGGCCATGTCCTGGGGCCCGGCGTACTTCCAGAACGTCATGGGCTTCAGCGGGCAGCAGGCCGGCTCTCTCATCGCCCTGCCGGCCGCCTGGGGCGTCGTCGCCACGATCGGCCTGAGCATCCTGATCCAGCGGATGGACCAGCGGGGTGTGCCCAGCCGCCGTTCGCGCGGATGGACCCTGGGCCTGGCCGGGGCCGGTGCGGGCACAGCCCTGCTGGCCTCCACGTTCGTCTCCTCCCCGGTGCTCGGGGTGGCGCTCATGAGCATCGGTTTCGGCACCGCGCCGGCCATGTTCGCCATCACCTACCTGGTCGTGGGCGAGCTGACCACCATCTCCCAGCGCGGCGGGCACCTCAACGTGGCCAACGCCGTGCTGACCACCGGCGGCGTGTTCGCCCCGGCCGTCGGCGGCTTCCTGATCGGCGGAGCCGCCACCCCGGCCGACGGCTACCGGCTGGCCTTCCAGGTCACCGCCGTCCTGCTGGCGGTCTTCGGCGTGCTCGCCCTGGCGTTCGTCAACCAGCAGAAGCAGCGTCTCCGGCTGGGCATCGAGGCCTGACCGGCCCCGCCCGCGAAAGGGGCCCCGCACCGGAAGAACGGTGCGGGGCCCCTTTCGTCGTCCGTGCCGCCGGCGTCAGCCGGCGTGCGGGCGGGCGTTGACGGTGCGGGGCTCCAGGTACTCCTCCAGCCCCCACCGGCCGCGCTCGCGTCCCAGGCCGGAGCCCTTCCACCCTCCGAAGGGGGCGTCCAGCTCCACGACGGTGTGCTGGTTGATCCACGCCGTGCCGACCTCGAGCCGGGAGGCCACCTCGTGGGCGCGCTCGAGGTCCGGGGACCACACCGAGGCCCCCAGGCCGAACTCCTGGGCGTTGAGCTCGTCCACGGTGGCGTCCAGGTCGTCGTAGGCCACCACCGGCAGCGCCGCGCCGAACTGCTCGCACGCCACCAGATCCGTGTGCTGCGGGGCGTCGGCCACGACGGTCGGCTCCAGGAAGTACCCCGGCAGGTCGGTGCCGTGGTCCCCGCCGTGGGCGATGCGCCCGCCCTCGGCCACGGCCCGCGCCACGTAGTCCTTCACCAGCTGCTGCTGTCCGCTCGTGTGCATCGGCCCCATGGTGGTCCCTTCGGCCACACCGTGGCCGACCCGCAGGGCGGAGACCGCCTGCACGAGGGCCTCGGTCAGGGCCGCCGCCTGCGCACGGGGGACATAGACCCGCTTGACCGCCATGCACACCTGGCCGGCGTTGCGGAAGGCCGAACCGGCGATCCGGGCGGCCGTTAGCTCGAGGTCCGCGTCCGGGAGCACGATCGCCGGATCGTTGCCGCCCAGCTCCAGCGTCACCTTCTTCACGGTCGGCGCGGCCTGGGCCATGATGGCGGCGCCGATCTCGGTGGACCCGGTGAAAGAGATCTTCCGCACCCCCGGCAGCTCCGACAGCGCCCTGGAGAGGACACCGCGGCCGGTGACGACCTGCAGCACGTTCTCGGGCAGGAACCGGTTGAGCACCTCGGCGAGCGCGCGGGTGGACATCGGGGTGGACGGGGACGGCTTGGCGATCACGGTGCACCCTGCCACCAGCGCCGGGGCCAGCTTCACCGCCAGCAGGGAGATCGGGAAGTTCCAGGGCGTGATGGCGCCCACCAGCCCCACGGGGGCGTACTGGACCTGCACGGAGCGGCCGTCGCGCTGGGGCAGCGTCTCGACCAGGTCCCAGTCGAGGTCGGCGTAGTGGCGCAGCAGCCCCGCCGCGGCCTTGAACTCCTGGGTGGCCTCGGCCCAGACCTTGCCCTGCTCCAGCGACAGGATCCGGCCGAGGTCGTCCGCCTCGGCCAGCACCGCCTCGGAGGCCCGGCGCAGCGCGGCACGGCGGGCCTCACGGTCCGCGGCCCAGGGACGGGAGACCGTGGCCGCGGCGGCAATCGCTCGCTCGACGTCCTCGGGCCGGTGCAGAGGCACCTCTCCGACAGGGTCCAGCGTGGCCGGGTCGATGACTTCGTAGGTGGCAGGCACCGGATCTCCTTCTCGATCGTGTTCCGGAAGTGCCCACCGACCGGCGGACGGACTTCCCTGCTTCCAGCATCGAGCTCCTCTGTGACCGGACACACGCCATCTTCCACCCAGTGAAAAGCAGAGATGAACCGGGGTGCGCCACGCCACATAGTGGAGGAGAACAGCCGAACCGCACGCGAAGGACCTCTCGAGCGTGCGGGGCCACCCTCCTGGAAGGACCACGTCCATGACTTTCGACGGACAGACTTTCGTCGTCACCGGCGCCGCCTCCGGCATCGGTGCTGCCACCGCAGCCCTGCTGCGCGATGCCGGTGCGGAGGTGATCGGCGTGGACCGCAACACGGCCGCCGACTTCCCGGGGGCCTTCGTCCAGGCGGACCTCTCCACGGCCGAGGGCGTCGCCGCGGCCGCCGGGCAGATCCCGGAGGGCATCACCGGCCTGCTCAACATCGCCGGCGTCCCCGGCACCGCCCCGTGGCGCCTCGTGCTCTCCGTCAACGTCTTCGGCGTCCGCGACCTGACCCGGGCCCTGCTGCCCAAGCTGGTCCAGGGCGGTGTGGTCCTCAACCTGGCCTCCAACGTGGCCAGCGGCTGGGCGGAGCGCCGCGACCAGATCATGGCGTTCACCGCCGCCGAGAACCGGGAGGCGGCCCTCGACCTGGCCGGCGCGGACCCCGAGGTCACCGGCAACTCCTACCGGTTCTCCAAGGAGTGCGTCCGCTGGCTGACCCTGGAGGCCGCCGCCTCCGCCCTGGGGACGGTGCGTGTCGTCTCGGTCAGCCCCGGGCCCATCCAGACCCCCATTCTGGAGGACTTCAAGACGGACCACGGCCGGGACAAGGTCGAGGGCGCCGTCGCCCTGCTGGGCCGTGCCGGTCAGCCGGCCGACATCGCCCGCACCATCGGTTTCCTGGTCGGTCCGGAGGCCGCCTGGATCAACGGCACCGACGTCTGCGTGGACGGCGGCCTGAGCGCGCACCGCGCTGTGGCCGCGTCCTTGTCCGTGACCGCCTGAGTGGAGGAATCATGACCACCGTGAACACCGTTCCCAGCCCCGTCACCGGGGGTCAGCCCGCGAACGGCTACCGGCACGAGGTCGAGGAGGTCATCGTCGACCGGCTCGAGACCGTGGCGGAGGGCGTCCGCCGCGTGACGCTGCGCCTGCCCGGCGGTTCCGACTTCCCGCAGTGGGAACCCGGCTCGCACATCGACCTGATCCTGCCGCACCACATGCGCCAGTACTCCCTGTGCTCGCCGCTGGCCGACCGCAGCCGGATCCAGGTGTCGGTGCTGCGCACCCGGGACTCCCGTGGTGGTTCCGCCTACGTGCACGAGGATCTGGCCGAGGGCGACACCGTCCACATCAACGGCCCCCGCAACAACTTCCCTTTCCTCGACTCCCGCAAGTACCTGTTCGTGGCCGGGGGCATCGGCATCACGCCGATCCTGCCGATGATCGAGGCCGCAGAGGCCGCCGGCCGCGAGTGGCGCCTGGCCTACGGCGGACGCAGCCGGGCGTCGATGGCCTTCGCCGACGAGCTCGTGGCCAGGTACGGGGACCGCGTCCTGCTCTACCCGGAGGACGAGGTCGGCCGCATCGACCTGGAGGGCCTGCTGGCTCTGCCCCGGGCGAAGATGCTCGTCTACGCGTGCGGTCCCGATCCGTTGCTGCGCGTGATCGAGGACTACTGCATGGGCTGGCCCCCGGGTGCTCTGCACCTGGAGCGCTTCGTCGCGGCCAACCTCGATGCCGGGGCCAGCGCCGAGCCCTTCGAGGTGGAGCTGACCGACACGGGCAGGACCGTCACCGTGCCCCCGGACCGCACCGTCCTGGACGTGGTGGAGGAGCACGGGGTCCGTGTGCTCTCCTCCTGCCGCGCCGGGGTGTGCGGCACTTGCGAGACCCGTGTGGTGTCAGGGGAGGTCGAGCACCGGGACGCCATCCTCAACGAGGAGGAGAAGCACTCCGGCGACGCCATGATGATCTGCGTCTCCCGCGCCGCCGCCGGGTGCCGCAAGCTCACCCTGGAACTCTGAACCACCGACCCGCCACAGGAGCCACCATGACTGTCACCGCCACGAGGCACGAGGCCGTGTCCCTGCCCGACGATCCCTTCTCCGTCGAGAACATCTCCGACCCCTACCCGTTGCACGAGAAGCTCCGGGACGCCGGTCCCGTGGTCTGGCTGGAGAAGTACGGCTGCTACGCCGTGACCCGCTACGAGTGGGTCTACGAGATCCTCACCGACTTCGAGTCCTACTGCTCCAGTGGCGGGCTCGGCCCCAAGGACATCCGCAAGGAAGCCGAGTGGCGCCCGCCCTCGATCCTGGAGTCCGACCCGCCCACGCACACCGTGATGCGCCGGGGCCTGGCCGGGGTCATCTCCCCGTCCACCATGCGCCGGCTGCGGGAGCAGTTCAGCCCCTTCGCCGAGGAGCTCGCCGACCAGGTGGTGGCTCGGGGCGACGTCGACGGCATCAAGGACATCGCCGAGCCCTACCCCCTGAAGGTGTTCCCCGACGCGGTGGGCCTGCGTCCGGAGGGCCGGGAGAACCTGCTCCCCTACGGCGCGATGGTGTTCAACGCCTTCGGCGCGGACAACGAGATCCGGGCAGAGGCCTTCACCGAGGGCGAGAAGGTCGCCGCCTGGATCATGGACAGCTGCGCCCGCGAGAACCTGTCGATCACCGGCCTGGGCGCCGACATCTGGAAGGTCGCCGAGGAGGGGCGCATCGCCCCGGAGCAGGCCACCCTGCTGGTGCGTGCCCTGCTCTCGGCAGGAGTCGACACCACGGTGTTCGGCATCGGCAACACCCTCTACAGCCTCGCCCGGCACCCCGAGCAGTGGGAGAAGCTCAAGGCCGATCCCAAGCTGGCCAAGTTCGCCGTCGACGAGGCCCTGCGCGTCGAGTCCCCGTTCCAGATGTTCCACCGCACGGCCACGGTCAACACCGAGATCGGAGGCGTCCGGATCCCCGCGGACGCGAAGATCCTGCTGTTCATGGGCGCGGCCAACCGGGATCCCCGCAAGTGGGGCGAGAACGCCGACGTCTTCGACCTCGACCGCAGCGCCTCCGGTCACGTGGCCTTCGGCATGGGCCTGCACCAGTGCGTGGGGCAGCCCATCGCCCGGATCGAGATCGAGCTCGTCCTGCAGGCGCTGGCCAAGCGGGTGGACCGGATCGAGCTCACCGGCGAGCCGTCCCCGTGGGTCCACAACGTGCTGCGCGGCTTCGCCCGTATGCCCCTGCGCCTGACGCCGCTGGCCCGGACGAGCTGATGCGCCTCCCGCTGGTCCCCCGGGCGCGGACGTCGCGTCCAGCACGAGCCGGGGAGGCACCGCATGGATGAGTCCGTGGCACAGCGCCCCCGCTTCTCGGCGCGCGTGCTGGGCGGCGGGACGGAACCGGATCCGCGGTTCACCCTGGCCAACGAACGCACCTTCCTGGCCTGGATCCGCACCTCCTTGGCGTTCCTGGCCGGCGGCATCGCGGTGGAGGCGTTCACGGAGGACCTCTTCCCCGAACCGATGCGCACCTCCCTGGCGGTGGTCCTGCTGCTGCTCGGGGTGCTCATCAGCGCCGGCGCCGCCTGGCGCTGGGTGGGGGTGGAGCGCAGCCTGCGACGCCGAACGCCCCTGCCGCTGCCGCTGATCGCGCCCCTGCTGGGCATCGGCGGGGCCATCGCCTCCGGGGCCCTGGTCGTGTTCGTCCTGCAGACCTGACCGGGACCACTCGATGATCAGCTCCTCCCCGCAGTCCCCGGGCACGCGGACACCGGCGCCGGCGCACGAGGACCCCGGCCTGCAGCCCGAACGAACCGTCCTGGCCTGGGGGCGCACCGTGCTGGCGCTGATCACCGCCGCCGCCGTCTGCCTGCGCTGGGTCTCCCACCACGGGCCGTTCGTCCTGGCGCTCTTCGCCGTCGCCGTCCTCACCGGCACGGCGGTCTATCTGACCCAGCGGGCCCGCTACGCCCGCAGCTCCTCGGGAATCACTGCCGAACGCGTCGCCGCCGACGTCCGCGGCGTGCTCGGTGTCACCGCGGCCACGGTCGTGCTCGGCTGCCTGGGCCTCTACGTCGTGGTCGTCCTCGCCTGATCCCACCGCTCGGGCCCGGCCCGGTCGTCCCACCCCTCGGGCCCCGCCCGCTCGTCGGATCGACGTCGCCCGGACCTCGTCTGCGCTTCACCTCGCGTTGATCCTGCTGTCTTCTCCGTCCCGTTGGCTGGCCGTGCCATCACTGCCGATCGGAAAGACACCCCCCATGAGCATTCCCCGCCCCGCGTTCCGCCCCTTCCACGTCGCTGCCGCCGGCGCCCTGACGGCCGCCGGCCTGCTCGGCGTGGCGGCCCCCGCTGCGGCCGCCCCCACCGGGCCCGCCGTCGCCGAGCCCCCGGCCGCCTCCACCACCACCCAGGACCGCCCCCTGGTCATCGGCCACCGGGGTGCCGCCGGCACCGCGCCGGAGAACACCGTGTCCGCGTTCAAGGACGCCCGCGCCGCCGGGGTCGACTACCTCGAGATCGACGTCCAGCTCAGCGCCGACGGGGTGCCCTTCCTGTTCCACGACAACACCCCGGCACGCACCACGGACGTCGCCGAGGTCTTCCCCGGCCGTGAGCACGACCCGATCACGTCCTTCACCTGGGCCGAGCTCCAGCAGCTCGACGCCGGCTCCTCCTTCGACGGGAAGTTCGCCGGCGAGCGGATCCCGCACCTCGACGACGCCGCGAGGATCGCCACCGTCAACACCGGCGTCTACATCGAGATCAAGTCCCCCACCCACTCCCCGGGCATCGAACAGGTCGTCGCCGACGCGCTGGAACAGGACCAGGACTGGGCGAGGCTGCTCGAGGCCGGCAAGGTCACCGTCATCGGCTTCGACGAGACCTCCAACCGGACCTTCGCCGGGCTCGCCCCCGAGGTGCCCCTGCAGCAGCTCACCGGCACCGTTCCCGGCTCCGCGACGCTGGAACGGTGGGCCGGGTTCGTGGACTCCGTGGGCACCAACTACCGGGCCCTGGACGCCGCGGGCGTCGCCCGCGTCGACGCCGCCGGCCTGGACCTGGGGGTCTACACCGTGAACTCCCCCGAGGCCGTCCAGCAGGTCATCGGCCTCGGCGTGGACATGATCACCGGGGACTTCCCGATCCAGACCGACCGCTACCTCGACGGGCAGCACCCCTACCCCGCCGACCACGGCGTGCAGATCACCGACTCGGTCAACGACGTCCCGGGCAACGACGTCCAGCCCGAGACCGGTGAGCACGTGGTGCTCACCAACACCGGGAGCCGCACCGTGGACGTCAGCGGATGGCTCCTGCGCGACGCCGCCAACAACGCCCTGGTGGTGGGCGAGGGCTACGCCCTGGCCCCGGGCGCGCAGCTGCGCGTGCACACCGGGCCCGGGACCGACACCGGCAGCGCCTACTACAACGGCGGAACGAGGTCCGTGCTCAACAACGGCGGCGACTCCCTCGCCCTGTGGACCGACGAGGACAGGCTCCAGGACGTCTTCGCGAACTGAACCGGGACGGATTGCCGGACTACACTGAGTGGCGTCGAGGCAACCGCGGAACAGCTCGGCGGCTGCCACGGACCGTTTCGAGGGGCGTGATCCGATGACCGACCGCAACCAGGACGACGCGGGACCGAAACTGCTCTCGGGAGGCAATCCCCAGATCCCCAAGGGCGAGGGGGACGGCCCGGTGCAGGAGTACATCGCGGCCATGCCGGGGTGGAAACGGGACCTCGGCCGGCGCCTCGACGACCTGATCGTGCGCACCGTCCCCGAGGTGCACAAGGCCGTGAAGTGGAACCAGCCGTTCTACGGGCTCCGGGACGAGGGCTGGTTCCTGGCCTTCCGGTGCTACACGCACTACGTGCAGCTGCAGTTCTTCAAGGGAGCCGCACTGGAGCCGCCGCCGCCCAAGGCCTCCAAGCACCCGGAGGTCCGCTACCTCGACATCCGCGAGACCGACGAGCTGGACGAGGCGCGGCTGCGGTCCTGGATCGAGCAGGCCGCCGGGCTGCCCGGCGAGAAGATGTAGCCGGACCGGGCCCCGGGGCCGCCCGCGCTCGGGCACCCCGGCAGCGGTCCACCCGCAGGAGAAGGTGAGAGGGCCGTGTTCGCCACCGTCGCCGAGGTCGCCGACCTCGATCAGTTCCTGAGGACCTTCTCGACCATCGGCGTCGAGAAGCGGAGGCAGCACGGGTGCCGGGGCGCCCACGTGTTCCGGGATCCCGACGACCCGCACCGGGTGTGGGTCCTCTTCGACTGGGAGCTCAAGGACTACCAGGGGTTCCTCGCCGATCCCGAGATCCCGGCCATCGCGCGGGAGCTCGCGCTCCGCGAGCCGCCGGTGAAGGTCGACCCCCTCGCGCAGTACGACGCCTGACCCATCCGTCCCCGCCGCCGCACGGGTGCGACCTCGATCCCGACGGCGCGGACGCCGCCGTCGAGGCGGTCCGCACCGCGGGAGGCGCGGCCGCTCAGCCGCCCTGTTCCCTGCCGCGCAGTTGCGCGCGGCCGACCCGGCGGACGCACTCGGTGATGCGGTGCAGCCGCGGCGAGTCCAGGGTCCAGCTCTGCCAGTAGAGCGCGACGTCGTGGTGTGCGTGGTCCTCCAGCAGGTCCAGGGACCCGTCGGCGAGGTCCGTGCCCAGCTGCAGCTCCGGGAGCATGCCCCAGCCCAGGCCGGCCCGGACGGCGGCGAGGAATCCTTCGGCGGACGGGACCGTGTGCGTGGGCGGGGGCCGGTCGACACCGCGGACGCGCAGGGCGTGCTGCTGCAGGTCGTCCTTGGCGTTGAACCGGAGCACGGGCATGGCCGCCCAGTCGACGCCGTCCTCGGTGCTGAACCGCCGGCGCAGTGCGGGGGCGGCCACGGGGACGTAGCGCATGAACCCCAGCCGCTCGAGCCGGCACCCGTTGACGGGCGCGGGATCGGAGGTGACGGCGCCGATGACGTCGCCCTGGCGCAGGAGCCGGCTGCTGTGGTCCTGGTCCTCCACGTGCAGGTCCAGGGTGGTGTCCGACCAGCCGGCGGCCTCGTGCAGGACGGGCACGAACCAGGTGGCCAGGGAGTCGGCGTTGACGGCCACCGGGGTGACCGTCCGGGAGGAGGCGCCGTGGCCCAGGGCGTGCAGGGCCTCCGCCTCGAGGACCTGCATCTGGCGGGCGGTGCGCAGCAGCACGGCTCCCGCCTCGGTGGGGACGCAGGGCACGCCGCGGCGCACCACGACCTGCCCCACGGAGGTCTCCAGGGCCTTGATCCGCTGGCTGACCGCCGAGGGACTGATCCGCAGGGCGTCCGCCGCGGCCTCGAAGGTGCCCTCGTCGACGATCGCGGTCAGGGCGCGCAGGTGCTCGAGATTCATGAAGCAAAGCTAACGCACCCGTCAAATCATTCGTTTGTCTGAATCCGCGGGGCTGGCTAGCGTCGAGGCCATGTGGAGCATCTGGGGCACCGGGCTGATGAGCGGCCTGGCACTGATCATCGCCATCGGCGCGCAGAACGCCTTCGTGCTGCGCCAGGGCATCCGGCGCGAGCACGTGGGCGTGGTGGTGGCGCTGTGCATGGTCAGCGACGCGGTGCTGATCCTCGGCGGCACCGCCGGGATCGGAGCACTGGTGTCCCGGTTCCCGGGGGTCCTGGACGTCCTGCGGTGGGGCGGCGCCGCCTACCTGGCGTGGTGGGCCGTGCGGTCCTTCGTCTCCGCCGTGAAGCCGTCGTCCCTGACCGCCGAGGCCCCGCGGTCCCGCGGATCGGTGGTCGCCACCACTCTGGCCCTGACCTACCTCAACCCCCACGTCTACCTGGACACCGTGGTGCTGCTGGGCAGCCTCGCCAACCAGCACGGCCCCGACACGCGGTGGGTCTTCGCGGCAGGGGCCGTGGTGGGCAGCGTCGTGTGGTTCTCGGCCCTGGGCTACGGCGCCCGGGCCCTGTCCGGAGTGCTCAGCAGCCCGCGCACCTGGCGGGTGGTGGACCTGGTGATCGGCCTGGTGATGCTCGCCCTGGCCGTCAACCTGATCCGGGGCTGACGGGGCTGAGTCCACCGTCCCGGCCCACCGCCGCTCCTGCTCCTGCGGGCCCCGTCAGGACTCCGGTCCCGAGGACGTCGGGACGGGGTCGCCGCCCGCGGGGCCGGGCTCCCCGGTGGCCGGTTCATCGGTGGCCGGCCCGTCGGTGGACGGCTCGTCCGTGGCCGGCTCGTCCGTGGCCGGCTCCGGCGGCACCGCGTCGGTCCACGAGGCGCCCGGTTCCCGGGGCACGCCCGCGATGAAGGCCTGCCGGACGGCCTCGGCCTGCTCCTCGGGGCCGGCGTGCTCGGCCGCAGCGATCACCGTGGCGAAGGCCTTCGTGTCCTGGACCAGCTCGGTGATCGTCTCGGGCGAGTCGACGCACCAGGCGTAGGCCGTCGCGTAGTCCACGGGGCGTCCGTTGGCGGTCACGGTCCCGTGCTCGTCGATCTCCACGCTCATGCGTCCTCCTCGGTCGGGTCTCCGGCGCTGCGGAGCCGGCCGGACGTAGGGCGAGAGTACCCCCGGCCGCCGCTGCGGGACCGGAGCGGCCCCCGTCGGCGGGCCGGATCCGCCCCTCCCCGGCCCGGGCGGACCGCGCTCGCAGTGACAACCTGTCGTCAGCGGGTGTCAGGGCCCCTCCCTAGACTGGACGGGTGCAGGCCTGGCTGGAGTCCCTCCCCCTCGGCGCCGCGATCCTGTTCTTCTGGGCGGGAGCCGTCGTGCGGACCACCACGATCTTCGCCCTGGGTCGCGCTGCCGCCACCGGCGGGAGCCGGCGCTCCGACCGCGTCCGCGGGCTCATGGACACCGCTGTCTACCGGCGGGCCCAGAAGCTCGTGCACCGTTGGGGCGTCCTGGCCGTCCCGGCGTGCTTCCTGACCGTGGGCCTGCAGACCGCCGTCATCCTCACCACCGCCGTCACGGGCATGCCCCTGCGCCGCTGGATCCCCGCGATGCTCGTGGGCACCCTCATCTGGGGAGTCGTCTACGGCACCGTGGGCATGGCGGTCGTCTGGGCGTGGCTGGAGCAGCCGTGGGTGGTCGCGCCGATCGTCGTCGTCGTGCTCCTGCTGGTGCTCGGCCGGACCCTCCGCGCGCGGTGCCGGGCCCACGGCGAGCGCCGCGACGGGAAGCTGCCGGTCTCCCGGTGATGCCCTGGACCCGCAGCGACCCCGCCATCGTTGTCGTGCGACGCAGGTCACAGTACGGTGGCCCCAGCATCCGGCGTTCCGCAGCGTTTCCAGCGTCCGCACGCCGGACGGCCCCCGATCGTGAGGATCTCCCATGAGTCTGAGCTGGAACATCGAAGAAGCCACCATCGACACCGTCCACTCGGCCTACCGGGAGGGGAAATCCACCGTCCGCGAGGTGGTGCAGACATACCTGGACAGGATCGCCTCCCTCGACGGCGCCGGACCGGCGCTCAACTCCGTGATCACGGTGTCGGAGACCGCCCTCGAGGAGGCCGACGCCCTCGACCTGCAGTACGCGGCCACCGGTGAGCTCTCGGGGCCGCTGCACGGCGTGCCGGTCCTGATCAAGGATCAGGTCGCGACCGCCGGCCTGCGCACCACCTATGGCAACCGGAACACGGCCGAACACGTCCCGGAGCGTGATGCCACGGCAGTCACCAAGCTGAGAGCGGCGGGGGCGATCGTCCTGGGCAAGACCACGATGCCCGACTTCGCGACCTCCTGGTTCTCGACCTCGTCCGTGTCCGGGGTGACGAAGAACCCCTACGACCTCTCGCGGGACCCGGGTGGCTCCAGCAGCGGCACCGGCGCGGCGATCGCCGCGAACCTGGCCCTGGTCGGCATCGGCGAGGACACGGGCGGATCCATCCGCCTTCCGGCGTCGTTCTGCAACCTCGTGGGCGTGCGCGTCACCCCGGGACTCATCAGCCGGGACGGCATGTCCCCCCTGGTGGTTCCCCAGGACACCGCCGGACCGATGACCCGGACGGTGGAGGACGCCGCGAAGGTCCTCGACGTCCTGGTCGGCTTCGACCCGGCGGACACGTACACGGTCGCGGTCCGTCAGCGTCGCCGGAGCATCTCCTTCACCGAGGCCGCGGCGGGCGGATCAGTCCGGGGCCGGCGGCTCGGCGTCCTGCGCGGGGCATTCGGTGATCCCGCCGACCCGGAGGCCGCGGCCGTCGTCCGCGTGGTCGAGGAAGCGCTGGCACGCCTGGCCGAGGCCGGGGCAGAACTGATCGACGTGGAGATCGACGGGCTGATGGACTACGTCGGCTTCACCTCGCTGTACTTCACCCGTTCTCGGCAGGACATGAACGCCTTCTTCGCCGCCCACCCGGAGACGGGCATCAGCAGTGTGGACGAGGTCCGCGCGACCGGCACCTACGACCCGCACCTGGATCTCTTCGAGGGCATCACCGACGGCCCCGAGGATCCGCGCACCGACCCGGACTACCTGGACCGGGTGCTGACCCGCGAGAAGTTCGTGCGCGCCGTGCAGGCGCAGTTCGTGGACCTGGACCTGGACGCCATGGTCTTTCCCGACGTCCAGCTGGCGGCCCCCACCCATGAGGACGTGCTCGGCAACCGTTGGACGTGCCTCACCTATCCGACCAACACGGTGATCGCCTCGCAACTGCACTTCCCGGCGGCCACCGTTCCGGCCGGCTTCACCGAGGACCACCTGCCGGTCGGCCTGGAGATCATGACTTCCAGCTTCGAGGAGACCGATCTCCTCGCGGTGGCTCGGGGCGTAGAAGCAGTGCTCGACGCGCGCAAGGCACCGCAGCTCGAGGCCGTGGTCGATCCGCTGGGCTCCTGACCGCACGGGGGCCGACTCCACACCGGTGGAGGCGGCCCCCGTGTCGTGCTCAGAACGTGTTCCCGCCTGCGTCCGGGCACTTCGGATCCGTGGCATCGGTGTCATGGCCGGGCTGGTTCACGAAGTCCCGGTCCCACCGCGAGCACGACGGCCTGTAGCCCCGGAGGGCAGGTGACCGGCTCCGCAGTGGCAACTGACGCCGTGGTCCCCGCAGGCAGCTCGGCCGCGCTGTCACCCGTCTCAGCGAACTCTTATGAACCCGGAGTAGTGTTCCGGCAGTGAAGTCCTCGATGCACACCCCCGTCCCCCACATGTTCGCCGCGCCCCTCTACGCCGCCGAGCGGCTGCTCGCCGAGGCCATCCACGACGAGCACGTCAGCGTCGACGCCGTGGTCGTCCTCGACGCCCTGGCCGAGCACGTCACCGCCGAGGAGGCCCCCGCCCTCGACGCCGTCGCCGAGAACACCCAGCTGACCCGCGAGGAGCTCGCCGCTGCCCTGGGCGACCTGGACGATCTCGGCTACCTCGAGGAGCTGGCCGAGCACGCACCGCCGCTGTCCCAGCTCCGCGCCTCGCTCTTCGGGACGGCCGCCTGACCGGAGGGACCTGCTCGCCCGTCCCCGGGCACGGTCCGGGCACGAGGACGTCGCCGCACCCGGACCGCGGCCTGCCCGCTCAGGAGGCGGGGGCCGGCGCGGCGCCGCTGCTCTCCCGCACGACCAGCTGGGCCGGGTAGACGTACGGCGCCGGGTGCACCCCCGGGGAGTCGATCTCCTCGAGCAGCATCTCGCAGGCCTTGGCGGCCATGGCCTGCATGGGCTGGGTGACGGTCGTCAGGGGAGGCACGGCGGTCGCCGCCAGGGCGTGGTCGTCGTAGCCGACCACCGCGACGTCATCGGGGACCGACCGGCCCAGTTCGCGCACGGCCTCGATGACCCCGAGGGCCATGAGGTCCGAGGCGGCGAAGACGCCGTCGAGCTCGGGAGCCTCCTCGAGGAGCCGCAGGGCGGCCGCCCTGCCGCCGGCCGTGGTGAAGTCCCCGTGCGCCACCGGCCCCTCGGGCAGACCGGCCTCGCGCAGTCCTTCCCGCCACCCGGCGAGCCGGTCCGCGGCCGCCGTCATGTCCGGGGGGCCGGCGACCGTACCGACCCGGGAGCGGCCCTGCGCCGCGAGGTGCCGTGCGGCCAGCCGGCCGCCCTGGTAGTTGTCGGTGTCCACGTAGGTGACGCCCGGCTGGGCGTCCCAGGGGCGCCCGACGAACACCGTGGGGAGGCCCGTGCCCGGCAGGGACGTGGACCAGGGGTCGGCCTCGTGGTGGGAGACCACGATGGCGCCGTCCACGTGGCCGCCGCGGAGGTACCGCAGCGCCCGGCCCGAGTCGTCCCCGTTGCGGGACATGAGCAGGACCAGCTGCACGTCGGTCTCCCGGAGGGCGTCGGTGATGCCCGTGATGATCACGGCGAAGAACGGGTCCGCCATGATCCGGATGTCCGGCTCCGGGATGACCAGCGCGATCGAGGAGGTGCGCCGGGTGACCAGACTCCGGGCCGCCCGGTTGGGCGTGTAGCCGAGCTCGACGACGGCGGCGTCCACGGCAGCCTGGGCCTGCGGGCTGACCCGGTCACCGCCGTTGATGGCGCGTGAGGCGGTCGACCGGGACACGCCCGCCGCAGTGGCGATGTCCTCCAGGGTGGGGCTGGACCGCCCCGCGCCGGCGTGGCCCGGCCGGATCCGCTCAGTGTTCATCATGCAGACGATACGACACCCGCCGGCGTCGCGGGCTCCTGGGAGGCCGCCGCCGGCACCGCGTTGGCCGCGGCCACGGAGGCGTACCAGCGGGCGCTGGCCTTGGGGGTGCGGCGCTGGGTCTCGTAGTCGACCCGGACCAGGCCGAACCGCTGGTGATAGCCCCACGCCCACTCGTAGTTGTCCATGAGGGACCAGGCGAGGTATCCGCGCACGTCCACGCCGTCGTCGATGGCGTCCTTGACGGCCCGCAGGTGGGCGTCGAAGAAGTGCAGCCGGTCCTGGTCGTCCACGAACCCCGAGGCGTCGGGGGCGTCGTCGTAGGCCGCGCCGTTCTCCGTGATGAACACGGGGATGCCGGCGGGACCGGTGTACTCCTGCTGCACCCGGTTCAGCAGCCGGCGCAGTCCCTCGGGCTGCACCTCCCAGCCCATCCCGGTGACGGGCAGGCCGCGCGGCACCGAGCGCACGCCGTCGGCCGCGACGTACGGGGAGGAGACGGCACGGCTCGGCGGGGCCTGGTCCTCCGGCGCGGCGGGGGCGTCCTGCGGGGCCGCGGTCACGGCCTCCCCGTGGTAGTAGTTGATGCCCAGCACGTCGAGCGGTGCGGCGATGACGCCGAGGTCGCCCTCCTGGACGTGGTCGACCAGGCCGAGGTGGCGCACGTCCTCGAGGACGTCGGCCGGGTACTCCCCCCGGAACAGCGGGTCCAGGAAAATGCGGTTGAACTGCCCGTCGATGCGGCGGGCCGCGTCACGGTCCGCGGCGCTGGCCGGGTCCACCGGATCGGGCACCGTGAGGTTCAGGGTGATCCCGAGGGTGGCCTCCGGGTCGCGCCGCCGCAGCTCCTGCACGGCCAGGCCGTGCCCGAGCAGCAGGTGGTGGGCCGCCGCGAGCGCCGCCCGCGGCTCCTGCCGGCCCGGGGCGTGCACGCCGGCCGCGTAGCCCAGGAAGGCCGAGCACCACGGCTCGTTGAGGGTCGTCCAGATCCGCACGCGGTCCCCGAGGGCCTCGTGCATGACGGCCGCGTACTCGGCGAACCGGTGGGCGGTCTCCCGGTTCGTCCAGCCCCCCCGGTCCTCGAGAGCCTGCGGGAGGTCCCAGTGGTAGAGGGTGAGCCACGGCTGGATCCCCGCCGCGAGGAGCTGGTCGACCAGGCGCGAGTAGAACGCGATGCCCTCGGGGTTGGGCGTGACGCCGTCCGGCACGCACCGGGCCCACGACGTCGAGAAGCGGTAGGCCTGCAGGTTCAGTTCCTGCATCATGGCCACGTCCTCCGCGGACCGGTGGTAGTGGTCGCAGGCGACGTCCCCGTTGTGGGCGTCGGCCACGGCCCCGGGGACCCGGGCGAAGACGTCCCAGATGGAGTCCTGCCGGCCGTCCTCGTGGGCGGCGCCCTCGATCTGGTAGGCGGCGGTGGCGGCGCCCCAGACGAAGTGCTGGGGGAACGTGATCGGTGTGGTGCTCATCCTTTGACTGCTCCTTGCATGATTCCGGACACGAGTTGACGGCCTGCGACCACGAAGAGCAGCAGCAGCGGGACGGTGGACAGCAGTGCCCCGGTCAGGACGACCGAGTAGTCCACGAAGTGCGCGGACTGCAGCAGCTGCAGCGCCACCGGGAGGGTGGGGTTGGAGGGGTCCAGCACGATGAACGGCCAGAAGAAGTTGGTCCACGTGGCCACGAAGGTGAACAGGGCCAGCATCGCCGCCGCCGGCCGGGCGGCGGGCAGGCCGATGTGCCAGAACGCCTGGATCATCGAGGCGCCGTCCATCCGGACGGCCTCGATGAGCTCGTCCGGCAGCGCGTCCCGCAGGTACTGGGTCATCCAGAACACCCCGAAGGCCGTGACGACGCCGGGCACGATCACGGCCCAGAGGGATCCGGTCCACCCGAACTTCGCCATGACGATGAACAGCGGGACCACGCCGAGCTGGGTGGGCACGGCCATGGTCGCGATGACGAAGACCAGCAGCCCCTTGCTGCCCCGGAAGCGGAGCTTGGCGAAGGCGAACCCGGCGAGCGTGGAGAACAGCACGACCGACGCCGCGGTGACCGTGGAGACCAGGACGCTGTTGCCCATGGCCTTCCAGAACGGGATGCTGTCCATGACCTGGGCCGCGTTGGCCAGGAAGTTCCCGCCCGGCACCAGCGGCACGCCCCGGCTCAGCACGGTGCTGTCGTGGCTGCCGACCAGCAGGGACCAGTACAGCGGGAAGAGGGCGCCCAGGACCACCGCGCCCAGGAAGCCGTAGGTGAGGAACCCGGGCCGGCGCATCCCGGCTCCCGGGCCGGGGCGCCGTCCGCGGGGGCCCCGGCCGCGGAGGCCGCGGGCGGCGACGCCGCGCACGGCGTCGCCGCCCGCGATGCGCTCGAGCGGTGCGTTGGGGGACGAGGTGCTCATTTTCGGCCTCCCTGGTGGGCGATCCGCCGGGTGATGAGGAAGTTGGCCAGGGAGATCAGCACGATCAGCAGGAACAGCAGCCAGGCGACGGCCGAGGCCCTTCCGAAGTCGCGCTGGCCCCAGCCCAGCTCCCAGATGTACATGGTCAGGGTCTGCCACTGTCGGTCCGCCCCGCCCAGGCCGTACTGGTCGAAGACCCGGGCCTCGTCGAAGATCTGCAGCCCGCCGATGGTGGCGGTGATGACCACGAAGATGATGGTGGGCCGCAGCATCGGCACGGTGATGGACAGGAACTGGCGCACCCGCCCGGCGCCGTCGATCGTCGCCGCCTCGTAGAGATCCCGCGGGATCGCCTGCATGGCCGCGAGGAAGATCAGGGCGTTGTAGCCGGTCCAGCGGAAGTTCACCATCGTGGCGATGGCGAAGTGGCTGGCCAGGGGTTCGGAGTGCCACCGGACGGGGTCCAGCCCCACGCTCGTCAGCAGCTCGTTGACCAGGCCGAACTGGTCCGCGTAGAGGTTGTTGAAGATCAGGCCCACCGCCACGGGCGCCACCACGAACGGCACGAGCACGCCCATCCGCCAGAAGGTCCTGGCGCGCAGGTTCGCGTCCAGGGCCGCGGCGATGGTCAGCGCGAGGATCACCTGCGGCACCGAGGAGAGCACGAAGATGCTGAACGTGTTCCCCAGGGCGTTCCAGAAGAACGGCTGGGCGAGGACGAACTGGTAGTTCTCCAGGCCGGTGAACGTGCCCTGCCCGCCGATGAAGTCCCAGTCGTGCAGGGACACCCACGCGGTGTAGAGCAGCGGGAACAGCCCGGTGAGGGCGAACAGGACGAAGAACGGCGAGATGTACAGGTAGGGCGAGAGCTTGACGTCCCACCGGGACATCCGCTGGGAGAACGCCAGACGCCGGACGGCCTTCGGGGGCCGTTCCGGCCGGCGCTGCCGGACGGGGGGCGCGGGTCGGAGGTCGGTGACAGCCACGGGTCAGAGCGCGTTCACCGCGGTGACGAACTTGTCCCACGAGGAGGCGGCGTCGTCGGTGCGGTCCACGTCCACGCGGGTCAGGGCCTGCTGCATGGCGTCGTTGATTGGGAAGTACTTCGGCCCCTTGAACGGGGTGACCTCCACGGCCTGGGCGCGCTCGGCGAAGATCTCGCCCGAGGGCGCGTCGCGGAAGAACGGGTTCGTCTGGCTCAGCAGCTCCTCGCTCTCCAGCGCCTCGACCTGGCTCGGGAAGTTGCCCTTCGCGGTGAAGGCCTTGATCTGCTGCTCCGGGGCGGTCAGCCAGTCGGCCAGTTTCTTGGCCTCGGCCTGGTGCTCCCCCTGGGTGGGCACCGTCAGGTAGGACCCGCCCCAGTTGCCCCCGCCGCCGGGGAAGACGTTGGCGATGTCCCAGCCCTCGACTCCGGCGGCGTTGCCCTCGATGATGCCGAGCATCCAGCCCGGGCACAGCATGGTCGCGAAGGCGTCGGACTGGAAGCCGGCGGCCCAGTCGTCGCTCCACTGGCCCAGGTGCGCCGAGAGGTCGTCCTCGGTGGAGGCGGCCAGGACCTGCTCGTAGACGGCCTTCACCTCGGGATTCTCGGCCGCGATGACCGTGCCGTCCTCCTCCTCGTAGGCGTTCTGGACCTGGTTGATCATGCCCTGGTAGGTGGCTCCGGCGGAGTCGTACCAGGCCACGTCCTCGTTCTGGGCCACGAAGTCCCGGCCCACCGAGAAGTAGTTCTCCCAGTCCCCGCTGAGCAGCTCGGCGACCTCCTCGCGCTCGCTCGGCAGGCCGGCCTCCTCGAAGAGGTCCGCGCGGTAGCAGACCGCCTCCGGGCCGGAGTCGGTGCCGTAGCCGATCAGCCGGCCGTCGGTCGTGGTGGCGGCCTCGGTCTTCCAGTCCAGCCAGCGTCCCTCGACCTCGGGGTCCGTCAGGTCGGCGAACTGGTCCGGGTACTCCATCAGCTCGGGCAGCCAGTCCACCTCGATGGCCTCGATGTCGGACAGGCCCGAGCCCGCGGCCAGGCGGGTGGTGAGGTTGTCCCGGGCCTCGTTGGAGGTCGCGGCCTTCTTGTGCTCGATGGTCACGTTCGGGTTCTCGGACTCGTACTCGTCGAAGAGCTCCTCGTAGCCGAACTCGTTGAACGTGGCGACCGTGAGGGTCACGTCCTCGGTACCGGTCTCGCCGTCCACCCCGGCGTCCTCGGAGGCGGCCCCGGCACCTCAGCCGGTCAGCGTCAGGGTCAGGCAGGCCGCTGCGGCCGAGAGGGCGGTGGTGCGTGCTCTGGTGCGCACAGGTGACTCCTTCATCGTCAACGGGGCGGGTCCTGCCGGCACCGGACGGCCCACGAGCTGCTTCCCGCAGCCCCGCACGTGCCGGTCGACAGCGGCGCCCACTGTATGGGAGCGCTCTCACCCGTGTGCTTACTGTGCGTGAGGTGCACCACATTGTCAAGCACAAGAATTGACCTATGGCGATAGATATTGATAGGGGGGAGTCCTGACGGGGGTTGTTCCGCACGGTCTACATGTGGAACCGCTCCCACCGCGCACGCCGGTCGGGCCGCCTGCACTTCCCAGCGCCGGCAGCGGGGATCCGGCGCCCCGAGCGCGTGTCACGTCGCGGGCGGGACGGGAACGGAGCGCCCGGCACTCATGCGCGAGCCCCGGCGCACCGCTGCGCCGGGGCTCGTCCGTGCTCTGCCGCGACCGGGAGCCCGCCTCGTCCCGCGGGGCCCGGAACGGGTTCAGTCCTGCTGGTCGGACTCCTCGTTCTTGGCGTCCCCGTGCTCGTGCGGCACCGGGGTCATCTCGGTGGACATGTCGGCGTCGTCGTTGGAGGCCGCGTCCTCGATGGGATCCGGGCCGGAGGTCGGCTGCTCGCTCACTGGGGGCTCCTTCGTCGGGAGGGTTGGTGCCCTCAGCCTACGGCCCCGGCCGGAGCCGTGGACAGCAGCCGCACCGCCTCGCGGGCGGCCGCCCGTCCCGCGCGCGTGGCGCCGAGGGTCGAGGCCGAGGCGCCGTAGCCGACCAGCAGCACCCGCGGCTCCCGGAGCACCCGCACCCCGTCCGTGCGGATGCCGCCGCCCGGTTCGCGCAGCCCCAGGGGGGACAGGTGGTCGAGGGCGGGGCGGAACCCGGTGGCCCACAGGATCGCGTCCGCCCGGACCGCGCGGCCGTCGGCGAGCAGGACTCCCTCGGGCGTCACCGCCCGCAGCGGTCCCGCGGAGACGAGGATCCCCGCGTCGATCCCCGCCCGGTACTGCGGGGTCAGAGGCAGACCGGTGGCCGAGACCACGCTGGCCGGCGGCAGCCCCGCGCGGGTCCGCGCGTCGACCCGTCGCTCGACGTCCCGCCCCCAGTCCGCGTCGAACTCCCGGCCCGTGAAGCGCGGGGGCCTGCGGGTGACCCACGTGGTGGTGGCGCCCGCTCCCGCGAGCTGGAGCAGGAACTGCACGGCCGAGGTGCCGCCGCCCACGACCACCACGTGCCGGCCGCGGAACTCCTCCGCGGTCCGGAAGTCGTGGGTGTGCAGCTGGCGCCCGCGGAAGGACTCCCGGCCCGGGTAGTACGGCCAGTACGGGCGGTCCCAGGTGCCGGTGCCGTTGATCACCAGGTCCGTCCGCCAGGTGCCGGCGTCCGTGACCACCTCGAGCGGTCCGTCGTCGGACTCCGCCTCGACGCGGCGCACCGCGACGGGGCGGTGGACCGGAAGCCCGAAGCGGCGTTCGTACTCGCCGTAGTAGCGGGCGACGACGGCGGAGGCCGGCTCGTCCGGGTCGGGCACCCCGAGGGGCAGCCCGGGCAGGTCGTGGATCCCGTGCGCGCCGCCGAAGGTGAGGGAGGGCCAGCGGTGCCGCCACGCTCCCCCGGGCCCGGGGTTGGCGTCCAGGACCACGAAGTCCTCCTCGGGGACCAGGCCACGACGCTGCAGGTGGTGGGCGGCCGAGAGCCCGGCCTGCCCCGCTCCGATGACCACGACCCGCATGCCCGCACCCCTTTTGGTTGATGTATCACCAATCAGGGGAACGGCCGGGGCCGGCCGGCTATTCCTGCGGCCGGCCCGGTTCCGGGGACGGCACTCGGAGCAGGGAGCGCACGTGCCGGACCGCCCGTCGGGCCTCCGGGGTCCACCAGGCCCCCACGTAGACGTGGAAGGCGCCGGGCTCGTAGAGCAGCCTCCCGGCGTTGCCCGCCCGGGCCAGGTCCCGGGCGAAGGCCAGGGCGTCGGCGGCGAGGATGTCCTGGCCGCCCTGCACCACGTGCACCGGAGGCAGCCCGGCCACGTCCCCGTAGAGCGGGCTGACCAGCGGGTCCGTGAGCTCGCGGTCCCGCGCCCACGCCGCCGCCATGGGGACCACCTGGTCGGTGCTCAGCATGGGGTCGTGCGGGTCGATCTCCCGCACGGCGGGGTGCGTGGCGGAGACGTCCACCGCCGGGGAGAAGCCCACCACGTGGTCGGGCAGCCGCTGTCCGGCGTCCCGCAGGCGCATGGCCAGCCCGATCGCCAGGCACCCGCCCGCGGAGTCCCCCGCCACCACGACCCGGTCCGTGCCGGGCCGGGCCACGAGGTCGGCCCAGGCCGCGGCGAGGAAGTCATAGCCCTCGTCCACGTGGCCCTCCGGGGCCAGCCGGTAGAGCGGGACCGTGACCGTGGTCCCGGTGTCCTGCACGAGCTCGCGGACGATCCACCAGTGCGCCGGCAGCAGCGGGTTCACGAACGCCCCGCCGTGCAGGTAGATCAGGTGGGACCCGTCCTCCCCGGCGCGCGGGGTCAGCCGCAGCAGCGGGCGCCCGGCCACCTCGGTGCGCTCCACGGCGTGCGAGCGCCGCAGGCCGGCCGGGATCCTGGCCGGCTCCGGATACCGGCGTCCGTGCAGCTGCTCCACCGGGGTCCACGGCTGCAGGCGCGTGCGCAGGCGGACGGCCCGGGATGTCACGGCCATGCTGATGCTCATCCGCTCTCCTTCCCTCGGGGCGGGCTCAGGCGAGCCGCACGGTCGTGAGGCACGTGGGGCTGTCGGGGGAGGTCGCGAACTGCTCCACCGCCGTGCCCCGCTCCGAGCCGATCTCGAGCGTGCCGGTGATGTCCTTGGGCAGCCAGAAGCCCACGAAGCCGTTCTCGTAGCTGGTGACGGTCTCGTCCACGAGCACGGCCCCGGAGTCGTCCGTGATCCGCACGTCGAAGTCCTCGCCCACGAGCTCGCCCTGGCACCCGGAGAGGCTGTGGGAGAAGCACTCGTGCGTGGTGGTGGTCCACGGGGCCACCGCGAGGTAGAAGCGGTCCTCCGGCATGGGCAGGGCCGTCTCGGTGCTGCCGTCGCTGAGCACCACCTCGTCGTAGGTCACGGAGCCGGCGAGCCCGGCGGCGCGGTCCTCGTGCGTGCGGTCGAGCTGCTCGACCACCTCCTGGGTGCTCGCGCCCTCGAGCCCGTGCTCCCGCAGCAGGGCGTCCTGCTCGGCGCCGCCGGCGCAGCCGGAGACGAGGAGCAGGACGGCGGCGGACGCGGACAGCACGGCGGATCTCATGGGTCCAGGATATCGGGGGCGGCCCCGGCCGCCGGCTCCACCGCGGCCCCTCTGGACCCCGGGAGTTTCCTGTGGGACCGGTCACAGATCCCGCCCCGGCGGCTAGAGTGGATGTCCAGTGGTGTCAGGGTTCGGGAGGATCCGCCATGCAGAACACCGAGAACAAGGACGTCTCCGGGATCACGCTCCTGGTCGCCGGGGCGGTCGTCCTGTCCGTGGTCTCGTTCGTCCTCGTCAACCTGGGCACGATCCTGCTCATCCTGCTGGCCGCGGCCGCTCTGTGGCTGCTCGGCGTGCTGCTGCAGGCGCTCGGCCGCTCCCTGGCGGAGCGCGCGCGGGCGGGGCTGCGGGGCACGCCGCAGAGCGCCGCACGGTCCGGTGCGGGCCCCGGTGCGCGGACGGCCTGCCGGACCGCTGCGAGGAGCCCGAAAACGAGCCCCCGGAGGAGCAGCGGGAAGTCGGTCGCGAAGACCGCCGAGCAGGCCCGGCGGAGCGCCGTGGAGGACATGCGCACGGCCTGGATCCGGTGGCAGCTCGGCACCCTCCCGCCGCAGCAGCGGCGCGGGGACGCGTCCTTCGTCGCCGCCCGCCTGGCCGAGGTCCCGCACGCGGACTGGGACGCGACGAGGCTCCGGCGGCACGGCCAGGCGCTGTGGTGCGTCCGGGACGCGTCCGCCCGGACGCCCCTGCACGGGGAGGTCGAGGCGCGCCTGGACCGGGTCGCCGCCATGATCTCGGAGCTCACCGACGAGGAGTTCGACACCCACCGCGGCCAGACCGACGAGCAGTACCTCTACCACCCGGACCGCGAGGTCCGGGCCGCGTACCTGGCGGGCGGGTCGCAGGCCGTCGAGACCATCATGGGCACCATCACCGCCGTCCGCGCCCAGGTCCGCGAGGACGCCGCCGCCCGGGCGGCCGCGGACTCCCTGGCGCGCGAGCGCAACGCCGCGCTCCGGGCGCTGCGGGAGACCCGGCGGCCGGCCCGGCCGCGGGATGCCCATGCCGCCTGGGAGGCGCAGGCCGAGCAGATCGGCCGGTGAGCCGCCGCGCCGGGGCCGTGAAGCACTGCAAGAACGTGCGGGGCGAACGCGCCGGCCCCTGGACCGTTCGCGGGCTCCGTCGCGGGCGGAGGCTACGCCAGGTGCTCCGTCGGCTCGCCCTGGAACTCGCGCACCTCCACGGGGAGGGTGGTCGCCCGCGCCAGTTTCCGCCCCCACTCGATGGCGGCGTCGTAGTCGGGCGCGGCCACGATGCAGATGCCCCCGGCGTGCTCGTCCTCCCGCTCGTACGGGCCGTCCGTGGTCACCACGTCGTCCCCGTGGAAGCGCACGACGACGGACGCCTCCGCCCGGTCCAGGCCCCCGGCGAAGACCCACGCCCCGGCCGCCCTGAGCTCCTCGTTGAAGGCCGCGACGTCCCGCATCACGGGTTCGAGGACCTCCGGGGCCGCCGGCCCGCCGTCGGGCTGTTCGATGCTGAGCAGGTAGTGCTTCATGGCGAGCCTCCTGGGCGTCGGATGGTCCTCGGAGTCTACGGTCGCGGCGGCCCGCCGAAATAGACCCGGGCCTCCAGCACGCGCCCGTCCCGCACGGTGATCGCCTCCATGTTCTCGAAGATCCCGCCGGCCCTGAGCTCGTACTCGTAGCGGACGAACACCAGTCCGGGCTCCGCCTCGACCACCTGGAGCAGGTCCTGCCGGGCCACCCGGCCCGCCGTGGGGAAGCAGCGCTCGAAGTACGCCGCCCGGTCGATGTGGTCGTCCTGCGGGGAGGTGAAGCGGAACCCGTCCCCGACGAGCTCGCGGGCCGCGGCCTCGTCCTGCGCGAGGTAGGCGGCGAAGAGCCGCCGGACGACGTCCGTGCTGCCGGTGGTCATGCCCGCAAGCTACTCCCGGACGGGGAGCGGGACAAGCACGGTCCCGGTCCGGCCGGCGGGCTCGGCGGCCCCGCGGTGCCGGGGCGGCCGGCTCGTCGTCGTCGGCCCCGGCCGGGACGCCAACGGTGCCGGCGTCCCCGGATCCCGCCGCATGGACCATCATGGGAGGTCCGAGGGACCGCTCACGCGTGCGTCCCCGCCCGTCAGGAGGACCCGTGCCCAAGAGCAAGCCCCGCAAGAAGGCTGCCGCCAAGAAGAAGCAGCAGCGGCGGGAGTTCCACGCCGCCGCCGGCGCCCGCACCGTCGACGTCGAGGGCGCCGAGCAGGGCACGTGGGACGACGATGCCCACGAGCTGCTCGTCGCCCGCGGCTGGGTGGCCTACCGGGACCTGGAGATGGACCAGCTCGGCGACGGCTGGGAGTGGCTGCCGTCCCAGCTGCCCCTGGACGCCGGCGTGGGCGGGGAGCCGGGGCCCACCACCGTGTTCGCCGCGGCCGAGGGCGGCTACGACGTCGAGCTGGCCAACGCCAACGGCTCCGTGGACCCGGACCGCGCGGGCCACTACGACACCCTCGAGGAGCTCGCCGCGGACCTGGACAGTCTCGAGGCCTGGCGCGTGCCGGCCGGCGAGTACGTCCTGCCCGACGTTCCGACCTTCTCCGCGGACACCCCGTGGGCGATCTGCCAGCTGTGGGCCGGCGGGATGATCGACCACTGGGAGCTCGCGGCGGACCTCCTCCACTTCCCGTACGAGGAGACCGAGGAGGGCTTCGCCGCGGTCGAGCGGGCCCACCGGACCGGGCTGATCCCCGCGCAGCTCTACGCCGCGATCCGCGCCGGCCGGGCCGCGTAGCGGGATCCTCTTGTCGGGGCTCCGGGCCCGGCGTAGCGTGAGCCGGGACCATCACCCTGCTGAGCACACGAGGAGCGGCATGAGCGAGACGACCCCGGACCCGGCCGAGAACAAGCCGTCCCAGGCCGAGGGGGACCTGCCCGAGGACCAGAGCGTGGAGCCGGCCGTCGACCCGGACGACAACAAGCCCTCCCAGGCCGAGGGGGACGCCCCCGCGGACGCGCCGGGCGACGACTGACCCGACGACTGAGGCCCTGCGCCAGGACGCCGGGCGCCCCCTGACCGGGGCGCCCGGCGTCCTCGTGCGCGGGCCCCGGGAGGTCACGCCGCGGGCGTGCCCGGGGCTCCGGGGACCGGCCGGTCCCCGGAGCCCCCGGCCCGCACGCTCAGCCGGAGGTGCGGGGGTGGCGGGCGGCGAAGTCGCGGGCGACGTCCTCCATGAAGGCGAACTCCACGCCGTCGTGGCCGGCGATGTGGTCGAAGAGCCGCTCGAGCATCAGCAGGTTCTGCGGCCGCCCCGAGACGTCCGGGTGGATGGTGATCGGGAACACCGCGTAGTCCATCTCCCGGTGGACCCAGTCGAACTGGTCCTTCCACAGCTGCTCGACGTCGCGCGGGGACACGAAGCCGTGGCTGTTCGGGCTGGACTTGATGAACATCATCGGCGGCAGGTCGTCCAGGTACCACGAGGCCGGGATCTCGATCAGGTCCGTCTCCTCGCCCCGGACCAGCGGCTTCATCCACTCCTTCGCCGAGGCCGCCTCGTAGTCGATCCTGGTCCAGGAGTCCCCGACGCGCACGTAGTACGGGGTGTGGTCGTCGTGCATCAGCGAGTGGTCGTAGAGGAACCCGCGCTCGAGCAGGATCTCGTTGGTCACCGAGGAGAACTCCCACCACGGGGCCACGTAGCCCACCGGCTTCCTCCCCGACCGCCGCTCGATGAGGTCGGTGCAGTAGTCGAGGATCTCGGTCTCCTGCTGCCGGGTCATCGCGATCGGGTTCTCGTGGGAGTAGCCGTGCACGCCGATCTCGTGCCCGGCGGCCACGGTCGCGTCGAACTGCTCGGGGAAGGTCTCGACGGAGTGCCCGGGCCAGAACCAGGTCACCGGCATCTCCCGGCGCTGGGCCAGCTGGAGCAGCCGCGGCACCCCGACCTCGCCGGCGAAGAGCCCGCGGGAGATGTCCCCCGGGGAGTCCTCCCCGCCGTAGGAGCCGAGCCAGCCGCCGACGGCGTCCACGTCGATGCCGACCGAGACATAGATCTTCTTGGACATGCTTCCTCCTGGTGGGTCGGTGTTCAGCAGTACGGCCGGAAGGCCTCGGGGAACTCGTGGACCGGGGTGCCGTGGGCGATGAGCAGCGCCGCGAGGATCCTCGCCTGGAAGGGGTTGAGGTCCCCGGACGGGACCGCGCCGGCGGCCACGAGGTCCACGCCACCGCCGTTGCCGTAGACCGGCAGCACGGGCCCCCAGGGGACACGGGAAGCGAGCACCACGGCGCACCCGGCCCCGACCGACCGGCGCACCGCCTCCGCGAAGCCGGGGCCCGCGTTGCCGGTGCCCGAGCCGGCGAGGACCACGGCCTGCGCCCCGGAGCGCACCGCGAAGTCGAAGAGGTCCGGGGTCGCCCCGGGGTGGGCCGTGATGATCTCGACCCGCGTGGTGTCGAAGGCCGGCGGCGGCAGGGGCAGGGCGGGGCGCCGGAGCGGAGCGGCCGTGACGACGAGCTCGTCCCCGGCCAGGTGCGCGACCTCGACCCCGCCCGCGAACGGGTCGGCCGCGAGGGTGTGGGCCTTGCGGGCGCCGCGGGCGGAGCGGACCGTGCCGGCGAAGGAGATCAGCGCCCCGCGGCCGCGCAGCCGTTCGTCGGCGGCGGCCAGCACCGCCTCGCCCACGTTGCGCGGCCCGTCCGGGGCCGGGCTGTCGGCGGGCTGCTGGGCGCCGGTGAGGACCGTGCTCTTCGCGCTGTCGTGCACGAGGTCGAGCAGGAAGGCGGTCTCCTCGAGGGTGTCGGTCCCGTGGGTGACCACCACCCCGTCGGTGGCCGGGTCGGCCAGCGCGTCCCGGACCGCCTCGGCGATCGTCCGCAGCTGCCCCGGGGTGAGCCGGTAGCTGCCGGTGGTCAGCACGTCCCGGGCGGTGACGGTCAGCTCCCCGTAGCGGTCCTGCGCGAGGTCGGCGGCGGTGTCCGTGGCCACCGCGCCCTGGTCACCGGCGCCCCGGGAGGCGATGGTGCCCCCGGTGCCGAGCAGCTGGACGTGTGCCACGGTGCGCCTCCTCGGTCCGCCGGTCCTGCGCGGGCCGCAGCTCCCGATCGCCGGGGGCGCACCCGCTGTGGTCCACGACAGTAGGCGAGGCTGCCGCGCCGCGCCACACCCGGCGGGGTCAGCTCCGGCTGCGCGCGTCCCCGCCGGAGCGGGGACGCGCCCCGGCGCCGTCCTTGGGCGCCCACCCGGACAGGCCGAGGAGGTCGGCCACCTCGCGGTAGTGGCTCGTGGAGAGGATCCCGAAGCCGGCCTCGACCGCGCGGCGGTAGTAGTGCACGTCGAGGGCGTCGGCGGGCAGGTTCTCGTCGTAGCGGTGCAGCTCGAGGCGCATGGGCACGTTCCAGCTCCGCATCCGCAGGCTCTCCTCCATGTCCGGGACGTAGTGGCCGGCGAACCCGACCACCCGGCGGAGGTCGGGCACCTCCCGCCGGACGTCGTCGACCGTGGGCAGGCCGTCCGGGTGGGTGGGGACGAAGTAGACGAGGTCGGGGGCGATCCTGCGGTAGACGGCCAGCTCCGTCAGGCCGTTCACGCCGACCACCACCTGGCTCTCGGCCCGGTGCGTGCGGACGAGCTCGACGACGGCCTCCGGGGCCACGTTCCTGACGTCGAGCCACAGCACCGCGCCGGCCAGCACCGCCCAGGTGAGGAACTCCGCGGCCTCCCGGACGGGGAACCGGGTGACCTCGCCGTAGTTGTCCACCAGGTGCTGGCTGAGCACGTAGTCCGCCGACTGCTCGCTCACGGGGCCGGCGCCGGTGCTCCCGTGCCCCATCACGGCCTCGTGCAGGACCACGCACCGGCCGTCGACCGTGGTGCGCAGCTCGATCTCGACCATCGTGCGCGCCCGGGTGGCGAGGACGTTCCGGGCGGACTCCAGCGCCGAGCAGGGCCAGGACCCGTCGGGGTGGTAGCCGGCGCGGCGGGCCAGCAGGAGGGGGCCGTCGCTGACCAGGCGGTCGTGGCGGGTGTAGGCGGCCAGCTCGGCCGGCGAGTCGAAGACGATCGAGTGCTCTGCTGCTCGTGGCCCGTCGGTGCCGGCGTGGTAGGGCGGGTGCGGGCGGCGGTGCTCGTTCGGCATGGGAACTCCTGGGGGGATGGGAGCGCGGACAGCGGCCGTGGGGGGACGGCCGGTGGGCGGGAAGCGGGGGAACTGCCCGTCCACTCGTGCTCAGGGGCCCTCGGCCGCCCGTGCACGCTCCAACTCTTCCACGTCCGAGGCCGAATACGTGGCTGCGATCTGCATGTCGTTGCCTCCGCGCAGCACATTGGTGGTCCTGAGGCCCGTGAAGAGCATCCGGGGAATGGGGCGGTAGCTGGTGCGGCCGTCGTCGACGGGCCGGGTCCGGGTCCGGTGGCGCAGCGCGACGGCGTGCAGCCACACGTCGTCGGCCATGGGGGCGCAGGCCGTGAACCCGCTCCCCGCGTCCCGCAGGGCGTCGAGCAGGTGCGGGGGATAGAGCACCCCGGAGGTGCCCGTGGCGAACGTCCGGTAGGAGGCCTCCGCGGGGGCGCCGGGGCTCCAGGTGGCGTAGGGCAGGATCCGCCCGTTCCCGACGCCCAGCCGGTGCGCACGGTGGGCGATCACGTCCCGGGGGTGCCGCTCGTGGACCGCCAGCAGCTCCTCGAGCCACGTCCGGCCGTAGAGCACGTCGTCGTCCGCGATGACCATCGGGAGCTCGTGGTGGGCCACGGAGCGCACATAGGGGTAGTACTTCTGGTGGGGACCCCAGTCCTCGGTGCACCGCAGCTCGAGGCCCCGGCGCACCAGCCGGGCCAGCGGCGGGGGCGGATCGGCCACGACGTCGGCCTCCCGCAGCCACAGGATCAGCCGCCGCGGGCGGACGGTGCCGTGCGCCATCGACTCCACGGCCAGGTGCACCGTCCGGATCCGGTTCCCGTAGGACGTGAGGCTCACGACCACGGGCGCGTCCCCCCGCACGGGCGCGGCCGAGCAGCGGTTCCGGACCCGGAAGTACAGGGCGCTGCGGCTGGTCCGGAACGAGCGCAGCCAGTCGCGGACCAGCTCCCGGGACAGCACCCACCGCAGGGGGTGCCGGTGCCCTCCTCCCGGACGGGTGCTCATGACGAGCGCGCCAGGGCCGCCCGGGCCGCCTCGCCGCCGAGCTGCAGGACCCCCGCGTCGGTGGTGACCGCAATCCAGGAGAAGCCCTGCGCCCGCAGCGCGGCGGCACGCTCCGGGGACCCGCCGAAGGCGCCCGCCAGGACGCCGGCCTCCCGGCACGCCCGCACGATCGTGGGCAGGGGCGCGTCCGCCGCGGTGTCCGCGAGCAGCTCGTCGACGTCCCGGCCCAGGGCGAGTGCGAGGTCGAAGGGCCCCACGAAGACCATGTCCAGGTCCGGGACCGCCGCGATCGCCCGGACCCCGGCGACCGCGGAGGCCGTCTCCACCATCACCGCGCACAGCGGCCGGGGCAGGTCCGCCACCCCGGCGGCGTCCCGCGAGCCGGGCAGCGGCCCCCAGCTCCGGGCGCCCCGCGGCGGGAAGTGCGCCGCGGCGACGGCGGCCTCGGCCTGGGACGCGTCCTGGACGAGCGGCACCACGACGCCGTCGGCGCCGGTGTCCAGCGCCCGGCCGATCAGGGTGAGGTCGTTCGCGGCGACCCGGACCAGCACCGGGGCGGACGGCGCGCGCCGCAGGGCGAAGAGGGCGCGGACGGCGGCGTCGTCGAAGTGGCCGTGCTGGGCGTCGACGCCCACCCAGTCGAAGCCGGCGCGCTCCAGGGCGAGCACGGTCCGGGCCTCGCCGAGGGTGGCCCACACCCCCGCGCGCACCCCGCCGTCGTCGTTGTCGCTGCCAGAGGGATCCGCTGCGGTCATGGCCTCATTGTGACAGGAGCGGCGCTCGGATCTCCGCAGCGGCCAGGACGGGCAGCACAGGTGTCCCCGGCGGACCGCCACGGTCGTGGCCACCCTCCGGGACGACGGACCCCGCCCGCCGTGCTGCGAGCGCACGGCGGGCGGGGTCCGGTGCGGCCCGGGGACCCGCTCAGGAGCGGGGGCCCCGGTCCGGTCCCCCGGTGCCGGGCACGTCGCCGGGACGGTCCGCCGCCCCCGGCGCGCCCGGCTGCCCGTCCGGGCGCCCGCCGGCGGCCGGGCCGCCCTGAGCGGGTCCGTCCGGAGCCCGGTCGCCCTGCGTCCGGTCGCCCGGAACCGTGCCTCCGGCCGCCCGGTCTCCGGGGGTGCGGTTGCCGCCGAGGAACTGGCGCGCCTTCTGCTGGACCGTGTCCACGTGGCGCTCGTACTTGCGCCCGGTGCGCTTGTCCACGAAGTTGCCGGCCTGGTCGAGGACCTTGTCGACCTTGTCCGGGTTGCGCTGGGCGAGCTGCTTGGCCTTGGCCGTGAGCCCCTTGAAGTTCACCATCACGTCTCCTTCCGAGAGAGGTCACCGCGCGGTGCCGCGGCGGTGCTGCCACGAGTCCATCATGCGGAGCTGTCCGCCGGCTGGCCAGTGCCGGGACCCGCGCGCTCCTGCCCCACCACGTGCTGGAAGCGCAGCAGGTTGTCCGGGTCGTAGAGGGCCTTGGCCCGGACCAGGCGGGCGTAGACCTCCTCGGACCACGCCCGGGCGTGCTCGCGCTCCCCGCCCGGGACCCCGTGCATGTTCACGAACGCCCGCCCCGTGGACCACGGGGCCATGGCCTGCAGGATCTCGGCCAGCGCCCGGGGCGTCGCCTCGGCCACGTGGGGCGCGAGCCAGCCGATGAGCTCCAGGAAGAACGCCGCGTCCCGTCCCGAGACGGCGTCCTGGGTGCCGTCCGTCCGGGCGAACGCTCCGCCCATGAGGCGGATCCCCACCTCCGGGAGCGGGCACCGGCTGCCGGGGCCCGCGCGCTGCAGCAGCGTCATGACCGCGGCGGCGTCGAACTCCCGCAGGAACTCGCCCGTGAGCACGTAGAGCCCCGGCTCGGTGGCGTCCATGTGCACCTGGTCGATGTCCCGGTAGTCCATGGGGCCCACGAGGTCCAGGACCGGTCGTGCGATCTCCCGCATCGGCGCGAGGACACGGGCCCCCTCGTCCGCCGGGCCCACCCAGCAGAAGCGCAGGTGCACGAGCATCCGCTGGTGCAGCTGCTCGGGGACGGTCGGGTCGTGCGGCATCCAGCGCAGGGCCACGGACGTCGAGGCGTGCTCGGGCAGGGTGGGCGCCCACCGGCTGAACGCGCTGAGCACCTCCTGGGCGTCGGTGCCGGAGTAGAAGATGCCGCCTCCGTAGAGGTCCTCCAGCGGGACCAGGTCGAGGGTCATGGCGGTGACGAGGCCCAGGTTGCCCTTGCCCCCGCGCAGCAGGGCGAACAGCTCCGGCTCGTGCCGGGCGTCCACGTGGCGCAACCGACCGTCGGGGGTGACCACGTCGAGGCCCAGGAGGTGGTCGGCGGCGAACCCGAAGACCCGCCCGAGCACCGGCAGCCCTCCGCCCAGGGTGTAGCCCACCGCCCCGGCGTCGCTGGCCGAGCCGTTGAGGACCGCGAGCCCGTGGGGCGCGACCGCGTCGATCACCCGGCGCCACCGCACGCCGGCGCCGATCCGTGCCGTCCGGCGGCGGGGGTCGACCTCGAGCTCCTGCATCCGGTGCGTCGTCACGAGCAGCCCGCCCTGCATGGGCTGGTCCGCGCCGTGGCCCGTGGACTGGACCCCCACGGGCTCGTGGTGGGCGGCGGCCCACCGCATCGCGGCCACCACGTCGGCGGCGTCGGCCACGCCGACCACCACGTCCGGGTGGTGGACGCCGGCCAGGTTGAAGCCGGCGGCCTCCTGCGCGAAGCCGTCGTCGTCGGGCAGCAGGACCGGGCCGCGGACCTGGCGGTGGAGTTCTTCCACGTCCCTTCTCGTGATCATGGCGGTCCCCCTCGGCGCCGACGATCCGCGGTGCGGGGCCGGACGGTCCCGCAGCGCCACAGAACACGACCATTCTCCCACGCGGACGCTCCGGTGCACCCCCGGAACGGGCACCGGACCGAGCGCCGGACCGGTGCACTGGACCGGGGGTGCACCGGACCGCCGCGGGGCCGCCGGAGGGGTCAGTCGCGCTCGAGCGGCAAGGAGGGCGCCAGCCGGCGCAGGGACGCGAACGTGGGCACGAGGGCTTCGTAGAGCTGCTCGAACACCGGCTGCAGGGACGCGTGCACCGCCGCGTCGGCCGGATCCGGGCGCACGGTGGACTGCACCTCCACCAGGTCCGCGGCCACGTCGACGGACTCGATCAGCCCGAGCGCCTGCATCCCGAGCAACGCGGCGCCGAACCCGGAGCCCTCGTGCCCCGAGGCGAAGGAGATGTCCGTGCCGAGGACGTCGGCGAGCAGCTGCCGCCACAGCGGGCTGCGGGCGAAGCCGCCGGTGGCGCGGATCTGCTCGACGGTCAGACCGGCCGAGCGCATCGACTGCAGGACCAGCCCGAGCTGCTGGCACACGCCCTCCAGGGCGGCGCGCACCAGGTGCTCGCGGCGGTGGGCGCGGGTCAGCCCCACGTAGGCGCCCTTGGGCAGGGAGCTCCAGTGCGGGGCGCGCTCGCTCAGCAGGTAGGGCAGCATGAGCAGGCCCCCGGACCCGGCCGGCACGCTCGCCGCGAGCTCGAGCAGCTCCTCCTCCGGCTCCTCCCCCAGGTCCGGGGCGAGGGCGTCCCCGGCCCAGCCCAGGACCACGCCGCCGTTGTTGATCGCCCCGCCGACCACCCAGCGCCCCGGGGTCAGGGCGTAGCAGAAGACCCGTCCCAGCGGGTCCACCACGGGACGGTCGACGACGACGCGCAGCGCGCCGCTCGTGCCGATCGAGCAGGCGGCGACCCCGGGCCGGACCGCGCCCAGCCCCAGGTTGGCCAGCGGCCCGTCGCTGGCCCCGACCACCACCGGCGTGGTCGCGGGAAGCCCGGTGGCCCGGGCGCCCTGGTCCGTGAGCCCGGGCAGCACGTGGGTGGTGGGCACGAGCTCGGGCAGCTGCTCGGGCAGGATCCCGGCGAGGGCGAGGGCCTCGCCGTCCCAGGCGAGCTCGTGGATGTTCATGAGCCCGGTGGCCGAGGCCACCGAGTGGTCCGTCACGAGCGCGTTGCACAGCCGCAGCAGCACGTACTCCTTGATGCCGGCCCAGAACGCGACGCGCTCGCAGAGCTTGGGCTCCTGGTCGTGGAACCACACGAGCTTGGGCAGCGGGGACATCGGGTGCACCGGGGTGCCCGTGCGCCGGTGCAGGGCGAGCCCGCCCGAGCTCGCGCGCAGCCGTTCCGCCTGGACGCTCGCCCGGGTGTCGGCCCAGGTGACGAGCGGGGTGAGGGGCTCCCCCTCGGGCGAGAGGCCCAGCAGGCTGTGCATCGCGGCGCTGCAGGACAGCCCGGCCACGCGCTCCGCCCCGACCTCCTCGACCACCGCGCGGACGGTGTCCTGCACGGCCTGCAGGATCAGCCGGGGGTCCTGCACGGCGTGGCCGGGGTGCGGCTCCTCCAGCGGGTAGCCGGCGGAGGAGGCGGCGAGCTGCTCCCCGCCCACCGTGAAGGCCACCGCCTTGGTGCTCGTGGTGCCGATGTCGACGCCCACCACCACGGGCTCCGGGTGCCCGGTCGCCGCCGGCCCCGGCATCAGTGCCCCTCCCCGGCGGCCAGGGGGTCCCCGGCGAGCAGGGACACCAGGACCTTGCCGGAGACCGCGGAGTCCCGGGCCGTGGCGAAGGCCTCGACGGCCCGGTCGGCGGGGAACTCGTGCGTGACCACGTCCTCGATCCCGGGGCGTGCGGCGAGCAGCCCGATCGCCTCGTCGATCTCGTCGTCGAACCGGAAGGAGCCGCGCAGCTGGAGCTCCTTGGAGACGAGCGGGGCGAGGTTCACGGGCCGGGCCTCGTCCGGCACCATCCCCACCTGGACCACGACGCCGCCGCGGCGGGCGCCCACCAGCGCGGGGCCCACGGCCGCCGGCACGCCGGAGCACTCCAGCACCACGTCGAACGCCCCGGCCGGGACCTGCTCGGCCCCCACCCGGACGGTGCCGTGCACGCCGAGCGCGCGCGCCCGCTCGAGCGGGCCCTCGAGGACGTCGGTGGCCACGACCTCGGCCGCGCCGCGGGCCAGGGCCGCGGCGGCGGCGAGCAGCCCGATCGGCCCGGACCCGGAGACGAGCACGCGCCGGCCGGTCACGTCCCCGGCCACGGTGAGACCGTGCAGCGCCACGGCCAGGGGCTCGGCGAGCGCGGCCCGGCGCAGCGGCAGGTCCGCCGGGAGCACCCGGACCATGTCGCGGCGGACCAGGAGGTACTCGCTCAGCCCGCCCTGGGTGTGCGGCCGGGTGGAGGCGCTGCCCAGGTAGGCCCCGCCGGGCCACAGGTGGCGGCGGTCCTCGATCCCGGGCTCGGGCGTGCCGAACGTGGCGGGGTGGACTGTCACCGGGGTGCCCGGGGCGAGCTCGCCGGCGGGGTCGAGGTCCACCGTGCCGGAGACCTCGTGACCGGGCACGAGGGGCTCCCGGACCACGTACTCGCCGTTGGCGCCCTCGGCCCAGTAGTGCAGGTCCGACCCGCACACCCCGCCGTAGGCGATCCGGAGCCGGACCTGCCCCTCGGCGGGCTGCGGGGTGGGCAGGTCCTCGACCCGCAGGTCGTCCTTGCCGTGGATCACGATGGCCTTCATGAGCTCTCCTCCTGGTGCGCCCCGGGGCGCCGTTGCGGTGCGGTGCCGCGGTGTCGCGGGGCGGTCCTGCGGGGCGGTCCTGCGGGGCGGTCCTGCGGGGCGGTGCTGCGGGGCGGTGCTGCGGGTCCGGGTCAGAGGACGGAGGTCATGCCGCCGTCGACCAGGACGTTGTGGCCCGAGACGAAGCTGGAGGCGTCCGAGCACAGGTAGACCAGGGTGCCCACGAGCTCCTCGACCTGTCCCCAGCGCCGGGCCGGGGTGCGCTCGACCACCCAGCGGTTGAACTCCTCGTCCGCGATCAGCGCCTGGTTCATCTCCGTGGCGAAGTAGCCGGGCGAGATCGCGTTGACCTGGATGTTGTGCCGGGCGAGGTCCGCGGCCATCCCCTTGGTGAACATGACCACCCCGCCCTTGGTGGCCGAGTACGGGGCGATGGTCTGCCGGGCGAGCACCGACTGCACGGAACCGATGTTGACGATCTTGCCCGAGCCGCGCTCCTGCATTCCGGGGACCACGGCCCGGGACACGTGGAACACGCTCGAGAGGTTCGCCGCGACGATGTCCTCCCAATCCTGGGCCGCGAACTCGGCGAAGGGGGCGCGGCGCTGGATCCCGGCGTTGTTCACCAGGATGTCCGGCACGCCGTGCTCGGCCAGGACCGCCTCGATCCCCGTCCGCACGGCCTCGGCGTCGGTGAGGTCGAAGGCCGCCGTGGCCGGGTCCGTGCCCGTGCTGCCGGCGATCTCGTCGCGCACCCGGGCGAGGGCCTCGGCGTCGCGCCCGTGCAGGACCACGCGGGCGCCCGCCTCGGCGAGGCCCGTGGCCAGGGCCCGCCCCAGCCCCCGGGAGGACCCGGTGACGAGGGCGAGCCGGCCGGTGATGTCGAAGACGTTGCGCACGGGGACCTCAGGCGATGTAGAAGATGACGAGGACGATGGCGAAGCCCACGACGGACTCCAGGGCCTGCTGGACGGTCCACGTCTTCAGCGTGGTCTTGACGTCCATGCCCATGAGCCGGCCGACGAGCCAGAAGCCGGAGTCGTTCACGTGGCCGGCGAAGACCGAGCCGGCGGCGGTGGCCAGCACGACGGCCGCGACCTGCACGGAGTTGAAGTCGCCCGCGGCCACGGCAGGGGCCATGAGGCCGGCGGCGGTGACCAGGGCCACGGTGGCCGAGCCCTGGGCCAGGCGCAGGACCACGGCGATGAGGTAGGCGGCGAAGATGACGGGCAGGCCGATGCCGTCCAGGGAGGACTCGAGGGCGTCGCCGATGCCGGAGGCCCGGAGGATGCCGCCGAACATGCCGCCGGCGCCGGTGATGAGGATGACGGAGGCCACCGGGCCCAGGGAGGAGTCGACGACCTTCTCCAGGGCGGTGCCGTGCTCGCCGCGGCGGGCGCCGAGCACGAACAGGGCCACGAGCACGGAGATCAGCAGGGCCACCGGGGACGCCCCGATCATGGAGAGCACGGGGAACCAGGGGGCGTCCTCGGAGACCACGCCGGCGGCGCGGAGGAAGTCCAGGCCGGTGTTCATGAAGATGAGCACGAGGGGCAGCAGGAGCAGGGCGATGATGGTGCCGACCTTCGGCGGGTTGACCGGCTGGTCGTCGTCGACGTCGCCGAAGAAGCCCGGGACGGGCAGCACGTACTTGGTGCCCACGCGCTTTCCCCACAGGTACGCGGAGACGTACCAGAGCGGGAAGGCCAGCAGCACGCCGATCAGCAGGACCATGCCGAGGTCGGCGCCGTAGAGCTCGGTGGCGGCCACGGGACCGGGGTGCGGCGGCACGAAGACGTGCATGACGGAGAACGCACCGGCGGCGGGGATGCCGTAGAGGAGCACGTTGTTGCCGCTCACGCGGCGGGCGACCGCGAAGATGATCGGCAGCATGACCACCAGGCCGGCGTCGAAGAAGATCGGGAAGCCCATGATCAGGGAGGCGATGCCGAGCCCGAAGGGCGCCCGCTTCTCGCCGAAGACGTCCACGAGCTTGTCGGCGAGGGCCCGGGCGCCGCCGCTGTGCTCCACGAGCTTGCCGAGCATGGCGCCCAGGCCGATGAGCAGGGCCACGGAGCCGAGGGTGCCGCCGAAGGCGTCCACGGCGGTCTCCACGATCACCCCCGGCGGGATGCCCGTGGCGAACGCCGTCAGCAGCGCCACGAGGATCAGGGTGAGGAACGCGTGCAGCTTGAACCTGATCACCAGGACCAGGATGAGGGCGATGGCGGCCGCTGCGATCAGCAGCAGCGGTGTGGTGCCGAGGGTCTGTGTCCAGTCTTCCACTGAGGGTCTCCGTGCTCTCGTGCCTGCGGGCAGGCCGTGGGTGCTCGTCGTGATCTACGACACGCGCTAGGCTGACAGAAAGATCATACTTTTGGCAACAGGGGCGGCGTAATGCACGTCGCGCGGGGACGGAGCCGGCATGCACGGGGTGGAGCAGCACAGCGGGGTGCTGGACCGGCTCGGGGAGAGCATCGCCTCGGGCGCCCGGGCGCCCGGCACGGTCCTGACCCTCGGGGGTCTCGAGGAGGAGTTCGGCGTGTCCCGCACCCTCGTGCGGGAGGTGGTGCGCGTGCTCGAGTCGATGGGGATGCTCGAGCCGCGCCGGCGCGTGGGCGTCACCGTCCGCCCGCCGCGGGACTGGAACCCGTTCGACCCCCGGCTGATCCGGTGGCGGCTCGCCGGCCCGGGCCGGGACGAGCAGCTGCGCAGCCTCACGGAGCTGCGGACCGCGATCGAGCCGGCGGCCGCGCGCCTGGCGGCGGTCCGGGCCGACGAGACCACCCGGCGGCGGCTGGTGGAGCTGGCCGCCCGGCTGCGGGAGCTCGGCGAGGCCCGCCGCGGCACGGACCCGGAGTACCTGGAGGTGGACACCGCCTACCACGCGCTGCTGCTGGAGGCGAGCGGCAACCCCATGCTCGCCGCCCTGCAGGACGTCGTGGCCGAGGTGCTGTCCGGGCGCACCGCGCTGGGGCTCATGCCCCGCTCCCCGGACCCCGGGGCGCTCGAGGACCACGAGGCCACGGCGGCCGCCGTCGCCGCCGGGGACGCGGCCGAGGCCGAGGCGCGGGCCCGCTCCGTGGTGGTGGAGGTGCTCGAAGGGGTCGTCGACGTCCCGGACGGCGGGCCCGAGCACGGCTGACGTGCGGGGCCCGTGCCGGGCCGGCGGGACCGCGCAGCGTCCCGCCGGCCGGCGCGCGCCGACGGCCCGGCGCCGACGGCCCGGCGCTGCGGCCCGGCACTGCGGCCCGGCACTGCGGCCCGTAGGGTGGATCCATGGGCATCTCGGAGACCGACCGCGGACACCTGCGACGCTGCGTGGAGCTGGCCCGCGAGGCCCTCGGCGCCGGGGACGAGCCGTTCGGCTCGGTGCTCGTCTCAGCCCGGGGGGAGGTGCTGTTCGAGGACCGCAACCGGGTGGCCGGCGGGGACGCGACCCGGCACCCCGAGTTCGAGATCGCCCGCTGGGCGGCCGCCCGCCTGAGCCCGGAGCAGCGCTCCGCGGCCACCGTCTACACCTCGGGCGAGCACTGCCCCATGTGCTCGGCCGCCCACGCCTGGGTGGGGCTGGGCCGCATCGTGCACGCCTCCTCCTCGGCGCAGCTCGGCCGGTGGCTGCACGAGCTCGGCGTCCCGCCCGCCCCCGTCGCGCCCCTGCCGATCTCCCAGGTGGCCCCCGGCGTGCCGGTGGACGGCCCGTGCCCCGAGCTGGCCCCGGCCGTGCGGGAGCTCCACCAGCAGCTGCACCGCCCGCGCCACCGCACCTGACCCGCGCGAGGTTGCGGCTGACGGCGACCGGGCACGGCTGCGTCGCCGTCAGCCGCAGTCTCGGCGCGGGGGTGGCCAGAGTCCCCGCCCAGGGACCAGGATGGAGGAACAGCTCCGGTGGGCGGCGCCCGCCGGACCCGTTCGACGAAAGGACACGGACATGGTGGACATGGGAGGATTCGCGGACAAGGCGAAGAACCTTGCGGACCAGCATCCGGACAAGGTCCAGCAGGGCATCGACCGGGGCGGCGACGCCGTCGACGAGCGCACCGGCAACAAGTACGAGAGCCAGGTGGACCAGGGCCAGGAGAAGGCCGGGGACTTCCTCGGCACCGGCGAGCAGGACCAGAAGGACCAGCAGAACTGATCCCCGGCAGTACCTGCAGCCCCCGCCCGCCGTCCGGCGCGCGGGGGCTTCGCCGTCCCGGGGTCCCCTCCTGCGCCTCCTGCGCCTCCTGCGCCGAGGTCGCAGCTGACGGCGACGCAGCCGTGCCCGGTGGCCGACAGCCGCAATCTCGCGGACGGGGAAGCGGACCGGAGAAGCGGACGGGAGGAGGACGGGAGGAGGAAGGGCGGGGCTCAGGTCAGGGCCGCGGCCAGGTAGGGCGCCGTCCGGCTGCGCGGGCAGCCCGCCACGTCCGCCGGGGTGCCGGCGCACACGATCCGCCCGCCGGCCTCGCCGCCGGACGGGCCCATGTCGATCACCCAGTCCGAGGCCGCCACCACGTCCATGGCGTGCTCCACCACCACCACGGTGTTGCCGGCGTCCACCAGGCGGTTCAGCTGGCGCAGCAGCAGCTGCACGTCCTGCGGGTGCAGCCCGGTGGTCGGCTCGTCCAGGAGGTAGAGGGTGTGGCCGCGGCGGGCCCGCTGCAGCTCGGTGGCCAGCTTGATCCGCTGCGCCTCGCCGCCCGAGAGCTCGGTGGCCGGCTGACCGAGCCGCAGGTAGCCCAGCCCCACCTCGAGCAGCGTGCGCAGGCTGCGCGCGGCGGCCGGGACGTCCGCGAGGAACTCCGCGGCGGTCTCCACGCGCATGCCCAGGACGTCGGCGATGCTCCGGCCCCGGTGGGTCACCTCCAGCGTCTCGGGGTTGTAGCGGGCGCCGTGGCAGTCGGGGCAGGGGCCGTAGGTGCCCGGCAGGAACAGCAGCTCCACGGCCAGGAAGCCCTCGCCCTGGCACGTCTCGCAGCGGCCGCCGGTCACGTTGAAGGAGAAGCGCCCGGCCCCGTAGCCGCGGGCCCGCGCCTCGTCCGTGGCGGCGTAGAGCTTGCGGACCGCGTCGAACAGTCCGGTGTAGGTCGCCAGGTTGGAGCGCGGGGTCCGGCCGATGGGCCGCTGGTCCACGCGGATCAGGCGGTCCAGGTGCTCCAAGCCCTCGACCGCGCCCAGCTGCGTCCCGGCCGCCGCGGCCGGAGCGGCGGACCCGGCCACGGGCTCGACGGCGGGCTCGGCCGCGGCCCCGGTGCCGCCGCCGGACCCGCCGTGCACGTGCCGGCCGACCGTCTCGGCCAGGACCTGGCTGACCAGCGTGGACTTGCCCGAGCCGGAGACCCCGGTGACGGCGGTGAGCACGCCCAGGGGGATCTCCGCGTCGAGGTCCACCAGGTTGTGGCGCGTGACCCCGCGCAGCCGCAGCCGCCGCTCGACCGGGCGGGGCGTGCGCTCCGCCGTCGTCCCGCCCGGAGTCCCGTCGGGGGAGCCGTCCGGGAACAGGAACGGGCGCGTGGCGGACTCCGCCACCGCGGCCAGACCGGGGACGGGCCCGCTGTAGAGCACCGAGCCGCCGCGGTCCCCGGCCTGCGGCCCCACGTCCACGACCCAGTCGGAGCGCCGCACCACGGCCATGTCGTGCTCCACCACGAAGACCGAGTTCCCGGAGGCCTTCAGCTCCTCCAGCACGGCCAGCAGCGGCTCGGCGTCGGCCGGGTGCAGGCCCGCCGAGGGCTCGTCGAGCACGTAGACCACGCCGAAGAGCCCGGAGCGCAGCTGGGTGGCGATCCGCAGCCGCTGCATCTCCCCCGGGGAGAGCGTGGGCGTGGACCGGTCCAGGCTCAGGTAGCCCAGGCCCAGGTCCAGGAGCACCTGCAGCCGGGCGAGCAGGTCCTTGGCGATGGTCACCGCGGCCTCGCTGCACTCCCCCGAGGACACGGCCCGGGAGGCGGTGCCGGCGTGCTCCAGGGCGGCCGTGGGCCGGACCACCTCGGCCAGCTCGCCCAGGGAGGCCCCGTTGAGCTCGGCGATGCTCCGGCCCGCGAAGGTCACGGCGAGCGCCTCGGGGCGCAGGCCGCTGCCGGCGCACGCGGGGCAGGGGCCCGTGACCACGTACTGCAGGACGCGCTCGCGCATCTGCTGGCTCGCGGAGTCCGCGAGGGTGTGCAGGACGTAGCTGCGGGCGCTCCAGAACCGGCCCTTGTACGGCTTCGCCACCCGGTCCCGCTGCGGGGTGATCTCCACGACCGGCTGCTCCTCGGTGAACAGGATCCAGTCGCGCTCCTGCCGCGGCAGCTCGCGCCAGGGGACGTCCACGTCGTGGCCGAGGTGGCTCAGGATGTCGCGCAGGTTCTTGCCCTGCCACGCGCCCGGCCACGCCGCGATCGCCCCGTCCCGGACGCTGAGCGCCGGATCGGGGACCAGGGAGGACTCGGTGACGTCGTGCACGGTGCCCAGGCCGGAGCACTTCGGGCACGCGCCGGCGGCGGTGTTGGGCGAGAAGGCGTCCGAGTCGAGGCTCCCCGCGGCGGACGCGGGGTAGGTGCCCGCGCGGGAGTAGAGCATGCGCATCGAGTTGGACAGCGTGGTGAGGGTGCCCACGGTGGAGCGCGAGCTGGGCGCCCCGCGCCGCTGCTGCAGGGCGACGGCCGGCGGCAGCCCGGTGATGCCCTCGACCGCGGGGTTGTGCCCCTGCTGGATCAGCCGCCGGGCGTAGGGCGCCACGGACTCCAGGTAGCGCCGCTGCGCCTCGGCGTAGATGGTGCCGAAGGCCAGGGAGGACTTCCCCGATCCGGAGACGCCGGTGAAGGCGACGATCGCGTCGCGGGGGACGTCCACGTCCACGTGGCGCAGGTTGTGCTCGGAGGCCCCGCGGACCCGGACCATGCCGGTGCGGGTGGGGTCGGGGGCCGGGGCGGTGTCGGGGTGGGTGCTCACCGCCTCCACCCTAGCCACCGGCCGGGCCGTGCGCGGACTCAGCCGGCCCGGTGCCGCTCCCGGCCGACCGACCACGCGGTGTCCGCGGGGGCGGGGTCCACCGCCCAGGCCGACCAGCCGTCCAGGCCGGTGAACCAGCGGGCCCCCTCCCGGCCTGCGACCACGAGCGCCGTGGCGAGCACCCCGGCCAGCCGTGCGTCCGGGCCGACGACCGTCGCGGAGCGGGCGCCCGTGGCGGGCCGGCCGGTGCGCGGGTCGACGATGTGCGCCGGGCGCTCGTAGGTGCCGGAGGTCGACACCGCGCCGTCGCCGGGCAGCACGGTCCACGTGACGGCCCCGGCGTCGTCGGGATGGCGGATCCCGACCGTCCAGGGCTCCCCGGGGGCGGCGGAGCCGCGGGTCACGACGTCCCCGCCGGCCTCCACGCAGACGTTGGCGCACCCGGCGCGGACCAGGTCGTCGGCGATCCGCTCCGCGGCCCACGCCGTGACGTAGCCGGAGGGGTCGAAGCCGCCGCGCACGGCCCACGGGTCGAAGCAGCCGTCGGTCAGGTCCCGGCCCTCCCGGCAGCGCTGGAGCACGTCCAGCAGGGCGCCCTGGGCGGCGTCCCAGCGGCTGAGCCGGTGCTCGTCCAGCAGACCGGAGCGGAGGGCCGTCACGAGCGAGTCGGGGCGGTAGGTGGAGAAGACGGCGTCGACCCACCGCATGTTGGCCACGGCCGTGTCCAGCGCGTGCTGCACCGTGGACTCGGGGGGCAGGCCCTCCGCGCCGGCGCGGACGTCCACGGTCACGGCGGTGCCCCAGATCAGCTCCCGGTGCCGGTGCGACCGGCCCCGGGGGCGGCGCAGCTCGACTGCGGGCGCGCTCACAGCCCGGCCCTCTCGAGCAGCTCCCGGCAGGCCGTGCGGTAGCCCTGCACGGCGGGGTCGGCCCCGCTCACGACGTCGACCCGCGCCGGCCGGCACGCGAGGACCTCCTCGCGGAGGACCGCTTCGCGGGCGGCGGGGACGGCGCGGTCGTCGAGCTGCTGCGGGGGGCGCGGGGGGAGCTGTGTGCGGTCGATGCTTTCGACTATAGGTCCGGGCGGAGCCCGCGGGCACTGGACTTTCGGGCAGAACTGGCGGGCCGGGCGCGCCGCGGCCCCGCCCCCTGCGCAGGGGGCGGGGCCGCGGGGTGGTCCTGCTAGTCGGTAATCTCGATGACCTGCAGCGGCAGGTTGGTGCCCGGCCCGCACACCTGCGACTCCGCCGGGCACTCCTGGATGAACCCGGAGAGCACGGCCGGTCCCTCGTCGAAGGCCATGTTGAAGGCCACGGCCTGGTAGTCCAGCTCGACCTCGCCGCCCTCGCAGACCCACTGCTTGAAGTAGCTGCCGTTGGCGATCCGCCCCTCGGAGACCCGCTGGGTCACGTTGAGGGAGACGAAGATGTTCGTTCCCGCCGTGCAGGACACCGTGTAGGTGCCCTCGACGGCAGCCCCCTCGGCGAGCCGCGTGGCGTTGCTGATGTCGTAGATCTCCATCGCCTGCGCCGGCGCGGCGGCGACGAGCCCGACTCCTGCCGCGAAGGCCGCGGCCGTGACTGCCCTGGTGGTTCTTCTCATGGTTCCGTCCCATCCGGTGGAGAAGCGAGGACCGCTTCGCGACTGGTGCCGGCCCGCGGCGCGTTCCCCCGAACACCCCCCGGACCCCGTGTCTGGTGCGACGTCACCAACGTAGGCGCAGGTCAGGGCTCACCGGCCAACATGGGCGAAGATGACGGACACGTTTCGGACACGGTCCCGGCGCCCCGGCGGGCGGGCGCCGGCGCGGCTCAGAACGCGTCCTCGATGGGCACCGGGCGGCCCTGCCGGTCGTAGTAGTAGGCCCCCGCCGTCTCCGGCACCTCGAGGAGGTCCCCCGGGACCGGGACGGAATCGTCGTCCTCCCGGGCGCCCACCGCGAGCACGCCGGCGGACACCAGCAGCAGGAGCCCCACCGTGATCAGCGGCCCCACCGGCACGGCCCGGACGAGGACGGCCAGGACGAGGGTCAGCGCGAGCAGCAGGAGCAGGACGCCCGTGGCCGCCGGCTCGAACACGCGGGCCGGGCGCGGGCTCGCCGGCGGGGCCGGGGAGCCTCCGGGGAACTCCGGCAGCTGGGGCAGCTCGGGAACGGCAGGGGTGGTCACGGCGGGCCTTTCGCGTCCGGCTCTCCCGGAGGCGCGGTCCCGGGGATGAGCGGCTCCGGGAGCGACCTCGACCGGGGTCCTCCGGCCGCTCCCGCGGGAGTTGGTCCCATCCTGGACCTTCCGCACGCCCCGGGGCCTGCCCACTCTTGTGGGGCTGGCGGGCGCTCGGCACCGGCGGATCGGAGGGCCTGGCACCGGCAGAGGGCCCGGCTCCGCGAGACGGGCCGGCCCGGCGGCTCACGGCTCGAGCACCGTCCGGGGGCGCCCGATCCGGGTGCGGACGCCCGGCGAGAACAGCACCGACTCGGGCGGTCCGCCGACATCGAGGCCGGCCGCCGCCACCAGCCCGTCCTCGAGGTGCACCGCCGTGGCGGGGTGCAGCGGCCAGGGCTCGTGCGCGACCGGGACGTGCACCGTCCGGCCGGCGAACCGGCTGTGCAGGCCGAAGCGTGCGGTGAGCTCCAGCGACAGCTCGTCGTCGGCCCGGGCGGCGCGGTCCGGGCGCACGGCGAACGAGGACCGCGTCCGTCCGCGGCGCCGTTCGACGTCGTAGCCGAACGCCGGGTCCGTCCCGTCCGTGACGACGGCCCGGCAGCGCGACCAGACGTAGGGGACGCCGGCGGCACGGGCGCCCAGGACCACCGCGAGCCGCGGGGCGTCGAGGGAGCGGAACACCACCCCGCGGGTGCCGTCCGGCTCGCGCGAGTACAGGCGCACGTTGATCTCCGGGAAGCTCCCCGCCCACGGCAGGGGCAGCGCGGCGCCGAGCCGGACCCGGTGCATGCGGAACCCCACGAGGCCCACCCAGGCGGAGCCGTCGAGCACGTCGGCCCGCACGCCCGGCGGCATGCGCGCCTGCGCCGCGGCCACGGGGATCCGCCAGTGCAGGAAGACGGCGTCCTCCCAGCGCTGGTCCATCAAGCAGGGGCGGGGCAGCTCCGGCGCGGCCGGCCAGGGGCCCTCCGGATCAGCCGTCGTCCTGCTCCTCGTCCTCCTCCTGGCCCTGTTCCGCGGGATGCTCGCCCTCCGTGGGGCCCTCGCCCTCGGGCGTGGAGCCGTCGTCACCGGCGCCGTCGTCCTCGCCGCCCTCGTCGTCGCCGCCCTCGCTGCCACCCGCGGGGGCCTCCTGCTCCGTGCCCTCCCCGCCGCTGGACCCGGACTCGTCGCACCCCGCGAGCCCGAGGGCGGCGAAGGACAGGAACCCGATCGCCAGCATCCTCCGCCACCATGTCTCGTCTGCCGCTGCGGCCATGACCCCTCCTCCGTGGTGCTGCATGGATGCTCAACGGTAAGCACGCTTCCCACTTCCGTACAAGGGACGGCGTCCCGATTGACGGAACATGCTCAGCCGCAACCCCGGTCCGCGCCGGTACCGTCGGAGGCGGGACCGGCGCCGTGCGCCGGGGCGGTCAGCCCGCGTCCCGCTGCCCGGGAAGGAGGCGTGCCGTGCGCAGAAGCTGTCGAGGAACCCGGACCGGCCGCACCGCGGCGCTGGGCTTCGCCCTCGGCCTCCTCCTCGGCGCCTGCGGCGGGACGGCGGACGTGCCGATGGCCGTCCCCACGGCCGAGGACGCTCCCGCGGGGCCGGCGCAGCGCCTGGCGGAGCTCGCCGAGGAGGTGCCCGGGGAGCTCGGGGTCGTGCTGCTCGACCCCGAGGGCGGGGAGGTGGCGGCCCGCAACGCCGACCGCCCGTTCACGAGCGCGAGCCTCTACAAGCTCTTCCTCGCCCACGCGGTCCTCGACGAGGTCGACCGGGGGACCCTCGCCCTCTCCGACACGCTGCCCGAGCTGGGCCTCACGGTCGAGCAGGCCCTCGACGTGATGGTCAGCTGGTCGGACAACGCCTCCGGCGCGGCACTGGGCCGCCGGCTCGGGTGGCAGGAGGTCGAGGCCTTCGCGCACGAGCAGGGCTTCGGGGCCACGACGTTCGACCCCGGCACCGGGTCCGAGGACGTCGTGGCGATGACCACCACCCCCGCCGACGTCGCCGGTCTCCTGGACCGCCTGCGCCGGGGCGAGCTGCTCTCCGGCCCCTCCACCGCGCTGCTCCTGGGCTTCCTCGAGGAGCAGCACCTCGACTACGCCCTGTCCTCGGGCTTCTCCCCGGACGTCGGCTTCGCGCACAAGACCGGCCTGCTGCAGGACGTCTCGCACGACGCCGGGATCCTCGAGCTCGGCGGCCACGACTACGTCGTCGCCGTGCTGACCGACGGGTGGTCCGACTACGAGGAGTCGGCGCCCTGGTTCGGGGAGGCCGGCCGGGAGATCGAGGCGTCCGTGCGCGAGCACGCCGCCGCGGGCCCGCTGCCGGCGGCGGCGCCGTAGCCGGGCACCGGGTCCCTCAGCCCGTCCCGGGCCGCACCGGGACGGTCCGGCCCCGCCAGCGCCGCCGGATCCACCGGTCGTGCGTGGCCAGCACCACGGTGCCTGGGAAGTCCTCCAGGGCCCGCTCGAGCTCCTCGGCCAGGGCCGGCGACAGGTGGTTGGTCGGCTCGTCCAGGAGGAGCAGCGGGGCGGGCTCCGCGACCAGCGCCGCGAGCGCGACCCGCCGGCGCTGCCCGGGGGAGAGCTCCCCGAGGGGGCGGGCGGCGTCGCCGGCGCGCAGCAGGCCCAGCTCCGCCGGCGTCGGGGCGCGGTCCGCGTCGCGCAGCCGGGCGCGGAAGGCCGCCTCGGCCGTGCACGCGAGGTCCGGCCAGGAGTCGTCCTGGGCCAGGCGGCCGACGACGACGGAGCCCTGCCGCTCCACGGTCCCGCCGTCGGGGCGCAGCTCCCCCGCCAGCACGGCGAGCAGCGTCGACTTGCCGCTGCCGTTCGGGCCCTCGACCAGCACCCGGTCCCCGGCGTGCAGCTCGAGGTCGGTCGGCGCCAGGCGCCCCGTGACCGACACCCCCGTCAGCCGGACCAGCGGGGAGCCGGTGCCGGGCGGGGGGTCCGCGTCCCGGGCGAACCCCGCGAAGCGCAGCGGCTGCGGCGGGGCGCCCACCGCGGTGCGCTCGAGCTCGGCCAGCCGGTGCCGGGCCGAGCGCACCCGGCCGCCGACGGTCTTGGCGGCGCGGTCGCTGTAGAACTTCCGGGTGATCCGCCCCTCGGACTTGGGGGCCGTGGTGTGGAAGATCTCCCGGCCGGAGACCTCGGCGATCTCCCGCAGCCGTTCCCGCTCCTGTGCCTGGGCGGCGAAGCGCTCGGCCCAGCGGCGGCGGGCGAGCTCCCGCTGCTCGAGGTAGGAGCTGTAGCCGCCCGTGGTGGCCGCGCCCTGGCGGGGCGGTCCGCCGGCGGACTCGTCGGGCCCCAGGGCGGGGTCGAGGTCGACGAGCCCGGTGGCCACCTCGTCCAGGAACCAGCGGTCGTGGCTGGCCAGGAGCACCGGTCCCCGCCAGCCGGCCAGCTCGCCCGCCAGGAAGTCGACGGCGTCGTCGTCGAGGTGGTTGGTCGGCTCGTCGAGCAGCAGCGCCCCGGGGCGGGCCAGCAGCAGGGCCGCGAGCGCGAGCCGGCGGCGCTGTCCGCCGGAGAGCTCCCCGACCGGGCGGTCCCTCGGCAGGCGGGCCAGGCCGAGCCCGGCGAGGACCGTCTCGACGCGGGCGTCGAGGGTCCACAGCCCGTGGCGCTCGGCGTCCCGGAGGGCGGAGTCGTAGGCGTCGGCCGCCGCGGGGTCGTCGGGCGCCCGGGCGATCGCGGCGGCGGCCCCGGCCAGCCGGTGCTCGAGGGCGCGGACCTCCCCCACGGCCCGCTCGACGACCTCTCCCAGGGCGGTCGCGGCGGGAAGATCGAGCTCCTGGTGGAGCAGCCCGGTGCGCCCGGGCCGGTGCACGGTGCCGGTGGCGGGCACCAGGAGGCCGGCGGCCACGCGCAGCAGGGTGCTCTTGCCGGCGCCGTTCTCCCCGATCAGGCCGATGCGCTCACCGGCGGTGACGGTCAGCGACACGTCGGTGAGGACCCGGCGGCCGGGGTGGCTGACGCCGATGCCGTCCAGGCGCAGGTGGTCGGCGCGGTGCGGGGCGGCGGTCGCCGCCGGAGGGGCGGTGGAGGTCACGGTGCGGTCCTGTCGCTGCGGGGACGAGGCCCGCCGGGCCGGTGCGGCACCGGACGCGCGAAGCCCACCGGGGCTCGGATCGACGGTGCCGGCCGCGGGCGCGGGCCAGGGGCGTCAGGACAGGAACATGGCCACCAAGCTACGCCCGCGCCCGCCCACCGGCAACAGCTCCGGCGTTCCCGCGCGGATCCGGGCCGGACGGCCCCCCGGCGCTCCGCGCGGATCCGGGCCGGCGGCCCGCGGAACCCCGGCACACCCGGGCGGTCCCCGGTGCGCCGGCACCACCCGGGTCACGGCCGCGGGCCGCCCGGCCCGTCCGGGGCCGCGGCCAGCACCTGCTCGGCCCGGGCGACGACGGCGTCCAGGCGACCGGCGTGGGCTCCTCGCCAGTACGCCCGGCCGCAGCCGGTGCAGCGGGAGAACTCCCGGTAGGCCCGCCGGGTGCGCGGCAGCAGCTGGTCGGCGACGTCCTCCGCGCTCGCCGCGGCGAGCGGGGCGCCGCAGCGCAGGCACCGGGTCCACGGCGCCAGGGGCGGGGCGAAGCGCTCCAGGACGTCGGCCAGCTGGGCGTCGGCGTCCCCGCCGCGCACGAGGGCGCCCTCGGGCAGGGCGCCGCGGTGGAGCAGGCCCCGGTCCTCGGTCAGCAGCACCCGTTCCTCCCGGGCGGCCCGCGCCACGAGGTGGGCGTCCTCGGCGTCGGGCTCCCACGCGGCGTCGAGCCCGAGCAGGCGGAGCCGGCGGGCGAGGGGGCGCAGGTGGACGTCCAGCAGGAAGCGGGGCGGCGTGTGCCGGGTGGGCTGGGGCCGGCGGCGGGGGCGGACCTCCAGCACGGGGTCCGTGCCGGGCCGTGCTGCGGCGGTGGGACGCGCCTCCGGTCCCACGGGACGCCCGTCGAGGCGCAGCGGGCCGACCTCGGTCGGCGGGATGCCGACCATGCGCACCACGTGGCCGACCGTGTCCGTGCCGGGCACGTCCACGGCGAAGCGCGGGCTCCGGCGTCGCGGCGACAGCAGGAACCACAGGGCGGGGTCGACCTCCAGGACCAGGTGCGGCACTCTCCCAGGATGCCGCACTCCCCGGCCCCCGTCACCGGTCGCGCTCCCGGGACGGCCCCGGGTCCCGGCGGTGACCGAGCGCGGCGGACGCCCCGCGCTGTCGCCACGAACCGGCGCTCCGGGGCTGGACCGGGATGCTGGACCGGAGTGCCGTGCCGGGGTGCTGGGCCGGGGGGCCGGCTGTCGACTCAGTCCGCGCACGGGCGTAGCCTGCGGAGCATGGACTCCCAGGTGCGCCGGTCGGTGTTCACCACCCGCGACCCGGCGGAGGGCATCGCGGTGCTCGACGAGGTCTTCGCCATCCGGGGCGTGCGCAGGTCGCCGGAGGGCGCGTTCGACATGCGGCTGGCCGCGACCGGCATCGGGCCGGTGGCCTACGAGCGCGTGCGGCTCAAGGGCTCCTGGTGCGCCGGCAGGACGGACGGCGCCGACGTGCTGCGGGTGTGCCACGTGACGGCGGGCGCGCTGAGCGCCACCAGCGCCGGCGACCGCTTCCCGCGCACCGGGCCCTTCCTGTTCCCCCAGCGCACCTTCAGCAGCTGGTGGGACGAGCTCGAGGCGATCACCGTGTCCCTCGACCCTGCGGCGGTGGAGGAGCACGCGCGGCAGCTGCTGGGGGACGAGACCTTCCGGCTGGCGTTCGCGGGGATCCGCCCGGTCTCGCCCGCCATGACCCGGTACTGGCTGGGGACGCTCTCCCACCTGACCCGCGACCTGCTGCCCGACGAGCGGGCGATGAGCAGCCCGCTGCTGCGTTCCGAGGTCGCCCGCTCCCTCACCACCGCCCTGCTGCACACCTTCCCCGGCTCCTTCCTGACCCGCGGCGAGGCACCGGCCGGGCAGTCCCGCCCGGCCCCGGCCGGGGTGCGGCGGGCGGTCGCCTTCATCGAGGAGCACGTGGGCGCCGACATCGGCCCGGCCGAGATCGCGGCGGCCGCCAGGATGAGCGTGCGCGGGCTCCAGGCGGCCTTCCGCCGGGAACTGGACACCACTCCCACCGCCTATCTGCGCGGCGCCCGGCTCGACGCCGTCCACCACGAGCTGCTGGCCGCCGATCCCGTCGCCGGCGCGACCGTGGAGGCGGCCGCCGCGCGCTGGGGCTTCAGCCACCGCGGACGCTTCGCCGCGGCCTACCGGCAGCGGTACGGCCAGGCCCCGGCCACCACCCTGCGGAGCTGATCCCCGATGCGCGCGGAACCGGGGACGCCGATGCACCTGCACGCGGCGACCACCGACCCCGAGGTGGCCAACGAGGCGCTGCAGCAGATCTACACGGGTGCGCGCATGGGCAGGGTCGCCGAGGGGACGCCGTTCCTGTACCGCCAGGAGGTGCGGGGGGACGCCGACCTCAGTCTGGGGCAGCTCACCTTCAGCGGCAGCATCGCCGGGCGGATGGTGCTCGACGAGGTCTTCTCAGTCCTTCTGCCGCGCGCCGGCGGCGTCGACTGGACGATCGACGGCCGGTCGGGCACCGGGCTGGGGGTGTTCCTGGTCCAGCCCGGTCAGGAGTACTACGGCGAGGTGGACCGGCTGCTGGTCGACTCGGCCACCATCGGACTGGCCACGCTGCAGGAGACGGCCCGGTCGGTCTACGGGGACGAGGCGCTCGAGCCGGCCTTCCACGACCCGCGCCCGCGCTCCCCCGCCCAGGAGAGGTACTGGAGGAACACCTTCGCGTTCGCGCAGCAGGCCCTGGCCGACCCCGAGATCGCCGAGCTCCCGCTGCTGCGCGCTGATCTGCGGCGGCGGATCGCGGTGGCCACCCTGGAGGCGTTCCCCCTCGCCGAGGAGCCCGGGCCCCGGCGGACCTCTCCCGCCGGACAGCACGCGGCCTACCGGCGCGCCGTGGAGTACCTGCACGCCGCTGCGCCGTCGCCGATCACGGTCGAGGACGTCGCCCGGCACGCGGGGCTCAGCACCGTGGAGCTCACCCGGGCCTTCCGCTCCCACGCGGGGACCACCCCGGGGGCGTACCTCCGCGAGCTGCGGCTGGTCGCCGCCCACGACGACCTGCTCCGGGCGGACCCCGCCCGGGGCGACACGGTGCGCGGCATCGCCCGGCGGTGGGGCATGATCCACCCCGGTGACTTCGCGCGCCGCCACCGGCAGGCCTACGGCGAGAACCCGGCCGTCACGCTGCGCCGCTAGGCGGTCCCCCGGACGGCGCCGGCGCGCGGGCAGGGCGAGGGGCGCCGCCGCGGTCCGGTCGGCGCCCCTCGTGCACGGTCCGCGGGACGGTCAGTTCTGCCCGGCGGAGTCGCGGATGTCCTGGTAGAGCTCGAGCTGCTGGCCCTCGAGGTTGTTCAGGAAGTAGTCCTGGGCCCTGCTCCGGAAGGCCTCGACGTCGACGTCCTCGATGACCTCCGGGGTGCCGGCGGCCTCCCACTCGTCGAGGACCTCCTGCTCCTCGGTCTGGGCGCACTCGAGGTTGTCGGCGCGGGCGTCCCGCACGGCCTCGGTCAGCGCGGTCTGCTGCTCCTCGGAGAGCCCGCTCCAGGCGTCCGCGTTCATCACCACGAGCTGCGAGCCCACCGAGTGGCGGTTCAGGCTGACGTAGTCCTGGACCTCGTCGAAGCTGTTCTGCGCCGTGAGCTGCACCGGGTTCTCCTGGCCGTCCACGGTGCCCTGCTGCAGGGCCAGGTAGATCTCCTCGAAGGCCACCGCGACCGGCTCCGCGCCGAGGGCCTCGGCGTTCTGCAGGTGCACCGGGGAGTCGGGGAAGCGGATGCGCAGGTTGTCGAGGTCCTCGGGCGTGCGGATGGGCGAGTTCGCGGAGAAGGTCCGGTCGCCGTAGTACCAGACGTCCAGGATCTTCGCCCCGGTCTCGGCCTCGAAGTCCTCCTTCATCTGCTGCGCGGCCTCGGACTCGTCGAACCAGGAGAAGAGGTGGTCGACGTCGTCGAAGGCGTAGGCCATGTCCATCACGCCGATGGGCTCGTAGGTCGCGGCCAGCCCGGAGGAGCCCTGCAGGTCCAGGGCGATGTCGCCGGACATCACGGAGGTGAACCGGTCGGTGTCCCCGCCGAGCTGGCTCGAGGGGAAGATCTCCAGCTCGAGGTCGTCGTCGGCGACGGCCTCCTGCACGAGCACGGCCCCGCAGCGGTTGTGCGGGTGGTCCTCGGGGTAGCTGTTGGCGAAGCTCAGGGACTGGCCTCCGCCCTCGCCTCCCCCGCTCCCGGAGCCCCCGCCGGCGCAGGCGGTGAGCAGGCCGAGGGCCAGGGGCAGGCTGACGGCGGCGGCCAGACGCTGGCGGGTGGTGGATCGCATGGTGTTCTCCTGTGGATCGGTGACGTGGTTCGGTGACGCGCGTCGGTGCTGTGGGTCGGGGACGTGGACGGTGGCGCGGGACGGGCTACAGGCCGAGCAGGGCCGGCAGGCCGGTGACGACCGGCGGGAAGAAGGTGATGATCAGCTGGACGACGACCAGGGGGACCAGGAAGACGGCGATGCCCCGGAAGACCTCGTCGACGCTGCGGCGGGTCACGGAGCTCATCACATAGAGGACGCTGCCCACAGGCGGGGTCAGGAGCCCGATCATGAGGTTGACGATGATGATCACTCCGAGGTGGATCGGGTCGATCCCGAACTGGGTGGCGATGGGCATGATCACCGGGACGGTGATCATGATGACCGCGGTGGCATCGATGACCATCCCCAGCAGGATCAGCAGCACGTTGATCAGGAGCAGGAACACGATCGGGTTGTCGGTGAAGGAGATGACGAACTCGGCGACCTCCTGGGGCACCCGCTCGCGGGCCAGGATCCAGCCCAGCAGGGAGGCCGAGGCCAGGATGAGAGTGATCGACGCCGTGATCGTGGTGGCCTCACGGACCGCTTCCACGAGGGAGCGCAGGTTCAGGGTGCGGTAGACGAGGCCCAGGACCACCATGTAGGCCACCCCGACCGCGGCGGCCTCGGTGGGCGTGAACAGGCCGAGCAGGATGCCGCCGAGGATGATCACGGGGGCGCCGAGCGGACCGATCACCCGCAGGGTCGCGGTGCCCAGCGCCGACCAGTGGAACGGGATGGTCTCCAGCGCGGTGTTGCGGCGGGTCAGCAGGAAGACCGTGATGGCGAGCCCCAGGGCGATGAGGAAGGCCGGGAGCACGGCGCCCGCGAACAGGGCGCCGGTGGACAGCGCGGCCACGGAGGCGTAGATGACGGCCGGGATGGACGGGGGCATCACCGGGGCGATCAGGGCCGACGCGGCGGTCAGCCCGGAGGCGAACCGGAAGGTGTAGCCGGACTTCATCATGGCCGGCACCTGGATCTTGCCCAGGGCCGCGGCATCGGCCAGCGCGGAGCCGCTCATCCAGGAGAAGCCCAGGCTGGTGACGATGTTGACGTAGCCGAGGTTGCCGCGGACCCGGCCCAGCAGCGCCAGGGCGAAGTCGAAGATGCGGTCGGCGATGCCGGCGCGGTTGGCGATGGAGCCGAGCAGGATGAACAGGGGCACGGCCAGCAGCGGGAAGGACGCGACGCCGTTGAAGGCCTGGCGGAAGCCGAGGCCCGCGGAGTTCCCCTCCAGGAGCATGTACAGGACGCTGGGGCCCAGGAAGGCCAGGCCCACGGGCGTGCGCAGGCCGATGAGGACGACGACGAGGACGGCGAGGATCCAGATGCTCATGCTCACGCTCCTTCCGCGAGGAGCGGATCGGGGTCGGCGGCGATCGCCCGCGGCACGAAGATCGCCACGGCCGAGCGCACGGTCAGGGTGAGGATCCCGAGCAGGGGCAGCAGGTAGATCCACAGCATGGGGATGCCCAGCGCCGGGGTCGACTGGGAGACGGAGTCCGTGAGCAGGAACCACACCTCGTTGAGCAGCAGCAGGGAGGCCAGCAGGACGAGGACGTGCGTCAGCACGTGCAGCGCCTTCGCGGTCCGCCCGGAGGTGTACCGGTCGATCACGAGCACCGTGATGTGCAGGCCGTGGCCGTAGAGGTAGCCGGCCATCAGGAACGTCAGCCCGGCCAGGGCGTAGCGGGAGAGCTCCCCCGCGCCCACCCACGTCCCGGTGGGCAGATAGCGCTGCACGGCCTGCATCAGGACGAAGACGAAGATGACCAGGATCAGGACCCCGCCGACCACCTGCTCCACGTAGCCCAGCCAGCGGAGGACGCCGACCTCCCGGGCGGGCGGCGGGTCGGCCGGCGCTGCCGGCTCACGGATCGACGACATGGTCATCCACTCCTGTTCTCGGGACGGGCGGCTGCTCGGAACGGGCGGCGGCCGGGCGGGCCGCCGGTGGGTCGGTGGGCACGCGGACGGGCAGCCCGGTCCGGGCGCTCTGCGCCACGGCGTGGACCACGCGCAGCGACTGCAGGCCCTCGCGGGCCGGGACGCGCGGCGCCGCCTCCCCGCGGAGGACGTGCTCGAAGTGCTCCAGCTGCAGGTCGAGCGGGTCCTCGCGGGGCGCCGCCACGGTGGTCACGGTGGCGGGCTCCGTCCACGAGGCCGCGCCCGGGTGGGTCCGCAGCCGCAGGGTCGGCACGGACAGCGACCCGCGGGTGCCGGCCACGTGGTAGCAGTCCTCGTGCTCGTCGGTCTCGTAGCCGGGGTTCTCCCGGGAGGTCTGTTCCCAGGACCGGGCGGAGGCGGCGGCGTCGGAGACGATGAACGTGCCCAGCGCGCCGTTCGCGAAGCCCAGGGTGAGCGCCGCGGTGTCCTCGACCGCGAGGCCGCGGGCGGCGCTGCCGACCACGGCCTGCACCCGGACGATCTCCCCGCACAGGGCGCGGAGGGCGTCCACGTCGTGGACGAGGTTGATGAGGATCGGTCCTCCCCCGGGCCCGGTGCGCCAGGGCGCGCTCTCGAAGTAGTCGTCGGGCTTGCGGAAGAGCGCCGAGCCCATGACCGCCACCGGGTCCCCGATCGCCCCGGACGCGATCACCTCGGCGGCGCGGGCCAGCAGCGGGGAGTACCGCCGGTGGTGACCGACCAGCACGGGCACCCCGCACGCCTCGGCGGCCGTGACGATCTCCTCGGCCGCCTCCAGGGTGTCGGCGATCGGCTTCTCCACGAGCACCGGCACCCCGGCCGCGACGGCGGCCAGCGCCCCCTCGCGGTGGGCGGCGTTCGGGGTGGCCAGGACCACGCCGTCCACGTCCCCCAGGGCCTGCCCGAGATCGGCCACCAGGGCGGTGTCCGGTCCCGTGGGCACGCCGGCGGGCTCGGCGTACGGGTCGACGACGTAGCGCAGCTGCAGGTGCGGGCGGCCCAGGACGCGCCGGGCGTGCTGGCGTCCGATGAGGCCCGCTCCCACGACGGCGATGCGCAGTGTCCGCTTCATGTCTCGACTTCCGAATGTTGGCAACTGTTGCTGTTATTTGAATTATGAGCATGATGTACCTCACAGACCGTGTCAAGGAAGGTGTCATCATGACGACCGAGGCCTCCGGAACCGTGGGCAAGGCCCTGGGCCTGCTGACCCTGCTCGGGGAGCACCCGCACGGCGCCACCGCCGCGCAGATCGCCGAGCAGGCGCAGTACCCGTTCAGCACCGTCTACCGGTTGCTGAACACCCTGGTCAGCACGGACTTCGCGACCTACGACCCGCAGGACAAGCGCTACCGGCTGGGCCTGCGCGTCTACCAGCTGGGACAGAAGGTCGCCAGCACCCGCGGCTTCGAGGGCGCCGCGGCACCGATCCTCCAGCACCTCACCGCGGTCACGGGGGAGAGCTCGATCCTCGGCGTGCTCGACGGGCCGCACTTCCTCACGGTGCGCAAGGTGGACGGCCCCCAGTTCCGCACCACCACCGACCCCGGGGACCACGGGTCCCTGCACACCAGCGCCATCGGCAAGGCGCTGCTGGCCTTCAGCGACCCGGGCACCCGCGAGCGCCTGCTGGAGACGATCGAGCTCGTCCCGCGCACCGGGCACTCGCTCACCGACCGCGCGGAGCTCCGGCGCCAGGTCGAGCGGATCCGCGTCCAGGGCTGGGCGGGCCAGCAGGAGGAGAACGACGTGGGCATGGCCGCCGTGGCCGTGCCGGTCCTGTCCCCGTCGCACCGGCTGATCGCCGCCGTCGCCCTGGCGGCCCCGCTCTTCCGCACCGACCTCGAGGGCCTGCGGACGTACCTGCCGCAGCTGCAGCAGGCCGCCACGGAACTCGCCCTGGAGCTCCCGCTCCGGCCGTGACGGCACCCGTCCGGCACCGGGGCGGCTCCGGTCCGGCGGGATCCGCAGGTCCGGCCCGCGGCTACAGCAGCGGCCAGGGGATCCGGCGGCCGGTGGCGTCCACCGGCAGGACCGCCTCGTCGAGCAGCCGGCGCACCCGCTGCCGCAGCGCGGCCACCTCCGTGGCGTCGAGGAGCTCGGCGAGCTCGGCGGGGACGTCGTCGGCCAGCGGGGCGATGTCGCGGAGCAGCTCCTCGGGGACGGGTTCGCCGGAGAAGTCCCAGACGACGGTCCGCAGCTTGAACGCGGCCGCGAAGCACAGTCCGTGGTCGATCCCCCAGATCCGGCCGTCGGCCCCCCGCAGCACGTGGCCGCCCTTGCGGTCGGCGTTGTTGGCCACGAGGTCGAACAGGGCGATCCGGCGCAGGGCGTCGTGGGTGTCCGGGGCGGCGTCGTAGAGGGTGAAGTAGTGCTGCCGGGGGTCGTGCTCCACGAAGCGCTGCAGGGACCCCGCGCCGAACGGGCCGTCCTGCCGCAGCACGGTGGGCGGGACGATGCCCCAGCCCAGGAACTCGCTCAGCACGTACGCGGCGCGCTCCCGCCGGTGCAGGCCGGGACGGAAGTCGATCAGCGGTCGCTCGCCCTCGAGCGGCTTGTAGATCCCCCAGGCCGTCTGCTCCTCGAGCGTGACCTCGACGAGCAGCGCGGAGTTGCTGCTCTCCCGGATCATGCCGAGGAGCTCGATCCGGCCCTCCGTCAGGAGCACGAGCTCGCCCATCAGCGTCCGCTCACGACACCCGCAGGCCGGCCAGCGGCTCGTCGGTGGAGTTCACCGTGAGCACGGCCGGCGCCTGTCCCGGCGCGTACGAGACCGCCGAGACCGAGCACGGGCTGACCACGATGCGCTGGAAGAGGTCCAGGTGCGTGCCCAGGGCGTGGGCGAGCGCCGCCTTGATGGGATCGGCGTGCGAGAAGCAGACCACCACCCCGCCCTCGTGGGCCGCGCGCACCCGGTCCACGGCGCCGACCGTCCGCGCCTGCATCTCGGGGAAGCTCTCCCCGCCGGGGAACCGGAAGGTCGAGGGCGCCCGCTGGACGGTCGACCAGGCCTTGAGCCGGGAGAGGCGGGAGAGCTCCTCGCCCGTCCACTCCCCGAAGTCGCACTCGAGCAGGCCCGGCTCCACGACCGCCTCCCGGCCGGTCCGGGCCTCGGTCGGCGCCGCGGTCTCGCGGGTGCGCTCGAGCGGGGAGGTGTAGACCGCGTCGACGCGGATCCCCGCGAGCCGTTCCGCCACCCGGTCCGCCTGCGCCCGGCCGCGCTCGGACAGGTGCAGGCCGGGGGCCCGCCCCGGCAGGACCTTGCCCGTGGTGGGGGTCTCCCCGTGCCGCACGAGCAGGACGAGGGTGCTCCGTGGTGCCTTGCGAGTGCCCATGATGCACCAGCGTACTGGCGGGACCCCCGCGGCCACAGGGGCCGCGGCCCGGCACCGCCGCGGGCCGCGGCCGGGCACCGCCGTCGGGCGCTGCCGTCGGGCGCCGGAGAGCGCCGCCGTGAGCGGTGGGACGCACCGCTGCCGACGACACCGGACCCCGCGCACGGGCGCCCCCTTGACGCCGGGGTTAAGTTGGCGCTGTGACCGATCACCCGGACATCCGCACGCTCGGCGAGCTCCGCGCCGCCGGCGTCGCCCACAGGACCCTGCGCGAGGAGATCCGCGAGAACCTCCTGCGCACGCTGGCCGAGGGCGGTGACCCCTGGCCGGGCCTGCACGGGCTCGGTCGCACGGTGCTGCCCCAGCTGGAGCGGGCCCTGCTCGCCGGCCACGACGTGGTGCTGCTGGGCGAGCGCGGCCAGGGCAAGACCCGCCTGCTGCGCACCCTCGCCGGCCTGCTCGACGAATGGTCCCCCGCGATCGAGGGCTCGGAGCTCAACGAGCACCCCCTGGAGCCCCTGACCGAGGCGTCCCGGCGCCGGATCCTGCTCGAGGGGGACGAGCTGCCCGTGGTCTGGCGGCACCGCTCGGAGCGCTACGTGGAGAAGCTCGCCACCCCGGACACGTCCGTGGCCGACCTCATCGGGGACGTCGACCCGATGCGCGTCGCCGAGGGGCGGCGGCTCGGGGACCCGGAGACCATCCACTACGGGCTCGTGCCGCGCTCGCACCGCGGCATCGTGGCGATCAACGAGCTGCCCGACCTCGCCGAGCGCATCCAGGTGGCCATGCTCAACGTGATGGAGGAGCGGGACATCCAGATCCGCGGCTACGTCCTGCGGCTGCCGCTGGACGTGCTCGTGGTGGCCACGGCCAACCCCGAGGACTACACGAACCGCGGCCGGATCATCACGCCGCTCAAGGACCGGTTCGGGGCCGAGATCCGCACCCACTACCCGCTCGAGCTCGAGGACGAGATCGCCGTGATCCGCCAGGAGGCCGAGCTGATCGCCGAGGTCCCGGACACGATCCTCGAGACCCTGGCCCGGTTCACCCGCCTGCTGCGGGACTCCTCCGCGGTGGACCAGCGCTCGGGGGTGTCGGCACGGTTCGCCATCGCGGGCGCCGAGACGGTCGCGGCGGCGGCGCTGCGGCGCGCCACGATCCGCGGCGAGGAGGAGGCCGTGGCGCGGATGGTGGACATGGAGACGGCCACCGACGTCCTGGCCGGCAAGATCGAGTTCGAGTCCGGCGAGGAGGGCCGCGAGCGCGCGATCCTCGACCACCTGCTCCGCCGGGCGACCGCCGAGACCGTCCGGGGCCGCTTCCGCGGTCTCGACCTCGGACCGGTCGTGGAGGCCTTCGACGGCCGCACCACGGTGTCCACCGGCGACGACGTCTCGGCCCGGGACTTCCTCGCCGGACTCCCCGGGCTGGCGCCGGACGACGACGGGGCCGGGACCGCCTACGACGAGATCGCCGCGCGCCTCGGCGCGAGCACGCCGGGACAGCGCGCCAGCGCGATCGAGCTCGCGCTGGAGGGCCTCTACCTGGCGCAGAAGATCTCCAAGGACGCCGACGAGGGCGGCACCGTCTACGGCTGAGGCGCCCCGCCCGGGGAGGACCGCGCGGCACCGACCGCGCGTCCACGGCACGGAGATCCGGAAGAGACACGGCACAAGACACAGAGGGGGCGTCATGCCCGCACACCACCGGTCCTCCCGCTACGGCCGGTACGCCGGAGGACCCGACCCGCTGGCCCCGCCGGTGGACCTGTCCGAGGCGCTCGAGGCCGTCTCCGAGGACGTCATGGCGGGCTACTCGCCGGAGGACGCGCTGCGCGAGTTCCTCCGGCGGGGCGGCCGCGGCCGGGACGGCCTCGACGACCTGTCCCGGCGCGTGCAGCAGCGCCGGCGCGAACTGCTGAAGCGCCACCGCATGGGCGGCACCCTCGAGGAGGCGAAGAAGCTGCTCGAGAAGGCGCTGCGCCTGGAGCGCGAGCAGTTCCTGCGGGACGCCCGGATGGACCCGATGGACCGCTCCTTCCGGGAGATGCAGCTCGACGGCCTGCCGAGCTCCACGGCCGCCGCCGTCAGCGAGCTCGCGTCCTACGACTGGCAGTCCGAGTCCGCGCGGGAGGCGTACGAGCAGATCAAGGACCTCCTGGGCCGCGAGCTGCTGGACCAGCGCTTCGCCGGGATGAAGCAGGCCCTCGAGAACGCCACGGACGCCGACCGGGAAGCCGTGGCGGAGATGCTCCGGGACCTCAACGGGCTGCTCGAGAAGCACGCCCGGGGCGAGGACACCGACGAGGACTTCCAGGACTTCATGGCCAAGCACGGGGAGCACTTCCCCGAGAACCCGCAGTCGGTCGAGGAGCTGATCGACGCCATGGCCCGGCGCGCCGCGGCGGCCCAGCGGATGCTGAACTCCATGTCCCCCGAGCAGCGCCAGGAGCTGATGCAGCTCTCCGCCCAGGCGTTCGGCTCCCCGGAGCTCATGGACCAGCTCGGCCGGCTCGACGCGAACCTGCAGGGGCTGCGCCCCGGTGAGGACTGGGGCGGCTCCGAGGACTTCGGCGGCCAGGACGGCCTGGGGCTCGGCGACGGCACGGGCGTGCTCCAGGACATCGCCGAGCTCGACGCGCTGGCCGAGCAGCTGGCGCAGCACCACCGGGGCGCCAACCTGGACGACATGGACCTCGACGCGCTCGCGCGCCAGCTGGGCGCTGACGCCGCGGTGTCGGCGCGGACCCTCGCCGAGCTGGAGCAGGCGATGCGGGACAGCGGCTACCTGCAGCGCGGCGCGGACGGCGACCTGCGGCTCTCGCCCCGGGCGGTGCGCCGGATCGGGAAGGCGCTGCTGCGGGACGCCGCGCAGAACCTGTCCTCCCGGACCGGTCAGCGCGACACCCGCCTCGCGGGGGCGGCCGGCGAGCCATCCGGCGCCACGCGGGAGTGGCAGTTCGGGGACGCCGAGCCCTGGGACACCACCCGCACGATCACCAACGCGATCCGGCGCACGGCGGCCGAGGGCGGCGACGCCCGCCGGGGGCTGCGCCTCGACGTCCGGGACATCGAGGTGGCGGAGACCGAGGCGCGCACGCAGGCCGCCGTCGTCCTGCTCGTGGACACCTCGTTCTCCATGGCCGCCGAGGGGCGCTGGGTGCCCATGAAGCGCACGGCGCTGGCGCTCCACCACCTCGTCTCCACCCGGTTCCGGGGGGACCAGCTGCAGATCGTCGCCTTCGGCCGCTACGCCCGCGCGCTGCCGGTCGACGAGCTCACGGGGCTGCCGCCGGTGCGGGAGCAGGGCACCAACCTGCACCACGCGCTGCTGCTCGCCACGCGGTTCTTCCGCAAGCACCCGTCGATGCAGCCCGTCCTGCTCGTGGTCACCGACGGGGAGCCCACGGCGCACCTGCTGCCCGACGGCGAGAGCTGGTTCTCCTGGCCCACGGAGCCGGAGACCCTGCGCGCCACGGTGGAGGAGCTCGACCGGCTGGGGCGCATGGGGGCCCAGGCGACGTTCTTCCGGCTCGGCGACGACCCCGGGCTGGAGCGGTTCCTGCGGCGGATGGCCGAGCGGATCGACGGGCGCGTGGTGGCCCCGGACCCGGCGGACCTGGGCTCCGCCGTCCTGGACGAGTACCTCGGCGCCCGCTCCGGGGACCCCGACGACCTCTGACGGGCGGCGCCGCCCGGGAGCGCGGGGCCGCCTCTCCGCGTGCGGTCCCCGGCCGCCCGCGGTGAGCGGCGGGCCCCGGGTCAGGGGGCCGCGGTCCCGGCACGGGCAGCCGGGGTCCGGCGGTCAGCGGGCCGCGGAGGAGCCCCCGTCGGCCGGCGGGGCGGCATCCGGCCGGTCGGTCGTGGCGCCGCCGTCCTCCCCCGCGGACGCCGCCGGGGAGGGGTCTGCCGGGGCGGACGCCGCGGAGTGCTTCCCGTGGTGCTCGCCCTGCGCCTCGTGCGCGCCGTGGGCGGCGTGCTCGGCCTCGTGCTCGCCCTTGCCGAAGGGCAGCAGCTCCCACACCAGCACCAGGACGGCGCCCCAGGCGAGACCCAGGACCGCGGAGAAGAAGGTGTTCGTGAGCCACGCGAGCGCCGCGCCGAGGCCGCCGGGGACGGCGTCGTGCACGAGGACCTCGACGTGGTGGACGGCCTCGTAGGGGGCGTGCCAGCCCAGTTCGTCGAGGCCCACGAGGATGATGTGCCCGCCCACCCAGAGCATGGCGGCCGTGCCCACGACCGAGATCACCGCGAGCAGGCCGGGCATGCCCTTGACCAGGCCGTGGCCGATCTTCTGCGTGGTCGGGGAGGAGCGCTCGGCCAGGCGCAGGCCGAAGTCGTCCATCCGGATGATCAGGGCCACCACGCCGTAGACCAGGACCGTGATGCCGAGTGCGACGACCACCAGGATGGCCGCGCGCGAGAGCAGCGGCTCATCGGCCACCTCGTTGAGGGAGATGACCATGATCTCGGCCGAGAGGATCAGGTCGGTGCGCACCGCGCCGCCGACCATCGTGTCCTCCGCGTCCTTGCCCTTCTCGACCACCGGGGTCTTGGTCTTGGCCCCGTGGCCCGAGAGCTTGGCCCAGATCTTCTCGGCGCCCTCGAAGCACAGGTAGCTGCCGCCGAGCATGAGGATCGGGGTCAGCAGCCACGGCGCGAACTGGCTCAGCAGCAGGATGACGGGGAGGATGAAGATCAGCTTGTTGCGCAGCGAGCCCTTGGTGATGCGCCAGATGATGGGCAGCTCGCGGGCCGGGGAGACGTCCCGGACGTACTGCGGGGTCACGGCGGTGTCGTCGACGACGACGCCGGCGGCCTTCATGCTCGCCCGGCCGGCGGCCGCGCCGATGTCGTCCACGGAGGCCGCGGTGACGCGGGCCAGGGCGGCGACGTCGTCCAGCAGGGCGATCAGACCGCCGCTCATCGGAGGACCTCCGGCGTGGTCTCGGCAGGGGCGGGCGGCGCCGCGGTGGTGATCAGCATGTTGACAGAGTAGAGCGTCGGACGCCCGGATGCTCCCGCGCGGACCCGCGCGCACCGGTGTCCTGCCGCAGCCGCCGCAGCGGGCGGGCCGTCACGTCGCCGACGGCGGGGACCTAGTGCAGGAGCAGGCTGATGAGCAGGACGGCGGGGAAGGACAGCATCGAGCTCAGGAAGATGATGTCCCGGGCCGCGTTGGCCGGCATGCGGAACTGGGCGGAGAACAGGAAGACGTTCTGCGCCGTGGGCAGGGCGGCCATGACGACGACGCCCAGCAGCTCCGTGCCCGTGAGCCCGAAGCCGAACCAGCCGATCGCCCAGGCCGCGGCGGGCATCACCGTGAGCTTGATCAGCGTCCCGCCGAGCACGTCCGGGACCAGGGCCCGCTGCTCGAAGGGGCGCTGCCCGTGCAGGCTCATCCCGAACAGCAGGAGCAGCAGCGGGATGGAGGACTCGCCGAGCATCTCCAGCGGTGTCCACAGCACCTCGGGCAGCTCCAGTCCGGTCGCGGAGAGCACCGCCCCCAGGGCGGTGCCGACGGTGACCGGGTTGGCCACCGAGCGCAGGATCGTGCGCGCGGTCGAGGTGCTCTCCCGCCCCGGTGCCACCGTCGCGGTCGCGGCACCCGGTCCGGCCCGGTGGGCGGGCCGGGTGGCCACGGAGAACACCACCAGGTAGAGCGGGGCGATCACGAGCAGCTGGGCCAGCAGCACCGAGACCACGGGGGCGGCGCTGCCCACCGCGTAGAGGGCGATGGGCAGTCCGATGTTGCCGGCGTTCACGTAGGAGGAGGCCATCGCGCCCACGGCCGTGCGGGCGGCCCCCCGGCGCAGGAGCAGCCCGCTGAGCAGGATGTAGGACCCTCCCGCCACCGCGGCGGTGGCCAGGGCGATCGGGGTGTAGACCCCGAGCACGGCGCCGAGGTCCGTGCCGGCGACGAGCACCAGCATCAGCGCCGGGTTGGTGAGGTGGTAGACGACGGGGGTCAGGCCGGCACGGATGGTGCCGGCCTGACCAGGGAGCAGGGCTGCGGTGGCGAACCCCGTGGCCGCGAGCACGGCGACCACGCCGAACCCCAGCAGCACCCCCGTCATCCGGTCCCCTCCCGCCCGGTCAGCGGACCAGGCAGGGCCGCTTGGGGTCGAAGCTCCAGCCATCGATCAGGTACTGCATCGCCGCGGCGTCGTCGCGGGCTCCCAGACCGTGCTCGAGGTAGAGCTCGTGGGCGGCCGCGAGGCGGTCGCGGTCCAGCTCGACGCCCAGCCCCGGGGCTGCGGGCACCTGGATCTCGCCGTCGCGGATGGCCAGGGGGTCCCGGGTGAGGCCCTGCCCGTCCTGCCAGATCCAGTGCGTGTCCAGCGCGGTGATCTCCCCCGGGGCCGCCGCGCCCACGTGGGTGAACATGGCCAGGGAGATGTCGAAGTGGTTGTTGGAGTGCGACCCCCAGGTCAGTCCGAACTCGTGGCACAGCTGAGCCACGCGCACGGACCCGGCCATCGTCCAGAAGTGCGGATCGGCCAGCGGGATGTCGACCGCGCCTTCGCGCACCGCGTGGGACATCTCCCGCCAGTCGGTGGCGATCATGTTCGTGGCCGTCCGCAGGCCGGTGGCCCGCCGGAACTCCGCCATGACCTCGCGGCCGGAGAACCGGCCCTCGGCCCCGCACGGGTCCTCCGCGTAGGCCACGACACCCTGCATCCGCCGGCCCAGCCGGACGGCCTCCTCCAGCAGCCAGCCGCCGTTGGGGTCCAGGGTCACCCGGGCCTCGGGGAACCGCTCCTTGATCGCCGCCACGGCGTCGACCTCGACGTCGCCGGCCTGCACCCCTCCCTTGAGCTTGAAGTCGGCGAACCCGTACCGCTCCTTCGCGGCCTCGGCCAGGCGCACCACGGACTCCGGGGTCATCGCCTGCTCGCGGCGCACCCGCTCCCACGCGTCCGCGCCGTGGGGCTCGCGCAGGTAGGGCAGGTCCGTGCTGTCCGGATCGCCCACGAAGAAGAGGTAGCCGAGCATCGGCACGGACCCGCGCTGCTGCCCGTCCCCGAGCAGCTCGGCCACGGGGACGCCGAGGAACTGCCCGTGCAGGTCCAGCAGGGCGGACTCCAGGCCGGTCACCGCGTGCACGGTGGTGCGCAGGTCGAAGGTCTGCAGTCCGCGCCCGCCGGCGTCCCGGTCCGCGAAGGCTGTCGCGACCCGGCGCAGCAGGGTGCGGTAGAGCGCCACCGGCTGCCCGGCGATCAGGCGCCCGGCCTCCTCGATGGTGGTGCGGATCCTCTCCCCGCCCGGCACCTCGCCCAGGCCCGTGCGGCCCTTGGAGTCCGTCACGACGACGACGTTGCGGGTGAAGAACGGTCCGTGGGCGCCGGAGAGGTTCAGGAGCATGGAGTCGTGGCCGGCGACGGGCACGACCTCCACCCGGGCGATGGCGGGCTGGGCGCTCATGCGCGGTCTCCTTCCGGGGTGTCGGCCAGCTGGAGGCGGCCGTCGACCCTGCGGTTGAGGTGCCAGGGGTTCGCCGGCTGCACCGGGGCGGGCAGCAGCGCGGCGGGGATGTTCTGGTAGGCCACCGGGCGCAGGAAGCGCTCGATCGCCAGGGTGCCCACGGAGGTGGTGCGGGAGTCGGAGGTCGCGGGGAACGGACCGCCGTGGACCATGGCGTCGCCGACGTCGACCCCGGTGGGCCAGCCGTTGGCCAGGATGCGCCCGACCTTGCGCTCGAGCACCGGCAGCAGCGGGGCCGCCGTGGCGTGGTCCTCCTCCGACAGGAACAGGCCCGCGGTCAGCTGGCCCTCCATCCGGCGGGCCGCGGCGACCAGCTCCTCCGCGGAGTCGTAGCGGATCGCCAGTGACGAGGCGCCGAAGATCTCCTCCTGCAGGACCGGGTTGGCCAGGAAGGTGGGGACCTCCGTGCCGAAGACCACCGGCGCCGGGGCGTTCTCCGTGGTGCCCTCCCGGCCGCGGGCCACGACCTCGACACCGTCCTGGCCGCCCAGGGTCTCGATGCCCGTCCGGCAGGAGGCCGCGATGCCGGGGGTGAGCATGGTCGCGCCCTCGGCGGCGACCAGCGCGCGCCGCACGGCGTCGAGGAACGCGTCGCCGGCTGCCCCCGCGGGCACGAAGAGCAGGCCGGGGTTGGTGCAGAGCTGTCCGGAGGAACCGGTCAGGGAGGTGACGTAGGCGCGGGCGAGCTCCTCGGCGTCGCCGCGCAGGGCCGACTCGAAGAGGAACACCGGGTTGATGGAGCTCATCTCCGCGTACACGGGGATGGGTTCCGGCCGGGCGGCGGCGGCGGCCATGAGCGACGTGCCGGCGGCCCGCGACCCGGTGAAGCCGACGGCCTTGACCGCCGGGTCCTTGACCAGGGCCTGGCCGATGCTCGCCCCGGGCCCGTAGACCAGGGAGAAGACCCCGGGGTGCAGCCCGGACCCGGCCACGGCGTCGGTGACGGCCCGGCCGACGATCTCGCCGGTGCCGGGATGGGCGTTGTGCGCCTTGAAGATCACCGGGCAGCCGGCGGCCAGGGCGGAGGCGGTGTCCCCACCGGCGGTGGAGAAGGCGAACGGGAAGTTGCTGGCGCCGAACACCGCCACCGGTCCCAGGGGGACCTTGCGCTGGCGCAGGTCCGGGCGCGGCAGGGGCGTGCGCTCGGGCAGGGCGGGCTCGATGCGCACGCCGCGGTGGTCGCCCTGGCGCACGACGGATGCGAACAGCCGCAGCTGGCCGGTGGTACGGGCCAGCTCGCCCTGCAGGCGGGGCTTCGGCAGACCGGTCTCGCTGGAGGCCCGGTCGACCAGTTCCGGGCCGACGGCCTCGATGTTGGCCGCGATCCGCTCGAGGAATCCGGCGTGGGTCTCGGGGTCGAGGCTGCTGAACGACTCCACCGCCTCCTCGGCGGCCGTGGTCGCCTCGGCGAGCTGGGCCTCGTCGATCAGGGTGTAGGCGGGCTCGAGCTCGGCGTTGGTCGCCGGGTCGATGCCGTGGGTGGTGCCGGCGCTGCCGGGGGTCTCGCGGCCGGCGATGATCGAGTGGCCGGTCAGGGTGATGGTCTGGGTGCTCATGGGCGTGAACTCCTGGTGCTGGGTCGGGGGCTTCGGGCGGGACGGGGGATGCTCCCTCAGGCCTTCTGCAGGACGGCGGCCTGGATGAGGGCGGCGAGGTCGGCCAGATCCTGGTCCGTGAGGTCCTGCAGGGGTGGGCGGACGGAGCCGGCGTCGCGGCCGACGGCCTTGAGACCGCCCTTGACGATGGAGACGCCGTAGCCCTTCACCCGGTCGCGGATCTCGAGGTAGGGCAGGACGAAACGGTTGAGCTTGTCGGTCACCGCGTCCCGGTCCTGGGCGCGGACGTCGCGGTAGAACTCCAGGGCGAACTCCGGGACGAAGTTGTACATGGCCGAGGAGTAGGTGCTCATGCCCAGCTGCAGCAGCGGCAGGGCGAACGTCTCGGCGGTGGGCAGGCCGCCCAGGTAGAACAGGCGGTCCCCGTTGCGGGCGTAGACCTTGGTGAGGTGCTCGATGTCCCCGATCCCGTCCTTGAACCCGATGAAGTTCTCGTGGCGATCGGCCAGCCGGGCGACCGTCTCCGCCGAGTAGACCGCGTTCGCCCGGTTGTAGATGATCACCCCGAGATCCGTGGCCGAGCAGATCGCGTCCACGTGCGCCTCCAGCCCCAGCTGGTCGGCCTCGGTGAGGTAGGGGGGCAGGACCAGGAGGCCCTCGGCGCCGGCGGCCTGGGCGTCCTGGGCGTTGCGCACGGCCTGGGCGGTGCTGCCGGCGGCCGGGGCGAGCACCGGCACCGTCCCGCCGACCTCGTCCACCGCGACGCGCACCACCGTGGCGATCTCCTCGGCGGTCAGGGAGAAGCCCTCACCGGTGCCACCGGCGGCGAACAGCCCGGCCACGGGGTAGCTGGCCTGCCAGGCCAGGTGCTCCCGGTAGGCGGTCTCGTCGAAGAGGAGATCGGCGTCGAAGGCGGTGACGGGGAAGGAGAGCAGTCCGTCCTTGAGCTTGTCCGCCAGTTCGTGCGGGGTGTGGTTGGCCACGGGGGTCGTCCTTTGTTCGGGGCCGCTGCGCGGCGGAGAAGTGGTGATTCGTGATCGAGCCTAGAAACGGCTTTGATGCCTGTCCAAGCCCTTTAATGGATGGGTTGATGCCTTATGGGTATTGCTCTGCAGAAGCCCTGCGCGTTCTCCGGTCAGGGGGACAGCAGCGGCACCTCCTCGAGGAACCGCCGCAGCGCAGGATTCCTCGCCCCGCGCACCCAGATGGCGTGCAGCTGCACGGCGTCCGGTGCGTGGCCGTCCAGCGGCAGGTAGGAGACGCCGTCGATGCCCAGCAGGCGGGCGGACTCGGGCACGAAGGCGACACCCCGGCCGGCGGCCACCAGGGCCACCATGGTGACGATCTGGCCCACGGTGTGCACCACGTTGCGGTGGTCGATCTCCACCGTGCGCACGGCGAGGTCGTAGAAGTACCGGGCCGTGGTCGGTGAGTGCATGATCAGCGGGACGTCCCCGAGGTCGGCCGGTGCGACGGGGCGGTCCAGCGACGTCAGGTCGTGGCCTGCCGGGACGGCCAGGCAGAGGGGCTCGGCGAGCAGCAGCCGGGACTCGAAGACGGTGCGGTCGAAGGGCGGGCGGGCCAGGCCCAGGTCCAGCTCTCCGGCCAGCAAGGACTGCACCTGTTCGTCGGTCACCATCTCCTGCAGGTCCACGTCGACCGTCGGCAGCGCCTGCCCGATCTCGGTGAGCAAGGGGCTGAGGACGCTGAAGCCCGACGCCGCGGTGAAACCGATCCGCACCACCCCCGAGCGTCCGGCGGCGATCCGCCGGGCGGTGACGGGAGCCCGGTCGGCGGCCACCACCAGCCGGCGGGCCTCCGCGAGGAACGCCGCACCGGCGGCGGTCAGGACCACTCGGCGGTTGTCCCGCTCCAGGAGCTCGACGCCCAGGGCCTTCTCCAGCTTCTGGATCTGGCGGCTCAGCGGCGGCTGGGTCATGTTGAGCCGTTCGGCGGCGCGGCCGAAGTGGAGCTCCTCGGCCACGGCGATGAAGCTGCGGGCCTGGTCCAGCGTGAACATGGTCTCCTCCGGGTTCCCGTTCCTGCCCGCTAGGCCTTCACCGCCAGGACGGGACAGCTCGCGTCGAGGAGGATGCGCTGGGCGTCGCTGCCCAGGAGCAGCTTGCCCACCTGGGAGCGCTTGCGGATGCCGATGACCAGCATCTCCGCGTCGGCGGCGTGGGAGGCCTGGATGAGGGCGTCGGGCCCGTCCTCACCGGCGCTGCGCTCGGCGCGCGCGCTGATCCCGGCCGCGCGGGCACGGTCCACGAGCGCTTCGAGGTCCGACGCCGCGGCCAGGCGGGGGTCGGTGTGGGAGTGGCGGCCGCTGCTGTTCATGATGACCAGCTCCTGGCCGAGGTCGGCGGCCAGGGACAAGGCCTTGGCATAGGCGGCCTCGCCGCGTTCGTTGGGGACGTATCCGAGGATGATGCTCATGTTCACCTGTTCTCGATCGGCTGTTCCGGAGGGGGACCGGGCTCAGTCCTGGTAGGCCTGGGCATGGGTGTGGAGGGTCTCGTCCGTCTTCGACTGCTGGCGCCTCAGCACCCAGGCCATGACCGGGGCCGCGGCGATCGCGAGGACGATCGTGACCAGGAGGGTGATGGCGATGGGGCTGGCGACGAAGATCGACATGCTCCCCTCGGACAGCCGGACGGACTGGCGGAAGGAGGTCTCGAGCAGGCCGCCGAGCACGAAGGCGAGCACGAGCGGTCCGGGCGGGTACCCGATCTTCTTCATGAGGTAGCCGACCACGCCGAAGCCGATGACCAGGAACATGTCGAAGACGCTGTTGCGCACCGTGTAGACGCCGATCATGGTGATCAGCACGGTCAGCGGGTTGAGGATCGTGGCCTTGACCGAGAGCAGCCGCACGAAGATCCCGATGAGCGGGATCGAGAGCAGCAGCAGGAAGAGGTTCCCGATGTACATCGAGTTGATCACGCCCCAGAAGACGTCCGGGTGGTCGGTGATCAGGCCGGGGCCCGGCGTGATGCCCTGCAGCAGCAGGGCCCCGAACATGATGGCCATCGTCCCGTTGGCGGGGATGCCGAGGGTCAGCAGCGGGATGAACGAGCTGGTGGCGGCCGCGTTGTTCGCGGTCTCCGGGCCGGCGACACCCTCGATGGCACCGCGCCCGAAGCGCTCGGGCCGCTTGGCGAACTTCTTCTCGGTCGCGTAGGCCACCAGGGACGCGATCGTGGCGCCGCCGCCCGGCAGGACGCCCAGTGCGAAACCGGAGACCGACCCGCGGGCAATGGCACCGGAGGAGTCCTTCAGGTCCGTGCCCGTGGGCAGGGCACGCTTGAACTGTGGCGTGCCGGACGTGGCCGACGTCGGGGTGGCGATGTTGTAGAGGATCTCCCCGACCCCGAACAGGCCCATGGCGATGATGACGAAGTCGATGCCGTCGGCCAGGTTGTCCGAGCCGACCGTGAACCGGCTGACGCCGGTGACCGGGTCCCGGCCGACCGTGGCCAGCAGCAGGCCCACGGTGGCCGCGATGGCGGCCTTGCGGGCCGAGCCGTTGCCCAGCGAGGAGACCAGCAGGATGCCCAGCAGGGCCAGCAGCGTGTACTCCGCGGGACCGAAGTCCAGGGCGAAGGAGGCCACCAGCGGCGCCAGGAAGGTCAGGCCGACGATGGCGATGGTGCCGCCGATGAACGACCCGACGGCGGCGATGCCCAGGGCGGCGCCGGCGCGGCCCTGCCGCGCCATCTGGTAGCCGTCCAGGGCGGTGACCACGCTGGAGGCCTCGCCGGGCAGCCGGAGCAGCACCGAGGTGATGGTGCCGCCGTACTGAGCGCCGTAGAAGATGCCGGCGAGCAGGATGATGGCGCCGGCGGGCTCCATCGTGTAGGTGATGGGCAGCAGGATGGCGATCGTGGCGGCCGGGCCCAGGCCCGGCAGCACCCCGATGAGCATGCCCAGGGTGACGCCCAGCAGGCAGAACAGCAGGTTCGCCGGCTGCAGCACCACGTCGAAGCCCCCGAGGGCGTCGTTGAGAATATCCATGGCAGGAAGTCGCTTCCTAGAAGAGGTGCGGGATGGGCACGGCGAAGACGAGCACGAACAGGGCGTACACCGCGACGGTGGCCACGACGGCCACCGTGACGGCGGGCCGCCACCCCTCCTTGCCCAGGACCCTGATCCAGAAGACCAGGAGCAGGACGGTGGGGATCTCGAACCCGATCACCGGCAGCAGCCCCGCGTAGACCAGCAGGCTGGCGACGCTGAGTGCCACGGGCAGGACGCCCCCGTCGAACGCCTCGACGTCGTCGTCCTGCTTCGCCCGGAGCAGGGCGATCACCGAGGCCGCGACCATGGCCAGGGAGATCGCGAAGGGCCACAGGCCCGCGCCGGGGTCGCTGAGGGAGCCGATGCCCAGCCCGAAGGCCACGACGGCGCCGGCCACCCCCAGCACCAGGGGAACGAGGGCGCCGAGGCGGGCGGTGGTGGCACCACCGCGCGCGGGCTCCTCCTCGAACTCCACGTCGTTCTCCGGTCCGTGCGTTCCGTGGGCCACGGTGGAGGAGCTCACTCGGTGCCTCCGATGCCGTACTCCTCCGCCAGCTCGGCGTAGGTCCGGGTGTCCTCCTCCACGGTGCTGACGACCTCGGACGGCTCCGCGTCCCACTCCCCGATGAGGTTGGTCTCGAGGAACTCCTGGAACTCGGGAGAGTCCTTGGCGGTCTCCACCGACTCCCGCAGCGTGGAGACCACGTCCTCAGGGGTGTCCGTGGGGACGGCCATCCAGCGGCGCTGCTTGACGTCGACGTCGTGGCCGGCCTCCTCGACGGTCGGCACGTCGGGGAAGTACTGGCTGCGCTCGTCGGAGAAGACGGCCAGCGGGACGAGCTCACCGGCGTCGATCTGGGCCTTCACCTCGGCGAGCTGAGTGGCGGTGGCGTCGGCGTGGTTGCCCAGCACGGCCGTCACGGCGGCGGACCCGCCGTCGAACGGCACGTCGGTGGCGTTCTTGCCGGCGAGGGAGAACAGCGCCGCCTGCCCGAACTGGCCGCCGGTGCCGGCGCCGGACGTCGCGTACTTGATGTCCTGCTTCTCGAGGAGCTGATCCAGCGTGGTGATCCCCGAGTCCTTGTTGACGACCAGGATGTACTCCTCCTCGGAGACGGGCGCCACGACGGTCATGTCCTCCATGGTCTTGGCGTCCGCGTCCTCGACGAACAGCGGCGTGATGGCGAACAGGGACTCGGCGGCCAGGACGGTGCTGTAGCCGTCGCCCGTGGAGTTGAGCACCTCCTTGGTGCCCACGGCCGTGTTGGCCCCCGCCTTGTTCTCGACCACGACGCTCTGGCCGAGGGGCTCCTCCATCGAGGAGGCCAGGGCGCGGGAGATCAGGTCGGTGCTTCCTCCGGGGCTGGACGGGGCCACCAGGTTGACCGACTTGGTCGGGAAGTCCTCCCCGCCGGAGGCGGTCTGCACGCCTCCGCAGCCCGTGAGGACCAGGGACAGGATGCCGAGACCGGTGATCGTGGCGAGCGCAGGCTTCTTGGAGTTCATCTGGATCTTTCCTCTGCTGGATGGGCTGACCGGTGCGGACGGCCGGTGGGGCGGGCGCCGGGGGTGCGGCCGGCGGACCGCGAAGTGCTTCGAGGTGGAGGTGAGCAGTCCGCATCTGGCGTCGAACTGCGGTCCCTCCGGAAACTTCGTCTATATATGTAGACAAGAGTTAGTGATAGGACTCATAGTTGTGTATGAGATCGATCACTGTCAAGGGCCGAAAAGCCGCGAGGAAGAGGGATCCGCATGGAGCAGCAGGAGAGAACCGAAGGAGCCGCGGCGGGCAACGGGGTGCGCGGGGTCAAGTCGGCCGCCCGGACGGTCGAGGTCCTGGAGGTGCTGGCGGCCCGGGGCAATGAACCCGTCACCGTGCGGGAGCTGTGCGAGGCGATGGGGGCTCCGCGCAGCAGCATGTACGCCCTGCTGCGCACGCTGACCGATCTGGGATGGGTGCGCAGCGACTCCACGCACTCCCTCTACAGCATCGGCATCCGCGCCCTTCTGGCCGGCACCACCTACCTGGACACCGACCCCCTGCTGCAGGTCGTCCACCCGCACGTGGAGCAGGTGAGCAGGCGCCTCGAGGAGACCGTGCACTACGGACGTCTCGACCGCACGGACATGGTCTACCTGGCCACGCACCAGTCCACCGCCTACGAACGCACCCGCAACCGCGTCGGCCGGCGCCTGCCCGCCTACTCCACCTCCCTGGGGAAGGCCGTGCTGGCCCACTTCGACGACACCGAGCTGGAGGCCCACCTGCCGCCCTCCCTGACCGCACTGACACCCCGCACGATCACGTCCCGGGCTGCCCTCAAGGAGGACCTGGCCGCCACCCGGGAACGGGGGTACTCGATCGACGACGAGGAGAACACGCCGGGCCTCCGGTGCTTCGGCGTGGCCCTGCCCATCCGCTCCGGGATCACCGACGCACTCAGCTGCTCGGTGCCGATCGAGCGACTGACGCCCGAGCACGAGCAGGAGATCGTCGACGCCCTGCGCTCGACCGCCGACATCACCCTCCAGATCGTCCGAGGGCTGGGCGGCCTGCTCAGCTGAGCACGGTCCGACCCAGGGCTCAATACCTTTTCCGTATCGTTCAGTGCATTTTCGGGCTTGTACTTGTATTACGCCCGATGTCTACGCTCAGCCCAGGATCCAACACGCCGGGCCCGGCCCGGCCGTTCTGCCACCGACCAGAAAGCACCCTCCGTGACTCAGCACATCGTCCCAGAAGCACTCCTCGGCCAGGTCTCGATCACCGGGGTCACCATCACGCCGGTCGCGTTCAGGGACCCGCCCCTGCTCAACGCCGTCGGGGTCCACGAACCCTTCGCCCTGCGCGCCGTCGTGGAGGTGCACACCGATGCCGGGACGACCGGGCTCGGCGAGACCTACGGGGACGCAGCCCATCTGCGCCGACTGCAGGTCGCAGCCGGGGCCGTCACCGGCGTCGACGTCTTCAACGTCAATCTGCTCCGGCAACGGGTCGCGGCCGCGCTGGCCCAGGACACCGTCCAGGGCGGTCACGGCATGAGCGGCATGGTCACCGGCTCGTCCACCGCCGACCGGGTGCTCTCCCCCTTCGACGTCGCCGCCCTGGACATCCAGGGCAAGCTGCTCGGCCGGCCGGTCAGCGCTCTTCTCGGCGGCGCCGTGCGCGAGGCCGTCCCGTTCAGCGGCTACCTCTTCTACAAGTGGGCCGGCCACCCCGGACACGAGGACGACTCGTGGGGCGCCGCGCTGGACCCCGAGGGCGTGGTCCGCCAGGCCCGGCGCATGGTCGACGAGTACGGGTTCACGGCGCTCAAGCTCAAGGCGGGGGTGTTCCACCCCGACCAGGAGATCGCCGCCGTCCGGGCGCTCCGGGAGGAGTTCCCCGGCCTCCCGCTGCGGATCGACCCGAACGCCGCCTGGTCCGTGGAGACCTCCGTCCGTGTCGGCCGCGAGCTGGACGGGGTGCTGGAGTACCTCGAGGACCCCACCCCCGGGATCGAGGGCATGGCGCAGGTCCGTCGCAGCGTCTCGATGCCCCTGGCGACCAACATGTGCGTGGTGAGCTTCCAGGACGTCCCCCCGGCCGTCGCCGCCGGCGCGGTGGACGTCGTCCTCTCCGACCACCACTTCTGGGGCGGGCTGCGCCGCTCCCAGGCCCTGGCCGGGATCAGCGAGACCTTCGGCCTGGGGCTGTCCATGCACTCCAACTCGCACCTCGGGATCAGCCTGGCCGCCATGGTCCACCTCGCCGCCGCCACCCCGAACCTCGACTACGCCTGCGACACCCACTGGCCCTGGAAGGACGCGGACGAGGACATCGTCCAGCCCGGCGCCCTCCGCTTCGTCGACGGCTCGGTGCCGGTGCCGACCGCCCCTGGGCTCGGGGTCGAGCTGGACCGTGACGGGCTGGAGAAGCTCCACAGCCAGTACCTCGAGTGCGGCCTGCGCAGCCGCGACGACACCGGCTACATGCAGCGGATCAACCCGGAGTACGAGCTGACGTCCCCACGTTGGTGACCGCAGCCACCGGAACCTCGCCCGCCCGTGCCGAGGCCCGGAACTCCTCTCGGCACGGACGGGCGGCGGGGCGGTTCACGCGGCCGCCAGCGACACCTCCGGGGCCCGGTCCCGGGCGGAGCGGGCCTGCTCCACGAAGGCGGCGAACAGTCTCCGCCGGTCCGCCCCCGGACCGTGCGGGTCCTCCGGGTGCCACTGCACACCGACGACCCAGCCGAGGTCGCGGTGCTCGGTCGCCTCGACCATGCCGTCCTCGGCCACCGCGGTGACGCGCAGCTCGGGGGCCACGACGCCCACCGCCTGGTGGTGGGCGGCCCGGACGGTCAGCCGCCGGGCGCCGAGGACGTCCGCCAGCAGGCTCTCCGGCTCCAGGGTGACCTCCTCCTCCACGCACATCCCCTGCCCGGGTCCGCCCCGGTGCCGGTGCCAGGTGTCGAGGTGGGTGATGAGGGTTCCCCCGCAGGCCAGGTTGAGCAGCTGGGATCCCCGGCCGACGGCCAGCAGGGGGACGTCGCGGCCCAGGCTCTCCCGGACGAGCTGCAGGGTGTAGAGGTCAGCGCGCCGGTCCACCCCGTACTCGTGGGGCTCGTGCCCCTCCGCGCCGTACAGGGAGGGGTCGACGTCCCCGCCCCCGAGCACCAGCACCGCGTCCGCGGCCGCCGTGACCGCGGGATCGGGCAGCTGCCGGGCGCTGGAGTCGACCAGGACCGGGCGGGCGCCGGCGTTGACCAGCGTCTGCAGGGCGGTGCGGGTCGTGCGGCGCATCAGGTCCCGGGTGTGCGGAGCGAGACCGGGGAAGTTCAGCGAGACCACGACGGCCACGGTGGGTGCTCCGGCCCGCAGGCTCCACAGTCCAACGGGAGTCACCTCGTGCTCATTGAGTCGAACAGTCCGGCGGTTCATGCGATCATCTCCTCTTCGATCGTGGGGTCCTCGTCGCCCGGTCGAACGGCGGATGGCCGTCCTCGCCGTGACATCTCCGACAAATGCACCTGCTGCAGGTGATGCGGATCACTCTGCCCGAGCTGGAAAGGCTCCGTCCTCCCTCGGGGAGAAGAAGATTTCCGATTATTCGCGGTCGACGAAAATCGGCGTCCCGGCCGCGGTCACCGGTCGCGAGCGGCGGCCACGCCCCCGTGCGCCCTGTGTCAGCAGCGGGGAGGACAGCTCGCCGTCACACTGTTCAATGCACTTTCACGGTCCTCGGCCACGTGCCTACTCTGGGTGATCAGCGCCGGTCCCCCGGTCCGGCGATGCGGTCCAGCCCCAGGCCGCCCCCTCCCTCTGCGCACAGGAAGAAGGCATCATGCCCTCCGCCTCCGGGGCTCTGGCCGTCGAGCTGCACCCCCACTCCCCCACCCGATGGATCGCCACCTACTACCCCATGAACGAGACCCCGGCGGGACGCTGGGCCGAGGTCACCTGGCCCCTGCACCAGGTGCTGGTGCCCCTCCCCGTCGACCCCGCGGAGACGGCACGGTGGCTGGAGGTGCGCAGCGCCGATCCCGACCACCCCTGCTACGCCCGCCACCGGGCCTGGGCGCACCACCTGGCCGCCGGGTACACGGCGGCGCGGGCCGCCTTCGACGCCGACGCCGCCGACGGGCCGCGGTCGCTCCACGAGGCGCTGCGGCGCACCGACGTCACGACCGTCGTTCCGGCCGGGCAGCTCTCGGAGTGGGTGCTCGACGACCTCGAGGACGAGACCTCGGGCGCCCGCCGCTGACCGGGACGGCGCCGTCCGCCGCGTCAGGTGCAGGCGCCGCGACCACGGGGGTGCACCGGACCCTCGTCCGGTGGGGTACACTCTGGTCCTTCCGTGCAGAACCGCCCCTGCACAGCACCACCCCGCTCCAGGAGGACGCACCACATCATGGCCACCGACTACGACGCTCCGCGCACCCGACCCGAGGACGAGCCGGCCAACGAGTCCCTGGAAGCGATCCAGGTCCAGCGCAGCGCCACCACCCAGACCGCGGTCATCGACGCCGAGGACTTCGACACCGCCGAGGGCATCGACCTGCCCGGGGCGGATCTCTCCCACGAAGAGCTCACCGTGGCCGTCGTCCCGGAACAGGCCGACGAGTTCACCTGCGGCTCCTGCTTCCTGGTCCGCCACCGCTCCCAGCTCGCCCGCCAGAAGAACGGGACCAGCTACTGCACCGACTGCGAGGGCTGAGCCCCGCCTCTCCGGCAGGCCCGGGGGCTCGGAGCACCCAGGAACGACAGCTCCACGGAATCCCTACTCCGGATTGTCCACGGAGACCGGGTTGTCCTCGTCCGGGTCCTCCTCCGGTGCCGGCTCCTCCGCGCCGGAGGCCTCGGGCGCCGGCTCGCTCAAGCGGTGCTCGACGGCCTGGCGGAAGTGCTCTGCGGACTCCGGATCGGCCAGCCCGTCCGAGGCGTCCGAGGCCGGGTTCGACCGGTCCTGCGTGCTCTCCTCGTCCGGGTCGGAGGGGCGGGGGGCGTCTGGGGTGGGGTTCATCGCGTGCCTTTCATCTCGGCGGGCAGATCCGCACCTCCTGGTGCAGCTTCTCCACCGGAGGCCCGGGGCACTCTGGCGTCTCCGGGTGCCGGGGCGCCGCGGCGGGTCGTGACGGCCGCCGCGACCTCCCCGGATCGCCGGTCGAGGCCGGGACAACCGTGGGTCCTTCCCTTCGGGACGCCCACCGTGAGGCGTCCCTGGTGTCGTTCCTATCGCGGTCCGACCTGCGGTGACAAGAGCCGCGGTCGCTCCGGCCCGGGTCCTGCCGACCCCGGGCGAGGATTTCGACGGCGCCGCGACCGGCCGGTCCGTCCCTGCCCGCCCGTGCCCCGGACGGGCACCGATGCTCTCGCGGCCCCCGACCGCCCGGGGCGGTCGCGGCCGGCGGACTCCGGCCGAGCTCTGCGGGGAGCGGATACGCTGGGCTCAACAGCACGCTGTGGCGACGACCGGCCGAATCCACCCCTCCGAGAGGCAGGGATCCGCAGGTTCCCGGCCCAGGCCTTGCGCCGGATCGGACCGGAGGAGCTCCGGACCAGCATCCAGGTCGTCGAACCAGCGGAGCGGCCGCGTTGCACCACTCACTTGACGGGAGTCGAACCATGGCAGACGGCAGGACAGTTCTGGAGGCCTCCGCGGACCTGTTCCGTGCGCACGGCATGACCCTGATCTTCGGCAACCCGGGGTCCAACGAGCTGCCCTTCCTGGCCGGGCTGGGCGAGGACTTCGACTTCGTGCTGGGACTGCACGAGCAGGTGGTGGTGGGCATGGCCGAGGGCTACTCCCGCGCCTCCGGCAAGCCGGTCCTGGTCAACCTGCACGCCGCCTCCGGAACCGGCAACGCCATGGGCGCGCTGACCAACGCCCGGTATGCGCACGTGCCGCTGGTGCTGCTGGCGGGCCAGCAGGTGCGGCGCACGGTCGGGCAGGAAGCCATGCTCGCCAACATGGAGGCGGGGATGCTGACCTACCCGCTGACCAAGTACGCGCACGAACCCCTGTCCGCCACCGATGTGCCGCGCACGCTGTCCCAGGCCGTCCTCGAGGCCACCACCCATCCACGAGGCCCTGTCTACGTGTCGGTCCCCCTGGACGACTGGAACGAACCGGCCCTTCCCGACGACGCCCTGCTCCTCGAGCGCTCGGTGACGACCGCGGGCGGGCTGCCCGACCGGATCGCCCGTGAACTGGTCGCCGCCGTCGACGACGCCCGGAGCCCGGCGCTGGTGCTGGGCCCCCAGGTCGACGCGGCCGCGGTCGCGGATCCCGCGGTCTTCGCCGCCGTGCTCCGGCTGGCCGAGAACGCCGACGCGACGGTGTACGTGGCGCCGTCCCCGTCCCGGGCACCGTTCCCCACCACCCACCCCAACTTCGGCGGCGTCATGGTCCCGGGCATCGACTCGGTGCGCCGCCGGCTGGCCGGGCACGACACGGTGCTCGTGCTCGGCGCACCGGTGTTCCGGTACCACCGGTGGGAGCCGGGGGACTACCTCGAGCCCGGCACGCAGGTCTGGCAGGTGACGCAGGACCCCTCCGAGGCCACCCGTGCCCCCTTCGGCCGGGCGGTCGTCGCCGATGTCGCCGACGCCGTCACCGTGCTGGCAGAGGGCGTGCGGGGCCGCGGTGCTCGGCGCCCGGAGCGCCGGCTGCCCGCGGCGAGGACCTCCCCCGAGGGAATGACGGGAACAGAGATCCTGGAGGTCCTGAACCAGCACGTCGACGACCGCGTGGTCTACGTCAACGAGACCACCACCCTGGACCTGGAGTATCTCGAGCGGGTCGCCGTCGACCGACCGGGCGGCTATCACTTCCCGGCCTCCGGCGGCCTCGGCTTCGGCCTGCCGGCCGCCGTCGGGATCTCCCTGGCCGCGCCGGAGGCGACCGTGGTGGCCACGGTCGGCGACGGGTCCGCCAACTACGGCATCACCGCGCTGTACACGGCGGCGCAGCGGGGCACCCGCACCGTGTTCGTGATCGTCAACAACTCCGGATACGGTGCGCTGGCCGGATTCGCCCAGCGGATGGGCGTGCCCGACGTGCCGGGCCTGGTTCTGGGCGAGATCGACTTCGTGTCCCTCGCCCAGGGGTACGGGGTGCCGGCCACCCGCACCACCACCCGGGCGGAGTTCGAGGAGGCCTACCAGCAGGCGCTGCGGGCGGACGGCCCCGCCCTCATCGACGCCCGGGTGGTGTGAGGGCCGGGACCGGCTCCTTCAGCTCCTGGAACCACTCATCCGGCGGGGCCGGTCCGGCACCGGGCGCTTGTCGAACACCGTGCTCCCGATCTCCTGCTCGGCCTGGTTGTTGATGGACAGGTCGATCCTGGAGCGGTCCCGGACCAGGCTGACGGCGACCAGGGCCACCAGGCACATCCCGATCAGGTAGACGGCGATGGCGGGCGTGCCGCCGGTGGCGTCGAGCAGGGCCTGGGCGATCATCGGCGCGAAGGCACCGCCGAGGATGGCGCCGATCGCGTAGGAGATCGACACGCCGGAGAACCGGATCGATGCCGGGAACAGCTCGGAGTACAGGGAGGCCTGGGGGCCGTAGGTCAGGCCCGTACCGATGCAGACGAGGCCCAGTCCGATGTACAGGTTGAGCAGGGAGCCCGAGTCGATGAGCAGGAACAGCGGCCAGATGGTGAGGATCAGCCAGACGTAGCCGATCTGGTAGGTGAGCTTGCGTCCGATGCGGTCGGAGACGATCCCGGCCCCCAGTGTGGAGACCAGCCACACGGTGGCGGCGAAGGTCATGGCGACCAGCACGTCGGTCCGGGAGAGCCCGACCGCGTCCGAGGTCGCGTAGGCGGGGATGAAGCCGCCGGTGGACATGTAGCCCACGGCGTTGTTGCCCACGAAGATCAGGGCCGCGATGGCCACGAGGTGCCAGTACTTGCGGAACAGCTCCACGATCGGGACGCTCGCCTGTTCCTTCTTGGCGGCGATCTCCTGGAAGACGGGGGACTCGTCCACGGCGATGCGGACGAAGTAGCCGACCGCGATGAGGACGATCGAGGCGGCGAACGGAATGCGCCAGCCCCACTCGAGGAACTGCTCCCCGGGGGAGATCACCCCGGTCATCAAGGCGGTGACGGCGGTGGCCAGCAGCAGGCCCAGGGGCACGCCCAGCTGGGGCATGGAGCCGGCCAGCCCACGGCGCTCGGCCGGCGCGTGCTCCACGGCCATCAGGGCCGCCCCGCCCCATTCGCCGCCGGCCGAGATGCCCTGGACGATGCGCAGCAGGACCAGCAGCACCGGGGCGAGCACCCCGACGGACTGGTAGGTGGGCAGCAGGCCGATCAGGGTGGTGGCCCCGCCCATCATGATCAGCGTGGTCATGAGAATGACCCGGCGGCCCAGCTTGTCGCCGTAGTGCCCTGCCAGGAAGGCGCCCAGCGGACGGAACAGGAAGGAGATCCCGACCGAGGCGAAGGCCAGCAGCAGGCCGGCGGATTCCCCCGCGGGTTCGAAGAACAGCTGGGAGAACACCAGCCCGGCCATGGTGGCGTAGATGAAGAAGTCGTACCACTCGACGGTGGTGCCGATGAGCGTGGCGGCGGCGACGCGGCGCTGGTTCGCCCGGTCGGAGTGTCGGGATTCGGTCACGGTTGCCTCGGAGTGTCGGTGGTGGGGATCGTGGTCGGGGTGGCCGTGACCGCTCAGGTGCTGAAGATCGGCGTCAGGAAGTCCGACAGCTCGGCGGTCGCGGTCAGCGGCAGCACGTGGGCGACGTACTGGTCCGGGCGGACCACCACGACCACGCCGTCCCGGCTCAGCCCCCGGGCCGCGTAGATGTCGTCGGCCGGGTCCGTGCCCCACACCTTGTTCAGGTTCGAGATCTGGAACCTGCCGACCTTCGGGCGGAACACGGACGGCACCTTCATCAGTTCCACCTCCTCGTGCGGCTGCTGGTAGACCACGTTGAGGTCGAACAGGGCGTCGAGGTCCTGGCCCTCCGGGGTGAACCGGCGCACCGGGGACTCCGCGGAGTCCATCCACTCGGCCCAGGCCCGCAGCGCCGAGTCCTCCGCGGAGGACACGGCGGCGTCGGCGAAGGCGTAGATCCGCCACCGCCCGTCGGCGGCGTGCTGGTGGCCCAGGAACTTCGGGTTGGTGTCCGAGACGCGCTTGACCGGATGCGCCTTGAACCGCTTGCCCAGGGGGAAGCCCGTGGCGAGGTCCTGGTGCACCGCCTCGCCCACGAGCAGCCCGGCCGGGTACTCCGTCATGAAGCCCGCCGGGAACTCGGCGGTCTTCTGGTAGAAGTCCTCCAGCGCGGACGCGCTCCCCAGCTCCTCCGGCTTGGCGGCCATCATGGCGGACCACTCGCGGTCGAAGTCGATGAGGTTCTGGGCCACGGGCTGGCGCTCGGCCGAGTAGGTGGACAGCAGCGACGCGGGGCTCAGCCCGGTCAGCACGTGGCCCAGCTTCCAGCCCAGGTTGAACGCGTCCTGGATGGAGACGTTCATGCCCTGGCCCGCCTTGGCCGAGTGGGTGTGGCAGGCGTCGCCGGCGATGAACACCCGCGGGCTGCGCTGTCCCGCCTCCTCGACGGGGACGTCGTCGAAGCGGTCCGTGACCCGGTGGCCGACCTCGTAGACGCTCCACCACGCCACGTCCTTCACGTCCACGGTGTAGGGCGAGACGATCTGGTTGGCCTGGGCCACGATCGACTCGATCGGGGTCCTGCGGACGGCGCCGGCGTCGTCCGCGCTGACCTCGCCCAGGTCCACGTACATGCGGAACAGGAAGCCGCCCTCGCGCGGGATGTGCAGGATCGATCCGTGCTTGGACTGGATGGCGCACTTGGTGCGGATGTCCGGGAAATCGGTCTCGGCCAGGACGTCCATGACGCCCCACGCGTGGTAGGACACCGCACCCACGTGCTGGGCACCGATGTCCCGGCGGACCTTCGAACGCGCGCCGTCGCCCCCCACGACGTACTTGGTGCGCACGACGCGCTCCTCGCCCGGGCTCGTGCCGCCCTCCGGCTGGTCGCCGGTGCGCTTCAGGGTCACGGTGACCGGGTACTCCCCCTCACCGACCTCGAGCTTCACGAACTCCCAGCCGAAGTACGGTGCGGTCCGGGACGGGGCGTTCTTCGCGAAGCGGGCGAAGTAGTCCAGCACGCGCGCCTGGTTGACGATCAGGTGCGGGAACTCGCTGACCCCCGTGGGGTCGTCCACGGCCCGTGCGGTCCGGACGATGTGCCCCGGGTCGGCCGGGTCCGGCTTCCAGAAGTTCATCTCGCTCAGGTGGAACGCCTCGGCGGTGATCTCCTCGGCGAAGCCGAAGGCCTGGAACGTCTCGACGCTGCGGGCCTGGATGCCGTCGGCCTGGCCGATCTCCAGCCGGTAGGGGCGGCGGTCGACGAGGCAGGTCATGACGTCCGGGAAGCTGGCCAGCTGGGCGGTGGCGGTCATGCCGGCCGGGCCCGCGCCGACCACGAGCACGTCCATGGTCTCGGGCAGCTCGGGGGAACGGTCGATGCCCACACCGGCGGCGGGCTGGACACGGGGGTCCGTGGACACGTACCCGTGGTGGTGGAACAGCATGGGAGCCTCCTGGAGGAATGAGAGGAAGGAACGAGCTGTGTGTTCTATAATGGAACACGTCGTTCTTTTATCGAACTCTTGAGAGGGATCATATACGCTGGGTGATCGTCCTCACAAGACCCTGCGACGCCGCTCACGCTCCGTTGCGGTGAAAACATGGTCGCCCCCGGGCCGAGGCCCGTCAGGCCTCCGGTGCCGCTCCGCGACCCGGCGCGGGGTACCTCGTCAGACCGCCCACAGAAAGGGGCCACGGTGAACGCTCAGGGACGTCCTTCCGCCCAGGTGCCGGCGAGCAGGACGCCGGCCGCGCAGTCGACCGGGAGCATGCAGGGCCGGGCCGCCGCTCCGGCGGCGCCCTCGCAGACCCTCTCCCGGGGGCTGCGCATGCTCGAGCTCGTGGTCTCGGCCGAGGAGCCGCCCACGATCGCCGACGTGGCCGCCCAGCTGGGCGTGCACCGGTCGATCGCCTATCGGATCCTGCGGACCCTGGAGAGCTACGGCCTGCTGACCCGGGACTCCACCGGCCGGCTGATCGGCGCACCCGGGCTGGCGGTGCTCGCGCGGGGGGTGCAGCAGGACCTCCAGTCGGCGTCCCTGCCGGAACTGACCGCGCTGGCCAACGAGCTGCAGATGAGCGCCTTCGTGGCGGTCTGGGGCCAGGAGGAGTGCATCACGCTGGTGACGGTGGAGCCCTTCCGCGGCCACGCCGTCACCCAGCGTCCGGGCACCCGCCACCCGCTGGACCGCGGCGCCCCCGGGCTCGCCGTGCAGGCGGGCATGGACCCGGACGAGCTCACCGAGCTGACGGGCGGCGTCCGCCCCCGCGCGGAGGTGGAGCAGGCCCGGGAACGCGGATTCGCCGTCAGCAGCAACGAGGTGCTGGACGGGGTGTCCTCCGTGGCCGTTCCCCTGCGTGCTCCCGGCCACCTGCCGGCAGCACTGGCCGTCGTCTACGCCACCCGCCGGCTCGACGTCGAGGCGCTGGGCCGGCGGCTGGCGCACAGCGCCGAGCTGGTCGCCGCCCGCCTCGGGCAGCGACCAGCCCCGTCGGATCAGTAGGACCCGCGCGGCGCCTGCTCCCCCCTTGCCGGAGCGCACCATGCGTCGGCGAGCGCCTCGGTCCCGCGGGCCAGCAGCGCGACGTCGGCGCCCACGTTGACGAAGTCGGCGCCGGCGTCGAGATAGTCCTGGGCCTGGGACGGCGCGAAGGCGTTGACTCCCACGAACTTCCCCGCCTGCTGCACGGCGGCGATGACGTCCTTGACGGCGAGCACCACGTCGGGGTGGCCCTGCCGGCCGAGCAGGCCCATGGAGGCGGCCAGGTCGGAGGGACCGATGAAGATGCCGTCGATGCCGTCGACCGCGGCGATCTGCCGGGCGTTCTCGACGGCGGCGGCGGACTCGACCTGGACGACCAGGGTGACCAGGTCGGCGGCCCGGTCCAGGTAGTCCGGGATCCGGTTCCACCGCGCCGAGCGGGCCAGTGCGGAACCGACCCCCCGAACCCCGCGCGGCGGGTAGTGCATGGCGCGCACGGCCGCCTCGGCGTCCTCGGCGCTGTCCACCATCGGGATGACGAGGGACTGTGCGCCCAGGTCGAGGAACTGCTTGACCAGCACGGTGTCCAGCGCGGGCACGCGCACCACGGGGACGACCGGGTAGCCGGCCATGGCCCGCAGCTGGGACTGGACGGTCTCGAGCCCCAGCGGTGAGTGCTCGGCGTCGAGCAGGAGGTAGTCCAGGCCGGCCGAGGCGCAGATCTCGGTCGCGGTGGGGTCTCCCGAGCTGACGAACATGCCGGCCGCCGGCCGCCCGCCGCGCTTCGCGCGGGCGGCCTCGGTGAACAGGTCCTTGAAACCGGGCTGCGGTTCTAGGCGAATCGGCATGTGATGGTCCCCAGCTCTCCGTAGTCGGCGTACACGGTGTCCCCGGCGTGGACCCACATGGGGCGGGTGAAGGACCCGGCGAGGATGATCTCCCCGGCCTCCAGCCGGTCCCCGTGGCCGGCGATCCGGTTCGCCAGCCAGTGCACCCCGTTGGCCGGGTGGTTGAGCACCCCGGAGGCCACCCCGGTCTCGATGATCTCCTCGTTGCGCCACAGCGCCCCGGCGACCCAGCGCAGGTCGACGGCGTCCGGGGCGACCGGGCGGCCCCCGATCACCATGGAGCCGAGCGCGGCGTTGTCCGAGATGGTGTCGGTGATGGTCCGGCCCTCCATCTCGATGCGCGAGTCCAGCACCTCGAGGGCCGGCACCACGTACTCGGTGGCGCGCAGCACGTCGAAGAGGTTCACGCCGGGGCCGGCGAGGTCCTCCTTCAGGACGAAGGCCAGCTCCATCTCGATGCGCGGGTGGGTGTACCGCGCCCACTCGTACACGTGGCCGGACTCGACCACCTGGTCGTCGAAGATCACCCCGTAGTCCGGCTCGTCGATGCCGGTGGCGTCCTGCATGGCCTTGGAGGTCAGCCCGATCTTGTGCCCGGCCTTGGTGCGGCCGGCCTCCTCCTGCCGCTGCGCCCAGATCCTCTGCACCGCGTAGGAGTCCTCGATCTCCATCTGCGGGTACCGCTTGGTCAGCCGCGGCACCGGCGTGCGGTCCAGTCCCGCCCGGTGCAGCTCATCGGCGATCTTCACATGGGTCTCGTGGTCCAGCATGTCCTCTCCTGTGTTCTGCGGGTGCTCTGTCTCCGGGACGGCGGCGGCCGGCCGGCTCCGTGCAGGGAGCCGGCCGGCCGCCATCGCTACGGGGAGGGTCAGAGCTGGTTGCCGAGCTTGAAGCCCTTGGCGGCCTCGCCCTTGTAGGTGCCGTTCGCGTCGCCCTCACGGGTGTAGGAGAACCCGTCGGCGCCGATGGTCACCTCCATCTCGGAGTCCTCGGTGCGGGCCACGACCTGCTGCGGGTTGCCGTCCAGGTCCAGGACCAGGGAGGCCTCCGTGTACCAGGACGGGACCACCGGGTTGCCCCAGAAGTCACGGCGCTGGTTGTCGTGCACGTCCCAGGTGACGACCGGGTTGTCCGGGTCGCCGGTGTAGTAGTCCTGGGTGTAGATCTCGATCCGGTGGCCGTCCGGGTCGAGGATGTACAGGTAGAACGCGTTGGAGACGCCGTGGCGGCCGGGTCCGCGCTCGATGCGGTCGGAGATGCGCAGTGCGCCCATCTTGTCGCAGATCGCCAGGATGTTGTGCTTCTCGTGGGTGGCGAAGGCGACGTGGTGCATGCGGGGGCCGTCGCCGCCGGTCATGGCGGTGTCGTGCACGGTCGGCTTGCGGCGCATCCAGGCGGCGTACACGGTGCCCTCGTCGTCCTGGATGTCCTCGGTGACGCGGAAGCCCAGGTCCTGCATGAACTTCGTGGCGCGCGGCACGTCCGGGGTGACCTGGTTGAAGTGGTCCAGGCGGACCAGGGCGCCCGGGGTGTACAGGTCGTAGCGCCAGGCCAGCCGCTCGACGTGCTCGACGTCGTGGAAGAACTCGTACGGGAAGCCCAGCGGGTCCTGCACGCGCACCGAGTCGCCGATGCCCTTGGTGAAGCCCTCCGGGCGGCGCTCCACGCGACAGCCGAGCTCCTCGTAGAAGGCCACGGCCCGGTCCAGGTCCTCGGAGCTGCGCACCCGGTAGGAGAAGGCGGCGACGGCGGCCACCGGGCCCTTCCGAAGCACGAGGTTGTGGTGGATGAACTCCTCCAGGGACCGCAGGTAGACGGTGTTCTCGTCCTCCTCGGTCACGGTCAGCCCCAGCACGTCCACGTAGAACTCCCGCGAGCGCTCCAGGTCGGTGACCACGAGCTCCATGTAGGCGCAGCGCAGGATGTCCGGCGCGGGCGCCTGCGGGGTGGGGATCGGGTTGTCGGAACGGATCGGGGCTTCCTGCGAGACGTAGAAGCCGGAGGACGTCATCGTCCGGTCGTCGAGGTGGGTCATGGTGCTGTCCTTTGTGCTGAGTGGTAGGTGTCGGCAGGCGCGGAGGATCAGGCCTGGAGCTCCTCGGCGGCCTGCTCCTGGCGGCCGAAGACCGGGTTGTGCACCTCGCCGAGATTGATGTGCACGGCCTGCTGGTCGGTGTAGAAGTCGATCGACCGGTAGCCGCCCTCGTGGCCCAGCCCCGAGGCCTTCACCCCGCCGAAGGGGGTGCGCAGGTCGCGGACGTTGTTGGAGTTCAGCCACACCATGCCGGCCTCGACGTTCTGGGCGAAGTTGTGGGACCGCTTCAGGTCGTTCGTCCAGATGTAGGCGGCCAGGCCGTACTTGGTGTTGTTGGCCAGCGCCAGGGCCTCCTCGTCCGTGTCGAACGGGGTGATCGCCACGACGGGGCCGAAGATCTCCTCCTGGAAGATCCGGGCGTCCGGGGCGACGTCGGCGAAGACGGTCGGCTGGATGAAGTTGCCCTCGGGGAACTCCTCCGGACGACCGCCGCCGGCGGTCAGGCGGGCCTCCTGCTTGCCGATCTCCACGTAGGACATGACCTTCTCGAAGTGCTCGGGGTGCACCAGGGCGCCGACCTCGGTGGTCTCCTCGTGCGGCAGGCCGACCTTCACGCGCTGGGCCTGGGCGGAGTAGCGGGACACGAACTCGTCGTAGATGCCGCGCTGGACCAGGATGCGCGAGCCCGCGGTGCAGCGTTCGCCGTTGAGGGAGAAGACCCCGAAGATCGTCGCGTCGATGGCCGCCTCCAGGTCCGCGTCCTCGAAGACGACGGCGGGCGACTTGCCGCCCAGCTCCATGGACAGGCCCTTGAGGTACGGCGCGGCGTTGCCGAAGATGATCTGGCCGGTGCGGGACTCGCCGGTGAAGGAGATCAGCGGGACGTCCGGGTGCTTGACCAGGGAGTCGCCGGCGAAGCCCTCCTCGCCGTAGCCGTGGACGATGTTGAACACACCGGCCGGCAGACCGGCCTCCTCGAAGATGCCCGGCCACAGGGACGCGGACAGCGGGGTGAACTCGGCCGGCTTGAGCACCACGGTGTTGCCGGTGGCCAGCGCCGGGCCCAGCTTCCAGGACTCCAGCATGAACGGGGTGTTCCACGGGGTGATGAGCCCGGCCACGCCGATCGGCTTGCGGTTGACGTAGTTCACCTGGCGGCCGGGGACCTTGTAGGTGTCGTCGGCCTGGGCGACGATCAGGTCCGCGAAGAAGCGGAAGTTCTCGGCGGCGCGCTGGGCCTGGCCGAGCGCCTGCTTGATCGGCAGACCGGTGTCGAAGCACTCCATCTCGGCCAGGTCCTGGCCGCGGGACTCCACGATGTCGGCGATCCGGTGCAGCACCCGGGACCGCTGGCGCGGGAGCATGCTCGGCCACGGGCCGTTCTCGAAGGCGTCCTTGGCGGCGGCGACGGCGGCGTCGATGTCGGCGACCTTGCCGGAGGCGGCCTTCAGGTAGGGCTGGTTGGTGACCGGGTCCAGCACGTCGAAGGTGTCGCCGTCGATCGAGTCGACGTGCTCGCCGTTGATGTAGTGCTGGATCTTCTCCGGCAGGTGGGCCGGAACCCAGCGCTGTGCGTTCTTGGCGTCGGTCTCGGTGCTCGTCATGGTGTGTCCTTTCGGCGTGCGGTGTCCTGGGGTGTGGTTCGTGACGCCAGGTAGGCGTCGAGCGTGTTGAGGCGGTGCTGTCTCGCGGCGGCCTCGACGACGTCGAAGGGGGCGCCTTCGGCGATGAGGTCCAGCAGGTGGTCGTGCTCGTCCACGGAGGCACGGGCCCGGCCGGGGACGTAGGCGAAGGTGGACGAGCGCAGAGCGGCCAGCCGGTTCCAGCCGCGGTGCACCAGCTCGAGGATGTGGGCGTTCTGGTGGTGCTCGTAGAGGGTGGAGTGGAACTGCTTGTTCAGCGCGGTGAACTTCACCGGGTCGAAGTCGTCCAGCACCCGGCGCATCTCGTCGTTGATCTCCCGGGCCCGCTGCAGCTCTGCCCCGGTGACCAGCGGCGCGCACTGGGCGGTGGAAAATCCCTCGACCAGGGCCAGGGTCTCCATGGTGTAGCGGTACTCCACGGGATCGATGCCCACCACGGTCGCCCCGACATTGCGCTGATAGGCCACCAGCCCGTCCTGCTGGAGCCTCCGCACGGCCTCGCGGACCGGCACCACGGACATCTCGAGCTCCGCGGCCAGCTGGGCCAGCACCAGGCGGCTGCCCGGGGCGAAGCGGCCCTGTTGGACCCCCTCGAGGATGGCGTGGTAGGCCGTCTCCGACTTGGACCGGAGGACCTCGGTGCTCACCGGGCGTCCCGGTCGGCGTGCCGCTGCTGGTGCTCCTGGTACTTGCGCTTCCACTCGGCGTTGGGCGGGAACAGCCCGTCCACCGGGTGCCCTTCGGCCACCCGGTCGTACACCCAGGCGTCCTGCTGCTCCTGCTCCCAGGCGTCGGCGATCACCTCGGTCAGCAGCTGCGGGGGGACGACCACGACGCCGTCGTCGTCGCCGATGACGATGTCGCCCGGCTGGACGGTGGTCCCTCCGCAGGCCACCGTCCCGCCGACCTCCCAGGGGATGTGGCGGCGGCCGAGCACGGCCGGGTGGACGCCGCTGGAGTAGACCTGGATGCCGACCTCGGCGACAGCGGCGCTGTCCCGCACCCCGCCGTCGGTGATCACCGCGTCGGCGCCCCGCACCTTGGCGCGCAGGGCGAGGACGTCGCCGAGGGTGCCGGTCCCCTTCTCGCCGCGGGCCTCCATGACCACCACGTCGTCCGGCTGCACCGTGTCCATGGCGCGCTTCTGGGCGTTGAACCCGCCGCCGAAGGCCTTGAACAGGTCCTCCCGGTTGGGCACGTAGCGCAGCGTCTTGGCGTATCCGAGGATGCGGTGGCCGGGATGGGTGGGCCGCACGCCGTCGATCGTGGCGTTGTCGATCCCCCGCTTGCGCAGCTGCGCGGTGATCGTGGCCACGGCCGTCTCGTTGATCTTCGCCCTGAGCTCGTCGGTGAGCAGGGTGCGGTCGGGGACCGGGGTGGCCGGCACGTAGTGGTACGGCTCGGCGTCGGCCGCGGCCGGCGCCAGCCCGGCGGCCTCCCGTGAGCCCCAGGCCTCCTCCCGCTGGGTGTCGTCCACCTGCGGGCCGTGTCCGTAGGGCGCCATCGGCTCCTCGCCGGCCACCACGCGGGTGACCAGCCGTCCGCTGGAGGGAGCGCCGGGCGCCTCGGGCGCGTCGACCTCGACCTCGACGACGTCGCCCGGCTGGGCCACGGAGGAGCCGGCCGGGGTGCCCGTCAGGATGACGTCGCCCTCCTCCAGCGTCATGAGCTGGGACAGGTCCGCCACGAGCTGGCCGAAGGGGAAGACCAGCGCCTCGGTGGTGTCATCCTGCACGAGGTCCCCGTTGACCCAGGTCCGGACGCGCAGCGCGGCCGGGTCGAGCCCGGCGGCCGGGATGACGTTCGGCCCGAGCGGGGTGTAGCCGTCCCCGGACTTGTTCTTGACGTTGGAGCCCTTGTCGGCGTGGCGCAGGTCGTACAGGCCCCAGTCGTTGGCGGCGGTGATGCCGGAGACCTTGGACCAGCCCTCCTCGGGGCGCACCCGGCGGCACGTCTGCCCGATGACCAGGGCGATCTCGCCCTCGTAGGCCAGCAGCTCGGTGCCGGCCGGGCGCTCGATCGTGGCGCCGGTCCGGGCGATGGAGCTCCCGGCCTTGAGGAAGTAGCCGGGGAACTTCGGAGAGCGGCCCCGCTGGGCGATGCGGGAGGGGTAGTTCAGGTGCAGCGCGATGACCTTCCCGGGGCGGTTCGCCCTGTCGGTGAAGTCAACGGGCCCCGTGGCCCCGGGAGGAGCCGGTGTCGTCTCTGCCATGCCGTCCTGCCTTCGTGGTCTGCGGAGGTGGCCCGGGTCCAGCAGGTCCATCGGTGCGGCCCGGGTCTCTTGCTGGCGATCGTATACGATGCCACGTGATCGGCGCCACCCCCCTTCCGGACGAGATCCGTCTGATGGCCGCCGGCCCTGGAGCCGGTGCGGGGCCGGGTCCTACGATGGCCGCATGGCCCGCACGGACACCGCCGCACGGGTGGTCCCCGCCTCCCCGGAGCAGGTCTACGCCGCCCTGGTCGACCCGGACGCGCTCGCGGCCTGGCTGCCGCCGGAGGGGATGACGGCCCGCTTCGAGCACTTCGACGCCCGCCCGGGCGGGTCCTGCCGGATGGTCCTCACCTATGACGACGCCGCGGGTGCTCCCGGCAAGACCACCGCCGCGTCCGACGTCGTGGAAGCACGCTTCGTGGACCTCGTCCCCGGCGTGCGTGTCGTGCAGGCCGGGGACTTCGTCTCCGACGACCCGGCCTGTGCCGGCACGATGACCACGACCTGGGAGCTCACCCCGGTCGAGAACGGCACCCGCGTGGAGATCCGCGCCGAGAACGTCCCCGACGGGATCTCCGCCGAGGACCACGCCGCGGGGTTCGCCTCGTCGCTGGCGAACCTGGCCGCCTACCTGCGGCCCGGCACCGACGACAGGAACTCAGGGAGCCTGCACTAGAGCCCGATCTCGTCCAGGTCGGCTCCGACGATCAGACGGCCGCTGTATCCCTGCTGCGCGGCCTGCCACTTCTCGAGCGGCCAGCTGCCGGGGACGAAGTGGTTGAGCACGAGCGTCGGGACACCCGCCCGCTCCGCGACGGCGCCGACCTCTTCGACCGGGGTGTGGGACTTGACGAGGTGCTGGAAGGCGGCCTCGTCCTCAGGGCTGCGGGGCTCCGGATAGCGCTGGGCCGCCCACTCGGTGGCGATCACCTCGTGCACCAGCACGTCCGCCCCTCGGGCCATCCGGACGAGGTTGTCGCTGGGCCCGGTGTCACCGGAGAAGACGACGCTGCCGTCCTCGGTGTCGAAGCGGAAGGCGAAGGACGGGAAGATCGGAGCGTGCTGGACGAGAGTCGCCGAGACCGTCACCCGGTCGTCCTCGTAGAAGACCACCGGCTTCATCCGCGGGTGCGGATCGCCGTTCGGGTCGTCCACGAGCCGCTCCGGCAGGGGGATGTCGTGGCCGGCGAACATGTCCTGCGGGGCCGGCATGCCGCCGTCGATGGCGCGGTCGTTGAAGTCCGTGGCGAAGGCCCGCACGAGCAGCCCCACCATCTCCTCGGTGCCCGGGGTGGGATTCTCCGGGGCGGTGATGGGCGGCATCGGGTGGGTGCCGGTCTTCGGCGGCAGGGCCCCGCGGTTGCCGGGTCCCCAGACCGGGACGGGACGGTCCGCGGCCACCAGGCCGTTGTAGGCGCCCAGGCTGAGGATGTTCGACAGGTCGTTGATGTGGTCCGAGTGCAGATGGGTGAGGAAGATCGCGCGCAGGTCGCTCAGCGCGGCCCGGGACTCCCAGTTCCCGAGCTCGGCGTCCATGAGCCGGAAGCCGACGCCCTCGCCGGTGTCGATCAGGTAGTAGCGGTCACCGACGACCAGCGCGCTGGCGATGCCCCTTCGCGGCGGCTCGGTGGCGCCCCAGCCCGGTCCCCCGTTGGTGCCCAGGAGGACGACCTTGGTCCGCGCCTCGGAGCGCAGCGGTGCCCTGGCCCCGGCCGCCGAGGCAGCGGTGACCGGCGTCAGCAGAGGGACAGTCCCGGCAGCGGCGAGACCGCCGAGCACGGTGCGCCGAGACAGGGGACGGCTTCGAGAGGACATCGTGGGCTCCTGGGACGGGGTGCAGTGAGACACACCTCACACTAGCGGGCAGGGCTTCTGCTCGACAGACGGTGGAGCGTCGGCCCTCGGCCCGCTCGTCATGAGCGCGGTGGCCGGCCGGGGCGTCCCTGTCAGGGGCCGTGGACCCTGCCGCAGCACGGCAGGAACGGGTCGGGACCGAACGCCGGAACGAAGTGGATTCTTCTGCACGCCACTGCATCGTGGAATTCCCGGGCAGCTCCGGTGTTCCCCTGACTCCGTGACGCCTGTTTCGGGATGCCCGTGCGACATTTTCTCGTCCCGAAGCCTCGGGTGCGCGGTTCCGGCTCCTCGAGTTCCGTGTCAGCGACGTGGCAGGACATGCCACGCACGACTGACCACCACATTGCGTCTCCGTAGATCGCCCGACAAGGCAGAGGGCTCGAAAACCTGCAGTCCGGAATGGGATCGTTCACCAGAATGTCCCAGTCGCCAGGAACTGCGTCCGAGAACTGGGCCATATGTAAATCGGCGGAAAAAGGTTTACTAATTTTTAAGCAAATAGGCCGACCAACGACTGCACAAACGCGCCGTCAAAACTCGTCTGCGCCCGCCGCACAGGTAAGTCGAATCAAATGTCACTTGGTCGTACGGCAATCCCACCCAAAAGCCTGGCGCATTCGTTCTTTACGGTTCTAAACGTCCTATTGACCAACTGGAGGCTTGGAACTTATCGAGTCACGGTCAAGCTTGATGAGCACCAATTCTCCCAGCGTGCGACTCTGCGTTGTGTATATCACCTCGCCGTGAGATTCGATAAAGTCAGCCTGGTCCGGAGTAATTTCGGTGTATCGCTGTTCTATAAGATTCGACGGCAAGATAGCGTATTGCACATCACGTTCACGCAAGGCCTCAGCCGTGTACCAATCCCCTCTGTCGAACTCAGTAAGCGCAAACTTATCCAAGCTAGTAACTACCACCGCATCACTCGGGGCCAGATTGGCCCGGACATAGCTCAGCATAGGAGCCCAAGCCGAATCGCGTTCCAGTAAATGCAAAGTGGTCCATACTGCTGTTGACCACACAATAATCATACCGAAAAGAAAGACTAGCCCAGTTCTAATTGCAGCAGAAAACTTTACCATACGTAGAACCGATGCTCCCAGCACACATGCCATAATGGCTGGAACAATCAAAAAATATAGAAATTGCTCCTCAAAGGTGCCAAATACCATGGCATAACTAATCATCACGACGGCCGAACTGTTGACGGCCCCGACAAATCGTAGCGGGAGTGAGGGACCACGCCATAGTAGCCAAATACCAAAGCTTGAGCCTGCGGCCATAATAATATAGCTCGGACCGTAGTAAAGTCCCTGCTCAACGAATGCATCAACTGCAGAAGGGGTGCCTGCTCCTACGTTGTAACCAGTTGACTGCTCTGCACCGAATAGGCGAGCTAGACCAGATGACTTTGATAGCCAAAAGACTGACCAATTTCCGGTCGAAATTACCACTAAGATCCATACTAGATATGGAAGCACGGCCCCCGCCCCTGCTGCAAGCAGTGTTTGCATTCGAATTTGTCGGGCGAACAGAATTAAAAGAGCTGGAGGGAGAATGATGAGGAATGCCGCCATATCTTTGGTGAGAATAGCTAAGCCGCCGACAAGTCCAATACCGAACCAACTTGCGGGTCTGTACTGTCCGCGCGAATAAAGACGACTGGCCATAAGCCAAGTAATAGCGACCCATGCTATTGTTGCCGTGTCCAGAAAAACCCGGCTGTTTTGACGAACGATAAAAGGATCCAACGAAAAAATAGCAGCGGCCAAAATACCAACGGTCGTGGATCCCATCTGACGACCAATAAGCATAAGTGCCGATGCGGTCGCGGCGCCCAGAGCAACATTAATCCAGCGCAAATTAAACACGGCGGTTTCACTGTTGCTCCCAGCGTCTAAAAAGAACTCAAACAGTGCCACCAGGATAAAGAAAGCTGGCGGGTGAAGAAAGAAATTAGTCCCTGAAAGGTTTGGCAGCTCACCCGTCGCAACTGAGGCTCCTAAGCGCGCATAGGTAAACTCATCCACATGGAGCTCGTAACTAGTGTCTACGTTTACCGCTCGGAGTACGAATGCTAACGCGAAAACTAGAAAAGTGCTGAAAACCGGATGAAATTCTGCCGTAATCATAAGTGCTGCAAAACGTAACTTCAATGCTGTGGCCATTAATTTCTCACCCAGCCAAGAAGGTGCTGGACGTCTCCATATGGGAGCGCGAACTGGGAAATATCATACTCATCGCAGAAACGCTGGGCCTTGGGCTCAAACACCAACCCCAGAGTCGGGCGGTCCATTGAAGCCCCGAAAACCATGGCGTGATAACGCGCCCCAACGACCTTGTCCGCCGAGCCGATGAGTGCTTTAGCTAGCGCTGGAGACAGTTCAGGAGTAATACACACCACGCGTGTTGAGTATGACGGTACCTCACCTTTAACCTGGTTAATCACTGCTGCTGCCATAGATTCATCGGTGTGGGTTCGACCCCACCCAAAGTCTCCAAGGGCACTTAAACAAACAAAGACTAATTGATGATGCATTCCGGCATTCAACCAAGCTCGGGCTGCGATGCAAGCAACTTCGACCTGTGATTGAATTAACTTTATATCGGGTGCAGGTTTAAGGGACATCACCATAAGACCTTCAGCCGCGATACCGTGTGTTTTGCGCAGTCGATTTAACTCGTCACGGGACGCAGGTGTCACCGAAAAAGCCAGGTCTGCACAAAGTTTCGCACCACTGAACACCTCGCGAGATGCTTCATCTCGGATGGCGACGAATGATGCACGACTGGAGAGTCGCCGCAATGCCCATGCAACTATTCCCGGCACTCCGGGATAGACGCCGATTCCGATCAGGCCAACACGCCGACCAAGGGTTGCTTCGATGAGAAGCACAAAAGCCAAAAGTGATACTAGGGGGGGCTGACCGGCCCCGAACATCCCGCCGCCGCCGACTATCACTACTGGCGATCGCAATAATGCCCAGACGCCGCGAAAACTTTTCATGGCTGCCGCAGGCACTTTGTGAAGTGCAGCAACCCGCTCAGGGTTCTTGCTTAGCACCGTCAAATCACCGCGTCCATTAATCAAAGAAAGGGTGCCAGCCAGTAAAGATTCATCGCCGACATTACCCTGGCCGTAATTTCCAATGATGCAAATTTTGGGCGATCCAACAAGAAGGTCATCTAGATCAGATGGAACAAGCTCAAAGCGAGCGGATCCGGAGTCATGCTTAGAAGTAGTCAAAGTTGTAAATCCCTGCAGGGCCGAACTGATGCTCAGCAATTGTTTAGTGGTTTCCGGCTATCACGCGCATTAGCGGTAGTGTTTCTAGCGTGTTTATGTAAGCGCCTCAGTGGCGAGCACACAATGCAGGACCGTCGGCCCCTGGTCCACGCTTTACGGTATCACCGCCCCACGGCACACCGGTAATATTCATGTAAAACTTACCATTGCGACACCCTCCTTTACGGGCTCTTCAGAATCCTGGGTGTAGTCGGGGTCTGAATCCGCCGGTTTCCAGCAGTGATCTGGCGATGTAGTCGTTGGGATTGTTTCAACCCGAGGGCGGAACCACGCAGGTGCTCGAGTCGGCCGTTCACGGCCTCGGTCGGCCCGTTCGAAGTGCGGGGCCGGTTGAAGTAGGCCAGGACATCGGCGGCCCGGCTGGCCAGGGTCCGGCCGAGCTTGCGCAGCTCGGCCAGGCGGGCCGGCACGTCCTCCTCGGCCAGGGGATCGATCACGAACCGCATCTGCTCGCGTGCACCTGCCCGGTCGGGTGCGCGGTAAGCGGCGATCATCGGCTGGTAGATCCCCCAGGTCGCCTCGCCCGCGACGTGCTCCTCGACCGCGAACAGCTTGGTCAGCAGGTCCTGCCGCTTCCGGGTCAGCAGGTCCGCCCCGGTGTGCAGGATCCGCCGCGCGGAGTAGAGCGGATCGCCCTTGCGGCCGCGGTGCCTGCGGGTGTGCAGTTGGACCCGCCTGCGGCACTGGTCCAGGGGATCTCCGGCCAGGCGGATCATGTGGAAGGGGTCCATCACCGCGACCGCCTCGGGCAGCTCCTCGGTGGTGGCGGTCTTCAACCCGCTGAACCCGTCCATCGCGACCACCTCCACGCCTTCGCGCCAGGCGTCCTCGCGCTGGGCCAGCCAGTCCTTGAACGCCGCCTTGGAGTGGCCCTCGACCATGTTCAGCAGTCGCGCGGGGCCTGTGTCGTCGCGGACCGGAGTGAGGTCGATGATCGACGGTGATGTACTTGTCCCCGCGGCGGGTGTGCCGCCACACGTGCTCGTCCACGCCGAGTACCCTCATCCTATCCAGGCGGGCCGGGTCCTCGATCAGAACCCGCCGCCCCTCGGCCAGGACCGCGGCGTTGGCGGTGTTCCACGACACTCCGAGTCCTTCGGCGACCCGACCGACGGTGAGGTGCTGGCACACCATGCCTTTCAACGCCCAACGCAGACCGCGACATGAGAGCTTCGCGCGGGTCTCGGCGACCTTGCTGGTGTCTTGGCGTCACGCGTGCCCGCACCCGGTGCATCGGTAGCGGCGGACCGTGACCTCCAGCGTTGTGGGACGCCACCCCAGAGGCTCGTGAGTCAGCCGGCCGACCACGGTGTCGCGCGTAACACCCTCGCACTCGCAGCGGCGGCACCACAGATCCGGCTCCACAACACGACACGACAGGACCGCATGACCTGGCTCCAGGCTCTGCCCTACGGCTTCCAGGCCGAGATCGTCCAGACGAACGAACGTGGTCAGGTCAGGGCAGGAGAAGGTAGCGTCAGGCACGTCGAGGTGTTCCTGATGGGGGGGCGTAGAAACCCCCCTCATCGGGGGACCTCGGCCCCTACCCGGCCAACGACGCTCCGCCGCCTGCTACACCCTCGATCATGAAGAACCTAATTGCCGAGAATGCGGCCCTCTCCAGCGCAGCACCGACTCAATACATGCCAAATTACCCGACTGGACAATCCGACGACTATCCCCAAAAGAAGGCAAGGCTCGGGTCAAAAGCATAGCCTCGGTAAGCATATTCGTCGAGATTCGCGGACCGAAGGTTTTGCACTTTGTAAGTGGTCGTGGGCGCTGCCGAGTGTTGCTATGAGGGTATAGTTCCCATCAGAAAAAATCCATTGGAATCATTTGTGAATCGACCACTAATCGTCCTTGCCGATGTTACAGAGGGTCGCTGTGGACAATAAGCTATCGTCCCCAGCAGCCTGGTTACTGGCTTCGACCTTGATAATTGGAGTTTCCAGCTACGCCACCAACATTGTTGCCGCACACTTGGTCACGGCAGAAAGCTATAGCAAGTTTGCTGCCGGCTCACAAGTCCTGGCAGCAGCTGGCGTTGCTGGCGGGGCAGTCGTTCCGTGGTTGCTCGCGCGGCGCCTGGCACAGGGGGCAAAAAAAGAAACGTTTGGCACTTATGCCACCCAAGGAGCTGTCTTTGGTGCACTTTGTGCGCTGCTGCTCGGATTTTGTGGAGTGGTGATTGATGACCTCATGTTCGGGGCTCTCGTGGCAGCCAGCGCCTTTGTAACTCTCAGTTCGTCTACTTACATAGGCTGGCTGAGTGGAACAAGACGGTTTCGCACTCTTGCTGGCATTCGAGTAATCGAAGCAACAATACGAGTGGGGGTTAGCCTTGGGCTCCTGGCGGCAACTGGCTCAGCAGGACTTGGTCTCATGGGTTTCGCCGCTGGCGGTTTCGTCATGGCCAGCTGCGTTATGATGTTCGGAGGACTCGGGCGAAGCGGACTCAACTGGTCGGCCCTAGAGCGTGACAGCATGCAAGGACTCAAAGGTATGGCCGTCAGTCAACTCTTAGTCGCTTTCTTTGGCACCGCGGATGTAGTGCTGCTATCGGCCCTCGCAGGACCGGGGGCGGCGGGTTACATTGCATCGGTGACATTGGCGAAGGCTGCTACTTTCGTAGCTGGCGCACTCGGTGCCCCGCTGTTCGTAATGCTATGCACAAACGGGATCAATCGGAGGTATGTGATTCGCCAAGCGCTGTTGAGCTACGCTGCTCTCAGCATCTGCGGTCTTGGACTGCTGATAGCCCTACCAATTGAACTGTGGCACACGATCTTTCCGGCGTCTTACGAGCTCGATGTGACAGTTCGTGCGGTTGCGGGAGTCGTTGGGGTGGGAGCTGGAGCCTTAAATTTAGTTTCTACGGTCTTTCAAGCCGAATCTAGATACCGCGAAGTGGTGACCCGCTCCAGTGTGGGACTAGTGCTCGGCGTATCGGCAGCCGCTGCCGTTTTCGGTTTGACTTCATCAGTAACTGCCTCAATGGGAGCTTTTGGCGCAGTGTTGATATGCGCCGTTTTGATTTTGTTCGTTGCCGCTCGCTCCTCTGGAGTATCACGTTTAAAGGAAAATACCGCATTTTGTTGAACGTCGAACTTTTTGGATTTGAGGACCCAGCCAAGCCGGACGCTGGAGGTGGATCTAGGCGCAACCACGAAATATTTAAGCGTCTGACGGACGAGGTGCAAACCACTATCTACACCGCCAAATATCCGGGGGCCGTGCCACATGAGTCAGACGGATTGAAATATCGCCCCATTGGCGTAAGTGATTCCTATACTCCGGCAGTGTTATCCTATTTCAGTGCAGCAGTTTTCAAGGCTAGAGCTTCCCATGCAGACTTGATTATTGAAGATTTTGCGGCCCCCATCGGTTCGGTTTCGCTTTCCCGATTTACTAAAGTTCCGAGCCTCGCCCAAGTACAGTGGTTGAATGCCAAAGAAAAATCCATTCAGTACCATCTGCCCTTAGTCGGAATTCAGAACGCAGGTGTTCGCGCCTACGATCGCTTTGTTACCGTCTCGGAAGGAATTGCAAACCGAATTCAGAATATAAACCCACAAGCCTCCATCGAGGTTATTGCAAATGGGGTATCTGACGAAGCGTTCAATATTTCGACAAGTATGAAGCGTTCAGGATTTGTGTTTTTAGGCAGAATAGAGCGAGCACAAAAAGGTTTAGATCTTCTCTTAGACTCATGGGACAAAGGAAACTTTGCAAACGAGGAGTTACGCATCATTGGGTGTGGTCCTGATCTGGACTGGCTCACATCAGCGATTGCGTCCCGATCCCAACCGGGACGCATTCGAGTCCTGGGCCCCCTCGAGGGGGCGGAAAAGTATCACGCGCTTGCCACGGCACGTGCAGTAGTTATGCCTTCTCGCTTCGAGACCTTCGGGATTGTGGCGATCGAAGCCCAGGCAGTCGGCACTCCAGTCATTGCCTACGACATAGACTGCCTTCGTGAAGTGCTTCCCCGTCATCTGAACGAACTTACGGCGCCTTTTGATACCCGTGCCTTCGCCTCTGCCATAGAAAAAGTAATGCGCGCGCCCGGTGGGACCGTAGAGACAGAACAACGACGCAATTTCGCCACAAAATTCCGCTGGAGCCATCTTTCTCGGGAAATGCTTCGGGTCGTGCGCAGCGTAGCTGAATCTAAACCTTTGCGGTCGATTTAGTGTGAGGTATGTCGGCTTTGTACTCGTTTTCTTTATACTAGTCGTTGGTTGCAGATTCGGTTTCGAGCCTATCGATTCGGCAGGAAGTTCCGCGGTGAACCATGTAAACAATGTGCCTCTGCTGGGCGTAATAGATCCTCTCAACGAGGAGCTGGGCGAGTTAAAACTCGCCGGTGTTAATGCAGCTGTACTACCAGTCCGTTGGTCACAGCTTGAGACCGGTCCTAACCAAATTGACTTGGCTTACCTTTCGGAGGTGATCAACCGTCATGAGGCGATGCTTGCATCCGGTATAAAGGTGATTATCGATCCAGGATTTCAATACGTCCCTGACCATATTTTTGATATACCCGATAGTCGCTTTGTCAATCAGGATGGGGAAATTTGGAGGGCTGGGCCGGGAGAGAATATTGTTGACCCGGTTTTCAATCCAGCAGTACGTGCTGCTTATGCGACACACTTGAATCGCCTCGGCAGAATATTCGAGGACAGGGAAATTTATGCCGTTCGAGTGGGCGGTTTGATCCGCGGTGAACTGGGCTACCCAGTAGGCAAAACACCAGGCCGTTATTGGATGTACTCAGAAGCGGCCAAAGCGTCTATGCCTGTGCCGAACTGGCGACCAGGTACGGGATCGACGGTCGAGGCACGATTTATGCTTGATCATTATCTGGACTCACTGACTAAGTACAGCGAGTGGCTCGTAAACGGCATATCTGATGCCTTCCCTCAAGCTTACCAGTACCAAGTACTTCTCCCGTCTTGGGGAGTGCGACCGGGGGCCCTTGAAGAGCAAATCAACCAATTGGGTCAACCGACAATTTCCGAGTCAGGCCGCCGCGGAATCGAAGCGGGTCTTGATTGGGCACGAACAATTCCGGCCCTTGCGAATAATCCGAAGGTGGCATTTTCTTCTACCTGGGCCGACGCGGCTTCCCAAGGGTCTGGCGCGCAGTACCAAGCGCCGATGCTGTATATAGCATCGCTTTCACGCCCATACGGTTCAGCATTGCTGGGCGAGAATACCGGTAAGGGCACGCCTGCGGAATTGCGAGCGACCACGAGCGCACTTCAGGGCGTAAACGCCGAAACGTTGATTTGGATGCGAGCTTCAAATCTTGGGTTGCCTGGCCAAGTCTCTGCCACTGACCTCGGTGTTGCATTCGGTGAAATGAACCGGGAATCGACAGGTACGTCTCCACCATGAACAGGTACGTCTCCACCATGAACAGGTACGTCTCCACCATGAAGGAGATTAATTCTGGATCAACAGGATCCGCCCCATACCGGAGATTTCGAGATATGGGGCCCTTCGCAAATTAGCATGGGTAATGGGGTACGCGGAGACGTCACGGAACTCGTGTTGTGAGGCTCAGGTTGAGGCCAATGGTCCATAATTGAAGTGGTTGAGCGGTTGGCCTTGTTGAGGATTTCGGCGCTGGTCTTAGTTCACACGAAGGGGTGACAGCGGTCGTTCCAGCCGGTGACAAACGCCCGGATTTTCTTGTTCAGCTCGGGCACCGAGGCGACGTCGGCTCGGTGCAGGGCCTGGCGTTCGATGATCCCGAACCAAACCTCCACCAGGTTCAACCACGAGGCAGACGTCGGCGTGGAGTGCACGTGGAACCTGGGGTTGGCAGCCAGCCAGGCCTTGACCTCGGGGATCTTGTGCACGCCGTAGTTGTCCATCACCAGGTGCAGCTCCTGGTCCGGGTAGGCGCGGGCGACCTGTTTGAGGAAGGCCAGGAACTCCTGGCGCCGGTGCCTCGGCTTGCAGGCGGCCGTGACGTGGCCGGTGGCGATCTCCAGGGCCGCGAACAAAGTAGAGGCCCCGTGCCGGATGTAGTCGTGGGTGCGGGTCGCCGGCTTCCCTAGCTGCATCGGCAGTCCCGGGGAGGTGCGCTCGAGCGCTTGGATCTGGGACTTTTCGTCCACGCAGAGCACGATCGCGTTTTCCGGTGGGGCCAAGTAGAGCCCGACCACGTCGACGACCCTTCGCCGCGGTGCGACGCTCGACTCTAGATACGCGATCCGTTCCAGCCGAACACCGTCCTGCGGTACCCAACCTGCGCCCCAAGGCCGGTAGGGACCGCAACGCTCTACGCATCCTGCTCAACGCCCGGCACAGCATGGACCGTCAGCGCACCACCAACGCCACGCCCTCACCGCCCTGGCCCGCACGATAGACCTGGGCATCGACGCCCGCAAAGCCGTGACCCCGGCCCAGACCCGCCTGATGAGCTCCTGGCGCGACCTGCGCAGCGACACCTTGGAGTCCGCGGTGGCCCGCGCCGAGGCCCACCGGCTGGCCAGGGCCGTCGTGGGGACCACCACCGAACTCGAGGCCAACCATGCCGCACTGGCGCGCATCGTGGAGACCATGGCACCGGGGCTGCTGGACGTGCCCGGGGTCAGGCTCATCACCGCCGCAGCGCTGTTAGTGGCCTACTCCCACCACGGCCGGGTCCGATCCGAGGCGGCCTTCGCGGCCCTGGCCGGGGTCAGCCCGATCCCGGCCTCCTCCGGTAACACCGTCCGCCACCGCCTCAACCGCCACGGAGACCGGCAGCTGAACCAAGTCCTGGACACCATCGCGCGCAGCCGCACGGTCTTCGACCCCGCCACGCGCGGCTACGTCGACCGCCGCACCCGGGAGGGCAGGAGCCGCCGAGAGACCCGTCGCTGCCTCAAGCGGGTCATCGCCCGTCAGCTCTACCGACAGATCCGAGCCCTCATGCGTTGACCGAACCCATGAGAAGGGTCAATCTGACCGCGCGTCGCCACCGACACGCTTGCCTGACCAGCGCCGAGACGGACCACAAAGAGGCGCCGTACGGAAGCCATCCGGACGGCGCCTCACCCTGCCCTCTTGACAGGAATCCACTACATATCAGTGCACTTCAGTTGAGCCAGAAACCAGTCACCACGACCGCGGAGCCGCCTCAAGATCGCGAACCGCACAACTTAACGGAAGTCAAGGTAGCCGCTGTTCTCCGCAATACACCGTCACGGATACCGGCGTCGTCACGATTGCGCAGATTCATTTAGGGGACAAGGCCTATCCAGATCACCCTACTTTGACCTACATATCAGGCGCGCCAGCAACGCGTCCTGCTACTTCAGGCACTAGATCTCACGGATTAGCAAATACTAATACATGTGACCGAATGAACCTTCGTAGATGTGTCCTTATGTTTCCCTTATGAACCCACCCGCAAATATTGCAGACTTCTCGAGTATTGGTTCATCCAGGGGGGAGCGGACCAAGCCGCCGGCTGATGTGCGTCGGCACTCGTTCGAAGGGGCTATCTATGAGTCGCCATGCCTACCGGTACATCCAGGGATACGCATGGCCCCACGTGCATGAGAACGCAAGATCGCCACAGCGCGGAAGCACCCACGGGGTCAGCTGCGCCTTCGAGTCCCTACAACCGCAGGCGACCCCGGCGTCACTGACGCCGGTCCAGACATTAACACGAATGCAATGTCGACACGACCTCAACACTGACGTCTCACATCGAAGGCGGACCAACAAGTCTATTCCCCACGGTGCAGTCATGAATCAGCAGAGTCCGAAAGAGTCCGTGCACACGCAAAACTACCTCGAGTGCTGCGATGGCTTCCGGGCAGGGCCGCGGAATTCATGCGCCTATGCGCATTATTCGCGACCCCAAAAACGCTGAACAAGCTCGCGTCACCCATTATAACAAACAACATTTAATACCCTACACATTCAGTTCTCCACCCTAAATACCCGCGCCCGATAGGAGACGACAATGAACACTAAGTTAGAAGTGGCCGTTCCGCCGGGTCCGGTGCACACGCCCAACGTTGTCACCATGGCTTCGGCACATCCCCGTTCGGCGGTCGATCTCGAGGTCATCGTGCCGGCCTACAACGAGGCCGACTGCATCTCGGGCACTTTGGTCAAAACGGTCGAGTTCCTCGAGTCGCAACCCTGGAGTTCCCGTGTGGTGGTCGTGGACAACGGCAGTTCCGATGACACCGGTAGTGTCGTCAGGCGCTTTTCTCTTGAGTACTCGGGAAACGTCCCGATCACGCTCATAGGGTGTGGACGACCCGGGAAAGGCGCGGCGGTGCGCCGCGGAATCCTGAGTGGCACCTCGAGATACACCGGCTTTTTCGACGCGGATCTGGCCACACCGATCGAGACTTTGCACATAGCCATGAGTCACCTGGGCCAGGGGGCCGCCGCGGTGATTGCTTCGCGGCACTGCCCAGGCTCCACTTTCGTGCGGCAGCAGCCTGTGGGTCGACGACTGGGAGGCATGGCCTTTCGTGCGCTCACTCGGTCGATCGTCGGGAACGTCCACGACACTCAGTGCGGATTCAAGTTCTTCGACCGCAGGGCGATCAACTTGGCCTTGGTTCAGTGCCGGACGACTGGATTCGCTTTCGACGTCGAACTGCTGCGCCGATTGCAGTGTGCTGGTGAGCAGATCGTCGAGATTCCGGTCGCCTGGACCGATGGCTCGTCCTCGACGTTTCGCCCGGTCCGCGACGGGGCAGCCAGTTTCGGGGCTATTTACCAGATGTACAAGGGGTAGGGATGCAAGAGAGTATGAAATCGCTCAGTCGTTCACCAGGGCAGCGGGTGCTGGTTCTCAACTGGCGCGACATAGAACATCCTCAGGCGGGGGGCGCCGAAAGGTACATGCACGAAATCTCACGCCAGTGGGTGCTCGCCGGCGTAGAAGTCACGTGGTTCACGGGCAGAGGCGAAGCACAGAGACCTACGGGCAATATTGACGGAATTCGTGTCATTCGGATGGGTGGGCCATTGAGCCTGTACCCGATGGCCGCATTGAAAATGTTGAGCTGTCGCGGGGAATTTGATGCCATCGTCGACTGCCAGAACGGCATCCCATTTTTCTCACCGCTCCTCGCTGGCCACGACATCCCGGTCGTGCAGGTCGTCCACCATGTTCATCAGGAACAATTCAGCACTCACTTCTCCGCTCCGATGGCCGCAGTGGGCAAATTCCTGGAAGGCACCGCCGCACGATGGGTGTATGGGGAACGGCCGATCGCAGCAGTGTCACCATCAACACGCCGGGAGCTGCGCCGTCAGCTGCGTTACCCCGGACCGATCTTCGTCGTTCCGAACGGGACGGTCGACGTTCCGGAGACTGTCGGGCCTCGGGACCCGGATCCCACTGTCACAGTCGTCACGCGGCTGGTGCCGCACAAGCGGGTCGACCTCTTGCTGGTGCACGTCGCCGCTGCGGCGCAGGAGATCCCCCGCCTCAGAGTCCACATTGTCGGTGATGGGCCTGAGAAGGCACGACTGCAGCAGATTGCTGTCGACCTGGGGCTGCACTCCACGGTCAAGTTCCATGGGTATCAGTCCGATACAAAACGCGACCAGCTTCTGAATGGGTCGTGGCTGACCGCAATCACATCGGCGGCCGAAGGCTGGGGTCTGTCCGTGATCGAATCCGCGGCGTGGGGGGTTCCGTGTCTCGCCTTGCGAGTTCCGGGAGTGCGTGATTCCGTGATCGATGGCGACACCGGGTGGCTGATTGATGATCCGAAGGCGTACGGCGAGGCTCTCATCGACAAACTTCGTCTGCTGGCGGACGAGGACTTCGCCCGGCAGAAGGCAGAAGCATGCCAGAGTTGGGCCCGATGCTTCGGCTGGGAGCGCAGCGCGTCCTTGCTCGCCGGAGTAGTGCAGGAGGCAGCGCGTCGGCGGAGCCGGTCCGTGGCAGAGGGACGAGACACTCGGACGGACCTTTCGACGATGGCCAGATTCGATCTTCCTCTGGGCGTGGACCTGCATGCGCAGTTGCGGCCCACTGATGAGGCCGTTGTCGACGGCAGCCGGGCAACCGTTCTGTTCAATGGGTGGGACGAATTCGAGACGGCACAGGCATTGGCGGCCATGGGCGTCATCGACGCCGAGCTTCGTCCTGTTGAGGCCAGCGATCTTCTCGCCGGCCCTGCGGGACGACACGCGCACCTGCGTTCGGCCGAACGGGGACCGGCGGAGGTTCAATGACCTCTCCTACCTTTGTGGGGCATGACCAGGACTCGTTGACGTCACCGACCCCCGCTGGAGAAATTGGCGAAGTCCTGTTCCAAACGGGAACGAAGCGCCAAGGTTGATCCCATCAGAGTCGGTGAAGGTCTGACGCCGCCCACCGAGGTTCTTGCCTGCGGCCCTGCGCTTGGCCCCAGAGTCGGTGATCCGCTCGCGCTTGGTTTCCAGTTTCATCTGTACCAAGGTGGCCATCACGGTGAATACCATCGACCCCATCGGGGTGACGGTGCCCACGTCTCCCCCACCGGGGTTCAGCACCCGCATCCCGGCGCCTCTCCCCCGCCATGCTTCGGCAAAGGCCAGCATGTTCGGCGTCGACCGGCCCAAACGATTCAGCGTGGTGATGATCAGAGTGTCGCATCCCCGGAGGGCGGCCACCGCCTGGTCGAGCTGCGGGCGCGAAGCACGACCTCCAGACTCTCCCATGATCCAGATAGAGACCATCGCGTCGCACGCCCGCGTGCAGGAGGGCAGACACTTGACGGTCTGTGTCCTGCTGCCGCGTCGACACGCGCGCGTACCCACTCAACTTGCCCATAACAACCATAATGTGTCTCGCAACCAAGGTTGAGTATCCAAATATAGAGTCAGAGATAAAGCACATAGCTACGAGACAGGCCGAACCGCGGAATCATGCGGGCGCGAATTTTCCGGACGAGACGTCTCGCATCCCATCGCTTGAAATACTTGGTGCGCTTTCGTGACTGGCGCTCATCCTAGGTTCAACCCCACGACGCCGGAACACGAAGATCTGGGCGCTGACGACCTCGCACCTTTCTGGATGTCGGCCAGCGTGTCAGGGCGCGGCTTGCGCAATTCCTGCTGTTGCGAGAAAAGGAATGGGGGTTTGGCCACGCCGTCCCCGATGAACCGGGCTAATTGCTCCTTGGCCGTTTGGATGCGGGCCCGGCCAGGTGTCAATAGCTGGGAGTCATTCTGCTCGTTCGCCTTTCGCAGTTTGAAGACCTGTGACCAAGAGCGGTTCCCTACGGCGTCGATCCTGACCGTCAGTTTTCCGGTGATCACCGGACGATTCCATGGACTCACACGGACAGCTGGTGTCCCGCGGCAGCAAGCCTCGCCCTAATCCCAATCCAGGTTTCCTGAGGCTCGTTCAGTTCTACCTGTATGTCGATAACACCGACGGCCCTGCAAGTCGCCCTGTGAGCGCTACAAACCCTCGTGGGCCATGTTCGCGAACCGGGAGTAGTGGCCCTGGAACGCCACCACGATCGTCTTGGTGGGGCCGTTGCGGTGCTTTGCTACGATCACATCGGCCTCACCGGCGCGCGGCGACTCCTTGTCGTAGACGTCGTCACGGTGCAGCAGGATCACCATGTCCGCGTCCTGCTCGATCGAGTTGTGCACCGTGATGCCGTTGGCGACGAAGTTGTGGTTGCCGAGCACGGTCGCGTCGAAGACCTCATCTTCGCCCTCGTGCTTAATAGACACTATGGAGTCCCACAGCAGATCGTTCACCGCGGCGAGGTCCATGTCGGCCTCGTCGAGCAGCGTTGAGACCTGCGCCAGCTTCGGGGCCGGTTCCACGGACCGCACCTCGTCGAGGCAGGACCGGACCAGCGACCCCAGCGGCACCGGATCCACCAGCACGTCGCCGACGCTCTGCCAAAGCTCGGCGTCGGTCTCAGCATTGACTGGCACGTCGAGCTCCTCGAGGATCACGCGGGCCGCTTCGCCGAAATCGCTGCTGCGCCCGATCTCCTTGAGGAACCGGATCTGGTCGTCATGCTCCTCCACTATCAGCTCGACTCTGCCGTCGGTCGGTACCGCCGTCGTCGAAATCCCGAAGCGCAGAAGCAGGCGGCTGAATTGATCAGCCTGCAATGGGCCGTCGAAAGACGACGAGACATGGGCCTGCCGATCATTGAGCACGACCGCTCCGTGCTCACGCCAGACGGCCTGCACGAACCGGCGGATCTGCGCCTTCGGCAGGGAGAACACCTCGGGAGACAGGCCAACGCCCCCTTCGGCGAGCGCCTGTGCGGCATCTTGGATCTGCGCGTCGTCCCACTCCGTGCGCTGCGTCGGTCCGTCGACGTGCCGAGGCACGCCCACTCGATCCCCGACGGACAGCTCGCCCAGGGGCTTCCACCCTTGGTAAGTGAAGAAGGGATGGTTGGCGGTCGCCCGCACCGTTTTCCCCGATGACAGCGTGAGCCGGTAGACCGGCTTTATCCCGGTCGAGAAGACGTGGGTGAGTGTGCGTTCGACGTAGCGCATGTCGTCGCCCAGCGACCACACCGGGACGTCCCTGGCTCCGGATTCGTACAGTTCGCCCATGGTGACCTCTGCTCCGGTGTCGGAACGGAGGATTCGGGTCTCCGCAGTGAGACAGCCCGACTCGCGGAGGTCCGAGACCATCGGCTTCTTGTCCTGGCGCTGCTCGGACCCACGGTTCAGCTGGGACAGCGCGATGACCGGGACCTCGAGCTCCTTGGCCAGCAGCTTCAGCGCACGGGAGAACTCCGAGACCTCCTGCTGGCGGGACTCGACCTTCTTGCCCGAGCTCATGAGCTGGAGGTAGTCCAGCACCACGAGCTTGAGGTCGTGCTTCTGCTTGAGCCGGCGGCACTTCGCCCGGATCTCCATGAGGGACATGTTCGGGGAGTCGTCGATGAACAGCGGCGCGGAGTCCATCTTGCCCATCGTGGTGGCGATCTTGGCCCACTGCTCGTCCTGCAGGCGGCCCTTGCGCAGGTCCTGCATGTTGAGCGTGGCCTCGGCGGAGAGCAGACGCATGGCGATCTCGTTGCGGCTCATCTCGAGGGAGAAGATCACCGTGGTCTGGTTGTGCTTGATCGCTGCGGACCGCGCGACGTCGAGGGCCAGGGTTGATTTGCCCATAGCAGGCCTCGCCGCGATGACGATCATCTGGCCGCCCTGGAATCCCTGGGTCAGCTCGTCGAGCTCGATGAAGCCGGTGGGCACGCCGCGCATGCCCTCGCCGCGCGAGCCGGCGGCCTCGATCTCGTCGACGGTGGACTCGATGACCTCCTTGAGCACCGTGTAGTCCTCGGAGGAGCGGCGCTCGGCCACCTGGTAGATCTCCGCCTGGGCGGCGTTGACGATGTCGTCGACCTCGCCGTCGGAGCTGTAGCCCAGCTGCACGATCTTGGTGCCGGCCTCCACGAGCCGGCGCAGCACGCCGCGCTCGCGCACGATCTCGGCGTAGAATCCGGCGTTCGCCGCGGTGGGCACGGAGGAGATGAGGGTGTGCAGGTACGCCGGGCCGCCGACGCGCTCGATCTCGCCGCGCTTGGTCAGCTCGTCCGCCACGGTGATGGCGTCGGCGGGCTCGCCGCGCCCGTACAGGGAAATCACGGCCTCGTAGATGGACTCGTGGGCGGGCTTGTAGAAGTCGACGCCGCGCAGGACCTCCACCACGTCCGCGATCGCGTCCTTGGACAGCATCATCCCGCCGAGCACGGACTGCTCCGCCACGTTGTCCTGCGGCGGGGTCCGGCCGAACTCCCGGTCGCTCCCGGACGAGCGCTCCGACACCATCGACACCTGGTCCACCTCTCCTCGCGCGTCCTGCGGGGAGCAGGGTGCGCACACGACGCCGCCGCCCCGACCTTCCGGGCAGCCCCTCCATTCTCGCACCGACCGCGGACACCGCTTGCCGCCCGGGCCCCGGAGCCGGTGTCGTCTTCAGCACCCGGCGAGCGCAGACGTGGACGGTCTGGGATCGCCCTTTAGTGTGTCCGCCGAGCATGCAATTATCTATTGCAAATACACTTCGGGGGGCGAGCACTGACATGAGCATCATGTATCGGACGATCTGGGAGAGCGACTGCGAGGACCCGGACGTCTTTCTCGAACTGACCCGCGAATGCTTCAGTCGCTGGGCCGTGGACGATCCCGCAGCAGAGAGCCTTGTGGACGGACCGCACCAAGTCGGCCATCGTCGGATCACACTGAGGTCCGTTGCGGACGCCGCTGTGTCCGGCGTCGAAGGATGCACAGTCGACGAACCCGAAAATGCGGGCGCAACACGCTGGTGCACGACGGTGCGGGTGATAGCGGGAGGTGGAACCGCACAGATCTGGGTGGAGAACTCCATGGAGACGGACGACCCGACCCAGAAGATCAAGGTCGGACGTCCCCGTGTTGTTGCCGACCTCCTGACGCTCAGCGAGAACCCTCGACTCGAGCGCGACGCCTTGTGCGACACACCTCGGGCGATCACCGCAGATGACGTCAACGACTTCGTGTCGATGCTGTCGGACGGAGAACGCAGGCTACCGGTCATTGTCTTCACAGAACCGTTCCAGAACTCCGGCGGCCGCTGGAAACAGCTCGCTCAACAGACCGCTCAAAGGTCCATGGGCGTGGCAGCCGTTGCCGTCCTGGACCAGGAAGCCGTTTCCCGATTCCGGGCCGAGTTCGGCGACCTGGCCGTTTGGGGCGGTGGCATCCGGACTTACGCGCCCCGGCTCGTGAACAGTCCAGCCGATGCCCGGCGACACAGGTTCATTCCTGCAGCAGAGATGCGCGAGAACGACAACTGGGTGGTGGATCGACTCGTCGGCACCGTGGCGCAGCTGTCGACGCGTCGCCGTGTACCCGGTGCCTTCTCGGTGTTCCTCTCCGATCAGCAGGCGATCAGCGAGAACGAATTGACGGACCTGCGCTATCAGTGGGAGTTCGAGCTGGAGCTCGAGAAGGACGACCACGCCACCACGCAGTTCGAACTCGGCCGGGTGTCCGGGCATCTTGAACGCATTGTGCAGACGTTGCGGGAGTCGAACCTCGAACACGTGATCTGGAACGCCCAGGTGGCGCCGGAAAACGGACTTCCCGACCAGGTCCAGGGCGTCACCGAAGCGGTCGTTGCCGCAAAGAAGCATTTGGTCGACTGGCTGACCATCGCGGACTCGGCGCCTCGTGAGCTCCACGGGATCGATACGGCACCCGAAGCAGTTTCGTGGGGAAACAACGCCTATCGAGGCCTCCGTGCCCTGGCTGAGTACTCAAGGTCCTGCAAGGAAGAAGGGTTTGTCGGTGGGTTCTGGGTCTGGTGTCAGAGAGGTGGAGCCATGTCGGTCAACTGGCCCGCCACGGACAAGAAGCTGGCGATGAGCGAGTCCGAATCCGTCATGAACCGTGACAAGTGCCGGAAGAGCCGGATCTTCGATGTGCACCATGATGTCGCTCGATCCGGAAAACTGCTGATGCAGGCACATCTCAAGATCAGCGAAGGGGGCGGGGATCTGGCTCCACGCATCTACTTCCACGATGACACCGCCGGCGCCACCGGGAAAGTCCACGTGGGCTTCGTAGGCCCTCACTACCTCGTTCCCAACACCAAGTCGTGAGTGCGAATGCGATGCCCGAGGCCGGACACCGCTTGCCGCCCGGGCCCGTCCGTGGACACCATGGACCATGACGCTCAGCACAGACCTCAGCGGTCCCTGTTCGTGGGACATCCGGACCACTCGGGCGGAGCTGACGGCGGGCCGGATCGGCCACGTGGAGCACCTCGACGCCCTGCTGGAGCGTCTGCCCGCGGCGCGGCGGCTGGGCGCGGTGATCAGCGCGGACCCGGAGCTGGCGCGAATCTTCGCCCACGCGCTGGACCGGCGGCAGACGCGGGGCCCGCTGACGGGGATCCCGCTGGCGGTCAAGGACATCGTGGACGTCGCGGGGTTCCCCACCACGGGCGGCACGCGAGCGCTCGAACGGGACGTGGCGGGGCGGGACGCCCCCGCGGTGGCCCGGCTGCGCGAGGCGGGCGCCCTGTTCACCCTGAAGACCAACCTGCACGAGCTGTCCTTCGGCATCACGTCCAACAACGGCTCGTTCGGCCCGGTGCGCCACCCCGCCGACCCGGCGCTGAGCCCCGGCGGCAGCAGCGGGGGCTCGGCGGTGGCCGTGGCGGTGGGCCTGGTCCCGGCGGCGGTCGCCGCGGACACCGGAGGCTCGGCCCGCATCCCCGCCGCCCTCTGCGGGATCGTGGGGTTCCGGCCCACGCTGGGCCGCTACCCGTCGTCGGGCGTCCTGCCGATCGCCCACTCGCGGGACACGATCGGCCCCATGGCCCGGACCGTGGACGACGTGGTGCTGCTGGACGCCCTGCTCGCGGGCGAGCACCCGCACGGCGCGCCCGGTGCGCGGCACCTGGAGTTCGACGACGAAGGGCCCGGCCCGCTGCACGGCGTCCGGCTGGGCGTGCCCGAGCTGTTCCTCGAGGACCTGGAGCCGGGTGTGGACGCGGTCTTCGGCGCGGCGCTGCGGGCGCTCGAGGCCGCCGGTGCGGAGATGGTGGGCGTCGACGTCCGGCCGGCCCGCGAGCTGGCCGCCGCGGCCGGGATGACGATCGCCCTCCACGAGTTCCTGCCTGATCTGCAGGCCTACCTGGAGGCCCGCGGCACGGGGCACTCCCTCGACGAGGTCCGGGACGGGATCGGCAGCCCGGACGTGCGGCGGATCTGGGAGCTGGCGCAGGTCTTCCGCGCCGCCGACGACGACTACCGGGCGGCCCAGGAGGAGCGCCGGCTGGCCCTGCGGCTGTACACGGGGGCGATCCGGGCCCAGGGGGTGACGGCCCTGGTGCAGCCGACGTGCCCGCTGACGGCCCGGCCGATCGGCGACGACAAGACGGTGGAGCTCAACGGCCGGCGCGTGCCCACCTTCGACACCTTCACCCGCCACTCCGACCTGGCGGGCATCCTCGGGACCCCGGGGATCAGCATCCCCGCCGGGCGCACCGCGGAGGGCCTGCCGGTGGGCCTGGAGCTCGCGGCGGGCCCGGGCGCGGACGCCGTGCTGCTGGACCTGGCGCGCACCGTGGAGGCGCTGCTGCGCGACCAGTGAGCCCGCCCGGTTCTCTTCGGGGGACAACGCAACGGTTCAGAGCCACAACCGTTGACGAATCCAACGGTCTGCCTCTACGGTGAGGACACCGACGTGCGTGATGCATGTCACAGCGGATTGACCGGTGCCGGTCGCCGGCAGGACCGACCCGAGGAAGAGGACCCACCATGAAGCACCCGTTCGCCAGTGCAGCCGCCGCCGGAACCGTCCTGACGTTCGCCCTGACCGCCTGCGGCGGCGGGGGGAGCACGGGCGGGGGCGGTGGCGGCGAGGAGCTGCAGCCGCTCACCATCGGCGTCATCCCCATCGCGCCGTCCGCGCCCGTGCAGCTCGCCCTGGACGAGGGGATCTTCGAGGAGCACGGCCTGGACGTCACGATCGAGACCGCCCAGGGCGGTGCGGCCATGCTCCCGGCCGTCTCGGGCGGCTCCATGGACATCGGCGTGGGCAACCCGCTCTCGGTCATCCTCGCCGAGGACCAGGGCCTCGACATGAAGATCCTCAGCGGCTACAGCAGCTCCCTGCCCGAGGGCGAGGACATCACCGGTGTCGCCGCCAACCGGGACGCGGGCATCGCCTCCTGGGCCGACCTGGCCGGCAAACGGGTCGCGGTGAACACGGTCAACGGCCAGGGCGACCTGACCATCAAGGAGGCCGTGAGCCAGGACGGCGGCGACCCCGACGCCGTGGAGTTCGTGGAGATGCCCTTCCAGGACATGCCGGCCCAGCTGGACCGCGGGGAGATCGACGCCGCCTGGGTCCCGGAGCCGTTCCTGACCCAGCTGATCAACGGCGAGCAGACCGAACTGGTCGGCTACAACTACCAGGAAACGGTGCCGGGCCTCGACACCATGGTCACCTTCAGCAGCGCCTCGTTCGCCGAGGAGAACCCGGAGGTCCTCGAGAACTACGACGCCGCGATCGAGGACGCGCTCGAGTTCGCGCAGGACAACCCGGAGCGGGTGCGCGAGACCCTCGTGAGCTTCCTCAGCATGCCGGAGGAGGTCGCCGCCGACCTCCGGCTGGAGGAGTTCGACGCGGAGGTGGACCGCGACGAGCTCGAGACGCTCTCGGAGCTGATGCTGAAGTACGACGTGATCTCGAACGAGGCGAACCTGGACGAGATCATCCAGGCGGACTAGTCCTCCGGGTCCGGCCGCGCCGGCGGGAAGTCGTCGGCGCGGTCGATGGCCTCCTCGGTCATCCGCCGGCCGAGCTCGATGAGCTCCCCGGCGCGGTGGAAGTCCAGCAGCCGCCCGGCGCTCTTCGGCACGGTGACGAGGAGGTCGGGCGGATAGCCGGCCAGCCGGTAGCGCAGCACCATGGACTGCAGCACCTCGAGGGAGAGCTGCATGACGTCGAGCGTGCGCAGCCCCGCCGGCAGGACGCCGAACCCCTCCGCCACGGCCTCCTCGACGGCCTCCTCGACGACGTCCTGCACGAGGGCCTCGCCCACGTCGGCCGGGTCGTCCCCGGCGGAGCGCGGGAACCGGGACGACGCGCCGCGGCCGCGCGTCTCCGCGAAGCGCTCCAGGACGCTGCGCGTCAGCTCGCGGTCCAGGACGTGGGAGGCACCGCGGCGGAACCGCCCCACCCACTCCTCCGCGGGACGTGCGGCGGCCGTCTCGTGGGCGGGGACCCTGCCCTCCCCGGACTGCTGCCCCCCGGAGAGGGAGACCGCCACCGTCACGTCCGCGCGGGTGGCGACGGTCGCGGCGATGGGCACGGGGTTCATGATCCCGCCGTCGGCGAGCAGCCGGCCGTTGAGCATGACGGGGGTGATGATGCTGGGCAGGGCGATCGACGCGCGGACGGCCACGTCCACCGGGCCCTCCTGGAACCAGACCTCCTTGCGCGCGAGCAGGTCCGTGGCCACCGCGGTGAAGGGGATGAGCAGGTCCTCGATGAGCGTGCCGTCGAGCAGCTCGCGCACCTTCGCCATGATCTTCTCCGCCCGGATCACCCCGGGCGCCGAGGGGGACGGGTCCAGCAGCCGCAGCACGTCCCGCTGGCTCAGCCCCAGCACCCACTGCGCGTACGCCTCCAACCGGCCGGCGGCGTGGAGCCCGCCCACGAGGGCCCCCATGGAGCTTCCCGCGACGGTCACGATGTCGTAGCCCCGCTCCTCGAGGACCTGGATGGCACCGATGTGCGCGTAGCCGCGGGCGCCGCCGCTGCCCAGCGCCAGGGCCACGCGAGTGCGTGGGGACATCCGCCGCTCCTCCTCCACAGGGGCTTGCGGGCCGGACCGGCCCGGGTGCCCCGAGCCTAGCCCGCCGGTCGCCGTCCGCGGAGGGCGACCGGCGCGCGGAGGACCGGAAACCCTACCAGCCGGCGCGGTTTTCCACCCTGTGGACAACCGGTGGAAAACGCCGTGGACAGCTGTGCACAGGTTGGGGAGAAGGCTGTGGACAGGGTGCTGCGGTGCTCCGCAAAATCCGTTCTGACCTGGGCTGATGTCGATGCACACCCTGTGCAGGGACGGTGCGGACAACACCGGCACCGTCCACAGCACTGTGTTTTTCACCTCGTGCTCCGGCCCACGTCGGAGGCCCGTGCCGGAGGTCCCTCGGGCGGGGCCGCCGCACCCCGGCGGAGCGCCGCGCCGGGGCGGTCAGGCCACCGAGACGAGCAGCGCCAGCCACAGCAGCGGGTGGCACAGCACCGACAGGCCCAGCAGCACCAGGAACCGGACCCGGGCGGCCGCGAACCCGACGGCTCCCGCGAGGGCCACCACCGCCGTGACGGTCGCCCCCACGGCCGCCGCGACGAACCCGATCACGAAGAACGCCATGGAGGTCTCGGTCCCCGCGGAGTTGCCGCCCAGGAACGCCACGGCGAAAGCCAGTACCGTGAAGAGCAGGCACCCCACGCCGAACCAGTACAGGGCGGACGGTGTGACGCGGGAGATCAGGGAGGGCATGCACCCATTGTCCCCCGGGGCGCCCGGCGGCACCGCCGCGCCGCCCGCGAGTTCCGGAACCGCCCGACCCAGCCGCCCGAACCACCCAGGAGACGCCCGTGGACGACAACCAGCGCATGTGGGAGGACCGGTACGCCTCCGGGGAGTCCTCCCCCGACGGCGCCCAGCCGCACCCGGAGGTCGCCGCCCTCCTGGACCGGGCGGACCGGCGACCCGCGGACGGCCCGCCGACCGCCCTCGACCTCGGCGCGGGCACCGGCCGCCACACCCTGGCCCTGGCGGCCGCCGGCTACGACCCCACCGCCGTGGACTTCTCCCCCAGCGCCGTGCGGACCGTCGCGGGTGCCCTGGCGGAGCGCGGCCTCCCGGGCCGCGCCCTGATCGCCGACCTGCGGACCTGGTCCCCCGAGCAGGAGCAGCGCTCGGGGCCGGACGCCGTGCCCCTGCAGTTCGACCTGATCGTCGCCGCGTACTTCCAGCACGACCTCTCCCTGCTCCGCCGCGCCGCCGAGTGGCTCGTTCCCGGGGGCCGGCTGCTGTGGATCACGCACGCCCCCGGCAGCGTCGAGGGACCGCCCCCGACCGTGTCGCGGCCGACCCTGCAGGAGACCGTCGCCGTGCTCGAGGGCAAGGGCCTGGACCTGCTGCGCGCCGAGCAGGTGCGCACCACCGAGACCGCGCTCGACGTCGTCGTCGAGGCCGTCCGGCCCCACTGAGCGGCAGGCCCGGGGACTCCGGGAACGCGCAGAGGGCCCCCGCGGCGCACCGCGGGGGCCCTCTGTGCTCGGACGGACCGGAGGAACCGATCAGGCCGGGACGACCTCGAACTCGACGTTCGCGTTGACGTCCTCGTGCAGGCGCACGGAGGCCTGGTACACACCGGTGGTCTTGATGTGCTGGTTCAGCTCGACCTTGCGCTTGTCCACGGCGCCGAGGCCGGCGGCCTCGACGGCCTTGGCCACGTCCTCGGCCTTGACGGTGCCGAAGAGGCGACCCTCGGAGCCGGCCTTGACCGGGATGGTCACGGTGGCGGAGGTCAGCTTCTGGGCCAGGACCTGGGCGTCCTCGAGCGAGGCGACCTCGCGCGCGGCGCGGGCGGCCTTGATGCTCTCGATCTGCTTCTCGCCGCCGCGCGACCACGGGGTCGCGAAGCCGCGCGGGAAGAGGTAGTTGCGGGCGTACCCGTTCTTGACCTCGACCACGTCACCGGCAGCGCCGAGACCCGTGACCTCGGTCGTCAGGATGATCTTTGCCATGAGTGTCTGTCCTCTCTGATCAGCGGCCGGCGCCGGAGTAGGGCAGCAGCGCGACCTCGCGGGCGTTCTTGATCGCCAGGGCGATCTTGCGCTGCTCCTGCACGGTCACACCGGTGACGCGGCGGGCGCGGATCTTGCCGCGATCGGAGATGAACTTGCGCAGCAGCGCAACGTCCTTGTAGTCGATCTCAGTGACTTTGGCAGCCTTGAGCGGGTTCTGCTTTGGTTTGGGCTTACGGAGTTCAGCCTTGGCCATCGTGGTGCTCCTTGTTCTTCGAGTGGAGCCCGCGGCTTGTCACCGCGGGATGGGGTGGATGGGAAAAGTGCGGAAGGTCTAGAACGGCGGTTCGTCGTCCTGGCCGCTGCCCCAGTCGTAGTTCCCGCCGGAGGACTGGCTCCAGGGGTCGTTCTGGGGTGCTGTCTGCGGGGCGGGCTGACGCCCGCCGCCGGAGCGGCCGCCCTGGCCGAAGCCGGATCCGCCGCCCTGCTGGCCGCCGCCGAATCCGGAGTCGCCCCCGAACCCGCCGCCGGCCGGGGCGCCGGCGCCGAAGCCGCCGCCCTGCTGGCCGCCGCCACCGCCGCCGAAGCCGCCGCCCTGCCCGCCGGAGCGGGCGTTGCGGTTGACCTTCGCGGACGCGTAGCGCAGCGAGGGACCGACCTCGTCGACGTCGAGCTCGGTGACGGTGCGCCGCTCGCCTTCCTTGGTCTCGTAGGACCGCGACTTGAGCCGACCCTGGACGATGACGCGCATGCCCTTCTGCAGGGACTCCGCCACGTTCTCGGCCGCCTCCCGCCACACGGAGCAGCGCAGGAACAGGGTCTCCCCGTCCTTCCACTCGTTGGACTGGCGGTCGAAGGTGCGGGGCGTGGACGCAACGGTGAAGTTGGCCACGGCCGCACCCGACGGCGTGAAGCGCAGCTCGGGGTCAGCGGTCAGGTTGCCGATTACGGTGATGACGGTGTCACCAGCCATGTGGACCTCCCGGGTCGAGGGTGTTCGCGGTCGTGCGGGACGTGCTGGGATCTCACAAGCATCTCACCGGGGGCCCGTCGGGGCGCCCTCGATGATCGGTCTGTGAAGTCCTTACTCGGCGGAGATCTTCTGCTCTTCCGGGCGGATGATCTTGGTGCGCATGATGGCCTCGTTGAGGTTCAGGACGCGGTCGAGCTCCTGGGTGGTCTGCGGGGTCGCGGTGAAGCGCACGACCGCGTAGATGCCCTCGGTCTTCTTCTGGATCTCGTAGGCGAGGCGACGACGGCCCCAGATGTCGACGTTGTCGACGGTCCCGTTGTCCTTGGTGACGACATCGAGGAACTTCTTGAGAGTCGGCTCCACGGCACGATCCTCGACCTCGGGGTTGATGATCACCATCAGTTCGTACTCACGCATGTTCGAACCCACCTCCTTCGGGCTGAGCGGCTGCGGTCCTTCCGCAGCAGGAGGTTCTGTAGCGTCGTCCGCGCGCCGGCGCCGCACGTCGGGCGGCGGGCACACAGACCTCACAACACTACTACATCCGCGGGCCCGGACAGAACGGGGTGCTCACCAGCGGTAGGCGCTGCGGGCGATGGAGGCGTTCACGAAGGCCGTGCGGAACGGCATGGTGAAGATGTCCAGGAACATCAGCAGCGCCCACGGGATCAGGAACAGGATCCCGACGCCGACCCCCGCCAGGGTCCAGCCCAGGCCGCCGAGGAACAGGTAGATCAGCCCCCAGACCGGCTGGCGCAGGTAGAACTTGTGGATCCCCAGCCAGCCCAGGAAGAGCCACAGGACGTAGGCGAGGACCACGGACTTCCCGCCCACCACGTTGACCACGGGCGGTCCGGGGTGCGGAGCGCCCTGCCCGCCCCCGCCGAACGGCTGTCCGGACGGTGCGCCGAACGGCGCCCGGGAGTACCCGGCGCGGCCGGGGTCGTTGTTCAGCGGGACGGGACGGTAGTACTCGGGCTCGGGAGCCACGGGGGTCCTTTCGGCACGGACGGGGAGGCGGGAGGGCCGTTCCGCGGGGAGCGGCCCGACCAGTTCAACGGTCCGCCCGCGGGCGCTATTCCGGTGCGCCGCCGCGGCGGGCCGCTCCGGGGCGCGGGCCGCGGCGGGACGCTCGGCCGGGTGCCGCGGGGAGCCCGTGCCCGGGCCCCGGGCCCGACGCGAGGGGCTTTCCGATTAGGTTACGCTTTCCTTGCCAAATGATCGTCGCGCGGTCCCCGAGCGCCGCGCCCTCCGGAAGAGGCCCCGATGCGTCGTCGTTCCCTGTACGCCACCACCGGCATCCTGACCGCACTGGCGACCCTGGTCACGGGGTGCGGCACGCTCGGGCTGGGCGAGCAGCCCGCCGACCTGCAGATCTACTCGGCACGGCACTACGACCTCGAGGGCGCGTTCGGCGAGTTCACCGACGAGACCGGCATCAGCGTCGAGTTCATCACCGGCGACGACGCCGAGCTGCTCGAGCGGCTCAAGGCCGAGGGGGACGACAGCCCGGCGGACGTGTTCATGACCGTGGACGCGGGCAACCTGTGGAACGCCGCCCGGCAGGACGAGCTGGCCGCCCTGGACTCCGCGGCCCTCGAGGAGGCGGTCCCGGAGGACCTCCGCGACCCCCAGGGCCGGTGGTACGGCCTGGCCATGCGCGCGCGCACCGTGACGTACAACCCGGACAACGTCGACACCGCGGAGTTCGACCCCGAGGAGACCTACGCGGGGCTGGCCGACCCGAAGTGGCAGGGCCGGCTGTGCATGCGGGACGCCACCTCGGCCTACACCCAGTCCCTCGTGGCGAGCCTGATCGACCTGCACGGCCGGGAGCGGGCGCTCGAGATCGTCGAGGGCTGGGTCGCCAACGACGTGCAGATCATGAGCAACGACATCCTGCTGCTCGAGGCCATCGACGCCGGCACGTGCGACGTGGGGATCAACAACCACTACTACCTGGCGCGCACCCTCGAGGAGAACCCGGACCTGAACGTCGACCTCTTCTGGGCCAGCCAGGAGGGCGCGGGCACGCACGTGAACATCTCCGGGGCCGGTGTGGTCGAGGGCTCCGACAACCCCGAGGACGCCCAGCGGCTCATCGAGTGGCTCGCCACCGACGGCCAGAACGCGTTCGTGGACGCCAACCACGAGTTCCCGGTCAACCCCTCCGTGGAGCCCGCCCCCTCCATCGCCGCCTTCGGCGAGTTCGAGCGGATGCCCCTGAACGCCGAGGCCTACGGTGACCTCAACGCCGAGGCCGTGGACCTGCTGGCCGAAGCCGGCTACCAGTGACCGAACCCGCCGTCCTCGCGGACACGAGGACACCGACCCGCCGGCCACGCCGGGCGCCCGGCTCGGGCCGCCCGGCGTGGTCGGCGCTCGTCGTCCTCGTCGCCGTGGTCGTGGCCACCCCGGTCCTGGCGGTGGTCGTGGACGGCCTGGGCAGCCTGGGCACCGCCACCCCGCCGCGCGACCTGGGCCGGATGGTGCTCACCACGCTCCTGCTGATGCTGGGCGTGGGCGCGGGCACCCTGGTGGTGGGCGGCGGGCTCGCGTGGCTCGTGACCGCCTTCCGCTTCCCCCTGCGGGACGTGCTGGTCTGGCTGCTGGTCCTGCCGCTGGCCATGCCGGCCTACATCCTCGGTTTCGTGTTCCTCTCCGTCTTCGACGTGGCCGGGCCGGTGCAGGGGGCGCTGCGCTCGCTCCTGGGACCGGACGTGTGGGTGCCCGAGGTCCGCTCCCTGCCCGCGGCCGTGCTCGTCATGTCCCTGACGCTCTACCCGTACGTCTACCTCCTGGCGCGCTCCGCGCTGGTCGAGCAGACCACCGGGACCTACGACGCCGCGCGCACCCTGGGCGCCGGCCGGGGACGCGCGCTCGGGCGGGTCCTGATCCCCCTGGCCCGGCCCTCGCTCGCGGCGGGGCTCGCGCTCGTGATGATGGAGACGCTCACGGACTTCGCCACGGTGCAGTACTTCAACGTGCAGACGGTCTCCGTGGGGGTCTACCTCGTGTGGAAGGGCACCTTCGACTTCCACTCCGCCACCCAGCTCGCCGTGCTCGTGCTGCTGTTCGCCGTGGCCGTGCTGACCGGCGAGCGGCTGCTCCGGGGCCGCGCCCGGTTCCACCAGCGGGGCGGCCGCGGCCAGGGCCTCCAGCCGCGGCGGCTCGCCGGGTGGCGCGCCTGGGGCGCCACCCTGCTCTGCCTCGCCGCCCTCTCCGCCGGGTTCCTCGTGCCCGTGCTGCAGCTGCTCGTGTGGGCCGTCGGTGAGGCGGTCGGCAACCCCGCGTCCCTCTCGGACCCGCGCTTCGCGCAGTACCTCGGCAACAGCCTGGTGGTCGCCGGGATCGCCGCCGTGGCCTGCGTGGCGCTCTCCCTGGCGGTCGCCCACGGGGTCCGGATGGGCGGCGGCCGGGCGGTGGCCCTCGCGGCGCAGCTCACCACCTTCGGCTACGCCGTGCCCGGCGCCGTGGTGGGCATCGGCGTCCTCATCGCCTTCGCCGGGCTGGACACCGCCCTCGAGCGGGCGGGCGTGCCCGGGGGCACGGGGCTGCTGGTGACGGGCTCGGTGCTCGGCATCCTCTACGCCTACGTGATCCGCTTCCTCGCCCCGGCCTACCAGGCCGTGGACGCGAGCCTCGCCAAGATCTCCCCCACCGTCACCTTCTCCGCGCAGAGCCTCGGCGCGTCCCCGCTCCGGGTCCTCACCCGGGTGCACCTGCCCATCGCCCGCCCGGGGGTCGCCACGGCCCTCGTCCTCGTGGTGATCGACGCCGTCAAGGAGCTGCCCATCGTGCTGCTGCTGCGCCCGTTCGGCTTCACCACGGCCTCCGTGTGGGTCTACGAGCTGGCGCGCGAGAACTTCTGGGAGAAGGCGGCCCTGCCGGCGCTCGTGATCGTGGCGGCGGCGGTGGTGCCCGTGTTCTTCCTCGTCCGGCAGGCCCATCGCGCGGACCGCCACGGAAAGGTGTCCCCATGACCGTGCAGACCACGAGCGCGCAGACCGCGCCCGGCAGCCGCGGCGCCGAGCCCGCCCTCGTCCTGGCGGGGCTGAGCAAGCACTACGGGTCCTCCGTGGGCGTCAGCGGGCTGGAGCTGACGGTCCCGCCCGGCGAGCTGGTCACGCTCATCGGTCCCTCCGGCTGCGGCAAGTCCACCACGCTGCGCCTCGTGGCGGGTCTCGAGCGACCGGACGAGGGCACCATCCGCATCGCCGGGGACGTGGTGGCGGGCCGGCACCGGTTCCAGGAGCCCGAGCGGCGGCGGGTGGGCCTCGTCTTCCAGGACCACGCCCTGTTCCCGCATCTGACGGTCGCGAAGAACGTGGCCTTCGGCCTGGACCGGCTCCCGCGCGCCGAGCGGCGGGCCCGCGTGGGCGAGGTCCTCGAGCTCGTGCGGCTGGGGCACCTCGCGCACCGCTACCCCCACGAGCTCTCCGGCGGCGAGCAGCAGCGCGTGGCCCTGGCCCGGGCCCTGGCGCCCCGCCCCGCCGTGGTGCTCCTCGACGAGCCGTTCTCCAGCCTGGACGAGTCGCTGCGCGCGCAGGTGCGCCGGGACACCGTGGCCACGCTGCGCGAGACCGGCACCACCGCCGTGCTGGTCACCCACGACCAGACGGAGGCCCTCTCGGTCGGCCACCGCGTGGTGGTCATGCACGACGGGGTGATCGAGCAGTCCGACACCCCCGAGAAGGTCTTCGAGCAGCCCGCCACCCGGTTCGTGGCGTCCTTCATGGGGGACGCGGACTTCCTGCCCGCCCGCGTCCACCGCGCCCTGCTCACCTGCGAGATCGGCATCGTCTCCACCGTGCCGGGGTGGGCGGACAGCGACGTCGACGTCGACGTGGTGCTGCGGCCCCACGAGGTGGCGCTGCGGCCGGACCCCGGCTCCCCCGCGCGGGTCAGCGCGGTCGAGTACCACGGCGCGTTCGTGCTGCACCACGTCCGGCTGGCCTCCGGGCGCACCCTGCGCTCCTGGCAGCCCCACAACGTGCGCCACCCGGTGGGGACGCCGGTGGCGGTGACGGTCACGGCCGGGACCACCCCCACGCTGCTGGTCGACGACCGGGCCGTCACGGCCCCGCCGCCGCGGTCCCCCGACGGCACCTCGACCCAGCGATCCCGCATGTCGGACGAATTAGGCAAGACTTTCCTTCGCTAAAGGTTTTCTCTACCCTGGGTCGGGTGAGCATCCAACCTGACCTCTCCCGGGTCTCCTTCGCCGCCGGTCTCGCCCGCCACGGGGACCGCCCCGCCGTCCTCACGGGCGAGCAGGTCCTGAGCTACCGGGAGCTGGCCGGGCGCGTCGAGGACGTGGCCGCCCGCCTGGGCCCGGAACGCCGGCTGGCGGTGCTCGCGGCGTCCAACGACGTCGACTCCCTCGTGGCCTATCTCGCGGCCCTCACGGCCGGCCACCCGCTGCTGCTGGTCCCGGCGGACAAGCCGGCCGCCGTCGACGCGCTCGTGGCGGCCTACGACCCCGACGTGGTGCTGCGCTCCGGGAACGGGACCCCGGTCCTCGAGGAGCGGCGCCCGGGCAGCCGGCACGAGCTGCACCCGGAGCTCGCCCTGCTGCTGAGCACCTCCGGCTCGACCGGCTCCCCGAAGCTCGTGCGGCTCTCGCACGATAACCTCGCGGCCAACGCCGAGGCGATCGCCGAGTACCTGGGCATCGGGCCCGACGACCGCGCCGCCACCACGCTGCCCATGTCCTACTGCTACGGGCTGTCGGTGCTCAACAGCCACCTCCTCCGGGGCGCCGGGCTGGTGCTGACGGACCTGTCCGTGGTCGACCCCTGCTTCTGGGACCTGTTCCGGGCCCACCGCGCCACGTCCTTCGCCGCCGTGCCCTACACCTTCGAGCTGCTGGAGCGCGTCGGGTTCGCGGACGCCGACCTTCCGCACCTGCGCTGCGTCACCCAGGCGGGCGGGCGGCTCGCCCCGGAGAAGGTCGAGCACTGGGCCCGGACCGGCCGCCGCCGCGGCTGGGACCTGGTCGTGATGTACGGGGCCACGGAGGCGACCGCCCGGATGGCGTACCTGCCCCCGGAGCTGGCGGCGGAGCGCGCCGGGACCATCGGGGTGCCGATCCCCGGCGGGCGGTTCCGCATCGACCCCGTGGACGGGCTGCCGGACGGGGAGCTCGTCTACAGCGGGCCCAACGTCATGCTCGGCTACGCGGAGCGCCCCGAGGACCTCGCCGCCGGGCGGACGGTCGAGGAGCTGCGCACCGGGGACCTCGCCCGCCGCCACCCGGACGGGCTCTACGAGGTCGTGGGGCGGCGCAGCCGCTTCGTCAAGATCGTGGGCCTGCGCGTGGACCTCGGGCAGGTCGAGCGGATCCTCGCCGAGCTCGGGGTGAGCGCGGCCGCCGCCGGCTCCGACGAGCGGCTGGTCGTGGCCGCCGAGGGGGACCAGGACACGTCCCTGCTCGCCAAGCTCGTGGCCGAGAGCATCGGCCTGCCGCGCCCGGCCGTCGAGATGCACGCGGTCGAGCAGCTGCCCCGCCTGGGCACGGGCAAGGTGGACTACCCGGCGGTCCTGGCGCTCGCCGCGCCCCCCGCCGCGCCCCCCGCCGCGCCGGCGCCGCCGCCGCGCCGGGCCGAGGGGCCCGAGGACGTCCGGCGGATCTTCGCCGAGGTGCTCGACCGCCCCGACGTCGGCGACGACGACACGTTCGTCTCCCTGGAGGGGGACTCGCTGTCCTACGTGGCGGCCTCCGTGCGGCTGGAGCAGGCCCTCGGGCACCTCCCGCCGGACTGGCACCTCACGCCCGTGCGGGACCTGGCCCCCCGGCCCGTTCCGCGCGGACGGGGTCTCGTCTCGTTCCTGGAGACCGGCATCGTGCTCCGGGCGGTCGCCATCGTGTGCATCGTGGTGACGCACGTGGAGATCTTCACGTTCCAGACCGCCCACGTGCTCTTCGCGGTGGCGGGGTACAACTTCGCGCGCTTCCAGCTGACGGGGGAGCGGCTCCCCCGGCTGCGGCGCCAGCTGCGCAGCCTGGCACGGATCGTGGTGCCGTCGGTGGCCTTCATCGCCGTGGCCCACCTGCTCACCGACGACTACACGTTCGCCAACGTCCTGCTGCTCAACGGCATCGTGGGGCCCCAGGAGCTCACGTCCCAGTGGCACTTCTGGTTCGTCGAGATGCTCGTCTACGTGCTCGTGGCCGTCACCGCGCTCATGGCGCTGCCCTGGGCCGACCGCGCCGAGCGGGCCGCCCCCTGGCTCTTCCCGCTCGCCCTGCTCGCGGTCGGGCTGGTCAGCCGGTACGACATCGTGGACCCGGGGCTGCCCAAGCCCGCGCCGGTGTTCTGGATCTTCGCCCTGGGCTGGCTCGCGGCCCGGTCGGGGACGACCCTGCAGCGCTCCCTCGTGACCCTCCTGACGCTCCTGACCGTGCCGGGCTACTTCGACAGCGCCGTGCGGGAGGCCACCGTGGCCGCCGGGATCCTGCTGCTGCTGTGGGTGCCCACCCTGCCGGTGCCCGTGGGCCTGCGCCGGGTGACGGCCCGGCTCGCGAGCGCGTCCCTGTACATCTATCTCGTGCACTGGCTGGTCTACCCGCCGCTGGCGCCGGTGAGCCCGGTCCTGGCGGTGCTCGCCTCCCTCGTCGCGGGGGTGGCCTACTGGGCCCTGGCCGAGCGCGTGCTCGGCGGGCTCCGGCGCCCGCCCCGGCGCACCGCCGAGCCGGCCCACGAGACGACGCTCACGGCTGCTCCAGGCCCACGCTGATCTCCGCGCTCTGCCCCGTGGAGCGCACGGTGGCGCGGACGGGGAACTCGATCCGCTCGGTGACCGTCTCCCCGTCCTCCTCGTAGCTCAGCCGCGCCACCGCGGGCCGGTAGGGGTCCGCGGTCCAGCGCAGCGGATCGCCGGGGTCCTGGACCAGGACCAGGGCGGGCCGGGAGACCAGCTCCCACCGGACGCCGGTGATCTCGGGCTCCGGCGCCCCGGACGCCGCCGCGGACGGCTCGAGGGGCACCCGCGGCGCCCCCCAGCGCCGGGACGAGGGGCACTCCTCGGGGGACAGCTCCTCCGCGGCCGTGCAGTCCTCCAGCCACTCCTCGATCCGGTCGTCGACCTCCCGCCACATCCTCGGCGAGGGCTCGATGCGCAGCGCCACCGTGGCCGGCCGCGGGTCCCGGAACGCCACGGTGTGCGGCTCCAGGGGCGGGTCCGTCACGTAGTAGGAGTCGCCCGGCAGCCCGACCGCGTAGTCCCCGGGCAGGGCCTCGAAGCGCCACGTCCCGCCGGGGCCCTGGGGATCGGGCACCCGCTCGTCCGCGTCCGGGCGGATGCTCTCACCGTTGACGGAGAGCTCGTCGAGGGGGGCGGGCAGGTGGACGGAGAGCGGTGCCGCGTCCGGGGAGTCCAGCTCCCACTGGTCGTTGAAGGGGCCGGTCCGCCGCACCTGGTGCACCCGGTAGACGTGGACCTCCTCCCGGGCCCGGGTGCCGTCGGGCCCGTCCCACCACACGCGCGCCCGCACCTCGCCGCGGCTGCCGGTGCGGTCCACGCCGAGGATCTCGTGGCCGCTGATCCGTCCCGCCGCGTTGCGGTACACGCGGTTGGCGAAGATGGTCAGGGTGGGGTCCGCCACGACGTCCTCGGTGCGGGACAGCAGCTGCCGCGAGCTGCCGCTCTCGAGCCCCCCGAGCCACGCCTCCACCGGGTCCTGCGGCTCACGGTCGACGAAGACCCAGTTGACCACGGAGGCGAACACGGTCACGAGCACCACGACGACCGCCAGCCAGTGCAGCAGCGACCGCCGCAGGCCGCGGGAGTCGACCGCGGAGAGGGCCCGGCCGGCCTCCCGCTCCCGTGACACCGACACCGCAGCTCCCGTCCCCTGTCGGTCCGCCCGGCGCCCGCGCCGGAGGTCCGGGCCGCGTACCGGCCCGCCAGCTCACATCGTAGGGCCGGCGCCGTGGCCGCGGCGGGAGGCCGTCAGAGCGCGCGTCTCCTGGTGACCAGGATCCCGGCCAGCACGAGCACCAGTCCCCAGGCGCCGTAGACCAGGCCGGACTCCACGTGGTTCAGCACGGCGTCCGAGGGCTGGTACATCGCCGTCAGCTGCGCGCCCGCCGCCGCCGGGGAGTACGGCTTGACGTCGTCGAGCCACTCGAAGGAGAGCGCGAAGAGCACGATCTCCAGGACCATCAGCAGCACCACGAGCACCACGATGCCCCAGGTGGTGGACTTCAGCAGGGCGCCCAGGCCGAAGCCGAGCCACGACGTGAGCATGTAGAAGACGCCCACCGCCAGGACGTTGAGCAGCACGGCCTCCTGCAGCAGGTCGTACCCCAGGTCCCCGCCGGCCAGGATCGGCTGCACGAGCAGGTGGGACAGCAGGGCGCTCAGCAGCCCGAACCCGAAGGTGACGGCCGAGAGCACGGCCGTCTTGGCGAGCATCACCGGCGTGCGCCGCGGCACCGCGGTCATGGTCGTTTGGATGGAGCGGGTGGAGTACTCCGAGCCGATCGCCAGCACGGCGAGCGCGCCGAGGAGCAGCATGACCAGCTGCAGGCCGCCGTTGGCGCTGGACATGGCCATGTACTCGCCGAAGCCCATGCCGTCCGGCAGGGACAGCCCGGAGCCCTCCGTCATCTGCTGCTCGGACTGGGCGACGAACTCGTCCTTCTGCTGCTGGACGTCCTCCTCGGTGAGCCCGAGCTCCTCCGGGCTGCGGCCGTCCAGCATCGCGTCGACCTGTTCCTGGGCCGCCTGCTCGTTGAAGTCGATGAAGGTCAGCGCGCTCGAGGCCGAGAGGGCGGCGAAGCCGAGGGAGAGCAGCAGGGCGATGCCGAGCAGGATCCAGTGCGAGCGCAGGCACCGGAACTTGATCCACTCCGAGCGCAGCACCCGGCCGAAGCCCAGGCGCACCCGGGACGCGTGGCGGGACGGCCCGGCGGGATCCGGGGCGCCGGCCTGCCGGCGGGGGGCGGTCGAGGTGCTGGTGCTCATGCTCGGTCTCCGGTTCGTGCGTCGGCGCCCGCCCAGGGCGCCGGGTCGGTCGGTTCGGGAGCGCCGCCGGAGCGGTACTCGACCTCGTTCTGGGTCATGGCCATGTACACGTCCTCGAGGCTCTCGGTGAGGGGCGTGAGCTCGTGGACCAGCACCCCGTCGGCCAGCGCGGCCTCGGCGATCCGCCGCGGCTCCGGGCCCGTGACCAGCAGCCCGTCGTCGTCGAACTCCGTGATGCCGGCGTCCGCGCCCTGCAGGGCGCGGCGCAGCGTCGCCCGGTCGGTGGTGCGCACGCGGGTGCGCGTGCGGCCGCCGGCGAGGATCTGCTGGATGGGCGCGTCCGCGAGGATCCGGCCGCGGCCGATCACCACGAGGTGGTCGGCGGTCTGGGACATCTCCGACATGAGGTGGGAGGACAGGAAGACCGTGCGGCCCTCGGCGGCGAGGTACTTGGCGAGGTGGCGCACCCACACGACGCCCTCGGGGTCCAGCCCGTTGACGGGCTCGTCGAGGATCACGGTGTGCGGGTCGCCGAGCAGGGCCGCGGCGATGCCGAGCCGCTGGCCCATGCCCAGGGAGTAGCCTCCCACCCGCTTGTCGGCCGCGGCCCCGAGCCCGGTGAGGTCCACGACCTCCTGGACGCGTGACCTCGGGATGCCGTGGGTCGCGGCGAGCGCGGCGAGGTGCGCGCGGGCGGTGCGCCGGGGGTGGACGGCCTTCGCGTCCAGGAGCACCCCGACCTCCGCGAGCGGCGCCCGGTGCTGGGCGTACGGCCTGCCGTTGACCCGGGTGCGGCCACGGGTCGCGGACTCCAGCCCGACGACGAGGCGCATCGTGGTCGACTTGCCGGCCCCGTTGGGCCCCAGGAACCCGGTGACCCGGCCCGGGCGCACGGTGAAGCTGACGTCGTCCACCGCCGTCTTGCCGCCGTAGGTCTTCGTCAGGTTCTCGATCTCGATCACCGGCGCTCCTCCCGAGCACTCGTCGTTCTTCTCCGCCACCAACCTACGGGAGAGCCGGCGCGGGGCGGCACCACCGGCAGGATGAGCCCGTGCGGGCGTGGCGCGGGTGCTCTCCCCCTCCCGGCGGAGCCGGTGCCGGGGCGCTCAGCCGGACTCGGACAGCCCGATCCGTCGCGCCCGGCCGCCCCGGAGGACGTCGACCGCGACGGCGACCACGAGCAGCGCCAGCAGCAGCACGCGCACGGCGGCGAGCAGGTCCTGGACGTCCCAGCCGATCGGGCCGAGCCCCGGCAGCATCGGCCAGGCCGGCGCGGGCAGGACCAGGGTGGCCCACCACAGGACCTCCACGAGCTGCCAGGCGGCGAACTCGAGCCAGTTGCGCCGGCTGAGCACCACGAGCGGGGCCAGCCACAGCGCGTGGACGGGCGAGTAGCCGGGGCCGGCGAGCACCAGCACGGCCAGCAGGAGGAACGCGATCTGCACGACACTGGGCTCCTGCCGGGTGAGCAGGGTCAGCACGAGCACCGCCACGAAGCCCAGCACGAGAGCGAGGAGCACGTACTGCTCCCCGCCCGCAGGGTCCGGGGCCGCGCCCGTGCGCGCCTGCTCCACCCGGGCCCACACGCCCCACGGCGAGGAGCCCGCCACCGGCTCCGCCCACGGCGTGCTGAACTGCCGGGCCCACCTCTCCCCCGCCGAGAGCAGGAACGGTCCGTTGACCAGCGCCCAGGTGAGCGCCGTCCCGGCCAGGACCAGCGCGACGTCCCGGAACTGCCGGTACCGCACGGCCAGGAGCAGCACGGCCAGCAGGACGACCAGGGGGAACAGCGCCACGGACGCTGCGAGGCCCAGGACGATCCCCGCCGGCACCGGGCTGCCCCGGACGTGGAGCAGCAGCGTCAGCACCATGAGCAGCACGGCGAGCAGGTCCCACGTGCCGAAGCCGACCAGGACCGCCACCGGCGCGAGCGCCAGCACGAACGCGTCCGCCCCGCGCCGGCCCGACAGCGCCGAGACCGCGGCCACCGTGCCGATCCACGCCGCCGCCAGCAGCAGCACCGACAGGCCGGCGGACGCGCCCCGGTCCGCGTCGGCGCCGAGCAGCGCGGGGACGCGGTCCGCGAGCCAGCCGAGCACCGTGCTGATCATCCCGACCAGGGCGGGCTGGTCCCCGGCGGGGCCGCCCGTGAAGAACCCGCCCGCGCCGGTGGGCTCCCCGGGGGCGACCTCGGTGGCGCACAGCGCCGGGAGGCTCTCCGCCGTGCCCCGGCCGGGCACCCGGCACGGCAGCCGCAGCAGCCAGGCCGTCATGACCGTGTAGAGGCTCAGCCCCACGAGCAGCGCGCCGGGCCCGCCCCGGGGCGTGCCGCCCTGCGGGTTCACGCGCTCGTCCCGCGGCCGCGCAGCACGTCCGCCGCGACGCGGACCACCAGGTAGCCCACCGCGAGCGTGTGCAGCGCCACCGTGGTGAAGTAGACGTCCTCGGCGACCGCGAGCTCCTCCCCGCCCCCGGTGACGTGGCCCAGCCAGTTGAACACCGCCGCCCAGTGCAGGACCTCGACGAGCTGCCACACCACGAACTCCCCGACGCGGGGCCGGGCCAGGAGCACGAGGGGCACGAGCCAGATCACGAACTGCGGCGAGTACACCTTGTTGGAGAGCACGAACGCCGCCAGCACCAGGAAGGCGAGCTGCTCCAGCCGCGGCTCCTCGCGCGCCACGAGCCCCAGCACCAGGATCAGGGCGCAGGCGAGGGCGAAGCCGCCGAGGGCCAGGACGTTGATCCCCTCGGCCGAGAGCAGCGGGATGTCCAGCCGCGGCGCCGCGACGTCGTTCCACCAGTGCCACACGGAGGAGAAGCCCGCGCCGCGCTCCTGGCTGAACTGCCAGAACCAGCCCCACTGCACCGGGTCCAGCAGGGCGAAGGGGAGGTTGACGGCGGCCCAGGCCCCCACCGCGCCGGCGGCCGCCCGCAGCGCGGGCCCCGCCTCGCGGCGCCGCACGGCCAGCACGAGGACCGCCCCGAGGAGCAGGAACGGGAAGAGCTTGAACGCGGTGCCGACGCCCAGCAGGACCCCGCCCAGGGCCCACCGGTCCCGGCGGAACGCGAGCAGGGCGGTCACGGTGCACAGCACCGGCCACAGGTCCCAGTTGATGAGCCCGGTGACCACCACGGCGGGCGCCAGGGCCGCGAGCACCGCGTGGCCGGGGTGCGCCACCATCCGGCCGAGGACCAGCACGACCGCCACCCAGACGGCGGCGAGGAGCACCGCGTTGAGGTCGAAATATATGCCTTGCCCGACATGGACGCTCGCGAGGGGGTCGACGGCGTGGGCCAGGACCCCGGTGGCGCTCGCCACCACGGTCTGCAGCACAGGGTACTCCAGCAGCGCCGAGGCGTCCAGGTAGGGGAACCGGCCCTCGGCCATGCCGCGGGAGGCATACAGGGTGGGCAGGTCCGAGTAGCAGAGCTGCCGGAAGGTCTCCGGCTGCTCCCAGGTGACCAGCCGGCACGGGAGCTTGGTCAGGTACGCCAGGAGCGCGGCGTACAGGGCGCAGCCCGCCAGCACCCCCGGCCCCACCCGGAGCGCCGCCGGGCGCCCGGCCGCCGGCACCGGCCCGGCCGTGCCGGTGCCGAGGCGGGTGCTCACAGGGCGTCCGCCGCCCAGGCCCGCAGCCGCCGCTCGGCCTCCTCCGGGCCCAGCTCCCCCTCGTCCAGGCGCAGGTCCAGCAGGAACTTGTACGCCCGGCCCACCACGGGGCCCGGCGGGACGCCGAGCACCGCCATGATCTGCTCGCCGTCGAGCTCGGGCCGCACGGCGTCGAGCTCCTCGCGGGCGGACAGCTCCTGGATCCGCGCCTCGAGGTCGTCGTAGGCGGCGGCCAGCCGGGACACCTTCCGCCGGTTCCGGGACGTCACGTCCGCCCGGGTGAGCCGGTGCAGCCGCTCCAGGCACTCCCCCGCGTCCCGGACGTAGCGGCGCACCGCGGAGTCGGTCCACTCGGCGTCCCCGTAGCCGTAGAAGCGCATGTGCAGCTCCACCAGCCGGCTCACCGTCCTGATGGTGTCGTTGTCGAAGCGCAGCGCCCGCATCCGCTTGGCGGTGAGCTTGGCGCCCACCACCTCGTGGTGGCGGAAGCTCACCGCGCCGTCCGCCTCGAAGCGCCGGGTCGCGGGCTTGCCGACGTCGTGCATGAGCGCGGCGAAGCGCAGGGCGAAGTCCGGGCCGGGCACGGGGCCGTCCGGACCCGACTCCAGGGCCGCGGCCTGCTCCAGGACCGTCAGGGAGTGCTGGTAGACGTCCTTGTGCCGGTGGTGCTCGTCCGTCTCGAGCCGCAGCGCGGGCACCTCGGGCAGCACGACGTCCGCGAGCCCCGTGCTCACCAGGAGGTCGACGCCGCGCCGGGGCCGGCGCCCGCAGACCAGCTTGACGAGCTCTTCCCGCACGCGCTCGGCCGAGACGATCCCGATCCGCTCCGCCATGCCGGCCATGGCCGTGCGCACCTCGGGCGCCACCTCGACGTCGAGCTGGGACGCGAAGCGCGCGGCGCGCATCATGCGCAGGGGGTCGTCCGAGAACGAGTCCTCCGGGGCGCCCGGGGTGCGCAGCGCCCGCGCGTGCAGGTCCTTGATCCCGCCGTGCGGGTCCACGAGCTCCAGGCCGGGCAGCCGCAGGGCCATGGCGTTGATGGTGAAGTCGCGGCGGAACAGGTCGTCCTCGAGCGAGTCCCCGAAGGCCACCTGCGGCTTGCGGGAGTCGGCGTCGTAGGCCTCGGCCCGGTACGTGGTGACCTCCAGCTGCACGTCGCCGCGGCGCATCCCGATGGTCCCGAAGTCGCGGCCGATCTCCCACACCGCGTCCGCCCACCCCGTGACCACGGCGAGCGTCTCGTCCGGCGTCGCGTCGGTGGTGAAGTCCAGGTCCAGGGCGGGCCGGCCGAGAAAGAGGTCCCGCACGGGACCGCCCACGAGGGAGAGCTCGTGGCCGGCGGCGGCGAACCGCCGCCCCAGGTCGAGGGCGGCGGGATGGATCGCGTGGGCGTCGGGGAGCTGCGTCATGGTGCGGCCCATTGTTCCAGACCGCAGGCCGCGGACCCGGCCGCCGCGGCCCCTCCGGGACCGGCCGCCGGAGCCCCTCCCGCGCTCCGGCGGGAGCCCGGACGATTGTGGCAAGGTAGGAGACATGGCTTTCCCCGTACCCAGCGCACCGAAGAAGCGGCCGACCGCGCCGGCCGCTGCGCTGCCCACGGTCGAGGAAGTCTCCGCCGGGGGGATCGTCGTCGACCTCGGCACCCCGTCCCACCCGGTGGCCATCATCGCCCGGATCAACCGGGGCGGACGCCTCGAGTGGTGCCTGCCCAAGGGCCACCCCGAGGGCGAGGAGAGCAACGAGGAAGCCGCGATCCGCGAGATCGAGGAGGAGACCGGCATCGCCGGGGAGGTGCTGAGCCCGCTGGGCAGCATCGACTACTGGTTCACGGTCTCCGGCCACCGCGTGCACAAGACGGTGCACCACTTCCTGCTGCGCGCCACGGGCGGTCACCTCACCACGGACAACGACCCCGACCACGAGGCGGTGGACGTCGCCTGGGTGGACATCGACGACCTCGGCCGGAAGCTGTCCTTCCCCAACGAACGGCGCATCGCCGACATCGCCCGTGAATACATCATCCACCAGCTCTGAGACGGCGGAGCCCTCCGGGGCGGCCGGAACGGGCACCCCGGCCGCCCCGGCCCGCCGCTCGGGCGCGGCCTCCAGCGCCATCATGGCCTCGGGCACCCTCGTCTCCCGCGCGCTGGGGTTCGTCAAGGTCGTCCTCATCACCGTGGCCATCGGTTCGGTCACGACCGTCTCCGACGTCTTCGAGCTCGCGAACACCCTGCCGAACCTGATCTACGTCCTGGTGGCGGGCGGCGTCTTCAACGCCGTCCTGGTGCCCCAGATCATCAAGGCCTCCCGGACCGCCGAGGACAGCGGGGCCGACTACATCTCCCGCCTGCTCACCCTCGCCGTGCTCGCCCTGCTCGGCGTCACCGCGGTCGTGGTGCTCCTGGCGGGGCCCATCGTGCGGACCATGGGCACCGACTGGACCGAGGCGCAGCTGTCCCTCGGGCTGACGTTCGCGCTCTTCACCTTCCCGCAGATCTTCTTCTACGGCCTCTACACCGTGGTGGGCCAGGTCCTGAACGCCCGCGGCGCCTTCGGCTGGTACATGTGGGCGCCGGTGGTCAACAACGTGGTGGCCATCGCGGCGCTGCTCGTGTTCGTCCAGCAGTTCGGCGCCTACGAGCAGGACCCGCACACCCTGGAGAACTGGACCCCGGCCAAGACGTTCTGGCTGGCGGCCATGGCCACCGTGGGCGTCGCCACCCAGGCCCTCGTGCTGCTCTGGCCCCTGCGCCGGCTCGGCCTGGAGCTGCGGCCCAGGTTCGGCTGGCGCGGCATCGGGCTCTCCACGGCGGCGCGGCTCGCGGGCTGGACCCTCGCCACCGGGATCCTCGCCAACCTGGCGTTCCTGACCCTGACCAAGGTCGCCGCGATCCCCACCGGCTACCGCCCGGAGTACCTCGCCATGGACCCGCCGCAGCAGATCGCGGGCGTGGCGGCGCTCAACCAGGCCTCCATGCTGTACTCCCTGCCGCACGGGGTGATCGGGCTGTCCATCGCCACGGTGCTGTTCAACCGGATGGCCGCGGCCTCCACGGACGGCGACCGGGCCGGCATGGTCGCCTCCCTGTCCTCGAGCCTGCGCATCACCGGGGTGGCCACGGTCTTCGCCACGGTCGCCCTCGTGGTCTTCGCCGGCCCGCTCGGCATGCTCTTCAGCGGCGGCGTCCCCTCCGCGGGCGCCGTGGTCGGCCAGGTGGTCGCGGTGATCGCGGTCGGAGCGCCCTTCATGTCGATCTCCTTCATGCTCGGCCGGGCGTTCTACGCCCAGGAGGACGCCCGCACCCCGTTCCTGGTGCAGGTCGGCGTCGCGCTCTTCACCGTGGCCTGCGCCCTGCTGATCTGGTCCTTCGTCCCGCCGGACCGCATCGTCTTCGCGGTCGCCGCGTGCTACGCGGCCCAGAACGTGCTGAGCACCCTGATCTACCACGCGGTCCTGGTCCGCCGGCTCGGGGACTACGACGTGGCCCGCATCGTGGACTCCCACGCCCGGATCCTCGCGGCCTCCCTGCTCGCCGGCGCGGTGGGCGCGGTGGCCCTCCTGCTGCTCGGCGGCTACGACCCCGACGGCTTCCCCTGGACGAACCAGCTGACGGCGATCGCGACCCTCGCGGTGGGCGGCACCGTCATGGGGATCGCCTACCTGGGCGCCCTCCGGCTCTGCCGCGTCCAGGAGCTCGACAGCCTCGTGCGCCCGGTCCTCGCCCGGCTGGGCCGCTGAGCGTGTGACGGAGCTCTCGGCCCCGGAGCGCCGGGACCGGTAAGGTGCTGAGTGGTCGGTGACGTGGGTCAGGAACACCCCTCCTGCCCCGCCGGCCACCCCCGCCCGCGAATTCCGGCCCCCTCCGCGAATTCCCGACCCCCAGGGAGCCAACGTGCCCGCACCGATGAAGCTCGGTTCCGTCCTCGGCGGCCGCTACAAGGTCGTCTCCGACGTGCTGGCCACCGCCGAGGGCGACCACGTGCTCGAGGGACAGGACCAGATCCTCGGCCGCCGCGTCTCGATCCTGCTGCCCGCCGAGCGGCACACGTCCCTGCTGGTGGAGAACGCCCGCTCCATGGCCAACGGCAGCATCGGCGCCCCCTTCCAGATCCTGGACCTCGGCCAGGCGGAGGCGCACACCTACCTCGTGACCTCGTACACCCCGGCCGCGGACATGCTGGACTCCCTGCTCGTGGAGCCGGACGAGGTCGAGGACGAGTCCCTCAGCGACGACATCTTCGGGGCCCCGCGCGGCGGCGGCACCGGCTCCTACGTGTACGAGGAGCCTGCCCCCACCAGCCCGGCGCCCGTGGTCGCGACCGAGCCCTCCGACGACCTGGGCGGCGCGGCACCCCAGCCCAAGGTCACCCGGTGGCGGGACGAGGACTCGTACGACGACGCCGCGCCCGCGCCCTCGGTGCGCACCCGGCTCGGCCGGCCCGTGCGGGTCAGCGCCACCTCGACCCGGTCGACGCTCTTCGACCGGGCGGCGGCGAGCGGCACCGCGGCCTCGGCCGTCCGCACGGCCGGGACCGACATCGATCCCGGCTACGACGGCGACAACCGCTACGACAGCTACGAGAGCGCCGAGAGCTTCGAGAGCTACCGCGGCGGGGCCCCGGACACCGCCCGCCGCCCGCAGGAGCCCGCCGCGGCCGCGCCGCCGCGGAAGGAGGAGCCCTCGCCGCAGACCCGGAAGGGCGGCAGCGGCCTGCTGCTGCTCCTGCTCCTGCTGCTGGCCCTGCTGGTCGGCGCCGTGGTGTTCAGCTTCGACCGGCTGGGCGGGCTCTTCGCCGGGGCGGACGCCCCCGAGCCGGCCGTGAGCGCGCCCGCGGAGGAGCAGGCTGCGCAGGAGGAGCCGCGGCCGAGCCCCGAGCCGGAGGCCCCGGCCGCCGAGCCGGAGCCCCGTGCCGTCACCCGGGTGGTGCCCGACGACCCGGGATTCATGGCCGACCAGGACGCCCAGCTGGGCCAGACCATCGACGGCAACCCGTCCACCTTCTGGATCAGCTACGGGTTCTCCGACCAGAACTTCGGCAACCAGACCCCGAGCGTGGGCCTGGCGGTCCAGCTCGAGGAGCCCGCACCGGTGGAGACCCTGCAGCTCGACCAGTCGTCCGGGTCGGGCGGGATGTTCGACGTGTACGTCAACGACGCCCCGAGCCTGGACGGCGCCGAGCAGGTGGCCTCCGGCTCCTTCACCGGCCCGGAGATCACCGTTCCGCTCTCGGCGGCGGCCCGAGACGGGGAGCACGAGTACGTGATCGTGAACTGGACGCAGCTGCCGCAGCTGACGAACCCCATCGCCGGGTTCGACCACGGCCTGCGGATCGGTGAGATCCAGCTCGACTGAGGCCTCCGGTCCCCCGCCGGGCCCGGCACGGCGGGCCCGGCACCGGAATATCCGCCGTGCGCGCCCTGTTGTGCCAGTGGTCCCTGCGGTCGGCGTGCCCGGCCGCTCCCTGTACGGAAGGTCTGCAGAACAGTGAGCCCCGACTTCGGTCCCGTGATCAACGCCCTGAACCTCGTCCCCTCGACCGGCGAGCCGACGGCCACCGCGGACGACGAGACCGTCCACGAGGTGATCATCGTGGGATCCGGCCCCGCCGGGTACACCGCAGCGGTCTACGCCGCGCGCGCAGACCTCCACCCCATCGTGTTCGCCGGGTCCGTGACCGCGGGCGGCGAGCTGATGAACACGACCGAGGTCGAGAACTACCCGGGCTTCATCGACGGCATCCAGGGCCCGGAGCTGATGTCGAACATGCAGCAGCAGGCGGAGCGCTTCGGCGCCGACATCCGCTACGAGGACGTCGTGGCCCTCGAGCTCGAGGGCGAGATCAAGACCGTGACCCTCGAGGACGGTTCCGTGCACCGCGCCCACGCCGTGATCCTCGCGACCGGCTCCGCGTACCGCGAGCTCGGCCTGCCGGACGAGAAGCGGCTCTCCGGGCACGGCGTGAGCTGGTGCGCCACCTGCGACGGCTTCTTCTTCAAGGAGCAGCACATCGCAGTGGTGGGCGGCGGCGACTCCGCCCTCGAGGAGGCCACGTTCCTCTCCCGCTTCGCCTCCAAGGTCACCATCATCCACCGGCGGGACAGCTTCCGCGCCTCCGAGATCATGCAGCAGCGCGCCTTCGAGGACCCCAAGATCGAGGTCCTGTGGAACGCCGAGGTCGTCGGCATCAACGGCGAGGAGAAGGTCCGCTCCGTGACCGTGCGCGACACGGAGTCCAAGCAGACCACGGAGCTGCCCGTGACCGGCCTGTTCGTCGCCATCGGCTCCGATCCCCGCACCGCCCTGGTCCAGGACCAGCTGGAGCTGACCGTGGACGGCACCATCGCGGTGGACGGCCGCAGCTCCACCACGAGCCTCGCCGGGGTCTTCGCGGCCGGCGACGTCGTGGACGCCACCTACCGCCAGGCCATCACGGCGGCGGGCTCCGGGTGCGTCGCCGCCGTCGACGCCGAGCACTACCTCGCCGCCCTGCACGACCGCTCGGTCCTGCACAGCTGAGCCGGTCCGGCCGGGACGCCCGGCGCCCCGGCCGGCATGGGTCATAATCGAACCAGTTCCCCCTCCCGCACGTTCCACCCAGAGCGGCCAGGGCTCGCAGACCGCAGGCCCCCCGCCCGGACAAGGAGAAACATGAGCGCCGCCAAGAACGTCACCGACGCAGACTTCCGCACCGAGGTCCTCGAGTCGGACAAGCCCGTCATCGTCGACTTCTGGGCAGAGTGGTGCGGCCCCTGCCGCATGGTCGGCCCGGTCCTCGACGCGATCGCCGCCGAGCACGCGGACGCCATCGAGGTCGTCAAGCTCAACGTCGACGAGAACCCCGCCGTGGCGTCCCAGTACGGCATCACCTCGATCCCGGCCATCTACCTGTTCTCCGGCGGCGAGGTGGTCAAGAAGGCCATCGGCGCGAAGCCGAAGAGCGCCCTCGAGAAGGAGTTCGCCGACTACCTCGTCGCCGGGAACTGAACGGTTCCTCCGACATCCTCCTCGGCACCGCGGCCTCGTCCGCCCCTCCCCCGCTGGGGAGGGGCGGACGAGCCGTCGTGCCGGCACCCTGCCGATTCTTCCGACCCGTGGGACACCCGTGAACAACGACGAGACCGAACCGATGCTGCGCCGGACCATGACGAGCCGGCGGGTGGTGAGCCTGCGGGAACGACTGCTGCGGGCCGGCGTCACCGTGGCCTATCTCGCGCCGCAGGACGTCAACAACCCCTCCTACTTCGACGACCACGTCGACGCCGCCGTGCGCGCGTTCCAGCAGGAGCGCGGGCTGATCGTCGACGGCCTGGTGGGCCCGGAGACGGACCGGTGCCTCAACGAGGCGCAGTACGCCCTCGGTGACCGGCCGCTCTACGCGGACGACGACCGTCCGCTCCGGGGCGACGACGTCAGCCAGCTGCAGCACAACCTCTCCCGGTTGGGTTTCTACTACGGGCACCTCAACGGCGTCTTCAGCAGCAGCACGCACCACGCGGTCACGGAGCTCCAGCAGAGCCTCGGCCTCCCGGCCACCGGCGTGGTGGACCGGGAGACCATCGCGGCCCTGGCCCGGATCAACAAGAACATCACCTCCTCCAAGGCCTTCTCGCTGCGCGAGTACCACCGCCTCGAGCGGGCCACCTCCGCCCTGCACGGCCGTTCCGTGGTGCTCGTCCCCTCCGGCGCCGCCGGGCAGCAGCCGCCCGCCTCCGCCGCCGCGGACTTCCGGGAGCGCGCCGACGGGGTCACCCGTGACGTGGCCCTCCGCGCCTTCGAGCTCCTGCGCGAGATCGGCGCCGACCCCGTGGTCGTCTCCCCCGGCCGGGACCTCCGCGACCGCCGCGGCGAGCCGGTGCGGACCGCCGCCTCGGCCCGCGAGGTCGTCGCCGGGGGCCGGTCGGACTCCGTGGTGGTCACCCTGCACTGCGACTGGAACGCCTCCCCGTCCGCCGGCGGAGTGGCCTCGTACTACTGGGGCGAGCAGGACCGTTCCGAGATCTACTCCCCCATCGGCGAGCGGGCCGCGGTGCTCGTGCTCAAGGAGATGGTGGCCCGCACCGGAGCCCTCGACCTCGGCACGCACGCCCGGCAGTGGGACCTGCTGAGGTCCCAGGACGCGCCCACCATCTGGCTCGACCTGGGGTATCTCTCGAACCCTGCCGATCGTGCGGCCCTCGGCGACCCCGAGCACCGGAGCCACCTGGCCGAGGCGGTCGTCTTCGGGCTGCAGCGGATGTTCCTGCTGGCCGAGGACGACGTCCCCACCGGCACCATGAGCGTGGACGACGTCGCCGAGTACAACGGGCGCTGACGCAGGCTCCCCCCGGCGGGCCGCCACCGTGTGCGAGAGCCCCGATGTTCCACGTGGAACATCGGGGCTCTGGCGTCCGCGGAGCGAGCTAGCTGCGCTCGATCCCCGGATCCAGCACCTCGATGATGCGGTTCAGGTCCTCCACCGAGGCGAACTCGATGGTCATCTTCCCCTTGCGCGCGCCCAGCGCGATCCGCACGCTCGTGTCCAGCCGGTCCGAGAAGGCGTCCGCGATGTAGTCCAGCCGCTCCTTGTGCCGTCCGGCCGGGGCCGGCGTCCGCTGCGGCTTGCGCTCCCCCGCTCCCGCCAGCTGGACCGCCTCCTCCGTGGCGCGCACGGAGAGGCCCTCGGCCACGATCCGCTGCGCGAGCCGTTCCATCTCCGCGGGGTCCGCAAGGGAGAGCAGGGCCCGCGCGTGTCCTGATGAGAGCACACCGGCCGCGACCCGGCGCTGGACGAGGGGCGGCAGCCGGAGCAGGCGGATCGTGTTGCTGATCTGCGGGCGAGAGCGGCCGATGCGGCGGGACAGCTCCTCCTGCGTGGTGCCGAACTCCTCCAGGAGCTGCTGGTAGGCGGCGGCCTCCTCGAGGGGGTTCAGCTGGCTGCGGTGCAGGTTCTCGAGCAGGGCGTCCCGCAGGAGCTCGTCGTCCGCCGTCTCGCGCACGATCGCCGGGATGGTGGTCAGGCCGGCACGCTGAGTGGCACGCCAGCGGCGCTCGCCCATCACGAGCTCGTAGGACTGTTCGCCGTCCTCACGGCTCGAGCGCACCACGATGGGCTGCAGCACGCCCAGCTCGGCGATCGAGTACGCCAGCTCCGCGAGCTCCTCCTCGTCGAACACCTGACGCGGCTGCTTGCGGTTGGGGTGTATCGAGCCGACGGGGATCTCCGCGAAGGTGGCCCCGGGCACGGCGGCCAGCTCCTCGGCCCCTGCGTCCGTTTCACGTGAAACGTGCTCGTTCCGGGTCCGGCCGGACGACGCCGACTCGCTCTCCGCCGAGCCGGTCGCGTGCTGCGGGTTCGTCAAGTTTGTCGGGCCTGTCGGTTCCGTGGCACCGCTGGAGGTCGGGGTGCCCGGTGCCTCGGCGCCCGCGTCTCCGGGTACGGTCCCGGCCGGGCTCTCCGCGGCGCCGGAGGTCGAATAGGGCTCGCGTTCAGCCGGGGTCTCCGAGGTCGAGCGATCCGTGCCGCCATTCTCCGCACGGGAACGTCGTGGCGGGCTCTGCCGACCGGCGGCCTGGTCGGCGGACGCGGTCGTTCCACGTGAAACATCCGCCGGGGCGTCCGTGCCGGCAGTCTCGGCCGGAACCTCGGTGGCCGCCGTCTCCGTCGCGGTCTCGCTCTCCGACGTCGGACCGGCAGGTGCCGCTGCGGCGCCGTCGCCCTCCGGCGTGGTGCCGGACGGCAGGAAGAACATGTCGGACGGCCGACTCACGAGCGTGGTGTTGCGCAGGGCCTCGCCCATGTCCATCCGTGCTTTCATGGCCTTCTGCCGCGCCGCCGGACTGACCGTCCGCCCGCGCGCTCCCGTTGCCCTCCGCTTCGGAGTGTCTGCCGACTCGGTCGGCTCCGGCACCCCGTCCCCGGGGGACTGCTCCTGTTCCGCGGAGGCCGGCTTCCGGGTGCCGCTCTTCGCCGAGCCGTTGCTCGCCCGGCGGGGGGGTTCTCCCGGCCCCGGGTCCTCGTTCGCCGTGCCGGCGTCCGCGGGGGAGATGTCCTCCGGGAGCGGCGCAGTCCCGGTCTGGCGTGTTCCACGTGAAACGCGCGTCGTCCCGCCGTTGGACGGAGTGTGCTCGGAGCCGGGCGGCGGGGTCGGGGGAGTGCTGGCGTCCGGTTCCTCCCGCCCTGCGGTCTCCGCCGCGGGTGCGCTCGGGATGAGTGCCCCCAGTCCTCGGCCCAGACCACGTCGTCGTTCGCTCACGGTGTTCCTCTCCTTCGCCCGGCAATCCGGACAATTCTAGCGGAGCAGCACGGGCCCGCGTGCCGTTTCACGTGGAACGACGCGATGCCCGCGGTCCCGTCCGGGGACAGCACGACGCCCGTCTCCGGAGGGAGACGGGCGTCGGGCGGGGAGGCGCCGGGTGGACCCGGTCAGCGCTGGGGTCGCTGGGCGATCTCGGCGGCGGCCTCCAGGTAGGACAGGGCGCCCGTCGAACTCGGGTCGTAGCTGATCACGCTCTGCTGGTAGCTGGGCGCCTCGGAGATACGCACCGACCGGGGGATCATGGTCTCCAGGACCTCCGCGGGGAAGTGGTTGCGCACCTCGTCGGCCACCTGGGAGGCGAGGTTGGTGCGGCCGTCGTACATGGTCAGCAGGATGGTCGAGACGGACAGCTCCGGGTTCAGGTGCTTCTGGATCATCTCGATGTTCTTCAGCAGCTGGCTGAGCCCCTCGAGCGCGTAGTACTCGCACTGGATGGGGATGAGCACCTCGGTGGCCGCGACGAACGCGTTGAGGGTGAGCAGTCCGAGGCTCGGCGGGCAGTCGATGAAGACGTAGTCCAGCCGCGGCAGGCCGTCCGTCTCCCGCTGGCCGGCGTAGGCCTCGATCGCACGGCGGAGCCGGTGCTCGCGCGCGACCATGGAGACGAGCTCGATCTCCGCGCCGGCCAGGTCGATGGTGGCGGGGACCACCCACAGGTTCTCCGCCTCGGCGGAGGGCTTCACCACGTCGGCGATGGGCATCTCGTCGATGAGGACGTCGTAGGTGCTGTCGACCTCGGAGCTGTGCTCCACGCCGAGAGCGGTCGACGCGTTCCCCTGGGGATCGTTGTCGATCACGAGCACGTTCTGGCCCTGCCGCGCCAGCGCCACGGCGAGGTTCACCGACGTGCTGGTCTTGCCGACCCCGCCCTTCTGATTGCTGATCGTGAAGATCCGCGTTGCGGCGGGCTTCTCCAGCTGGACCTTCTTCAGCCTGGCGCGTCGCCTGGTCTCCTCCACGAGCTTCCTCCCCAGCGGCGTGTCCTCCGCCATCGTTGTGGTCATCTTGGGCAGCTGTCCGTCCGTTTCACGTGAAACACGAGTACCCCGGTCCGGAACAACCTTGATCGATTGATCAAGCGGATCGGGGGGAAACTCGGCGTCGAAGCCTCGGGGGCTTCCCGCGCCGTCGTCGATCGGCATCTGACTGCGCACCTTCCCGGTTCGTCTCGAACTCGTTCCGTCGGAGCACGTCTCCCGCGGGGGAGAGGTGCCTGGGGCCGCACCGCAGGTCAGGAAGCGCTCGACCCGGGGCCGAGCTCGGCGCCCCGCCCGTGGCACACTCCGCCCAGCCTACCGCCGCCGCCGGACGTCGCCGGCGGCGCCGCGTCAGAGCCGGACCCGGACCACCGTGGTCGGCTCCTCGAGCAGTTCCCGCCCGGCCGCCACGATCTCCGTGGACCGCGCGCCCAGCCGGTCCAGCTTCTTCTGCGCCCTGCGCACCTCGTCCGCCGCGGACCGCCCCTTGAGGGCGAGGAGCTCGCCCGTGCCCCGCAGCAGCGGCAGGGTGATGTCCACGAGGCCCACCAGCGCCGAGACCGCCCGGGCCGTGACCACGTCCACCTCGCCGACCTCCTCCTTGGCCTGCTCCGCCCGGGCGCGCAGCACCCGCACGTTGCTGAGCCCCAGGTCGGCCACGACCTCGTCCAGCCACTGGACCCGTCGCTCCAGCGGCTCGATGAGCGTGATCCGCAGATCGGGGCGCGCCAGGGCGAGGCAGAGTCCGGGCAGTCCGGCGCCCGAGCCCACGTCCGCCACCCGGGCGTCCCGCGGGATGCACTCCTCCACCACGGCGCAGTTGAGCACGTGGCGGCTCCAGAGCCGCGGCACCTCACGCGGGCCGATGAGCCCCCGGACGATGCCCGAGGACGCCAGGTGCGCCACGTAGCGCTCCGCCAGCGGCAGCCGCTCGCCGAACAGCCGCTCGGCGGCGTGCCGCTCCCGGGCGTCCGGGAGCGGCGGGTCCTGCGGGGCGGGGGAGGGTCGCTGGTCCTCGGACATCAGCCCTGCGGGACGGACACGACGATGTGCCGTGCCGCCCCCTCGCCCTCGGACTCGCTGACGAGCCCCTGCTCGGCGACCACGTCGTGCACGATCTTGCGCTCGTAGGCCGAGAGCGGATCGAGGTGCACGCGCTCCCCGGTCTGCCGGGCCTCGCGCACGGCGGAGAGCGCCAGGTCCTGGAGCTCGCCCGCCCGGCGGCGGCGGTAGCCGCCGATGTCGAGGACGAGCCGGGACCGGCGGTCGGTGGCGGCGAGGACGGCGAGCCGCAGCAGCTCCTGGAGGGCCTCGAGGACCTCCCCGTCCGCGCCGACCAGCACCGCGAGTCCTTCGTCGTCGTCCCCGTCGGCCACGACCGACAGGTAGGTGCGGCCGTCGCGGACCTCGATGTCGATGTCGCCGTCGAGGTCGGCCGTGTCGAGCAGCTCCTCGAGGTAGTCGGCGGCGATCTCGCCCTCCTCCTCGAGCGGGTCGGCCGAGGCGCCGTCCTCGGCGCCGCGGCCGCCGGACTCCTGCACGGCCTCCGGCCGGCCGGCGTCCTGCGCCGCCGGCTCCTGCGCGGACGCGGTCTCCGTCCGCGCGCCGCGCTCGGCGTCGTCGGCCGGCACGGGGTGCTGCACGTCGTCGGCGTCCTGGGTGGTCTGCCGGATGTCGGTCATGTCGTCTCCTGGGGCCGTGGAAGCACGGGGCCGGTCGCGCCGGTCCCGTGCGGGGCGGGGGTCGAGCCGGATCGACCGGCGGGGGTCATCGTGCCTGTTTGCGCTTCGCCTGCTGCTTCTGGCGCTTCTTGCCGACGGGCTGCTGACGCTGCCCCGCGGCGGCGCGGGCGCGCTGCTCCTCGATCTCGGCCTCGTGCTCCTCCTGGGTCTTGCCGAGCGGGGGGAGACCCTTGGCGGCGCGGCGCTCGTTGAGCTCCTGCTCGGCCTGCGAACCCGGCGTGGGGTTGTTGCGGATGACCCACCACTGCTGGCCCATGGACCAGAGGTTGGAGACGGTCCAGTAGATGAGGACGCCGATGGGGAAGTTGATGCCGCCGATCGCGAAGACCAGGGGGAACAGGTACAGCATCATCTGCTGCTGGCGGTACATGGGGGAGGCCTTGGCGGTCTCGCTCATGTTCTTGGCCGTCAGCTGCTTCTGCGTGAAGAACTGCGAGGCGGACATCGCGATGATCATCACGATCGCCAGGAGGATCGTGGCCACGTGGTTGCCGTCGCCCGGGTTGAGCAGCGTGGAGAACAGCGGGGCGCCGAAGAAGGTCGCCTCGTTGAAGGACTCCACGGTCGCGGCGTCCAGGACGTGCACTCCCTCGCCCGCCGCCGCGGAGCCCGGCACACCGTTGAGGACCTGGAACAAGCCGAAGAAGATCGGCATCTGCACCAGGATGGGCAGGCAGGCGGAGAACGGGTTGGAGCCGTGGCTCTTGTACAGCTCCATCTGCTCCTGGGCCATGGCCTGCCGGGACAGCTGGTCCTTCTTGCCCTTGTACTTGGCCTGCAGCTTCGCCATCTCCGGCTGCAGCTCCTGCATGCCGCGCATGGACTTGATCTGCTTGAGGAACAGCGGGATGGTCAGCGTGCGCATGACCAGGGTCAGGCCCACGATGCACAGCACCCAGGTGATGCCGGCGGCGGGGTCCATCCCGATGGCGGTGAGCAGCTCGTGGAACACCCACAGCACGGCGGAGACGACCCACCTGAAGGGGAAGAGGATCATTTCGAACAGGTTCATGGGGAAGGCTCTCCTTGGGCCGCGGGACCGGTGTCCCCGGCGGGGTGGTGCTGGTGGCGCTCGGCAAGGGTGGGATGGTTCAGCAGGACGATCCGGGGCAGGGCCGCGAAGTCGGGGAAGACCCGGCCGCCGTCCGGGACCCTGTCGATCCCACCCGCCGCCCAGGGGTGGCAGCGGAGGAGCCTGCGGACGCTGAGGCCCAGGCCGCGCACGGCGCCGTGCACCGTGACCGACTCGAGCGCGTAGGCCGAGCAGGAGGGGAAGTACCGGCAGACGTCCCCGTACAGGGGGGAGACGATGGTCCGGTAGAGCTTGAGGCCCGCGATGAGCGCGTTCTGCGGCAGGAACCAGAGGACCTGCCACGCCGAGGCCGGGCGGACGAACTCGTGAGGAGCCGCCGCGAGGAGATCCTCGGGCGCGTGAGCGTGCTCGCTCATGACTCCGGCTCCTCCCGTGCGGGTCGTCGGTCTTCTGCGGTGGTGCTCGCCCCGGCGGCCCCGGGGAGCCCGGCCCGCGCGGAGGCCGTCCGCCACGCCTTCGCGTAGTCGGCGGCCAGCTCCGCCCAGTCCGCGCGCGAGGCGGGCGGCAGCGCGCGCACCACGACGTCGTAACCGTACGGCGCCTGCCTGACCGTGGTCTGGGCGAGCTCCCGGAGGCGCCGCTTGACCTTGTTGCGGCGCACGGCGTTGCCCACGGCCTTCGAGACGACGAACCCGAACCGGGCCGGTGCGCCCTCGTCGGTGGGACGCACATAGACGACGACGTTCCGGCGCCCGTTGCGGGCGCCGGAACGCGTGGTGGCCGAGAACTGGACCGAGGTCCGGATCCGGTGCTGGTCAGGCAGCACGGTCCCGCTCCTGCCGGGCCGGCCGTTCAGGCGGCTCCGGCACGACGACGACCGCCCGTCGCGGGGCGGTCGTCGGGAGCGCCGGCGCCGACACGGGCCGGCTCAGGCGGAGAGCTCGGTGCGGCCCTTGCTGCGGCGGGCGGCGAGGATGGCGCGACCGGCGCGGGTGCGCATCCGGGCACGGAAGCCGTGCTTCTTGGCGCGACGGCGGTTATTCGGCTGAAAAGTCCGCTTGCTCACTGGTTACTCCAAAGGCGTCAGGGTGTGCGCCCGTCCTCGTGCTCGCCGCACCGGGTTCGGGGCGGACGAGACGGACGGTCACAGCGGTGCTGGTGGATGCGTCCGAGCATGCGGATGGGCATGACGGTGGACACAAAAGACTGTCTCACCCTAGACAACGGGCAGGGGCCGGTCAAATCCGCGGTGGGTGGCCACAGGCCCCGGCGCCGGATCGCGAGGAGCGGGACTGCCGGGGAGAACGCGGTATCGGGAGCTGTTCGGTGCTGGAACGGCCTCCGGGACGCCCGGTGCCGCTGTGCAGTGCACATCCTACCCACAGCTGTGCACGGATCTTTCTCACATCCTGTGGAAAACTGGTCCGGCCCCCGCCGCGGAACGGCGCGGATCAGGGCTCGAACTACACGACTGTAGTTCCCGGGGGGCCCGGAAAACGGCTATGAACTGGTCTGACGCATGTTCTAGGCTGGCACTCGCGGCTGGCCCCCGACAGCTTTTCCACCGTTGTGAACAACGCTGTGGACAGGATCCCCGCCGAGGGGCCGGGACGATCCGTCCACCGCCTCGTCATCCCGACGACATCTCGACGACAGCAGGAGTACGTGTGGGCACGCAGGACAATCAGGCGCTCAGTGCGCAGTGGGCGGAATGCGTGCAGTACATGTACGAGGACCCCATGACCACGGGGCGGTACCGGGGGTTCATCTCCCTGGCCCAGCCCCAGGGCCTCATCGGCACCACGCTGCTCGTCGCGGTCCCCAACGAGCTGACCCGCGAGTTCTTCCAGAACCAGATGGCGTCCGTGCTGCGGTCCTCGGTGGGCCGCGCCTTCAGCCCCGAGACGCTCGTGGCCTTCGTCGTGGACGCCGATCTCGAGACCGCTCCCGCGCCGGAGCCCGGCGCGGCGGCGCCCACCGCGGCGCTGCCCCCGATCGGCGAGCTCGAGGCGGAGCGCAACCGCACCGATCTGCCCGCCCGGGCCGACCACGCCGACACCGCCGACACGGTGGGCGTCGACCGGCGGACGGCGGGCCTCGACCAGCTGCCCGTGGGGCTCCCGGCTCCGGCCGCGGAGCCGGCGCCCCGCTCCGGCCTGGGCACCGCCGACCGGACCCTGCCCCCGCCGCGGGACCCGCAGGCCGCCCCGCCCCGCCGGCCCGTGCAGGACACCGGCACCGCCCCGGCCGTGGTGGGGGAGTGGGACAGCTCCGCACGGCTGAACCCGAAGTACGTCTTCGACTCGTTCGTGATCGGCCAGTCCAACCGGTTCGCCCACGCCGCGGCGTTCGCGGTGGCCGAGACGCCGGCCAAGGCCTACAACCCCCTCTTCATCTACGGGGAGTCCGGCCTGGGCAAGACCCACCTGCTCCACGCGATCGGCCACTACGCCAAGCGCCTCTACCCGCAGGTGCGGGTGCGGTACGTGAACTCGGAGGAGTTCACCAACGACTTCATCAACTCGATCCGCGACGACGAGGGCTCCTCCTTCAAGGAGATCTACCGCAACGTGGACATGCTGCTGATCGACGACATCCAGTTCCTCGCGGGCAAGGAGCACACGCAGGAGGAGTTCTTCCACACCTTCAACGCGCTGCACAACCACGAGAAGCAGATCGTGATCACCTCCGACATGCCGCCCAAGCAGCTCACCGGCTTCGCCGAGCGGATGCGCTCGCGCTTCGAGTGGGGACTGATCACCGACGTGCAGCCGCCGGAGCTCGAGACCCGCATCGCGATCCTGCGCAAGAAGGCCACCAGCGAGGGCATGGACGCCCCCGACGACGTGCTCGAGTACATCGCCTCCCACATCTCCACCAACATCCGCGAGCTCGAGGGCGCCCTGATCCGCGTCACCGCGTTCGCCTCGCTGAACAAGCAGTCGGTGGACCTGCCCCTGGCCGAGCTGGTGCTCAAGGACCTCATCACCGACGACGGGGCGCAGGAGATCACCGCCGCCTCGATCCTGGCCCAGACCGCGGTCTACTTCGACATCAGCCTCGAGGAGCTCAAGAGCAAGTCCCGCACCCGCACCCTGGTCACCGCCCGGCAGATCGCGATGTACCTGCTGCGCGAGCTCACGGACATGTCCCTGCCGAAGATCGGCCAGGAGCTCGGCGGGCGGGACCACACCACGGTGATGCACGCGGACCGCAAGATCCGCACGCTGATGGCCGAGCGCCGGCAGATCTTCAACCAGGTCACCGAGCTCACCAACCGGATCAAGCAGCAGCAGCGCGAGGGCTGAGACACCCTTTTCACCTCTGCACGGGCCCGGCGGACTCCCGCCGGGCCTTTTTCGTGTAGTTCGTCCACAGGCCCGGGCCGCGGCATCCCGGGCCGGGGAGGACCGTTCTGCACAGGAGATCCGCCCTTGTGGAGCGCCTGTGCACAGGACAGAACCCACACCTGTGGATAAAATTGTGGAATTCCCGCTCCGAGCGGTGGAGAACCTCGGTACAAGTCGGGGGAGGGCTGTGGAACCCGCGGAAACGCGCGGATCTCGTCCACCGGCACCCGTCTTTCCTGTGGTCCGCGAACCACAGGAACTCAACAGGCTCCCGCCGCCCGGGAGCTGGCCGAGAGGCAGTTGTCCACAGATTCCACAGCGGTTATTAACACTCCCGTCCTTAAAGAGAGATCCGGCCAAACAACAAGAATCCTGGAGCTCCGACCCCGTCCGGGCCGTTCCGGACGGCCGAACCACAAGAACGTCGCCACGGCACGGCCGAATGGCCGTCCCGTGAAACGGACCGATACGATGCAGAGGGCGAAGACCCCGTCCGCACCGCTGCACCTGGCGGCGCAGCCGGCACCGGTTCCTGCGGAACCCTGGCTCCGCCCTCCTGGCTCACACTGAAAGGCAGCAACCTCTCGTGAAGTTCTCCGTCGAACGCGATGTTCTCGCCGAGGCCGTCACCTGGACCGCGCGGTCCCTCTCTCCTCGGCCCCCGGTCCCCGTGCTGTCCGGTCTGCTCATCCGTGCGGAGGGCGGCTCGCTGTCCATCGCGAGCTTCGACTACGAGATCTCGGCACGGCTGTCGATCAGCGCCGACGTCCAGGAGGAGGGCACCACCCTCGTCTCCGGCCGTCTGCTCGCGGACATCTGCCGCTCCCTGCCCTCCGCCCCGGTCGAGGTGCACGCCGACGAGGGCAAGGTGACCCTGACCTGCCGGTCCTCCCGGTTCAACCTCGCGGCCATGCCCGTGGGCGACTACCCCGAGCTCCCCGCGCTGCCGGACGTCTCCGGCGTGGTGGCCGGCGACGAGTTCGCCCACGCCGTGGCCCAGGTCAACATCGCCGCGAGCAAGGACGACACCCTGCCGATCCTCACCGGCGTCCGGGTGGAGATCGAGGGCGAGAAGATGACGCTGCTCGCCACGGACCGCTACCGGCTCGCGATGCGCGAGCTCACCTGGCGGCCCAGCGCCCAGGACATCTCGACGGCCGCCCTGATCAAGGCCCGCACGCTCAACGACATCGCCAAGACCCTCGGCCCGGCCGGCGACATCAACATCGCGCTGTCCGACTCCGCGGAGCTTGTCGGCTTCGAGTCCGGCGGCCGCCGCACCACGAGCCTGCTCATCGACGGCGAGTACCCCAAGATCCGCTCGCTGTTCCCGGAGCACACCCCGATCACCGCGGCGGTGCGCACCACCGAGCTCGTCGAGGCCGTCCGGCGCGTCTCGCTCGTGGCCGAGCGCAACACCCCCGTGCGCCTGGCCTTCACCCAGGGGCAGGTGGCCCTGGACGCCGGGACCGGCGAGGACGCCCAGGCCTCGGAGGTCCTCGACGCGCACCTCACCGGCGACGACATCACCGTGGCCTTCAACCCGACGTACCTGTCCGAGGGCCTGCACGCCTTCGACTCCGACTACGTCCGGTTCTCGTTCACCGCCCCGCCCAAGCCGGCCGTGCTCTCCGCCCAGGCAGAGCCGGAGGGCGAGGACAAGGACGACTACAAGTACCTGCTGATGCCGGTGCGGCTCCCCAGCCAGTGACCGGCCGGCCCGGAACCGGAAGCTGCTGATCCCGGCGTGTTCGTCGACCACCTCTCACTGCTCGACTACCGGACGTATGCCCACCTGGACATACGTCTCGCTCCCGGGACCACGGTGTTCCTGGGGCCGAACGGCGTGGGCAAGACGAACATCGTCGAGGCCCTGGACTACACGGCCGGCCTGTCCTCCCACCGGGTGTCCTCCGACGGACCGCTGATCCGCTTCGGCGCCGAGCGCGCGATCGTCCGCGTCCGGGTGCGGCGGGGCGCTCAGCAGACCGTTCTGGAGCTCGAGCTCAACGACGGCCGGGCCAACCGGGTGCGCATCAACCGGGCCTCCCCGGTGCGGGCGCGGGACGCGCTCGGCATCGTGCGGACCGTGCTGTTCTCGCCGGAGGACCTGTCCCTGGTGAAGGGCGACCCCTCCCACCGGAGGCGTTTCCTCGACGACCTGGCGAAGTCCATGCGCCCCGTCCTCGCGGGCACCCTCGCCGACTACGAGAAGGTGCTCAGGCAGCGCAACGCGCTGCTGAAGTCCGCCCGCCGGAGCGGCCGGTTCACGGACGTCCAGCGGTCGACGCTGGCCGCCTGGAACGACCAGTTCGCCCGCGCCGGGGCGGCCATCCTGCACGCGCGCCTGCAGCTCATCGACGCCCTGGCCCCCCAGGTCGCGACCGCCTACGGCCAGCTCACGGACGGGAGCAAGGCGACGACGCTGCGCTACGTCTCCTCGGTGCTGCCCGAGAGCGCGGCCGGGGACGCCGAGCGGCTGCGCGGCTTCAGCCCGGCGGATCTCCACCAGCTGGTCCTCGACGCGTGCGCGGCCGCGGAGCAGCGGGAGCTCGAGCGGGGGCTGACCCTCGTGGGCCCGCACCGCGACGAGCTCGAGCTGCTGCTCGGCGAGGCCCCGGCGCGCGGCTACGCCTCGCACGGCGAGACCTGGTCCTACGCCCTGGCCCTCCGGCTCGGCTCCTGGTACGTGCACCTCGCGGACGACCCCGCGGAGGGCGCGGCGCCGATCCTCGTCCTGGACGACGTGTTCGCGGAGCTCGACGCCCGCCGCCGCAGCCGCCTCGCCGCGATCGTGGCCTCCGCGGAGCAGGTGCTCGTGACCGCCGCGGTCGAGGAGGACCTGCCGGCCGAGCTCGTCGCGGGCCCGCACGACGTGGTCCGGGTGGGCCCCGGCACCGCCGTCCGGGACGACGAGCCGGCGCCCGCCGGCACCGGCCCGGAGCCGGAGGAGGCGTCGTCGTGATCCGGCCGCCGCGCGAGGAGGGCGGACGCCCGGTCCGGGAGCCCGGGGGGCCGCCCGGCTCCGGTCCGCCCGCCCCCGGAACCGACGTGCCCGGACGCAACGTGCCCGGGCGGAGCGTGCCCGGGCGGAACGTGCCCGAGGCGAACGTCGTGCGGATCGAGGACGAGATCGACGCCCCCGCGGCGCTGCTCACCCGGATGCGCCGCGCCGCGGAGGCCCGCGGGGACGGGCGGCTCCACGGCGCGGCCGCGCGGCGCAACCTCAAGGGCTTCGGTGCCGCGATGGAGTCGGCCACCGCGTCCGCCGCCGAGCGCCTCGGCCGACGGGGCAACGACGTGGACCCGCGGGCGCTCGGCGGGTACTCCGGGGCGGGACGCTCCGCTCGCGACCCCCGGGGCGTCGGCGCGGTGCTGGACGGCCTCGTGTCCGGGCGCGGCTGGAAGGCGCCGGTCGCCGTGGGCTCGGTGCTCGCCCGCTGGGACGAGCTCGTGGGCCCGGGCATCGCCGGGCACTGCCGGCCGGAGAGCTTCGACGAGACCGTGGTGCGCGTGCGCTGCGACTCGACCGCCTACGCCGCGAACCTGCGGCTCATGGTGCCGCAGCTGCTGCGCATGTTCGACGAGCACCTGGGGGAGGGCATCGTCACGCGGATCGAGATCCTCGGCCCCGCGGCCCCGAGCTGGAAGCGCGGCCGCCGTTCGGTGCAGGGCCGCGGTCCCCGGGACACCTACGGCTGACCGGGACGGCCGGGACCGCTGAGCGGCCTCGTGGCGCGCTGCGGCCCCCCGGGAGCGTCCCGGGGGTCGCGGAGCACGGAAAAAGTGGTCCTGAGGCCCTTTCCAGGCCGTTCAGAGGGGTCTGGGAGCACCCCGGGGCCACGGTTTTCCGATAGAATCGAGACCAGACAGCAATCGACGGACCGGGCCCCCACGGCCGATCGCGAGAACCCCGCCCGCGGCGCGGGCACCCCGGGACGTCGAACCGTTCCGATCCTGCACGAGCCGATGAGCCGTCGAACGTCTCATCGGCGTTCTCTTGTGCTGTCCGGAGCGGGACCGGTGTGCCCAACAGGAGGAGCCAGGAACCCGTGGCAACAGAGGATCCGCAGAAGCGCGAGTACGGTGCCGGTGACATCACCGTCCTGGAAGGTCTCGAGGCCGTCCGCAAGCGTCCCGGCATGTACATCGGCTCGACCGGCCCGCGGGGGCTGCACCACCTCGTGTACGAAGTGGTCGACAACTCGGTCGACGAGGCTCTGGCCGGCTACTGCGACCACATCGAGATCACCCTCCAGGCCGACGGCGGCGTCCGGGTCGTGGACAACGGCCGCGGCATCCCCGTGGACATCCACCCGACCGAGGGCCGGCCCACCGTCGAGGTCGTCATGACGATCCTGCACGCGGGCGGGAAGTTCGGCGGCGGCGGCTACGCCGTCTCCGGCGGTCTGCACGGCGTGGGCATCTCCGTGGTCAACGCGCTGTCCCGGCGCGTCGAGACGGAGGTCCGGCGCCAGGGCCACGTCTGGCGGATGGTCTTCGCCGACGGCGGCATGCCCCAGGGCGAGCTGGTCCGGGGCGAGGAGACCACGGAGACCGGCACCACCCAGGTGTTCTACCCGGACCCCGACATCTTCGAGACCGTCGACTTCGACTTCGAGACGCTGCGGGCCCGCTTCCAGCAGATGGCGTTCCTCAACAAGGGCCTGCGCATCACCCTGACGGACGAGCGGGCCCCGGAGGAGTCCGGCGAGGAGATCGCCGGCTCCGCCTCGGACCGCACCGCCGTCCACGCGGACGCGGAGCCGGTCGAGGGCCGCGACGGCGGCACCGACGTGGCCCGGCTCAACCACGAGGACCAGGACGGCTCCGGGCACCGCCGGGTCGTCTACAAGTACGACCACGGCCTGCTCGACTACGTGACGTTCCTGAACACGTCCAAGAAGGCCGACCTCGTCCACGACGACGTCATCGCGCTCGAGTCCGAGGACACGGAGCGCAAGATGTCCCTCGAGCTCGCCATGCAGTGGACCACGGCCTACACCGAGTCGGTGCACACCTACGCGAACACGATCAACACCCACGAGGGCGGCACCCACGAGGAGGGCTTCCGCTCGGCCATGACCTCCCTCGTGAACCGCTACGCCCGGGAGAACAGGCTGCTCCGGGACAAGGACGAGAACCTCACGGGCGACGACGTCCGCGAGGGCCTCACGGCCGTCATCTCGATCAAGCTGGCCGAGCCCCAGTTCGAGGGCCAGACGAAGACCAAGCTCGGCAACTCCGAGGCGAAGACCTTCGTCCAGCGCGAGGTGAACAACCGGTTCGGCGACTGGCTCGAGCGCAACCCGGCCGCCGCGCGGGAGATCATCCGCAAGGCCATCAACGCCTCGCAGGCCCGGCTCGCGGCCCGCAAGGCGCGCGAGACCACCCGGCGCAAGGGCCTGCTCGAGTCGGGCGGGATGCCGGGCAAGCTCAAGGACTGCTCGTCCAAGGACCCGTCCCTGTCCGAGATCTACATCGTGGAGGGGGACTCCGCGGGCGGCTCGGCGGTGCAGGGGCGCGACCCCGCCCACCAGGCGATCCTGCCCCTGCGCGGGAAGATCCTCAACGTGGAGCGCGCGCGGCTGGACCGGGCGCTGTCCAACGCCGAGGTCCAGTCGATGATCACCGCCTTCGGCGCGGGCATCGGCGACGACTTCGACATCGAGAAGGCCCGCTACCACAAGATCGTGCTGATGGCCGACGCCGACGTGGACGGCCAGCACATCACCACGCTGCTGCTGACGCTGCTGTTCCGGTTCATGCGCCCGCTCATCGAGCACGGCTTCGTCTACCTGGCCCAGCCGCCGCTGTACCGGATCAAGTGGTCCAACGCCCCGCACGACTACGTCTACACGGACGCCGAGCGGGACGAGGCGCTGGCGCGCGGGCTCGCCAACAACCAGCGCATCCCCAAGGAGAACGGGATCCAGCGCTACAAGGGCCTCGGCGAGATGGACTACACCGAGCTGTGGGACACCACGATGGACCCCGACCACCGCACCCTGCTGCAGGTGACCATGGAGGACGCGGCCGCCGCGGACCAGATCTTCTCCGTGCTCATGGGCGAGGACGTCGAGTCCCGCCGCGAGTTCATCCAGCAGAACGCCAAGGACATCCGGTTCCTCGACATCTGATCCGCGACATATGTCTCGCCCGGCATGCAGTGGCCGGGGGCGGGGCCTGCGCAGGACACCGAGGACCAGCAGACAGAACGGAAAGACCGCATGAGTGACGAGACCCAGGACGACCGGACCCCCGAGGACGCCGGCCTCGCCGGCGACCTCGAGCACACCCCCGTGCTGACCGACCGCGTGGAGCAGGTGGACCTGCAGACCGAGATGCAGCGGTCCTACCTCGACTACGCCATGGCCGTCATCGTGGGGCGCGCCCTGCCGGACGTCCGCGACGGGCTCAAGCCGGTGCACCGCCGCGTGCTCTACGCGATGTACGACGGCGGCTACCGCCCGGACCGCTCCTTCAACAAGTGCGCCCGCGTGGTGGGCGAGGTCATGGGCCAGTACCACCCGCACGGCGACTCCGCGATCTACGACGCCCTCGTACGGCTGATCCAGGGCTGGGTGATGCGCTACCCGCTCGCCCTGGGCCAGGGCAACTTCGGCTCCCCGGGCAACGACGGCGCGGCGGCGCCCCGGTACACCGAGACCAAGATGGCGCCCATCGCCATGGAGATGGTCCGGGACATCCACGAGGAGACCGTCGACTTCCAGGACAACTACGACGGCAAGAACCAGGAGCCGTCGGTGCTGCCGTCCCGGTTCCCGAACCTGCTGGTCAACGGCTCCTCCGGGATCGCCGTGGGCATGGCCACCAACATCCCGCCGCACAACCTGCGCGAGGTCGCGGACGGCGTGCAGTGGTACCTCCAGCACCCGGAGGTCTCCAACGAGGAGCTGCTCGAGGAGCTCCTGCAGCGGATCAAGGGCCCGGACTTCCCGACCGGCGCGCAGATCCTCGGGCACAAGGGCATCGAGGACGCCTACCGCACGGGGCGGGGCTCGATCGCCATGCGCGCCGTGGTCAGCGTCGAGGAGATCCACAACCGCACCTGCCTGGTGGTCACCGAGCTGCCCTACCAGGCGAACCCGGACAACCTCGCGATGAAGATCGCGGACCTCGTGAAGGACGGCCGGATCACCGGCATCGCCGACATCCGGGACGAGACCTCCGGGCGCACCGGCCAGCGGCTGGTGATCGTGCTCAAGCGCGACGCCGTGGCCAAGGTGGTGCTCAACAACCTCTACAAGCACACGCAGCTGCAGGACAACTTCTCCGCCAACATGCTCGCCCTCGTGGACGGGGTGCCCCGCACCCTGAGCCTCGACGCGTTCATCCGGCACTGGGTCACCCACCAGATGGACGTCATCGTCCGCCGCACCCGGTACCGGCTGCGGCAGGCCGAGGCCGAGGCCCACATCCTGCGGGGCCTGCTCAAGGCGCTCGACGCCCTCGACGAGGTCATCGCGCTCATCCGCCGCTCCCCGACGGCCGACGACGCCCGCACCGGGCTCATGGAGCTCCTGCAGATCGACGAGGACCAGGCGCAGGCCATCCTCAACATGCAGCTGCGCCGGCTCGCGGCCCTCGAGCGGCAGAAGATCCAGGACCGGCACGCGGAGCTCGAGCGGCTCATCGCCGAGTACACCGGGATCATCGCCTCGGAGGAGCGCCAGCGCGGCATCATCTCCTCCGAGCTCGAGGAGATCGTCAGCCGCTTCGGCGACGACCGCCGGTCCGAGATCCAGTACGGCTACGACGGCGACATGTCGATGGAGGACCTGATCCCCGAGGAGGAGATGGTCGTGACCATCACCCGCGGCGGATACGTCAAGCGCACCCGCTCCGACCAGTACCGCTCCCAGCGGCGGGGCGGCAAGGGCGTCCGGGGCGCGCAGCTGCGCGGGGACGACGTCGTCGAGCACTTCTTCGTCACCACCACGCACAACTGGATCCTGTTCTTCACGAACCTGGGCCGGGTCTACCGCACCAAGGCGTACGAGCTCCTCGAGGCGGGCCGGGACTCCAAGGGCCAGCACGTGGCGAACCTGATGGCCTTCCAGCCGGGCGAGCGGATCGCGCAGGTCATGGAGCTGCGCTCGTACAGCGACGCCCCGTACCTGGTGCTCGCCACCCGCAAGGGCCTCGTCAAGAAGTCCCGGCTGATGGACTACGACACCAACCGCACGGCCGGGGTGATCGCGATCAACCTGCGCGACGACGACGAGCTGGTCTCGGCCCAGCTCGCCTCCGCGGAGGACGACCTGCTCCTGGTCTCGCGCAACGGCATGTCCCTGCGCTTCACCGCGAGCGACGAGGTGCTGCGGCCCATGGGGCGGGCGACCTCCGGCGTGACCGGGATGAAGTTCCGCGACGGCGACGAGCTGCTCTCCGCCAACGTGGTCACCGACGACGCCTACGTCTTCGTGGTCACCGAGGGCGGCTACGCCAAGCGCACCAAGGTGGAGGAGTACCGGGTGCAGGGCCGCGGCGGCCTCGGCATCAAGGTGGCGAAGCTCGCGGAGCAGCGCGGCCGGCTGGTCGGCGGGATCATCGTGGGCGAGGAGGACGAGGTCCTCGTGGTGATGGAGTCCGGGAAGGTCGTGCGCACCGGCGCCTCCGAGGTCCCGGCCAAGGGCCGCGACACGATGGGCGTGATCTTCGCCAAGCCCGCGCAGGGCGACGCGATCACCGGGGTGGCCCACAACGCGGAGCGGGAGATCGCCGAGGAGGTCGACGCCGAGGCCGTGGCCGAGGTCGACGTCCAGCTCGACGAGACGATGGAGACGGCCGACGTCCTGGACGACGGCGCGGACGACGAGCACGGGTCCGTCCCCGGTTCCGGGGACACGGCGGACGATGAAGTAGCGTTGGACCCGAACAACAACGGAGGTAACGCATGAGCTCGAGTTCCGGCTCCAACGCCGCCGGCAAGTCCGGACGCGCCCCCCTCGCGTCCGCGCCCCGGACGGGGACCGGGGCGCCGTCCGGGACGGCGAAGCCCTCGACGAGCGCCCGGACCGCGCCGAAGCCGGCGACGTCCGGCTCGGGGTCCGCCAAGCCGGGTGCGGCCAAGCCCGGCTCCGGTGCGGCCAGGAGCACGCGGCCCGCGAGCCCGGCGAAGGGCCTGGTCCGCCCGGCCCCGCGCCCGCGCGTGCGCCGGGCGCGGCTCGTGGTCTCGAAGGTGGACACCTGGTCGGTGCTCAAGCTCGCGTTCCTGCTCTCGGTCGCGCTGGGGATCATCACCGTGGTCGCCGCGGTCGTGCTGTGGATCGTGCTGGACCTCACCGGCCTGTTCGACGGGATCAACGAGCTGCTCGGGATGCTGGGCGGCGCGGGCGGGGCCCTGAACATCAAGGACTTCCTGTCCCTGGGGCAGATCGCGATCTTCGCGACGATCGTCTCCGTGGTCAACGTCATCCTGCTGACCGCGCTCTCGGTGCTCGCCGCACTGCTGTACAACATCGCGGCGGCCCTCGTGGGCGGCATCGGGCTCACGCTCACGGACGACTGACCGGCACGGTCCGCGGAGGCCGGCCCGGTCGCCGTGATTTGGCACGGGTCGGCAACTCCGGTATCGTTTCTTCTCGGTCCGCAAGGGCCGGAAAGGGCGTATAGCTCAGACGGTTAGAGCGCTTCGCTGATAACGAAGAGGTCCCAGGTTCAATTCCTGGTACGCCCACGGTTTCCCTTTCCGCAGGTCAGGAGGCAGGCGTGAACAGGAAAGTGGCTGTGGCGCTCGCCCTGGTCGGGGCATCGGTCGCGGTGCTCACCAAGCTGCGGGAGGCCGACGCCGACAGGTCCGCCTGGGCGGACGCCACCGACGAGGTGGAGTAGCCCGCACACCGCGGGGGCGTGGCGCAACTGGTAGCGCATCTGCTTTGCAAGCAGAGGGTTAGGGGTTCGAGTCCCCTCGCCTCCACCACATCGGATCCCGATCGAGCAGACGCTCGGTCGGGATCTTCTCGTTCCCGGTGGGGTCGCCGCCCCGGGGTCACCGCACGTCGGAGCGCAGATCTCGTGGCAGACTGGGCGCGTCCCCGACCGTCCTCCCGGCAGGCTCCCCGGCTGCTGCCAGGAGAGCCGCCCGGAACCCAGGAGAAGCCATGCCCCGAGACGACTTCGCCGACAAGGCGCTCACCCCCCTGCCGGGCATCGACCCCGGCGAACCGCTCGAGAAGGTCAACGGCTGGAAGGTCGTGGGGCCGGGCCTGGTGGTCGCGGCCACCGGTGTGGGCGCCGCGGACCTCGTGGCCACGCTCACCGCCGGCTCCCGGTTCGGCTACGGCCTGCTCTGGGCGGTCGTGCTCGGCACGGTCCTGAAGATCATCCTCGTCGAGGGGGCCGGGCGGTACTCCCTGGCCACCGGGCGCACCATCTTCGAGGGCTGGCGCTCCCTGGGCCGGTGGACCACCGTCTACTTCGGGCCGTACATCATCATCTGGGGGTTCGTCTACGGAGCCACCGCCATGTCCTCGGCCGCGCTGCCGCTCGCGGCGCTGTTCCCGGTCCTGCCCCTGTGGGCGTGGGCCGTGTTCATGGGCCTGCTCGGCTTCTTCATGGTCTGGTTCGGCCGCTACGCCCTCGTGGAGCGGCTCGCCGCGCTCATGGTCGGCATCATGTTCGTCGTGGTCGTGGGGCTGGCGGTCATCGCGGTCCCGAACATCCCCGACATGATCACCGGCTTCGTGCCGGTCATCCCGGAGGGCGGGCTGGTCTACACCCTGGCGCTGGCCGGCGGGATCGGCGGCACCATCACCCTGGCCGCCTACGGCTACTGGCTGCGGGAGAAGGGCTGGTACCGGCCGCGCTGGATGCGGGTGATGCAGCTGGACAACGCGGCCGCCTACACGGTGACCGGGATCTTCGTGGTCGCGATGCTCATCGTGGGCGTCGAGGTGCTGTACTCCGCGGGCTACGCGATCAGCGCCGGGGACGAGGGCCTGCTCGAGCTCGGCGAGATCCTCAAGGACCGCTACGGCGACGTCATCGGCACCGCGTTCCTCGTGGGCTTCTGGGCGGCGTCCTTCTCCTCGCTGGTCGGCGTGTGGTCCGGCGTCTCCCTCATGTTCGCCGACTTCTGGGGCAACATCCGCGGCAAGCACAGCGGGCACCCGGACACCGTGACCGGCGGCAAGTACTTCCGCTTCTACCTGCTGTGGCTGACCTTCCCGCCCATGCTCCTGTTCTTGCTGGGCCGGCCGGTGTTCCTGATCCTGCTCTACGGCGTGCTGGGCGCCCTGTTCATGCCGTTCCTGGCCCTGACCCTGATCTGGCTGCTCAACACCCGGCGCACGCCCGAGCGCTGGCGCAACGGGGTCTTCACGAACGTGATGCTCGCGGTGTGCGTGGTGCTGTTCACCGTGCTCGGCCTCTACCAGGCGTGGGACACGCTCCAGGACGTCATCGTCTGGTTCCAGGGCTGAGCATCGGGCCCCGCGGACGGACAGAGGCCCCCGCTCCCGGAAGGGGAGCGGGGGCCTCCGGTCGAACGGGCGGGGCTCAGGCCTCGTTCTCGTCCTTCTTGCCCTGGATCTGCTCCTTGACCTCGTGGATCGTGGTCTTGGCGTCGTCACCGACGGTCTTGGCATTGTCCTTGACCTCGGAGGCCGCCTCCGAGACACCGCCGGACTGGCCGGCCGGGGTGGTCGCGTCCTTGGCGTCGTCGACCTGCACGCCGGTGCCGGCGGCCACGGTGGACTGCTGGGCCACCGGGGACGCGGTCACGCGCGGGGACGTGGCCGCGGGGGTCTTCCAGGGGTCCTCGACGGGGCGCGACGCCTTCCAGGCGGCCACGCCGGCCACACCGCCGGCGGCGAGCAGGCCCAGCAGCAGCAGGCCCTTGTGGGACTTCTCGGCCTTCTTCTGCTGCTTGGCGTAGTCCTTGGCGACCTTCGCGGCGGCCTTCTTCGCGTTGGCCACGGCCTTCTTGTCACCCGTGAGCTTCGCGACGATGGCCTCGAGCTGCTCCGGGGTGTCCGCGTCGGCGAACTTGCCGGCGAGCAGGGCGGCGGCACCGGCGTACTTCGCCTGCATCGCGGTGCGGCTCTCGGAGGCCCGGTCGGCGGCCTTCGCGGCCACGGGGCCCGCGGTCTTCGCGGCCTTCGCCGCGACCGGGGCGGTCACCGCGGCGGCCTTCAGCTTCGCGGAGCCGGAGAGCTCGTGGGCGCGGCCAAGCCCCTCCTGGACCTTCGGGCCGGCGGTCGCGACGCCGCCGGCGAGGGCCGCGGCGCCCGCCTCGACACCGTGCTGGAGCCGGGGCGCGAGGTCACCGATCTCCTTGGACGCCCACTTGCCGGCGTCCAGGACCTTGCTCTCCGCGGCCTTCTGCGCCGCGACGGCCTTCTTCTCGCTCTTGGACTTCTTGAAGCTCATGAATCCATCCCTCCTCGGGTCGTGACAATCCGTTGTCAGCATACGGGCAGAGCCGTTCCGGCAGGAGGGTGCGCCGCGCAATCCCGGGCCTTTTCACTGTGCGCTGAACCCTGCGACCCCGCCGGGGACGGCCTCCGGGCACCGTGCAAGAATGAGCCCATGACTTCTGCCATTCCCACCGCCAAGGCGACCATCCACACGAACCACGGCGACATCGTCGTGAACCTGTTCGGCAACCACGCCCCGAAGACCGTCAAGAACTTCATCGGCCTCTCGGACGGCACCCAGGAGTGGAGCGACCCGCGCACCGGCGAGAAGCAGACCGGGCCCCTGTACCAGGACGTGGTCTTCCACCGCATCATCCGCGACTTCATGATCCAGGGCGGGGACCCCCTGGGCCAGGGCATCGGCGGACCGGGCTACGAGTTCGACGATGAGATCCACCCCGAGCTCAACTTCAACGAGCCCTACATCCTGGCGATGGCCAACGCCGGCAAGCGCAACGGCAAGGGCACCAACGGGTCCCAGTTCTTCATCACCACCGCCCCCACCACCTGGCTGCAGGGCAAGCACACCATCTTCGGCGAGGTGGCCGACGACGCGTCCCGGAAGGTCGTCGACGAGCTCAACGACGTCCGCACCGGTGCCATGGACCGTCCGGTCGAGGACTGCGTGATCACCTCGATCGACGTCGAGCAGCTCTAGATCCGAGCGACGTCCCCGTCCCGGCGCCGCCGGGACGGGGACCAGCGGCGCAGGCCCGTCCGGAGCGATCCGGGCGGGCCTGCGCCGTTCCCGTCCAGCGACCCGGGCCCGGACCGGCCCAGGAGGAGTTCCAGTGAGCGGCGAGCGACCGCAGTACGGCGCGTCCACCGGGGGCGAGACCCCGGTGTGCCCGCGTCATCCCGACCGGCCGGCGTACGTCACGTGCCAGCGCTGCGGCCGCCCGACGTGCCCGGAGTGCCAGCGCACGGCCGCGGTGGGCGTCCACTGCGTCGACTGCGTGCAGGAGGCCGGGCGCTCGCGCCCGGCCGTGCGCACGAGCCTGGGCGGCCGGGCCGCCCGGGGCTCCTCGATGCTCGTCACCTGGTGGCTCATCGGCGTCAACGCGGTGGTCTACGCGCTGCAGTGGCTCGTGCAGGCGGTGGGCGTGAGCCTGCTGCAGCTGTTCGCCTACGCCCCCGTCACCACGACCTCCGAGCCGTGGCGGATGCTCACGAGCGGGTTCCTGCACTCGATGTCGAGCCCGCTGCACCTGCTCCTGAACATGTACATGCTCTACCTGTTCGGGCGGATGCTCGAGCCGGCGCTGGGCCGCGGCCGGTTCCTGCTGCTGTTCCTGCTCTCCGTGCTGGGCGGCTCGGTGGGCGTCCTGCTGCTCTCGCACCCGCTCAGCCTCGTGGTCGGCGCGTCCGGCGGAGTCTTCGGCCTCTTCGGCGCGCTCTTCGTGCTGCAGCGCCACCTGGGGCAGTCCATCACGCCCATCGCGGTGCTGATCGGCGTGAACGTCGTCTTCGGGTTCCTCTTCCCCGGCATCGCCTGGCAGGCGCACCTGGGCGGGCTGTTCACCGGGGCGCTGGTCGCCTTCGGCTACACGGCGGCCACCCGCAGGCGGCGCGGTGCCGGCGGCCGCCGCCGCTGACCCCGTCCCCGCCCGTGCGCGCTCCGGCACCGGGGACGGAGGGTGTTCTCCACAGGGGTTGTCCCCATCTGTCGACAAGTTGCACCGGTGGAATTCCACACCTGTGACCAATGGTGTGGACAGCGCCACGGCGGCTTCCACAGCTGTTAATAACGCTGTGGAGAGCGAGCTGTGCACACGGTTCTCCACACCTGTGGACAACTTTGTGCACCGGGTGGGGAGAAGATCGCGGCGCGGCCCGTCCGGAACGGTCTTCTCAACCGATCCTCAGGCCGCGTGCGGAAGACTGGGTCGGGGCGGGATCCTCCGCGCCCACGGACGAGAACGGGAGGACGCGTGCGCGTGCTGCTGGTGGAGGACGAGGCGGACCTCGCGGAGTCGTTGCGTCGCGGCCTCACGAACGAGGGCTTCGTCGTCGACGTCGCCCACGACGGGATCACCGGGGAGTGGCTGGCCCGGGAGAACCCCTACGACGTGGTGGTCCTGGACCTGATGCTGCCGGGCCGGAACGGCTACGCCGTGCTCGAGAACCTGCGGGCCGCCGAGAACTGGGTCCCCGTGCTGATGCTCACGGCCAAGGACGGCGAGTACGACCAGACCGACGCCTTCGACCTCGGCGCCGACGACTACCTCACCAAGCCCTTCAGCTTCCTCGTGCTCGTGGCCCGGTTGCGCGCCCTCATCCGCCGCGGGGCGCCCGAGCGGCCGGTGGTGCTCACGGTCGGGTCCCTCCTGCTCGACCCCGTCCGCCGGACCGTGACCCGCCGCGGGCAGGCGCTCGAGCTGACCGCGAAGGAGTACGTCATCCTCCAGTACCTGATGCAGAACGCGGAGCAGGTCGTCTCGAAGCACCAGATCATGGACAACGCCTGGGACGCCGGCTTCGAGGGCTCTGAGAACATCGTCGAGGTGTACGTGGGCTATCTGCGCAAGAAGATCGACGCCCCCTTCGGCCTCTCGACCCTGCAGACGGTCCGCGGCATGGGCTACCGGCTGGTCCCCGACGAGCCCGGGGCGCCGGCGGCGTGATCCTCCGCGGAAGGCGTCCCCTCGACCGGTGGGGGGTGCGGGAGCGCAGCACGGCGGCCGCGGCGCTGCTCATCCTCCTCGTGATGGCCGTGGCCGGGGCCGTGCTGCTCGAGGTCCTCAGCCGCGCGGCGGTGGGGGCCGCCCACGACCAGGCCGTGGCCCGCCAGACGGAGATCCTGCGGGACCTGGGCCTGCCGTGGGGACCGCGCAGCGCCGGGGGCACGGCAGGCGAGACGGCCGTGTTCACGCGGGCCGGCCTCGGCGAGCTGATGCTGCGGCTCGGCCGGCCCGGGGTCATCGTGCAGCTCCAGGATGTGGAGGGGCAGGTGGTGGCGGCGTCCCCCGCCAGCGCGCTGGGCACGGACCTGTCCGTGCCGGTCCTGGAGCCGGGGGAGTCCTCCGACTCCGCGGCGACCGGGGAGGGTCCGGTGCCCGGGACCGACGACTTCGTATATGTCGCTCACGGCATGTACATCAACGGGGAGCCCCTGACGCTGACGGTGGCGGTGCCCATGGCGCTGCAGCAGGGCACCCTCCGGACGGTGTCCCTGTTCCTGCTGGTCGGAGGGCCGGCGCTGGCGCTGCTCGGGGCCGCGCTCATGTGGTTCCTCGTCGGCCGCTCCCTCGCCCCGGTGCGGCGCATCACCGGGCAGGTCCGGCGGATCGGGACGGCCCGCCTGGGGGAGCGGGTCGACGTGCCTCCCACCCGGGACGAGATCGCGGAGCTCGCCACCACCATGAACGGAATGCTGGACCGGCTGGAGGCCTCCGACCGCGCCCAGCGCAGGTTCGTCGCGGACGCCTCCCACGAGCTCCGGAGCCCGCTGACCACCCTCACCACCACGATCGAGGTCGCCGCCTCCGACCCGTCCGGGGCGGCGTGGCCGGAGGTCGCCCCCGTGCTCAGGTCCCAGTCCCGCCGGATGGGCCGGCTCGTGGAGGACCTCCTGACCCTCGCCAAGATCGACGACGCCGGACTGCGGCTGCGCACCGCGGACACGGACCTGGACGAGGTGGTCCGGGAGGAGCTCGCCCGGATGCGTCCGGCCTCGCGGCACGAGGTCCGCGTGCAGGTGGACCCCGTGCGGGTGCGCGGGGACGCCAGCCGGCTGCAGCAGGTGGTGCGCAACCTGCTCTCCAACGCGGAGCGGCACGCGGACACCTGGATCGAGGTCTCCCTGCGGGCGGAGGGGGACGAGGCGGTCGTGGACGTGGTCAACGACGGCGACACCATCGCCCCGGAGGACCGGGAACGGGTCTTCGAGCGGTTCGTGCGGCTCGACGACTCCCGGGCGCGGGACACGGGCGGATCCGGGCTGGGTCTGGCCATCAGCCGGGAGATCGTCGCGGCCCACGGGGGCACGATCAGCGCGGGCGAGGACCCGCGGGGGCACTGCCGCTTCGAGGTGCGCCTCCCGCGGGAGAGCGGGGACGACGGGGGCTGAGCGCCCGGGCGGGCCGGCCACCGCCGTCCAGCGCCCGGCCGCACCCGTTCTGGCTGCTCTGTTCCCCGTCCTCTCCGGGACGGTGCCCCCAGGGTGCCCGGTCCGGATGGCACTCCGGTGACCGGAGGGTGGACCGGAGGCGACGGCTGCGCCGCCGGGGGACGTCCGCCCGCACGACGAGGCCGAGGCCGGCGGCACCCGGTGTTCAGCTGCCGTTCGTCGTGGCGCCACCAGGAACTCCTACTGTGGCGGCGGTCGGCAGGAGCCCCCCATTCCTGCTCGGCCGGCACGGGTGCACCCCCGGGCAGCCGTGCCGGATGCCCCAGCCCGCCGACGGGCCGGCTGGGGCATCCGACCGCCCGTCGGCGCAGACCCGCTCACCCCTGGACGAGGCCGGCGAGTCGCACCCCCGTTCGGCCCCGTCGTGGCGGCAGCCCCGGCCCCCGGCCCAGCACCGTGGCCCGGCCTTGCGTCCCGGCACCGTGGGCCGGCGCCTCGTCTCAGTACCCCGCGGAGGCGGCGTCCCACACCTGCGCGGTGAGCTCCTCGACGCGCTCCGCGGGCGTGCGCCGGGCGAGCAGCGCCTGGGCGACGAGCCGTCGCGCGGTCGAGGCGAGGTGCTCGCGCATGGCGTGCGCCGCCGCCTCCTCGTCGCGGGCGAGCACCGCCCGCACCAGGGCGTCGTGCTCCCGTGCGAGCTCGTCGACGGGCCGCCGCGACGCGGCGGCCACGACGCCCAGGAAGGCCGTGGTGGTGCGCAGCCGCTCGACGAGCTCGAGGGCCTGGGCGTTGCCGGCGAGCAGCAGCAGCAGCCGGTGCAGCCCCTCGTCGGCCCGGGCGGTCGCCTCGAGGTCCCCGGTGCGGGCCGCCTCGTGCATCGCCTGCCACTGGGCCCGGACGCGGTCCAGCTCCTCGGGCCCCGCGAGACGGGCGGCCCGCCGGGCGGCGGGGACCTCGAGCGCCGTGCGCACCGCGAGGATCTCCGCGACGTCGGTGGGGCTGACCTCGACGATCTCGAAGCCGCGGTTGCGGTGGAACCGGATCAGTCCGGCCTCGCCCAGCCGCAGCAGCCCCTCCCGCACCGGGCTGCGGGAGACGTCCATGGCGGAGGCCAGCTGCTGCACCGAGTACAGCCGCCCGGGCTCCATCTCCCCCGCGGTGATCGCCCGGCGCACCGCGGCCATCACCTGCACGGCGAGCGAGCTTCCGGTCGTGGCGGCGACGGAGGGCAGCGCGGGCAGCGCCGCCCCGGGGCGGCCCTCGTCCGGCGACGGGGCGACGGCGCGGGGTGAGGTGGTCACGGGGTGATCGTCAGCTTGATGTCCCCGGGCCGGTGCTCCTCGGCCCGCTGCATGGCCTCCGCGATCCGTTCGAGCGGGTACTCGGGCCCGAGACAGTGCTCCACGTCGATCTCGCCCTCCGAGATCCGGCGGAGGGCCTCCCGGAAGGACGTCAGACCGGGCTCGGCCTGCGCCGCCACGGAGCACTGCAGCCGCAGGTTCTTGCGGAACGCCGTCCACAGCGGGACCTCGGTGGGCCCGTGCCGCTCCGGCAGGCCGAAGAAGCCGACGATGCCCCGGTCGGCCGCGAGCTCCACCGCCTGGTCGCGCAGCACGTCGTGCCCCACGGCCTCGATCACGAGGTCGGCCCCGCGGCCGCCGGTCACCTCGGCCACGACCGCGGCGAGGTCCTGCTCCGGCACCCGCACGGGGACCGCGCCCAGCCTCCGGGCGACCTCGAGCCTCCCGGCGTCCAGGTCGGAGGCGACGACGTGCTCGAAGCCCAGCCTCCGGGCCTCCTCCACGAAGAACAGCCCGGCGGAGCCCGCGCCCATCACCACGCACGTGTGCGAACGCCGCGCGGGCGTCTCCACGGGCCAGAACTGGCGCATGGCGTAGAGGCAGGTGCCGTACTGCTGCGCCATCATGAGCCGCCGCAGCTGCCGGGAGTCCGCCGGGTCCGTGCCGGCGGGCAGCTCGACGACGTGCAGGTCGTCCAGCAGCTGGAGCTCCGCGAAGCACCCGCCCATCTCGCCCTGGGGGACCGTCAGCACCAGGGCGCCCTCCGGGACCCGCTCCGACCGGGACGCGACCACCACGCCGACCCCCTCGTGGCCGGGGTAGCCGGGGCGGCGCGGTCCCTCCGCGTGGAGCAGCCCGTGGAAGGTCGCGTGCAGGTCGGACCCGCAGATCGAGGCGTGCAGCATGCGCACCACCAGCTGACCGGGCTCCCGGGCCTGCGGATCGGGCCAGTCGGTGACGGTGATCGTGCCCGTCGCGGGGACGTGGGACCCTCGCATGCGCGCCTCCTCGTGTCGGGCGCGCCGGGCGCCGGTGGGTGACATGCTACCCACGGAGGTGCGGGCGGGGTCTGCGTGACGCGGGATTAAACCCGGGGCGCGCCCGGGTCCGCGCCGACGGATCCGGCGGGGACGGCGAAGAGGGGCCGGTTGGACTGCAGCCGGGCCGGGGCCGGCAGCTCCCGGCGCAGGACCCGGTCCCCGCGCTCGAGCTCGAGGGAGAATCCTGCGACGGCGTGGTGGACGTTCTCGCTCAGCACCGTCCGTTCCACCACCTGCTCGGGACCGGGCGCCCCGTGCAGCAGCAGCACGGGTTCGCCCTCCCGCAGCTCGTGCTCCACCCGGGCCACCGCCTGCATCCAGTGGCTCTCCCGCACACCCTCCGGGACGCGGAACGGCACGAGGACGGCGCCGCCCGCCGGCTCGTGCGCCGCCGGGGCCAGGACCCACGCCCGCCGGCCCTGCGGCGGTTCGGCGGGGGGAGTGCGGCCCTCCGCGGGCACGGGCCACACGTAGTCCAGCCCGGCGGGGTCGTCGGGGAAGACCTCGCGGTAGAACTCCTCGTCCTTGCGCAGCAGGTTCGACCGGTGGGAGCGGTGCAGCGCCTCGTCGCCGAGCCACGGGGGCGGCGGGGCCACGTCGTCGCCGGCACGGCGGTCCCAGGCCTCGGGGGCGAACTCGCGGATCTGCCACCCCGTGCTGTCGGCTCCGCCGCGTGCGGTCCACTCGTCGACCATCGCGCGGCCGTAGGCGACCAGGGCGGGAACGTGCCCCGCCCACATCGCCGTGGCCGGGTGGCGGTACCACCCGTAGCCGGGCACGGTGGCCGCGCGGAGCACCTGCAGGGTCTCTACCCGCTGCTTGCCGAGCCGCTTCCGGTCGAGGACGCGGGCGGAACGGGCGAAGTCCGGGTACGGGAGGAACGTCTGCACCGCCCCAGTGTCCTACGGATCCGCGGCCGCCACCACCGGAGCGGCCCGTGCGCGGGGGACCGCACAGGGGGACACTGGGGGCATGCCCCTGCCCCGTGCGCTGGAGCCGTTCCGGCTCGGCCGGTACCGCGTGCTCGCCTTCGCGATGTTCCTCAGCGTGTTCGGCGCGGGGATGTGGGCGGTGGCCCTCGTGAACCAGGTCCTGCAGCTGGACGGGACGGCCGTGGACCTCTCGGCCGTGACGGCCACGGGCGCGCTCGGCATGCTCGTCTTCGTGCTCGTGGGCGGGATCGCGGCCGACCGCTTCCCCCTGGCCTCGGTGCTGCGCCTCGTCGAGGCCGCCAACCTCCTGACGGCGGCGGCGGTCGCCGTCCTGGCCGTGGCCGGCGGGCTGCGGATGTGGCAGCTCGCCGCCGCGGCGTTCGTGTTCGGTGCCGGCTTCGGCTTCTTCTACCCGGCCTACTCGGCCTCGCTGCCCCGGATCCTGCCGGCCCGGCAGCTGCTCGCGGCCAACGGGACGGAGGGCACGGCCCGCCCGCTGCTGCAGCAGGCGGCGGGGCCGGCCGTGGCCGGCGTGCTCATCGGGGTGGCCGCGCCCGGTGGTGCGCTCGCCCTGATCGCGCTCTGCCACGCGGCCGCCCTCGCCCTGCTGCTGCGCCTGCACGTGCCGGGCCAGGACGCCGGACCGGGCGCGGAGACCACGGCGGGGTCCACCGGGGAACCGGACGCGGAGCCGGCCGGGGGACCGGGCGTGGAGCCCACGCCGGGCTCCACCGGGGGACCGGGCGCGGAGACCGCCGGGGGAGCGGCCGCGGCGCCCGCCGCGGGCTCCGCCGGGGCGCCGCACGCCGGGGCGCCGCTCCCGGCACCCGGCGCCGGGAAGCGCCCCCCGCCGCAGGAGCCTGCCGGCGCGCTCCGGTCCGTGCGGGACGACCTCATGGAGGGCGTGAGCTACACGGTGCGGACCCCGTGGCTGCTGTGGACGCTCCTGTGGGCGGTGCTCGCGGTGTTCCTGCTGCTGGGGCCCCTGGAGGTGCTCGTGCCCTTCCTGGTCCGGGACCGTCTGGGCGGGGACGCCTCCGTGTTCGGCTATCTGCTGGCGTGCTACGGCGGTGCCAGCGCGCTGGCCTCGCTCGTGGTCGCGTCGCTGCCCCTGCCGCGGCGCTACCTCAGCTGGATGATCGTGCTGTGGGGCTTCGGGACCCTGCCCTTCGGTCTCGTCGCCACCACCGACTCGTTCTGGGTCATGGCGCTGTGCCTGGCCTTCGTCGGCGCCGGGGACGGCGCGGGCATGGTGCTGTGGGGCACGCTCCTGCAGCGCCGGGTGCCGCGCCACCTGCTGGGGCGGGTCTCGAGCCTCGACTTCTTCGTCTCGATCGCCCTCATGCCGGTGTCGATGGCGGTCGCCGGGCCCGTGGCCCAGGTGGTGCCGCTGCCGGTGATCTTCTGGACCGTGGCCCTGCTGACCCCGGCACTCGGGCTCGGTGCCCTGTGGGCCGGACGGATGCGCGAGGACGAGCTCGCGCATCCGCTGGCCGGCTGAGCGGCACCGCCGCGGACCACAGGGGCACGGGCCGGGGCGGCGTCCCGGGCGGGCGCGGCCCCGCCCGGGACGCCGCGCGGGGCGGTGGACGTCCTGCGGGTCAGTACGCCTTGACGCGCTGCTCCACGATCAGGTGGATCAGGGCGAAGCGGCCCTGCTCGTCGATCGCCTTCAGGGCGGCCTCGAGCGCGCCGGGGATCTCGGCGTCGGTCTCCACGCGCACGCCGTACCCGCCGAAGGCCTCGGCCATGAGGGCGAAGTCGGGGTTGACCAGCTGGGTGCCCGAGACCCGGTGCGGGTAGTCGCGCTCCTGGTGGGTGCGGATCGTGCCGTACTCCTGGTTGTCCATCACGATCACCAGCGGGGTGGCCCCGTACTGGGTGGCGGTGGCCAGCTCCTGGCCGTTCATCAGGAACTCCCCGTCCCCGGCGATGGTCACCACCCGCCGGCCGGGGTGGCGCAGGGACGCGGCCACCGCGGAGGGCACCGAGTAGCCCATGGAGCCGTTGCGGGCCGAGATCATCGAGGCGTAGCCGCGGGTGGGGAAGTAGCGGTGGGCCCAGTTGGTGTGCTCCCCGGCGCCGAAGGTCACCATCGCGTCGGCGGGGAGGTCCTTGACCAGCTCGGCCATGAGGGTGTCCATCCGCGCCGGGCCGTCACCGGGGGTGGCGGTGGGGGTGGAGAACTCGACCTGCTGCGCCCGCAGCCGGGCGGTCCACTCCTTCCACGCCTCCTTGGCCGGCAGGTCGATGCGCACCAGGTCGCGGACGAACACGTCGGGCTTGGCCACGATCTGGTAGGACACCGGCCCGGAGCGCCCGCGCAGGGAGGGGTCGATGGTGACCAGGAAGTTCTTCTTGTTCCAGTCCTGGCGGACCAGGAACCCGTTGGTGATCACGTCCCCGGGCACGGTGCCCACGAAGACCAGCAGATCGGTCTCCTCGAGCATGTCGAAGGTCGGCTGGGGGCGGCCGTAGCCGATCGGGCCCACGTAGGAGTCCGAGTCGAACGGGACGGTGCCCTCGGTGCGCCACTCGGCCGCGGCCGGCAGGTGGTGCTCCTCCAGCCAGGTGGTGAGCCCGGCCGCGCCCTCGTGGGTCCAGTCGTTGCCGCCGGTCACGAACAGGGGCTTCTCCGCCGCCGAGAGGGCCTCGCGCAGGGCCTTCCAGTCGTTGACGGTCATCCCGCCGTGGGCCACCGGGATCGGCGGGTGCAGGGTCGCGTCGATCTCGGCCTTGATGATGTCCTCGGGCAGCCCGACCACCACCGGGCCGGGCCGGCCGGAGTTGGCGGCGAACATGGCCTCGGCCACGATCTCGGAAGCCCGCTCGGCGTGGTCGAGGACCATCACCCGCTTGGCCCCGGAGTCGAACCAGGCGTGCGGGTCGAACTCCTGGAAGGCCTCCTTGTCGCGGTGCTCGAAGGGGATCAGGCCCACGAACAGGACCATCGGGGTGGAGTCCTGCCAGGAGGTGTGCAGGCCCACGTGGGCGTTGGCCGCGCCGGGGCCGCGGGTCACCATCGCCACCCCGGGCACCGGGCCCATCTTGCCGTCGGCCTCGGCCATGTAGGCCGCCCCGCCCTCGTGGCGGCACACGACCGTCTCGATCGGGGACCGGTGCAGCCCGTCGAGCACGTCCAGGTAGGACTCGCCGGGCACCACGTAGGTGCGCTGCACGCCGTGCGCCACGAGCGTGTCCACGATGACGTGGCCCGCCGACTTGCGGGCAGTGGTCTGTGCGGGGGATGCGGGGTCCGCGGTGGTCTGGGTCAACGTGGGTCCTTTTCGCCGTTGAAAATGGAGTGGTGGGGCTGGGCAGGCCGGAGCCGGGTCGGGGATCCCGGCCTCGCACAGTTCTCTCGAAAATACCCGATGAGGGGGACGAACCGTGTCCTGGGGGTCACGGAGCGGTAAAGAAGGACGCACAGCGGCCGGAGGGCGCCGTGCGTCCCGGACCGGGACGGTGCTCCGTGCGGCCGGGCCCGGGGACGACGACGGCGGTGGTCCTCCCGTGAGGGGAGGTCCACCGCCGCCGGTCCTGCGGGACGCTCAGTCCATCATGTCCTCGAGCTCGATGCCGGTGGTCTCACGGACCATCTTGACCGTGAAGAGCAGGGACATCAGCGCGAAGAAGGCGTAGAGACCGTAGGCGACGCCCAGGGAGAAGGCGGCCAGGGCGGGGAAGGTCACGGTGACCAGCCAGTTGGCGATCCACTGCACGAACCCGGCCACGGCCAGTGCGGCGCCGCGGATCCGGTTCGGGAACATCTCGCCCAGCAGGACCCACATCATGGGTCCCCAGGAGACGCCGAAGAAGACCACGAAGAGGTTGGCGGCCACGAGCGCGACCGGGCCGGAGGTCGGGCCGAGATCGGGCTGGCCGTTCACGACGTCCGCGGTGGCGAACACGACGGCGAGGGTGGCCAGCATGAGGGTCATGCCCGCCGAGCCGACGAGCAGGAGCCGGCGCCGTCCCACCTTCTCGACGAGGGCGATCGCCACGATGGTCACCGCGACGTTGACCACGGACGTGATCACGGTGATGGTGAACGAGTTCGACTCGGTGAAGCCCACGGCCTGCCAGAGCACGTTCGAGTAGTAGAAGATCACGTTGATGCCCACGAACTGCTGCAGCGCCGCCAGGCCGATGCCGACCCACACGATGGGCTTGAGGCCGGCCATCCGGCCCCTCAGATCGGCCAGCCGGGGCTTGTGCTCGCTGCGGAGGGACTCCTTGATGAGGCGCACGCGTTCGGTCGCCGAGGCGGAGCCCTGCAGGTTGGCCAGCACGGCCTGGGCCTCCTCCGGCCGGCCGTCCTCCACCAGGTAGCGGGGGGACTCCGGGATCGTGAAGGCGCCGATCAGGTAGGCGAGAGCCGGAACGGCCTCCGCCATGAACATCCACCGCCAGGCCTCGAGGCCGAGCCACAGCTCCTCGGTGGAGCCCCCGGCGAGCCCGGCGAGCCAGGCGTCCACGGCGAGGGAGATGAAGATGCCGAGCACGATGCCCATCTGCTGCAGCGAGCCGAGCCGCCCGCGCACCGCTGCGGGGGCGACCTCCGCGATGTAGGCGGGGGCGATGACGGAGGCCACGCCCACGCCGACGCCGCCCACGATGCGCCAGAAGATCAGCCAGCCGAAGCTGTCGACCACGCCGCAGCCGATCGCGCTGACCAGGAAGAGCACCGCGGCGATCTTCATGACGGGGACGCGGCCCAGGGCGTCGGCCACCCGGCCGCCGAAGAAGGCGCCCGCCGCCGCGCCGAGCAGCGCGGAGGCCACGGCGAAGCCGAGGGGACCCGGGCTGACGCCGAACTCCTCCTGGATCGCGGAGACCGCGCCGTTGATGACGGCGGAGTCGTAGCCGAAGAGGAAGCCGCCGAAGGCGGCGATGATGCTGATCCGGAGGACCGCCGAGGTGTTCGGGTGCTCCTCGACCGTGGGGGTCGTGGCGTCTTGGCTCATCGGACAGCTCCCTTGCTGGTGGGGAGATCGGCGTGGAGCCGGCCCGTGCCGACCGCCGCACCCCGGGGTGGACGCGCCCGCCGACGCCGACGGGTTCTTGTGACGCGGTCCACAGTAAAACTCGGTGCGCAGAATGTCCATTAGTCGAAGACGAGCGTGGCGCGGGGTGTCATCCGCCCGGAGCTGCCCCGGAGGGCAGCTCCGCGTGCTGCAGTGCGAGGATCACGGCGCCCGCCACGTGCGCCTCGATCCCCAGCCGGGCGGCCTCGATCCGCAGCTCCCGCACGCTGCCGCGGACGCCCTGGCGGGAGACGACCTCGCGCATCGGGGCGAGCAGCAGCTCACCGGCCCGGGCGATCTCGCCGCCGACGACCACGAGCTCCGGGTTGATGGTGTTGCACAGGTTGGCCACCGCCGTGCCGAGCAGGCGGCCGGTGTCCCCGATGACCCGTCCGCAGCCCACGTCGCCCGCGAGGGCCGCCGCCACGAGGCCGGGCACCGTCAGGTCGGCGCCGTGGGTGGCGGCCAGCAGCCGGGTGACGTCCCGGGAGGAGACGTAGGTTTCGAGGCACCCGCGGTTGCCGCACCGGCACACCCTGCCCTGCTCGTCGACGGTGGTGTGGCCGAGCTCCCCGGCGGACCCGGTGGCGCCGCGGAACAGGGCGCCGTTCAGGATCAGTCCCGCGCCCACGCCGTGGCCGATCTTCAGGTAGGCCATGTGCTGGGCCCCGCGTCCGGCGCCCCGGGCGTGCTCGCCCAGGGCGCCCGCGTTGGCGTCGTTCTCGACGACGACGGGCAGCCCGAGCCGGCGCCCGGCCTCCTCGCGCACGTCGATCCCGCTCCACGCGGGCAGGATCGCGCTCGCGCTGACGAGCCGGCCCTCGAGGTCCACGGGGGCCGGGAGGGTGAGGCCGGCGGCGAGCAGGCCGGGCCGGGGCGTGCCGTGCTCCCGGAGCAGGGCGCCGAGGGTGCGGCCGACCAGCTCGAGGTCCTCGGCGAAGCGGTGCTCGTCGGGCAGCTCGTGGCGCCGCTGGGCGAGGATCCGCTGGTTCAGGTCCGCGACGGCCACCGTGACGTGGCGGTGGCCCACGTCGATGCCGACCACGTGGCCGGCCGAGCTGCGGAAGCCCACGAGCTGGCCGCGGCGGCCGGCGCCGTCCGTCTCCATGACGAGCAGCCCGGCGTCGATCAGCTGGTGCACGATGTTGGACACGGTCGAGGGCGCCAGCGCGGTGCGCCGGGAGATCTGGGCCTGGGTCAGGTGCCCGTCACGGCGCACCGTGTCGAGCACCCGGCGCTGGTTCGCGTTGCGCAGGGACGTCTGCGAACCGGGCGGAACGGGGAACCCCACGGGCTCGGACATCAGCGCCCTCTTTCACCGGTGAACGTCGAGAGGAATGTCATCCTAATCCGCATTCACGGCATGAAGACAGGGGGGGCCGGCCCCTCCTGCCCGCGGGAGCTCAGAGCACCTTGGCGGCCTCCGCGATCAGGGCCCTGGTCGCGGCGACCTGGGCGGGGGAGGCCGCGACGAAGTGCTCGCCGCGGGTCACCACCGTGGGGACGGTGGCGTTGCCGTCGTTGAGGGACTCGACGAACGCGAGGGCGTCCTGGTCCTCCCAGATGTTCGTCCACGCGGCCCGCCCGGCGTCGGCGCCGAGCCCGCGCTCGAGCATGCCGCAGAAGGGGCAGCCGGGCCGCCAGTAGACGGCCACCCCGCCCTCCTGCACGTGCTGCAGGGCCTCGGCGTGGGTGAGGGCCGGTCGGGTGCTGCGGGACGGGTCCTTCTTGAACACGGGTGCTCCTCGCGGGTCGGCGGCGGGGTGGGAGTGGCGGCCCAGTCTAGCGGCGCCCGGGCCCGGCACGACCTGTCCCCTGATCGGGGGAGAACTCCCTCGGACGGTATCGGACGGCAGCTCCCCGGCGGACGGTGCGTCCGCCGGGGTGATCAGTCTCTTCCGATTGATCAGACGCTCTTTTCGTGCGGTTCCACGTGGAACGGCACGGAAGTGCAGAAACATCAGCCGTTAGGGGTTGACAGAACGGGCGCAGGGCCCGAAGGGGACGCAGAACGTCACACGAACGCCCGGGCAGGGAGATTCCCGGCCGCAAGCTTCATGATTTGTCATTCTCTGTACCGATCCGGGCAATTCTTCCCGAACTCTCTTGCCAACCGGGCGTGCGGGAATCCGGGCAACGTGACGTGTGCCATGGTGGTGGGCATGGCACACCCGGCGCAGCATTCTTCCCCCCGGCCGGCCCGCTCCACCTGGTCCCTCCCCCAGCTGCACCAGTGGGTGGTCGTCCCCTTCATCGTCGTGCTGGCCACGGCGACCGTGGGACGGCTCCTGGTGTACTCCCCGGGGATCGCGGCCCAGGAGACCGAGGTCCTGCACCGGCTCGACGCGGCACGCCTCGGCGTCCTCGACGCCCTGGCACTCGTGCTGCACCACGCGTTCTCCACCCCGGGGGCGTTCGCGATCATCGCCGCCCTCACGGCCTGGCTCGCCCTCGCGCGCCGGCGCCCGTGGGACGCCGCCGGGTTCGCGGTCACCGCGCTCGCCGGGTGGGCCGCGGTCGGGATGGTGCAGGTCGCCGTCGGCCGCCCCCGGCCGGCGGCCGCGGCGTCCCCGGAGCCGCTCGTCCTCGTGGAGGGCCTCACGTCCTTCCCCTCGGGGCACGCGGGAGCCGCCCTGGCCATCGCGGTGGCCTTCGGCCTCGCCGTGCGCCGGTCGAGGCTCGGCTCCGCCGCGCTCGTCGCGGGGCTGGTCACCGCCGTGCTCGTCGGGCTGTCCCGCCTCTACCTGGGCGTGCACTACCCCCTCGACGTCCTCGCGTCCTTCCCCGTGGCGTGGGCCGGCGTCGCCGTGGGCTGCGGGCTCGCCAACCACCTCGTGCCCGCCCTGGCCTACGGATTCGGCTGGCGGCAGGAGGACGCGGTGTGGCGCGACGTCGACCAGGAGCCCGTCGCCGCGGGAAACCCCGCGGAGACCGCTCGTCCCGACACCGCCCGGGTGCCGGTCGTGGCCCGGCGGGCGGACCACCACGCCGCCTGACGCCCCGCCCGGTCCGGCCGGGAGGAGCGCAGACCGCCGGATCGGCAGGGCCGCCGGGGCGTCCTGGGCGTCGTGGATCCCGCGGCGGGGACGTCCGGAGCGGCGGCTCGGGCGCCCCCGCCGCGGCTCAGGGCTCGGTCCGCCGGTGGAGGGGCCACCAGATGGCCCGGCCGATGTCGTAGGTCAGTGCCGGCACGAGCAGCGACCGGACGATCAGGGCGTCCAGGAGCACGCCGAACGCCACGATGAACGCCAGCTGCACGAGGAACATGATCGGGATGACGGCCAGTGCCGCGAACGTGGCCGCGAGCACGATGCCGGCCGAGGTGATCACCCCGCCGGTGAGGGTCAGTCCCCGGAGGATGCCCGCCCGGGTGCCGTGGACCAGCGTCTCCTCCCGCACCCGGGACATCAGGAAGATGTTGTAGTCGATGCCCAGCGCCACGAGGAAGACGAAGCCGAAGAGCGGGACCGAGGGATCCGCCCCGGGCAGGTCCAGGACGTGGTTGAACACCAGGGCGGAGACGCCCAGGGCCGTGAAGAAGGAGACCACGGTCGTGAGGATCAGCAGCACCGGCGCCAGGACGGAGCGCAGCAGCAGCATGAGGATCAGGGTGATGACCCCGAGGATCACGGGGATGATCAGCGTGCGGTCGGCGATCGAGGTCTCGTTGGTGTCGATGTTCGTCGCCGTGGTGCCGCCCACGAGGATCTCCTCGTCGGCCGCGTGCAGGCTCTCGCGCAGCTCGCGGACGGTCTGCTCGGCCTCCGGGGAGTCGGCGGCGTCGGACAGCGTGGCCTGGAGCTGGTAGAGCCCCTGAGCCTCGGTCGGCTCGGCCCCGGCGAAGGGCCCCGCCGGCGGGGGAGCGTCCTCCCCGAGGGGCAGGGTGCCGGAGGGCGAGTCCGCGGAGACGGCGACGACACCGGCGACCCCCTCGGTGTCCTCGACGACCTCGACCGCGGCGTCCAGGGAACCGGTGGGGACCAGGAGGACCGCGGGGCTGCCGGAGCCGCCCGGGAAGTGCTGGGCCAGGGTCTCCTGGCCGTCCCGGGCCTGGGACTCGCCGAGCACGAGCTCGCTCTGCTCCACCCCCGAGGCCTGGAACTGGGTGCTGAACCCGGCGAGGGCGAGGAGCACCACCGTGGTCACCACCCAGATCGCCCGCGGGGCACGGGCCACGAACCGGGCCACCGAGGCCCACACGCCCCGGCCCTCGACGGTCGGGCGGCCGCCTGCCCCGTGCTCGACCACGCGCACGCGCTCCGTGCCGGAGGCGTCGTAGCGGGGCCGGAACGGCCAGAAGGCCGCCCGTCCCGTGGCGTGCAGGACGGCGGGCAGGAAGGTCAGCGCCGCCAGGATGGACATGACGATGCCGACGGACGCCACCGGGCCCAGCGCCTTGTTGGAGGCGAGGTCGGACAGCAGCAGGCACAGCAGGCCCGCGATGACGGTGGCGCCGGAGGCGACGATCGGCTCGACCGAGCCCCGGAGGGCCGCCCGGGTGGCGTCCGTCCGCCGCCGGTGGTGCAGCAGGGCGTCCCGGTACCGGGCCGTGTACAGCAGCGAGTAGTCGGTCGCGGCGCCGACCACCAGGATGAACAGGATGCCCTGCACCTGTCCGCTGATGGTCACGAGCTCGTTGGCCGCCAGCCAGTACACGACCAGGATCGCGGCGCTGAGGGCGAAGATGGACGTCAGCAGCACCAGGACGGGCAGCACGGGGGACCGGTACACCACGAGGAGGATCACGAACACCACGGCCAGGGCCACGCCCAGCAGGAGCCCGTCGATGCCGGCGAAGCCGGCCACGAGATCGGCCGTGAAGCCGGCGGGGCCCGTGACGTAGCTCTGCAGGCCCTCGGGGCGGTCCTGCTCGAACCGGTCCGCGAGGGCCTCGACGTCGTCGACGACCTCGCCGTCGGGCAGGGGCACGACGAGCTGGAGGGCCTCCCCGTCCTCCGACGGGATCAGCGGCGAGGGCTGACCCTCGGCGAGGCCGCTCTCCTGCACGGCGGCGGCGGCCTCCTCGGCCCACGCCCGGTCCGCGTCGACGAGCCCGCCGTCCCGGACGAGGAGGACGATCGCCGGGATCGCCTCCGAGTCCCGGAACTCGCTCTGCAGCCGCGTGACCTGCGTGGACTCGGTGGACTCGGGCAGGAAGCTGGACTGGTCGTTGGTGGAGACCTCGGAGATCTTCCCGAAGTAGGGCCCGCCCACGCCCGCCACCGCGAGCCACCCCACGATCAGCAGCGCCGGCAGCAGGGTCCGCAGCAGCGTGGCCCAGCGGGGACGCCGGGGCGGCTCGGGGGCCTCGGCCCAGGGGGCAGGGCGGGATGCAGGAGGGGCCGAGGTGGTCATGACGGGCCTTTCAGGTGCGGCTGGAGCAGGTCGGCGCCGCGGAGACCGACGGACACCCGCGCGGGACCGGAGGCGCCGGGGTCTGGGATCAGCCTAATATTTCGAAAACAGAAATAAAATCCCGGATCAGTCGTAGACGGCCTTGACGCACAGCACCGGGCAGGGGCTCTCGAGCAGGACGCGCTGGGCCGTGCTGGCCATGATGATCTTGCCCACGGGCGAGCGCCGCCGGATGCCCAGCACGATGAGCTCGGCCTGGGAGTCACGGGCGGTGTCGAGGATGACGTCGGCGGGGTCGCTGTCGTGCTCGGGCTCCCGCAGCTCGTAGCGCAGCCCCGAGCGGGTGAGCTTCTCCTGCTCCACGTCGATGTCCGCGCCGATCTCGGGGGGCTGGTGGCGCTTCGGCCGCGGCTGCACCACCATCAGGTCGGTGCCTCGGCGCTCGGCCTCCAGGATGGCCGCGTCCAGGGCGGCGTGTCCGGGGGCGGTGGGCATGTATCCGACGACGACGGTCACGGGTTCTCCTCGGGTAGCGGCGCGGCAGGGGGTGGTGGACGGCCGGCTCAGGGGCCGCGGTGCGGGTCGGTCCCCTCGGGTTCGTCCTCCATGCGGGCGAGGTCCTCCGGGTGCTCGAACCGGACCTTGCGGCCGAGGAACAGGCGGTCGTAGAGGAAGTTGACGAGCCACAGGGCCAGCCCGATCAGCAGCAGGACCACGGCGATCTGGTACTCGATGAGGTCCTGCGCCCACGGCCCCACGAGATAGGCGCAGGTGATGGTGCCCAGGTAGGGCAGGACCCGGGGCGCGTGGAAGTAGTCGTGGGTGGGGGAGTGGTCCTTCCGCAGGATGATCGCCGCGATGTTGACGATGGTGAACACGCCCAGGAGCAGGAGGGCCGTGGTGCCGCCGAGGGCGCTGGCCGTGCCGCTGCCCAGGAGGTTGTTGATCACGACGATCAGGGCCATCGCCAGGAGGGTCGTGAACACGATGGCCGACCATGGGGTGCGCCGGCCCCGCAGCACGTGGCCCAGGAAGTCCGGCAGCACGCCCTGGCGGGACATGCCGTAGAGCAGCCGGGAGGCCATGAGCATGTTGATCAGGGCGGTGTTCGCCACGGCGAAGATCGTCAGGAACGGATAGATGGTGTCGATCGGGATGTTCGGGGCCCCGATCCGGACCATGTCCAGCAGCGGCGTGGTGGACTCGCCGAGCACCCCGATGGGGACCACCGCCACGGTGAAGATGGACACCAGGATGTAGACGACGCCTGTCAGGCCCAGGCCGAAGAGCATCACCCGCGGGAAGTCGCGGGTGGGGTTCTTGGTCTCCTCGACCATGTTCACGGAGTCCTCGAAGCCCACGAAGGAGAAGAAGGCGAGCGAGGTCACGGCGGTCAGCGCGAGGAAGATGCCCTTGTCCTCGGAGGTCTCGAAGACCATCGTCTGGCTGAAGTCGGCCTGGCCCTGGAAGGACGCCCAGAAGCCCACGAGGATCACGATGAGCAGCCCGGTGAGCTCGATGGACGTCAGCACCACGTTGAAGGCGAGACCCTCGGTGACGCCGCGGATGTTGATGGCGCACAGGATCGCGATGAAGGTCACGGCGATCACGGTGATGGTCGTGGTGGTCACCTCGAGGCCGAAGCCGCGGGCGAAGTTCGACGCCACGGCCGAGGCGGCCGTCGAGGCGGAGGTGAGGCCCGAGCTGAGCACCGCGAACGTCACCAGGAAGGTGATGAAGTGGACGCCGAAGGCCTTGTGCGTGTAGAGCGCGGCGCCCGAGGCGCCGGGGTACTTGGTCACGAGCTCGAGGTAGGAGAACGCCGTGATGGTGGCGACGACGAACGCCACGAGGATCGGGGCCCACGCCGCGCCGCCGATCTCGCCGGCGATGTTGCCGGTGAGGGCGTACACGCCGGTGCCGAGGATGTCGCCGACGATGAACAGCAGCAGCAGGCCGGGGCCCATGACGCGCTTGAGCTCGGGCTGCGGGCGGGACCGGGTCTTGGAGTCGGCGGACTGGGCCATCGGATGCCTCGAATCGGTGGTGTCGGGCGGCGGACCTCGGCAGCGGGTGATCGTGGCCACAGCCTATGCCACGTCCTGTGCCGCGCCCAGGGGTGACGCGACCCCTCCGCCTGCCTAGCCTGGAGGCATGGTGAGCACCCCGTACCCCTTCCGGCTGAACGACCTGTCCGTCCCGTTCGTGGGCGCGCCCATGGCCGGAGGGCCCTCGACCCCCGCGCTCGCCGCGGCCGTCACGGCCGCCGGCGGACTGGGTTTCCTGGCCGCCGGCAACCGCCCGGTGGACGGCGTCCGCGCCGACGTCGAGACCGTGCGGGAACTGACCGACGGCCCCTTCGGGGTGAACCTGTTCGTCCCGCAGGCGGCGAACACCGCGGCGCCCGGGACGGCGGTCGATCCCGCCGTGCACCTGTCCGTCGGGGCCTACCGGGAGGCCCTGCAGGACACCGCCCGCCGGTACGGCGTGGAGCTGCCGGACACGGACCCGGCCGACGACGACGGATGGGCGGCCAAGCTCGAGCTCGTGGAGGAGCTGCGGGTGCCGGTCGTCTCCTTCACCTTCGGGCTGCCGGCGGCCTCCGTGCTGGAGCGGCTCGCGGCGGCGGGCACCGCGACGTCCGTCACGGTGACCTCGGTGCCGGAGGCCGAGGCCGCGGTGCGGGCCGGCGCCCACCTGCTGACGGTGCAGGGCCCGGCCGCCGGCGGGCACCGGGGTACCCACCGCGCGGAGGACGTCCCGGGCGAGGAGTCCCTGGCCGAGCTCGTCGCCGCGGTCCGCGCCGCCGTGGAGGTCCCGCTCGTGGCCGCGGGCGGCATCGCCTCGGCGGCGGAGGCGGACGCGGTCCGGGCCGCCGGCGCGGACGCCGTCCAGGTCGGCACGCTGCTGCTGCGCACGCCCGAGGCGGGGACCTCCGCCGCGTACCGGGAGGCCCTCGGCTCGGGCCGCTACACGGAGACCGCCGTGACCCGGGCGTTCTCGGGCCGGTTGGCGCGGGGCGTGCGCAACGGCTTCGTCGAGCGCTTCACGAACATTGCTCCAGCGGCATATCCGCAGGTCAACCAGCTGACGAAGCCCATCCGGGCGGCTGCGGCCGCGGCCGGGGACCCCGAGGCCATCGCCCTGTGGGCCGGTCCGCACTTCGCGGCCGCCCGGGAGGTCCCCGCCGCGGAGGTCGTGCGGGACGTCGCCGGCGACCCGTCCGGGCCCTGACGGCGGGTGCCCGTCCCGGCCGTCAGCGCACTCCGCGCATCATCCGCCGGATCCAGCGGGACAGCACGAGCAGCGCGGCGCCGATGACGATCGTGACGGCGCCCAGGGTCCCGAAGTACGCCGCCTCGGTCTGCTCGCTGTAGTAGCCGGCCAGCGCGCCGGACAGGGCCGTGCCCAGGGCCACCGACAGGTAGAAGAGGGCGACCATCAGCACGGGATAGGCGCGCGGGGCCAGCCGGGTGGACAGGGACAGGCCCACCGGGGAGACCATCAGCTCGCCCAGGGTGGCGACCAGCAGGATCAGCGCGGCCCACAGGACGGGCACCGAGGACACCCCGACCATGGGCAGGAAGATGAGGAACGCCGACCCCATCAGCACGATGCCCAGGCCGAACTTGGTGGGCGTGCCGGGCTGGCGGTCGCCCAGCTTCGTCCACAGCACCGCGAACACCGGCGCGAGCAGGATGATGAAGAAGGGGTTGAAGGACTGGACCCACGAGATCGGCATGGTCCAGTCGCCGAGCGCGCGGTCCAGCCGGGTGTCCGAGTAGATCGTGATCACCGTGAACTGCTGCTGGAACAGCGCCCAGAAGGCGGCCGAGCCGATGAACAGCGGAATGAACGCCCGCACGCGGGAGCGCTCGTCGTCGTCGACCTTCCTGCTCGTGAGCAGGAGGGCGAACAGCGCCACGGCCGCCACCACGATCACGCCCACGACCACGTCGGCCAGGTTGGCCGCGTTGAGCACCCCCGTGAGGACGGCGGCCACGACGACGGCGACGGCGGCCGCGGCGATCCCCGCCCACTTCCCGTACTGCTCGCGCGGCAGGGGGTTGGGCACGTGGTGGACCTCGTCGGGGAGCCGCCGGCGGCCCAGCGCGTACTGGGTCAGGCCGAAGGCCATGCCGATCGCGGCCAGGCCGAAGCCCAGGTGGAAGCCCCAGGTCTTCTGCGCGAAGCCCGTCAGGAGCGGTCCGAGGAGCCCGCCGATGTTCACGCCCATGTAGAAGATCGAGAAGCCGGCGTCGCGGCGGGGGTCCTGGCGATCGTAGAGGGCGCCCACCAGGTTGGTGATCGTGGCCTTGAGCCCGCCCGAGCCGATCGCGATGAGGACCAGGCCCGCCGTGAGCCCCGCGACCGCGGGGACGAGCGCGAGCGAGACGTGCCCGGCCATGATGAGCACGCCGCTGACGAACATCGTCCGCTCGGAGCCCAGGAGCCGGTCGGCCACCCACCCGCCCAGGATGGCGAAGAGGTAGACGGCGCCGCCGTAGGCGCCCACGATGCCCGCGGCCGTGGCGCGGTCGATGCCCAGTCCGCCCTCGGTCGTGGCGAAGTACATGTACAGCAGGACGATGCCCTGCATGCCGTAGAAGGAGAAGCGCTCCCACAGCTCGACGCTGAACAGGTTCGCCAGCATGCGGGGCTGGCCGAAGAACGTCTTCTCGTCGGGGCGGGGCAGGTCCGCGCCCGGGATGTTGTCGGGGTTGCCGTGCGGAGCGGTGGCGCTGGTGGTGCCCTCGCCCGCACGGGACGTGTCGTGGTTCATGACCATCATGGTTCACCCGCCGGCGCGGTTCGCGCCAATCGGCGCGCGGACTCCAGCGCGCGCGACCCCGGCGCGCGCGACCCCGGCGGACGGCTCCGCCGGGCGCCCGTCGCGCCCGTTCCCGCCGGCGGCACCACGGGCGGCGCCCGGGGCGGCGGTGCGACCGCCGCCCCGGGCGTCACGCCCTGGGCGTCACGCCCCGGTCGTCACCGGGAGGGGCCTCCGGATCAGTTGAAGTCCTTCGGGTCCGCGCCGATCCGCCCCCCGTTGTCGAGGCCGTTGATCGCCTCGACGTCCTCGTCGTCCAGGCGGACGTCGAGGGCCGCGTAGTTCTCGCGGATCCGCTCCGGGGTGACGGTCTTGGGGAAGACCACGTTGCCGATCGCCAGGTGCCAGGCGATGATGACCTGCCCCGGGGTGGCGCCGTGCTTGCGGGCGATCGAGCCGATCACCGGGTCCTTGAGCAGGTCGCCGCCCTGGCCCAGCGGGGACCACGCCTCGGTGAGGATGTCGTGGGAGGCGTTGAAGTCCCGCAGCGCGGCCTGGTTGAAGTACGGGTGCAGCTCCACCTGGTTCACCACGGGGACCACGCCCGTCGCGTCGATGATCTCCTGCAGCTCCTCGCGGGGGAAGTTGGAGACGCCGATGGACCGGGCCCTGCCGCTGTCGCGGATCTCCTGGAGCGCCTTCCAGGTCTCCACGTACTTGCCGCGCTTCGGCGTGGGCCAGTGGATGAGGTAGAGGTCGACGTGGTCCAGGCCGAGACGCTCCAGGGAGGCGTCGATCGCCTTCAGGGCGGCGTCGTGGCCGTGGTCGTCGTTCCACAGCTTGGTGGTCACGAAGATCTCGTCGCGCGGGACGCCGCTCTTCGCGATCGCCCGGCCCACGCCCTCCTCGTTGCCGTAGATCATGGCGGTGTCGATGTGGCGGTAGCCGGCCTCGAGGGCCTGGCCCACCACGTCCTCGGCGATGTCGGCGTCGACCTGCCACACGCCGTAGCCGAGCTGCGGGATGGTGTGGCCGTCGTGCAGGGTGAGGGTCGGGGACTGCGTCGTGGACTGGGTCATGGACCGTGCCTTTCGTGGAGGGACAGCCCGGGGCTGTCGGGGAGGGCCGGGAGCAGGGCACCCGGCCCGGTGTCCGTCGATCAGTCTCCGCCCGCCGCCGCGCGCTGACAAGAAGGACAGCGTGCTTTCTGCTCTCAGCAATCGGTCCCCGGGCCGTCCCTCCTGGGCGATCCGTCCCCGGGCGGTCGGTCCCCGGGCGTTCCGTCCCCGGTGCTCAGCAGCAGGCGGCCGGCGGTCAGCGGCCGGTGCCCGGGGGCGGGGCCGACCGGGACCGGTCGCCCCGCGGGGGCAGCAGGCGGGGCAGGGCCTCGGCGGCCCCGGCCCGCACGGTGCGGTCCGCGTGCGGGGTGAGCACGGTGTCCTCGGGGTTGATCTCGACCACGGGCGTGCCCCGGCCGGCGGCGAGGAGCGGCAGGGACGCTGCGGGCTGCACCAGTCCGGAGGTGCCCACGACGAGCACGAGGTCCGCCGCCGCGACGGCCGAGGCGGCCCGGTCCACGGCCCCCTCCGGCAGCAGCTCGCCGAACCACACGACCCCGGGCCGCACCGGCCCGCCGCAGGCGCGGCATGCCGGGGGCGGCACGCGGGCGGGCTCCTCGGGCACGGGCTCCTCGGGCATGGGCTCCCCGGCGCCGGGCGACGGCTCCGGACCGGTCGGCGCCCCCAGGCCGGGGACGAGGCGCTCCGGGAACGGGGCGTCGCAGACGGAGCAGCGGAACGCGAACAGGCTGCCGTGCAGGTGGGCGAGCACCGTGGAGCCCGCCCGCTCGTGGAGGTCGTCGACGTTCTGGGTGACCACGTGGACGCGGGCCCGGTCCGCCCACCGGGCGACCGCCCGGTGCCCGGCGTTCGGGCGGAGCCGGCGCAGCTGACGGGCCCGCCAGAGGTACCAGGACCAGACGAGCTCCGGATCGGCGTCCCACGCCTCGGGGGTGGCCAGCTCCTCGGGGGACCAGCGCGCCCACAGCCCGGTGCCGGCGTCGCGGAAGGTGGGCACCCCGCTCTCAGCCGACATCCCGGCGCCGGAGAGCACGGTCACGGTGCCGGCGGAACGCGCCAGCTCGAGCAGCCCGGGGTCGAGGTCGTCCATGCCGCAGACGGTATACGCCAGGAGGCGCCCGGGCCAGGGCCCTCGTCGCCGCCGGGGAGAAACGCCCGGCCGCGTTGGTCGATCCCCGCGCGCGCGTGGTGGAATGGAACCCATGAAGTTCAACGTCCAGCGCGTTCTGACCCCCGCCTACCTGACCTCCATCGCCCTCGTCGTGGTCGGAGTGGTCCTCGCCCTGGCGTGGTACCCCAGGACGGCGTGGGTGTTCGTGCTCGCCGGCCTCGCGCTCAACGCGATGGCCGTGTCCGTCACCGAGATCAACGACGCCCCGCGCGCGCCCGGCGCGACCGTGCGCCGCCGTCCGTCCCTGCCCTCCCGCCGCACCGGCGCCGGCCACCACGGCGGCGAGCACGAGGACCCGGGGCCCGCGAGCCGCGCCGAGCAGGCCGAGGGCGGGGCGGCCGTCGAGCCCGAGGCCGAGACGCAGGCCACCCCGGTCGTCCCCTCGGCGGGGTCGAGCTCCGTGAAACCGCGGCGCTGACATCGGGCGGACCCGTTCCGGGGTCCGCACCGAGGCCTCCGCCGGATCCGCCCACCTCGTTCCCTCCCTTCGACCGGACGGTTGCCAGGCGTGTCCCTCCTCGTCATCCTCGCTCTCGCGGTTCTGCTCGTGCCTGCGGCCGGCGTGCTCGGCCGCCTCGCGGGCCGGGACGCGGGCTGGCCGCTCGCCGCGGGCCTGCTCGCCCTCGCGGGTGGCCTCGGGGTCGTGTGGAACGACCGGACGGACCCGGAGGGCGTGCTCCAGCAGGTCCCGTGGATGCCCACCCTCGGGATCTCCCTCCACCTGCGCCTCGACGGGCTCGGGCTGCTGTTCGGGCTGCTCGTGCTGGTGATCGGGGCGGTGGTCCTCGCCTGGTCGAGCCGCTACCTGGGCGACGGCGGCCACGCGTCCTTCTACACCCTGATGACGTTCTTCGCGGCGGCGATGCTCGCGCTGGTCCTCGCCGACGACCTCGTGGTCCTGTTCGTGGCGTGGGAGCTCACCACGCTGTGCTCGTTCCTGCTGATCGCCCGCTCGGGGCCGGAGGGCCGCGACCCCGCGATCCGGACGTTCCTGGTCACCGCGGCCGGCGGGCTGTGCCTGCTCACCGCGGTGGCCGTGATGTGGGCCGCGACGGGGACCACCCGGCTCAGCGCCGTGCTCGCGGACGGCGTGTGGGACGCGTCCCCCGGCCTCGCGGCGGTGGTCGCCGTGCTCGTGGCCCTGGCGGCCTTCACCAAGTCCGCGCAGTTCCCGTTCCACGCCTGGCTTCCGGACGCGATGGTGGCGATCACGCCGGTGAGCGCCTACCTGCACGCGGCGGCGATGGTGAAGGCCGGCATCTACCTCATGCTCCGCTTCACGGAGGCGCTGCACGCCGTGCCGGTGTGGAACGTGCTGCTCGTGTCGGTCGGCCTGCTCACGGCACTGCTGGGGGCGGTCCTCGCGCTGCAGCGCCACGACCTCAAGGAGCTGCTGGCCTACTCGACGGTGAGCCAGCTGGGCTTCCTGACGGCGACCATCGGCATCGGCACCGAGTACGCGGCCGTCGGCGCCGCCGTGCACGTGGCCGCCCACGCGCTGTTCAAGGCGGCGCTGTTCATGGCCGTCGGCGTGATCGACCACCAGGCCGGCACCCGCGACCTGCGGGCACTGTCCGGGCTGGCCCGCACCATGCCCGTGACCGCCGGGACCATGGTCCTCGCCGCGGCCTCGATGGCGGGTCTGCCCCCGCTGTTCGGCTTCGTCTCCAAGGAGGCGATGTTCAAGGCCATGGCCCACGGTCCCGCTCCGGCCGCGGCCGCGTGGCTCGTGGGAGCCGCGGCGGTGCTCGCCGCGGCCTGCACGTTCGCGTACTCGGCGCGGATGCTCACGGTGCTGCCCGGGCGGGCCCCGGCGGACGCTCCCCGGGAGGCGTCGGCGGCCTTCCTGGCGCCCGTGGCCGTGGTCGCCCTGGCGGGGCCGGTCCTCGGCCTCGCGGGCGCCGCGGCCGAACCGCTGCTGGGCGCGGCCTCGACCGCCGTGGCCGGGGACGGGGCCGAACCGCACCTCGGCCTGTGGCACGGGTGGTCCCCGGAGCTGTTCATGTCGCTGACCGTGTTCGTCCTCGGCGGCGTGCTCGTGCTGGGGCGCCGGCCCGTGGATCGCGTCCTGGGACGGCGGTCGTTCCCCGTGACCGGCGTCGCCGTGGTGGAGGCCTTCCGCCGCGGGTCCATCTCCCTGGGGGAGCAGGTCGGCCGGCCCACCCGCTCCGACGTGCCCCGCCGGCACCTGATGCCGCCCGTCGTCGCGCTCGTGGCGCTCGCCGCCGTGGGCCTGCTGACGGTGGAGGTGCCCGGCCTCTACGGCGACCCGTCCACCCTCACCGACTGGGTCCTGCTGGTCCTCGTGCTCATCGGGGTGGCGCTCGCCCTGCGGGCCCGCAGCCGGGTGGGACTGCTGACCATCGCGGGCGACGTCGGCTTCGCGGTCGCCCTGTGGTTCTACGCCCTCGGGGCCACCGACGTCGCCCTGACGCAGCTGCTCGTGGAGGTGCTCACCGTGGTGGTCATCGTCCTGCTCCTCAACCGGCTGCCCTCCACGTTCCACCGCACCGGCGAGGTCCGGGGATGGGTGGCGGCGGCCGTGGCGGTCCTGGCGGGCGCGGGCGCGGCGGCCGCCACCTGGCTGCTCACGGACCGGCGGGGCCTGTCCCCCGCCGGTCGGTACTTCCTCGAGCAGGGCGAGGAGCAGACGGGCGGCACGAACGTGGTCAACACGATCCTCGTGGACTTCCGCGCCCTGGACACCCTCGGCGAGCTGACGGTGCTGGGGGTGGCCGGCCTCGCGATCGTGGTGGCCATCGAGTCCCGCGGCCTGCTCCCCAAGCGGCCGAGCCCGATCACCGAACCGGACGACTCGCCGATCCGCAGCCCCCGGGAGAACATGGTGGTCCTGCGCGTCACCGCCCGCACCCTGGGCCCCGTCATCGTGGTGCTGTCCCTCTTCTTCCTGCTGCGCGGGCACGACGCCCCCGGCGGAGGGTTCATCTCCGCCCTGATCGGCGCCGCCGGCATCGCCCTGGTCTACCTCACGGCCGCCGACGACCGCGTCAGCCGCATGCGCCTGCCCTACACGCAGTTCATCGGCGCGGGCGTCGTGGTCGCCGTCGTGGTCGGGCTGCTCGGGCTGCTCGAGGGCTCCTTCCTCCGCCCCCTGCACGTCGACGTGCTCGGGCTCAAGGTCACCACGGCGCTCGTCTTCGACGTCGGCGTCTACCTCGCCGTGGTCGGGGTGATCGTCGCCGCCATCAGCCGGCTCGGCGTCGACGAGAAGGAGCCCCTTCCGCTGCGCCGCGCGGGCTCCGTCTCCTCGGTGCTGCGCTCCGAGCCCCCGGCCAGGAGCACCACGTCCAGACCGCACAGCAGCGAGACGGCACCGGCCGGCACGGTGCACGACGAGCAAGACCGCACCCGCCCGCCGCTGCCGGAACGCCCGGACCCCTTCCGCGCAGCGGGCCGCGCCCCCCGGAAGGAGCCCTGATGGCGATCGCCCTGACCGTCGGCGTGCTCGTGGCCGGAGGAGTGTTCATGATGCTGCGCCGGGGCATGGTCCGCGTGGTCATCGGCTTCATGTTCCTCAGCCACGCCGTGAACCTGATCATCCTCGCCGCCGGCGGGGCCGATCGGCGCGGCGAGGCGCTCGGGGGCGGCCCCGACCCGGCGACCACGGCCGACCCGCTGCCCCAGGCCTTCGTGCTGACCGCCATCGTCATCTCGTTCGCCGTGACGATCTACCTGCTGGTGCTCGCGGTGACCGGCGACGCCGACGACGACACCGACCTCGAGCTCACCGGCCGGGAGACGGAGACCCCCACCTTCATCGACGACGCCGGGGGGTCCTCGGCGCTCGCGGCCGACGAGCTCCGTCCCCGTGCCGCGCGCCGCCGCGGCAGCCACCCGGCCGGGAGGAGACGGTCCCCGGGTGGTCGTCCGTGAGCGCGGAGCTGCTCCCGCTGTTCGTCGTCGTCCCGCTGCTCGCGGCGGGGGCGCTCGTGCTGCTGGGCGATCCCGGGCGCCTCGCCCGGGCCACGCTGCTGGGCGTGCTGGGGGCGGACGTCCTGGCGTCCCTGTGGCTCGTGACCGCCCTGCGGGACGGACCGGCCGTCCTCGCCCACGCCGTGGGCCGGTGGCCCCCGGGGGTGTCCATCCCCTTCGCCGCGGACATGCTCACGGCGCTGATGCTCACCATGACGGGCAGCCTCACCCTGGTCTGCGCGAGCTTCGGGGTGGTCTCCCACCAGGCGCGCAAGCGGTTCTTCGCGCCGCTGGTGCTCGTGCTGACCGCCGGGTTCAACGGAGCGCTGCTGACGGCGGACCTCTTCAACCTGTTCGTGTTCGTCGAGACGATGCTCCTGCCCTCGTACGGGCTGATCATCCTCGCCCACCGGGGCCGCGGACGGCTGATGCAGGTGACGTCCGCGCGGATCTACGTGACGGTCAACCTGCTGGCCTCGACCGTGCTGGTGGCCGGGGTGGCCCTCGTCTACGGCGTGGCCGGCACCGTGAACCTGGCCGAGCTCGCCGGCCGCGCCGCGGAGGACTCCGCGGTGGCGATCGCGGTCGCGGTCGTGCTCCTCGCCCTGTCGGTCAAGGCGGCCGTGGTGCCCGTGCACGGCTGGCTGGCCCGGACCTACCCGTTCATGTCCCCCACGGTCACGGCCCTCTTCTCCGGGCTGCACACCAAGGTGGCGATCTACGCGATCTACCGGATCTACGCCGTGGTGTTCGGCGGCGCGGAGGAGTTCCTGTGGGTCGGTCTCGTGCTGTTCTCCGTGACGATGGTGGTGGGTGTGCTGGGGGCGGTGGGCGAGCAGGACGCCCGCAGCGTCCTGGCCTTCCACATGGTCAGCCAGATCGGCTACATCCTGCTGGGGGTCGCCCTCTTCGGCCCCGCGGGCCTGACCGCCGGGATCTTCTACCTGCTGCACCACACGGTCGTGAAGGCCTCGCTGTTCCTGTCGATCGGCGCGGTCGAGATCGGCTACGGGCGCTACCCCCTGGGCCACGTCACCGGACTGCTCCGGCGCGAGCCCCTGGTCGCGGTGGCCTTCTTCGCGGCGGCCATGTCCCTGGTGGGCCTGCCGCCGTTCTCGGGGTTCGTGGCCAAGCTGTCCCTCGTGCTCGCCGCCTTCGGGGAGGGACGGGCGGCGGTGGCGGTGCTGGCGGTGGTGGTGAGCCTGTTCACGCTGCTGTCCATGCTCAAGGTCTGGGGGAAGATGTTCCTGGGCGAGCCGGAGGACTCGGCCCGGGAGGTCCTCGAGGCCGCCGGCGTGCGGGAGCGGCGGATCCCCGCCCGGCTCGTGGCGCCGGCGCTGGTCCTGGTCCTGGTGACCCTGGTGCTCGGCGTGGGCGGGGAGCTGCTCCTGGGGGTCGCCGCCGCGGCGGCCGAGGGGCTCGTCGACACCCGCGCGTACGTGGAGGCGGTGTTCGGGACGTGAAGTGGGTGACGTGGTTGCCGCGCATCGTGGGGTTCCTGCTGTGGTTCGCCCGGGAGGTCCTGGTCTCGAACCTCGCGGTGATGCACGATGTGTTCACCGTGCAGCAGCGGTCGTCCCCGATCGTCGTGCGCTGCCGGAGCCGGTGCCGCACCGAGTTCGAGACCGCCACGCTGGCGGTGCTCATCTCCCTGACCCCGGGGACCCTGACCCTCGCCACCGCAGCCCGTGCCGGGGGCGAGGACGGGTTGCCCCCGGGGCACGACCTCTACGTGCACGTCATGTACGACAACGACCCGGACTCGGCCCGGCGCCGTCTTCGCGAGTTCGAGACCCGCCTGCTGCGCGCGGTCCGGGCGGAAGGAGCACCTCCGTGATCGGCATCCTCTTCGGTGTGCTGGTGCTGACGGCGTCCGTCGTGGTCGCCGGCGTCCGCATGTTCGTGGGCCCCAACGACGCCAACCGCGTGATCGCCTCCGACCTGCTGTTCTTCTCCGTCATCGGGCTGATCGCCCTGCTGGGGGTCCTGGTGGGCAGCCGGGCCGTGTTCGACCTGGTGCTCGTGGCCACGCTGGTGGGCCTGCTGGCCACGGTCTCGCTCGCCCGGGCGCTGACCAACGGGAGGCGGTGAGCGTGGTCTTCGACCCGGTCCTGCACGAGCACCTGTGGATGAGCGTCGCCGGCCAGGTGCTGATCGTGCTCGGCTCCCTCGTGTTCCTCACCGCCATGGTGGGGATCGTGCGGCTGCCCGACCTCTACACCCGGTCCTCGGCCGTGGCCACCGCCGCCGGCGTGGGCATCGCCCTCATCCTCCTCGGCGTCTTCTTCTTCGTCCCGGGGGTCACCACCGCGGTCAAGCTGATGGCCGCGGTGGTGCTCCAGCTCGTGACCTCCTCCGTGGGGGCCATGGCGGTCGTCCGGTCGGGCTACCTGATCGGCTCGGCGGTGTATTCTCCGACCCACCACAACGAGCTCGAGGAGCGCACCGGCGGGGCTCCGGGCCCCGGGAAGGAGGACCGCTCATGACCGCCCGCGTCGAGAGCGTCAACGTCGGCCGGGCGGAGGCGAACCCTGCCAGACGGAACCGGCCCACGGGCATCCGCAAGCGCCCCGTGGACGGTCCGGTGCAGGTCCGCGAACCCGGACCGCGCCGGGGCGGCCTCGGCTCCGGCCTGGCCGGGGACTTCATCGGGGACGGCAAGTACCACGGCGGCACCGACCAGGCTGTGTACGCGTTCGCGCGCGAGGAGCTGGACTTCTGGGCGCAGGAGCTGGGGCGGGAGATCCCCGACGGCACCTTCGGGGAGAACCTCACGCTCTCGGGCTTCGACGTCGACGGAGCGCGGCTGGGCGACGTCTGGCGGATCGGCGAGGTGCTGCTGCAGGTCACGGACGCCCGCATCCCCTGCGGCACGTTCCGCGCGAGCATGGAGGTGCGCGGCTGGCTGCGCCGGTTCACGGAGCGGGGCCGCTCCGGGGCCTACCTCAAGGTCCTGTCGCCGGGCACGGTGCGGGCCGGCCTGCCGGTCGAGCTCGTCCGCCGCGCGGGGCACGGAGTGGGCGTGGCGGACGCCTTCCGGGCACAGACCACCGACCGCGAGCGGATGCCGGAGCTGCTGCGCGCGGGGGAGGACCTCTGCGAGCAGCTCCGGCGGCGGGTCGAGGAGGCGCAGCGGGCGGCCGACCGGCGCAGCGGCTGAGCCGCCCGCCTCCGGAGCCCGCGGACCGGCCGCGGGACCGTCCGCACCGTCAATTGAGGGCGGCGCCCCGGTAGACCTGGGCGACCTGCTCCTCGGAGAGCCGGGTGTCGATCACGGTGGTCCCCTCGGGGTCGTCGCGCAGGAAGCGGACGGGTCCGTGCGAGCCGACCTCCAGGAGCAGCGCGGCCTCGGTGTCGTAGACGGCCTCCACGACCGTGCTGAAGCGGTCCCCCTGCACCGGGGTCACGGACAGCCCCAGCCGGGCACGGACCCGGCCGCCGTTCCCGGCGCCGTTCTCGGTGACCTCCCCGGTGACCTCCCCGGTGCCGTCCTCGGCGGAGCTCGCACGGGAGCTCCCGGTGGCGGCCGCGTCCTGGCCGACCGGCTCGAGGTCGAGCTCCCGGACGACGCCCACGCCGTGGTCCACGACGTTCGCCAGGCGTGCGCCCAGCCGGCCCTGCGCGGTCGCGAAGGCGCGCCGGAACCGGGCCGTCCACCACAGGGCGGTGGCCACGAGCAGCACGGCGATGAGGGCGAGGAGCAGCGGCGAGCCGGACCGGGACCACTGCTGCCACAGCAGGACCACGGCGAGCGCGGTCAGCACGGGGACCACCAGCAGCAGCGACGTGCCCAGGCGCTCGCCCAGGGAGGGCCGGCCGGCCGCCTCGTCGTCGCCGGAGGCGGTGCGCAGCCGCCGCATGACCTGGACGTCGAAGTCGCGATCGTCCGCGGGTACGGGCCGGGGCCAGGTGCCGAGGGAGTCCATGCGTTCCATTATGGGGCGCGCTCGGCGGCCGCGTTCCCATGATGCGTCAAGGACCGGCTCGTAGAATCGGCCCCATGACCGAGACCCGATGGCTGTCCCCCGAGGAGCGAGAGGCCTGGCTGGCGCTCGTCTCCATCATGTTCACGCTGCCCGGCAGCATCGAGTCCCAGCTGCAGGCGGAGGCGGACCTCAGCCTCGCCGAGTACCTGGTGCTCGCGATGCTCTCGGAGGCCCCCGACCGGCGGCGGCGCATGTCGGACCTCGCGACGGCCACCAACACCTCCCAGTCCCGGCTGTCCCGGATCGTCGCACGCCTCGAGCGCGACGGCCTGGTGGTGCGCGCGGGCGGCGAGAAGGACAAGCGCGTGGTGCTCGCCGAGATCACCGACCGCGGTCTGGAGCGGGTCGAGCAGGTGGCCCCGGGCCACGTGGAGCACGTCCGGCGGACCGTGATCGACCGGCTAACGCCCGTCCAGGTGCAGCAGCTCGCCCTGATCGGCCGGATGGTCGACGACTCCGCGTCCGGTCCCACGGCCCGGGAGCTGGCCTCGGACCAGCCGTGACGGCCGGCACCCGCCGGCAATAAACTTGACGAGGAAAGTAGTTCTGCCCTACAGTTGTGACATGTCCACAACTCAGGTGCCGCAGCGCACGTCCCCCGTCCGTTCCTCCGCCCCCGCCGCCGACTCCTCCGCGGCCTCCCTGGGCCTGACCGTCCTGCGCGTCGTCCTCGGCGTCACGTTCCTCCTGCACGGCTGGCAGAAGTTCACCGAGTGGACCCTCGCCGGCACCCAGGCCGCCTTCGCCCAGATGGGCGTCCCGGCGGCCGAGCTCGCCGCACCGGTGGTCGCCGTGCTCGAGCTCGTGGGCGGGCTGATGCTCCTCCTGGGTCTCGGCACCCGCGTGGTCGCCGCCCTGCTCGCCCTCGTCATGCTGGGCGCGCTCGTGCTCGTGCACCTGCCCGCGGGCTTCTTCGTGGCCGACGGCGGGATCGAGCTCGTCCTGCTGCTCGCCGCCGCGTCCGCCCTCTTCGCCCTGGCCGGTGCCGGCCGCTGGTCGCTGGACCACGTCATTGCGGCGAAGCGCCGCGGGGCCGCCCGCGCCTGATCCCGCCCGAGCCCTCGTCCGGGGACGCCGTGCCACCGGAACGACGAGCCCCCGGCCCAGCAGCACCCTGCGGGCCGGGGGCTCGTCGTCGTCCCGGTGCCGCACTCCGTGCCGTCCTCCAGCGCCGATCTCCCGCACCGGCGCCCCGCACGGGCTGTCCCCGCGCGGAGGGCCCGTGCGGGGAGCCGGGTCCGGCTCCGGCGGCGCTGCGCCGCGGCGAATGCGGAGGTGTCGGCGCGGACGCGTAAAATCGTTCCCGGCGCGGCGCGCACGAGACCACCACCACGAGACCACCACGGGGCCGCGCCGGATCCAGCGCGGGTGTTCCCCCGCAGATCGGGGCAGGCCCATGAGCATGCAGAACTCGCCGTACATGGTGCTGTGGCGCACCGTCCAGGGCCAGGAGGTCAAGGACCGGAAGATCGACCGCGGCACGCTCCGGCGCATCGTCGCCTTCGCGCGCCCGCACCGGTCGCGGCTCACGGTGTTCCTGGTCGTCTCGGTGCTCACGGCCCTGCTCGGCGTGGTCACCCCGATCCTGGCCGGTGACGTGGTGCGCGCCATCAACGCCGGGGACGAGGTCTCCGTGGTGGTGTGGCTCGCGGTGGCCATCGCGGTGGTGGCGATCGTGGACGCGGGGCTGAACGTCCTCAACCGGTGGCTGTCCTCCCTGATCGGGGAGGGGCTCATCCTGGACCTGCGCACGGCCGTCTACGACCACGTGCAGCGGATGCCGATCGCCTTCTTCACCCGCACGCGCACGGGCGCCCTGGTCTCGCGGCTCAACAACGACGTCATCGGCGCCCAGCGGGCGTTCTCCAACACGCTCTCGGGCGTGGTGAGCAACGTCGTCTCCCTGATCCTCACGGTGATCGTCATGGTCTCGATCTCGTGGCAGGTCACCGCGCTGTCCGTGCTCCTGCTGCCGATCTTCCTGGTCCCGGCACGGGCCATGGGCGGACGGCTGGCGAGCCTCCAGCGGGAGGCCGCCCAGCACAACGCGTCCATGTCCACGCAGATGACCGAACGGTTCTCGGCCGGCGGCGCCACCCTGGTCAAGCTCTTCGGCCGGCCCGACGCCGAGGCGGCCGAGTTCGAGCGCCGCGCCGGCCGCGTCCGGGACATCGGCGTGCGGGTGGCGATGCTGCAGACCGTGTTCGTCACGGCCCTCACGCTGGTCTCCGCGCTCGCCCTCGCCCTGGTCTACGGGCTCGGCGGCGCACAGGCGATCCTCGGCAACCTGGACGCGGGCGCGGTGGTGACCCTCGCCCTGCTGCTCACCCGGCTGTACACTCCGCTGACCATGCTCGCCAACGCCCGGATGGACGTCATGAGCGCCGTGGTGAGCTTCGAGCGGGTCTTCGAGATCCTCGACCTCGTCCCCCTGATCCAGGAGCGGCCCGGAGCCCGGGCGCTGCCGGCCGGCCCGGCGTCGGTGGAGTTCGACGACGTCCGGTTCGCCTACCCCTCCGCCGAGGAGGTCTCGCTGGCCTCGCTCGAGGACGTGGCGGTGCTCGACGGCCGGGGCGGCGAGGAGGTGCTGCACGGGGTGAGCTTCACCGTGCTGCCCGGGCAGACGGTGGCTCTCGTGGGCTCCTCCGGCGCGGGCAAGTCGACCATCGCCCAGCTCGTCGCCCGGCTCTACGACGTCACCTCGGGGGCCGTGCGGATCGGCGGGACGGACGTGCGGGACGCCACCTTCGCCTCGCTGCGGGAGACCATCGGGATGGTGACCCAGGACGGGCACCTGTTCCACGAGTCGATCCGGGACAACCTCGCCCTGGTGCGGCCGGAGGCCACGGACGACCAGCTGTGGGACGCGCTGGCCCGGGCCCGGATGGAGCACGTGATCCGCTCCCTCCCGGACGGGCTGGACACCGTGGTGGGCGAGCGCGGCTACCGGCTCTCGGGCGGGGAGCGGCAGCGGCTGACGATCGCCCGCCTGCTCCTCGCGGCCCCGCGCGTGGTGATCCTCGACGAGGCCACGTCGGCGCTGGACTCCACCAACGAGGCCTACGTCCAGGCGGCCCTGGGCGAGGCGATGGCGGGGCGCACCGCCCTGGTCATCGCCCACCGGCTCTCGACCATCCGCTCCGCCGACCAGATCCTGGTGGTCGAGGACGGCCGGATCGTGGAGCGCGGCCGGCACGCCGAGCTGCTCGCCGGAAGCGGGCGCTACGCGGAGCTGTACGAGACGCAGTTCGCGGACCAGGAGGTCTGACCCGTGCTCGAGGACGCCGCGGCCCTCCTCGGCGTGGACGCCCCCGGGGCGCTGGCGGTGGTGGCCTCGGCCGTGGGGATCTACCTGGCGTTCCTGCTCATGGTGCGGCTCTTCGGCCAGCGCGTGCTCTCCCGGCTGTCGACCTTCGACGCGGTCGTGGCGGTCATGCTCGGCGCCGTGGCCGGGCGCGCGGTCCTGGGGGACACGCCCACCCTCGCCGCGGGCGTCCTGGGGCTCGGCACGCTGTTCGCGCTCGAGGCGGCCTTCGGCCAGCTCCGCGCGGGGATCCGCGTGTCGGCGCTGATGAACAACCAGGCGGTCCTGCTGATGGCCGGCGGGCGGGTGCTGGAGGCCAACCTCCGCCGGGTCCACGTGGTGGAGTCGGAGCTCTTCGGGGCTCTGCGGAAGGCGGGCGTGCGCAGCCCCGGCGAGATCGCGTGCGTGGTCTTCGAGGCCTCCGGCACGATCAGCGTCCTGCGGCGCGGCACGCCGCTCGACCCCCGGCTGCTCGCCGGCGTCAGGGACGCCCACCTGGTCCCGGAGGAGCTGCTGGGGGACCCGGACCGGGACTGAGTCCCGCCGCGCCCCGTTCGCGAAGCGCTCTCTCCGCAGCGCACCCTGTGCCGAGGCTCCGTTCGCCGCGCGCCTCGCATCGTGCGGCCCTGTCTCCCGTGTGTCCGGCCCCGGTGCCGGGGGCCGGGGCGGCCTCACCGGGCGGCCGGAGCGAGCTCGGTCACCACCTCGCCGGTCGCGGTCGAGTCGTCGCGCAGCATCCAGCCCATGCGCTTGTGGGTGCGGACCCCCACGTCGGACTCCACGACCTGGACCCCCGGTGCGGCGGCCTGCAGCTCCGCCTCGACGTCGAAGATGTCCCCGGGGGTGCGCAGCCAGAGCAGGAACGTGAGGTTGGTGTCGCCGGTGGTCGAGGCGCACAGGCGCAGCGTCCGGTAGGTGCGCAGGGTGCGCACGGCCGCCTCGAGCTGCGCCGGCGGGACCCGGACGTACCACTGGCACGACACCGGGTAGCCGGAGTACTGCTGGGCCAGTTCGCAGCGGAGGGCGACGAGGCCGGTCTCGAGCGCCTGGCGCAGGTGCCGGGCGGCCGTCGTCGGATGGGTGCCCGTCGCGGCCGCGATCTCGGCGGCGGAGGCGCGCCCGTCGCCCTGGAGCACGGCCGTCAGCTCCTCGAGGCGGGCGGGAACGGCGCCGTGGGGACGGTGCGCCTCCGTCCGCAGGGCGCCCACGCGGCGCTGCTGCTCCGGGGAGAGGACGTCCAGGCGCCAGTTGTTGCCGATCGCGTGGAGCCGGGTGGCCACCGTGAGCTGGGCCCGCAGGATCGCCGGGTCCGCCCGCACCAGCGGCAGCACGTCCTGGGTCATCTGCTCCCAGCTGCGGGTGAGGACGGTGAGCCGGACGTCCCAGGCGCGCGCCGACTCCTCCACGGTGCCGATCTCCGGCACGGCGCACAGCCGCTCCAGCACCTCGGCCCGGCGGCCCGGGCGGCACTCGAGGCCGATGAAGGTGGCGCAGCCCTGCGTGCCGGAGGTGCCGAGGTGGGCGGTGACCCAGGTGCGGCCGTCGGCCCGCAGCCGGTCCCAGCGAGCGGCGAGGGTGCTGGGGTGGCGGCCGAGCGCGGTCCCCAGCTGGGTCCAGGTCGCCCGCGGAGCGATCTGCAGGGCATGGACGAGCTCCAGGTCCTCCACGGGCAGTTCCATGCTGGTTCCTTCGGTCAGAAGTGCAATCTGTGCAGGATTTCCAGGATATCCGCTCGAGGTGATCGGCGTCACGTCACGCTCGGAGAAAGCACCCGGCGGCGATGGACACCCCGGGTCCCCGCCCTCCTCCGCCACCGATCCGACCACCACTGGGAGCTCCCATGAAACTGCGCACCGTTGTCGACGGCGCCTCCACCGACATCCTGTCCGTGGCGAACCTGCCCGTGCTGTGGATCTGCGCCCTCGGCGTCTTCGCCGTCATCGTCGTCCAGACCCTCATCTACGTCCGGGCCGCCCGCACGGCGGCTCCCGCCGCCGGGGTGAGCCCCGCCGAGCTCAGGACGTCCTTCCGCGCCGGGGCGGTCTCGGCGGTCGGCCCGTCCCTGGCCGTGGCGCTCGTCGCCGTGGCGCTGCTGACCGTCTTCGGCACCCCGGCCGTGCTCGTGCGGATCGGGCTGATCGGGTCGGTCTCCTTCGAGACCGGTGCCGCCAGCATCGCCGCGGGCAGCATGGGCGCCGATCTCGGCGGTCCCACCTACACGCAGGGCGTGTTCGCCGTGGCGTTCATGGCGATGAGCCTGGGCGGGGCGATGTGGATGCTCGCCACGCTGATCCTCACCCCGCTGCTCAAGCGCGGCGACGTCAGCCTGCGCAAGGTCAATCCCGCGGTGATGACGGTGGTCCCCGGGGCGGCCCTGCTCGCGGCCTTCTTCGCCCTCGGCCTCGGGGAGCTGCCCAAGTCCGGCAACCACGTGGTGGCCTTCCTCGTCTCCGCGGCCACGATGGCCGCCTTCCTGGGGATCGCCAAGGTGCTCCGGCGCCAGTGGGTCCGCGAGTGGGCCCTGGGCATCGCCATCCTGACCGCCCTGGTCGTCACCTACTTCACCGTCGGCGCCGGCGTCTTCCCCAGCGCCTGAGCCCGCGCCCGAGACCACCGAAGGACTCCGCCATGACCACCGTGACCCACACCGACTCCGCCCTGCAGCGCTTCGACGCGACCACCGCCCGCTGGGGCCGTCTGACGATGATCGCCGGGCTGGTCTTCGCCCTGGCCGGCCCCGCCTACCTCGTCCTCTTCAGCGGCCTGGACGTGGACCAGGCCCGGATCTGGACCGCCCTGCTGGCCATTGCCGGCACCTTCGGGGTGCTCTGGATCGTGGAGCCGCTGACCTACTACCCGATCCTGGGCCAGGCCTCGATGTACCAGGCGTTCATGATCGGCAACATCTCCAACAAGCTGCTGCCCTCGGCGCTGATCGCCCAGGCGGCCATCGGCGCCAAGCCGGGCACCCGGCGCGGTGAGCTCGCGGCGGTGATGGCCATCGGCGGCGCGGCGACGGTGCACCTCGTCTCGCTGCTGGTCTTCGTCGGCGTCCTCGGGACCTGGCTGGTCAGTGTCGTCCCGGCCGACGTCGTGGCCGTGGTCCAGACCTACATCCTGCCCTCGGTCCTCGGCGCGGTGCTCGTGCAGGCGATCGTCTCCACGCGCAGCCTGCGCATGACGGTCATCGCCGGCGTCGTCTCCGCCGCCGTCGTGTTCGTCCTCGTGCCCACCATCCCCTCGCTCGCCTTCTTCGGGACCGCCATCGCGGTGATCAGCACCGCCGTGCTGGCGTGGTTCCTGCGCGACCGCTCCGCCCCGGCCGCCCCGGTCGCGGACAAGGTGCAGGACCCCGCGGACGAATTCCCCATCGACTAGTGCCGTTCCCTCGAAAGGACCCCCACGCCATGAGCACCACCACGGACCTGACGCCGACCGACGAGCTGCGCCGGCAGATGCACCAGCTGTACCGCGAGCTGCACGCGAGCCCGGAGCTGTCCATGCAGGAGCACGCCACCGCGGCCCTGGTCGAGCAGCGGCTCGCTGCCCTGGGCATCGAGAACTTCCGCTGCGGCGGCACCGGCGTCGTCGGGGTGCTGCGCAACGGCGACGGGCCCACGGTGGCCTTCCGCGCCGACACCGACGGCCTGCCGCTGGCCGAGGACACCGGCGTGGACTACGCCAGCACGGCCACCGGGCGGCTGGAGGACGGGACCGAGGTCCCCGTGATGCACGGCTGCGGCCACGACACCCACGTGGCTGTGCTGCTCACGGCCGCCGAGCTGCTGGCCGGGGCGCGCGAGGCCTGGGCCGGGACCGTGGTGCTGATCTTCCAGCCGGGGGAGGAGACCGCCGCCGGCGCCCGGGCCATGCTCGAGGACGGCCTGTGGGAGCGGGCACCGCTGCCGGAGGTCGTCCTCGGCCAGCACGTGATGCCCTCCCGGGCGGGCACGGTCAGCTACTCGGTGGGCGACGCCATGGCGCTGGCCGACTCGTGGCGGGTGACCGTGCACGGCGAGGGGGCGCACGCGTCCCAGCCGCAGGACGCCACCGACCCCATCGTGCTCGGGGCGCACATGATCACCCGGATCCAGACCATCGTCTCCCGCGAGATCGACGCGCGCCGGGCCGCGGTGGTCACCGTCGCGACCTTCCACGGCGGGCTGAAGGAGAACATCATCCCGGCGTCGGCCGAGTTCACGCTCAACGTGCGCACCTTCGATCCCGCCGTCCGGGAGCACGTGCTGGGCGCGCTGCGGCGGATCATCGCCGCGGAGGCGGCCGCCTCCGGCGCCCCGGAGCCGGAGATCGAGGAGATCTCGACCTTCCCCCGCAACTACAACGACCCCGGGGCCACCACCGCTCTCGTCGAGCGGTTCCGGCAGGTGCTGGGGGAGGACAACGTGCTGGAGATCGAGCCGCCGATGGGCTCGGAGGACTTCGGTGCCCTCGGCGCGGCGATCGGCGTGCCCTCGGTGTTCTGGATGTTCGGCGGCCACGACGACGCCACCCTCGCGGGAGAGGGCCCTGTGCCGGTGAACCACTCCCCGTACTTCGCCCCGGTGATCGAGCCGACCCTCTCCACCGGGCTGCGGGCCGCCCTCACCGCGATCCTCTCCCGCGTGGGCCGCTGACCGAGGGCCCGTGCCGGCGGCCTCCGGGCTCCCGCGGCGGTGCGAGGACGCCGGCCCGGTTCCGGGAGGAACCGTGCCGGCGTTCGCACGTGCTCGGCCGGGACGGGCTCAGCACTCCACGACGTTGACGGCGAGTCCGCCCAGGGCGGTCTCCTTGTACTTGTGGCTCATGTCCTTGCCGGTCTCGCGCATGGTCACGATGACCTCGTCGAGGCTGACCCGGTGGGTGCCGTCGCCCCACATCGCCATCTTGGCCGCGTTGATCGCCTTGGCCGCGGCGATCGCGTTGCGCTCGATGCAGGGGATCTGCACGAGTCCGCCGATCGGGTCGCAGGTCAGCCCGAGGTTGTGCTCCATGGCGATCTCCGCGGCGTTCTCCACCTGGGCGGGCGTCCCGCCCAGGATCTCGGCGAGGCCGCCGGCCGCCATCGAGGACGCGGAGCCGACCTCGCCCTGGCAGCCGACCTCCGCCCCGGAGATCGAGGCCTGCTCCTTGTAGAGCACCCCGACCGCCCCGGCGGTGAGCAGGAAGCGGACCACGATGTCGCGCCTGGCCGCCTCGAGCGCCTCGGGGCCCTCCGCGGCGGCGGCGCGGGCCGCGGGGGAGTAGTGGGTGGCGTAGAACAGCACCGCCGGGATGATGCCGGCGGCCCCGTTGGTGGGGGCGGTGACCACGCGCCCGCCGGAGGCGTTCTCCTCGTTGACCGCCAGGGCCACGAGGTTCACCCACTCGGGCCAGAAGCCGGGATCACGGTCCGGGTCCTCGGTGCGCAGCCGCCGGTGCCACTCGGGGGCGCGGCGGGCGACGTTCAGCCCGCCCGGCAGGGGGCCGGTGCGCCGCAGGCTGGAGTCCTTGCACTCCTCCATCACGGCCCAGATGTGCAGCAGCTGCTGCCGGATCTCGTCCTCGCCGCGCCAGGTCCTCTCGTTGGCCAGCATCACCCCGCTGATCGGCAGGCCGGTGCGCTCGCAGTGGGCCAGCAGCTCCCCGGCGGTGCGGAAGGGGTGGGGCACCTGGGCGCTGGCGGCGTCCAGGTCGGCCGCGGCGGCGTCCTCCTCGCCCTCCTGGACGATGAACCCGCCGCCCACGGAGAACCAGGTCTCGTCGGCCAGCACGGCGCCGGCGCCGTCCAGGGCCTGGAAGCGCACGCCGTTGGTGTGCCGCTCCAGGACCGTCAGCGGGTGCTGCACCATGTCCTCGACGCGGTAGGGGATGTCCTTGCGCCGCCCGAGGGCCGCGCACAGCCGCAGCGTCCCGGTGGCGGCGAGGTCGGCGAGCCGCTCGTCCACCTCGTCGGGCAGGACGGTCTCGGGGTCGTAGCCCTCCAGGCCGAGCAGGATCGCGGTGAAGGTGCCGTGACCGCGGCCGGTGGCGGCCAGGGACCCGTAGACGTCCACGCGCAGGTCCGCGGTGCGCTCCAGCAGGTCGCCCCCGGTCAGGGTCTCGGCGAAGCGTCGTGCGGCGCGCATGGGGCCGACGGTGTGGGAGCTCGAGGGGCCGATGCCCACGGTGAACAGTTCGAAGACGCTGATGGCCATGACGGTGATGCTCCAAAGGAGGGTGGTGCCCCGGTGCGGGGCGGGGTGGGTGGAACGGTCGTGGTGCGGGCCGGGGCCCGGCCCGCACCACGGTCCTCGGTGGTGCCCGGGTGCGGCTCCTGCTCAGCCCTCGCTCAGCGGGGCCAGCCCCGGGTACAGCGGGTGGTCCGCGGCCAGCTTCCGGACGCGTGCCCGGAGGTCGGACAGCACGGCCGGATCGGCGCTCGCCGTCCCGGTGTCCTCGGCTCCGGAACCCTCGGCGGCGGCGTTCGCCCCTGCGATGAGGGTCTCGGCGATGATGTCGGCGACCTCGGCGAAGCCCTCCGCGTCGAAGCCGCGGGTGGCCAGCGCGGGGGTGCCGATGCGCAGTCCCGAGGTGACCATCGGCGGGCGCGGGTCGAAGGGCACGGCGTTGCGGTTGACGGTGATCTCGACCTGGGCGAGCAGGTCCTCGCCCTGCCGGCCGTCCAGCGCCGAGCCCCGCAGGTCCACGAGGACCAGGTGCACGTCGGTGCCGCCGCTGACCACGCTGATCCCGGCGGCCGCCACGTCCGGGGACAGGAGGCGTTCGGCGAGGACCCGGGCGCCCTCGAGGGTGCGCTCCTGCCGGGCGCGGAACTCCTCGGTCGCGGCGATCTTGAACGCCACGGCCTTGCCGGCGATCACGTGCTCCAGGGGCCCGCCCTGCTGGCCCGGGAACACCGCCGAGTTGAGCTTCTTGGCGATCTCGGCCTCGTTGGACAGGATCAGGCCGCCGCGGGGCCCGCCGAGGGTCTTGTGGGTGGTGGAGGTGACCACGTGGGCGTGCGGCACCGGGCTGGGGTGCAGCCCGGCGGCCACGAGGCCGGCGAAGTGGGCCATGTCGACCATGAAGTAGGCCCCGACCTCGTCGGCGACGGCACGGAAGGCGGCGAAGTCCAATTGCCTCGTGTAGGCGGACCAGCCGGCGATGATCAGCTGCGGGCGGTGCTCCCGGGCGAGCCGGGCGACCTCCGCCATGTCGACCCGGTGGTCGTCCTCGGACACCCCGTAGGGCACGACCTGGTAGAGCTTGCCGGAGAAGTTGAGCTTCATCCCGTGGGTGAGGTGCCCGCCGTGGGCGAGGTTCAGGCCCAGGATGGTGTCCCCGGGCTTGATCAGCGCGTGCATGACCGCGGCGTTGGCCTGCGCCCCGGAGTGCGGCTGGACGTTCGCGAAGCCGGCGCCGAACAGGTCCTTGAGGCGGTCGACGGCCAGCTGCTCGATCACGTCCACGTGCTCGCAGCCGCCGTAGTAGCGGCGCCCCGGGTAGCCCTCGGCGTACTTGTTGGTCAGCACGGAGCCCTGGGCCTGCATCACGGCCACGGCGGTGTGGTTCTCCGAGGCGATCATCTCCAGGCCCTCGCGCTGCCGGCCGAGCTCCTGGTCGATCCGCGCGGCGATCTCGGGGTCGAGCTCGGCGAGGTCCGCGTCCAGGGTCCTGGCGTCCTGCCGCGTTCCCGGCTGTGCGCTCATGCCTGCTCCTCCTGGGCCTGCGCGTACTGCTCGGCGGTGAGCAGCTCGCCCTCCTCCGTGACCTCGACGGTGAACAGCCAGCCCTCGCCGTACGGGTCCGAGTTCACGAGACCGGGCTCGTCGACGACGGCCGCGTTGACCTCCGCCACGGTGCCGGAGACCGGGGCGAAGAGCTCCGAGACGGACTTGGTGGACTCCACCTCGCCGCAGACCTCGCCGGCGGTGACGGTGGCGCCGGCCTCGGGCAGGTCGAGGTAGACGACGTCGCCGAGGGCGTCGACGGCGACCGCGGACAGGCCGACCTTCACGGGGGAGGACTCGTCCACCCATTCGTGCTCGGCGGAGTAGCGCAGGTGGGAGGGGATGGTGCTCATGATCGGGAGCCTTTCAGCAGGAGGGGACGACGACGGGTGGTGGAACGGGGTGCCGGCGCTGGCCGGGTCACTGCCCGCGCTGGTAGAAGGGCAGGGACACGACCTCGAACGGCGCCGGCTTGCCGCGCAGGTCGACCTGCACCTCCGTGCCCGGCTCGGCGTGCGCGTTGTCGACGTAGCCCATGGCGATGGGGTAGCCCAGGGTCGGGCTCAGCGCCCCCGAGGTGACCTCGCCGACGACCTCCCCGTCCACGCTGATCGGGTAGTGGCCGCGGGCCGCGCGCCGGCCCGCGCCGCGCAGGCCGACCAGCTTGCGCTCCGCCCCGGCGGCCTTGCGGGCCTCCAGTGCGGTGCGGCCCACGAAGTCCTCCTCCTTCTTGAAGGAGACGATCGGGCCGAGCCCGGCCTCGTAGGGGGTGAGCTCCCGGGTGAGCTCCTGGCCGTAGAGCGGCATCCCGGCCTCCAGGCGCAGGGAGTCGCGGCAGGCGAGCCCGCAGGGGATCAGCCCGTGGCCCTGCCCGCTCTCCAGGAGCGCCCGCCACAGCGCCACGGCCCGGTCCTCGGGCACGTAGAGCTCGAAGCCGTCCTCGCCGGTGTAGCCGGTGCGGGCGAGCAGCACGTCGATCCCCGCGACGGTGGCCGGTGCGGCGGAGTAGTACTTCAGCTCGGCGACCAGCTGCTGCTGCTCGGCGGGGACCAGCTCCTGCAGGACCGCCTGCGCGGACGGCCCCTGCACGGCGACCAGCGCGGTCCCGGCGGACTCGTCGGCCACGGTGACGTCGAAGCCGGCGGCCCGCTCCTGGAGGGCGGCGAGCACGGTCGGGGCGTTGCCGGCGTTGGGCACCACCAGGTACTCGTGCTCGGCCAGCCGGTAGCTGATCAGGTCGTCGATGATCCCGCCCTCGGGGGTGCAGATCAGCGAGTACTTGGCCCGGCCCACGGCGACGGCGGCGAGGTTGCCCACCAGGGCCGTGTTCAGGAAGGTCGCCGCGTCCGGGCCGGTCACCCGGATCTCGCCCATGTGGGAGAGGTCGAACAGGCCGGCGGCGCCGCGCACGGCGCGGTGCTCGGCCAGCTCGGAGCCGTACTTCAGGGGCATGTCCCAGCCGCCGAAGTCCGTGAAGGACGCCCCCAGCGCGGCGTGCTCGTCGTGCAGGGCGGTGTGTCTCGAGGTGGTGCTGACGCTCATGTCGGTGCCTCTCATGAAGGTGCGGTGCAGTCCGTGGCGGTGCGGCGCCGGATCAGTTCTCGAAGGCCTCGGGGGCCGGGCAGGAGCAGACCAGGTTGCGGTCCCCGGCGGCGCCGTCGATGCGGCCGACCGGCGGGAAGTACTTGTCCTGGCGCAGCTCCGGGACGGGGAACGCGCCCTGCTCGCGGGAGTAGCGGCGGTCCCAGTCGCTCGCGGCCACGACCTCGGCGGTGTGCGGGGCGTGGCGCAGCGGGCTCTCCTCGGCGGTGAGCTCGCCGCGGGCGACCTGCTCGATCTCCTCGCGGATGGTGGTCATCGCGGTGATGAACCGGTCGATCTCGGCCAGGTCCTCGGACTCGGTCGGCTCCACCATCAGGGTCCCGGCCACCGGGAAGGACAGGGTCGGGGCGTGGAAGCCGAAGTCGATCAGCCGCTTGGCCACGTCCTCCGCGGTCACCTTGGTGCGGGCCGTGAGCGCCCGCAGGTCCAGGATGCACTCGTGGGCGACCAGCCCGTTGTTGCCGGTGTAGAGCACCGGGAAGTGCTCGTCCAGCGCGGAGGCGACGTAGTTCGCCGTCAGCAGCGCCGTCTGCGTGGCCCGGGTGAGCCCGTCGCCGCCCATCATCGCGATGTAGGCCCAGGAGATCGGCAGCACGCCGGCCGAGCCGAACATCGTGGCCGAGATCGGGGCGCCGGCGGCACCGGCGGTCCCGGTGCCCGTGGCGTCGCCGGGCAGGAAGGGGGCCAGGTGGGCGGCCACGGCCACGGGCCCGACGCCGGGTCCGCCGCCGCCGTGCGGGATGCAGAAGGTCTTGTGCAGGTTCAGGTGGGACACGTCCCCGCCGAACTTCCCCGGCTGGGCCAGGCCGACCAGGGCGTTGAGGTTGGCCCCGTCGAGGTACACCTGGCCGCCGGCCTCGTGGACGGCGTCGCAGACCTGGCGCACGTCGGCGTCGTAGACCCCGTGGGTGGAGGGGTAGGTGATCATGATGGCGGCCAGCTGCTCGCGGTGGGCCTCGATCTTGGCGGCGAGGTCGGCGTGGTCGATCGTGCCGTCGCCGGCCGTCTTCACCACGACGACCTTCATGCCGGCCAGGACCGCGGAGGCGGCGTTGGTGCCGTGGGCCGAGGCCGGGATGAGGCAGACGGTGCGCTGCTCCTCGCCGCGGGACCGGTGGTAGCCGCGGATGGCCAGCAGGCCGGCGAGCTCGCCCTGGGAGCCGGCGTTGGGCTGGAGGGACACCGCCGCGTAGCCGGTGATCTCCTCCAGGCGGGACTCGAGGTCGGCGATCAGCTCGCGCCAGCCGGTGGTCTGGTGGGCCGGGGCCAGCGGGTGGATCGAGGCGAACTCGGGCCAGCTCATGGCGGCCATCTCGGCGGTCGCGTTGAGCTTCATGGTGCAGGAGCCCAGTGGGATCATCGTCCGGTCGAGGGCGAGGTCCCGGTTCTCCAGGCGCGTCAGGTAGCGCAGCATCTGCGTCTCGGAGCGGTGGGTGGAGAACACCGGGTGGGTGAGGAACTCCGTGCTGCGCCGCAGTCCCGCGTCCAGCTCGAGCCCGCGCGGCCCGGCGGCGACGGCCGCGGCCGCGTCCGCCACGCCGAAGGCCTCGGCGACGAGCACGAGGTGCTGCTCCGTGGTCGCCTCGTCGCAGGAGATCCCGACGTGGTCGGCGTCGACGTGGCGCAGGTTCACGCCGCGGGCCTCCGCCGCGCGGACCACCTGGTCGGCCCGGCCGGGGACCCGCACGGTGAGGGTGTCGAAGAACTGCTCCGCGACGAGCTCGTGACCGGCCCCCTGCAGCACGGTGGCCAGGGTCCGGGCGCGCTCGTGCACGCGCAGGGCGATGGCCTTCAGCCCGTCGGGGCCGTGGTACACGGCGTACATGCCGGCCACGACGGCCAGCAGCGCCTGGGCGGTGCAGATGTTGGAGGTGGCCTTCTCCCGGCGGATGTGCTGCTCGCGGGTCTGCAGCGCCAGCCGGTAGGCCGCCCGGCCCGTGGCGTCCTTGGAGACGCCCACCAGGCGGCCGGGGAGGTTCCGCTCCAGGCCGGTGCGCACCGCCATGTAGGCGGCGTGCGGGCCGCCGAAGAACAGGGGGACGCCGAAGCGCTGGGAGGAGCCCACCGCAATGTCCGCGCCCTGCTCGCCGGGCGGGGTGATGAGGGTCAGGGCCAGCAGGTCGGCGGCGACGGTGACCATCGCCCCGCGCTCCTTGGCCTCGGCGATCACCGCGGCGTGGTCGACGACCCGCCCGGAGACCCCGGGCTGCTGCAGGACCACGCCGGTGATCTCGCCCTCGGGCAGCCCCTCGCACAGGTCCACGACCTGCACGGCGAAGTTCAGCGCCTCGGCGCGGGCCTGCACCACGGCCAGGGTCTGCGGCAGGGTGTCGGCGTCGACGACGATCGCGCCGTTGCCGCGGGCCTTGTTGGCCCGGCGCATCAAAAGCACGGCCTCGACCACCGCCGTGGCCTCGTCCAGCAGCGAGGCGTTGGCCACCGGCAGCCCCGTGAGGTCGGCGACCATGGTCTGGAAGTTCAGCAGCGCCTCCAGGCGCCCCTGCGAGATCTCGGGCTGGTAGGGGGTGTAGGCGGTGTACCAGCCCGGGGACTCCAGCACGTTGCGCAGGATCACCGGGGGCGTGTGGGTGTCGTAGTAGCCCTGCCCGATCATCTGCACGGCGGTGGTGTTGCGGTCCGCGAAGGCGCGCAGCTGCTCGAGCACCTCCTGCTCGCTGAGCGCCTCCGGCAGGTCCAGCGGGGCGCTCTGCCGGATGTCGGCGGGCACGGCGGCGTCGGACAGGTCGTCGAGGTCGGCGCGGCCCACCCGGTCGAGCATGGTGCGGACGGCGTCGGAGCCGGCACCGATGTGCCGGTCGGCGAAGACCGTGGTGGAGGACGTGGTGTCGAGCTGGATCGTCATGAGGAACTCCCGGGTGCTGCACGCCAGGCCGGCGTGGATCGGTTCGAGTTCCTCCCCGCTCTGTCTGGGACCTGAGAGATTCCGCGGCCGGGGGCCGCTTGCACCGTCGGTGAGACCGGCGACGCGCGCCGGGCTGCTTTCCAGAGTTGCCGAACCGTGGTGGTACAGGGGCCTGAGAGTTTCCTGGGGAGGAATTGCTCCTACGGCGCCCGCCGGTCGTGGTGCACCGGCAGGACTCTCCCACCACAGTTCATGGGCGTCTTCTGTACCCCAGGATAGCCGGACCCGGAAAGGGGTGTCCACCGTCACGCGGCCGGGGCGGTCCCCGGCGGGGTTCCTCGAGCACGCGGTGCGGCCCGCGGCGGGGTTCCTCGAGCACGCGGTGCGGCCCGCGGCGGGCGCCGCGGGCCCCGTCCTGCGGGCTCGTGCCCGGCGGGTCGGCCGGACGCCGCCGCGGGCCGCCCCGGCCCCGGGAAGGCGCCCGGCGGCTCAGCCCCGGACGGACCAGAAGCGGCGGTCGCGGTCCCACTGCACCGTGCCGCCGTGGGTCTTGCGGAACGCCGCGAGGACCTCCTTGCTGATCCCGGTGTGGCCGTTCTCCAGGGTCCGGACCCACTCCGGCCCGAAGGTCTCGGGGATGTCCTGGACAGCCTGGTCCTGGGACAGCCGTCCCTCCGTCCGGATGCGGTCGATCATCCAGTCGGCGATGTCCTGTGCGCTCGTCATGCCCCGAGCCTACGCGGGTCCGCGCCGCCGAGCTCCCGGTCCGGCGCTCAGGCCAGCTGCACCACGGTGCGGGCGTCCGCGTCCCAGCGGCGCAGGGCCACCGCGCGCAGCGGCTCGGGGTGCGGGGCCAGGACGTCCAGGGCGGCCGCCACCTGCTCCGGGCGCATCCGGCGCGCCAGGGTGACGTGCGGCGTCCAGGCACCGGGCTGCGAGGTGCGCGCCTGCCCGGGGACCGCGCCCACGGCGTCGCAGACCCGCCGGTGCAGCTCGAGCAGCTCGGGGGTGGTCACGACCTGCCGGACCACCACGTAGCCGCCCCGGCCCGGGCCGAACAGCAGCACGCCCGCGCTGGCCAGCGGCAGGTCCACGAACCCGGCGGCCGCGGCGACCCGCTCGTCGATCCCCGGCACGGTCTCCGGGGCCAGGGACGGTGCGGCCACCAGGGTGATGTGGGGCCGGTTGGACTCGGAGCGGTGCCGGCCGGAGCTGGGCAGCCCCGCCGCGGTCAGCCGGTCCCAGTCGGCGCGCACGGCCGCCTCGGCGTCCTCGCCGAGCAGCAGCTCCAGGCTGTGCATCGTCCACCTCCTCGCGCGTCGGCCGGAGCCCCCGCGGGTGCTGCTCCGGTGGGCGCGAGTCTAGCGGGGCGTCCGAAGCGCTTGCCTATACTGGCCGGACGGCAACGGGAGGACCTCCATGACCGACATCGCGATCCGCTTCGCGGGCGCCGGCAAGACGTACCCGGACGGGACCACGGCCGTCGAGGCCCTCGATCTCGAGATCCCCCGCGGGTCGCTCACCGTGTTCGTGGGGCCCTCGGGCTGCGGGAAGACCACGTCCCTGCGGATGATCAACCGCATGGTGGAGCCGACCTCCGGCACCGTCACGGTGGAGGGCCGGGACGTGACGTCCGTGCCGGCCCACGAGCTGCGGCGTTCCATGGGCTACGTCATGCAGCAGTCGGGGCTCCTGCCGCACCGGACCGTGGTGGACAACATCGCCACCGTCCCGCGGCTCAACGGCGTGCCGAAGAAGCAGGCGCGGGAGCGGGCCCGTGAGCTGCTGGCCACCGTGGGGCTCGACGAGGCCCTGGGGACCCGCTATCCCTCCCAGCTCTCGGGCGGGCAGCAGCAGCGCGTGGGGGTGGCCAGGGCGCTGGCCGCCGACCCGCCGGTCCTGCTGATGGACGAGCCGTTCTCCGCCGTGGACCCCGTGGTGCGCCAGGAGCTGCAGCGGGAGCTCCTCGACCTGCAGCACCGCCTGCACCGCACCATCGTGTTCGTCACCCACGACATCGACGAGGCGATCCTGCTCGGCAACCGGGTGGCCGTCTTCGCCACGGGCGGCCGGCTGGCGCAGTACGCCACTCCGGAGGAGCTGCTGCGCGCGCCCGCCGACGACTTCGTGGCGGACTTCGTGGGCCGGGACCGCGGCTTCCGCTCGCTGACCTTCGACTCGGCCCACGACATCCCCGTGCACCCCGTGGCCACCGTGCGCCCGGACGGCGCGCCGGGCGTGGCCGGGGCCGGGGACGGTCCCGTCCCCGACGGGTGGACGCTGCGGATCGACGACGACGGCGCCCCGCGCGGCTGGGTGCGGCCCGGCGCGGAGGACGACCCCGTGGTCGGCGGCACCCTGCACCGGCCCGGCAGCTCCCTGCGCAGCGCCCTGGACGCGGCCCTGTCCTCGCCGTCCGGCCTGGCCGTGGTCGTCGACGAGGCCGGCCGGGCGGTCGGGATCATGCAGCCGGGGGAGATCATCGCGGCCATCGAGGACGCGCGGCTCGGCGGACGGGCGCCCCGATGAACTGGACGAGCCGGAACTGGCCCTACGTCCTGGAGCTCACGGGCACGCACCTCGTCCAGTCGGTGTTGCCGCTGCTGCTCGGCGCGCTGATCGCGGTCCCGGTGGCCCGGCTCGCGGCCCGCAACCGCACGCTGCGCCCGGTGTTCGTCACGGGCTCCTCGCTGCTCTACACGATCCCGTCGCTGACCCTGTTCGTGGTGCTGCCCCTGGTCCTCGGCACGCAGATCACCTCGGTGGTGAACGTGGTCGTGGCGCTGACCATCTACGTGGTGGCCATCCTGGTGCGCTCCTCCGTGGACGCCTTCGAGTCCGTGGACCGGGACGTCCTGCAGGCCTCGACCGCGATGGGCTACCGCCCGCTGCGGCGCTTCTTCGCGGTCGAGCTGCCGCTCGCCGTGCCGGTGCTGGTCGCCGGGCTGCGGGTGGCCTCCGTCAGCAACATCTCCATGGTCAGCGTGGGCGCCGTCATCGGGGTGCAGTCCCTCGGCACCCTGTTCACCGACGGGCTGCGCCGGTCCATCCTCGAGGAGATCGCGGTCGGCATCGTGCTGACCGTGGTCCTGGCCGTGCTCATCGACCTCGTGCTGCGGGGGGCCGGCCACGCGCTGACGCGCTGGCAGCGGGCGGGCGCGGCCCCGGTCCCGCGGGTGCGCCGGGGGGCGGTCGCATGAGCCTCTTCGGCACCGCCCTGGCGTGGCTGACCGACCCCGAGAACTGGTCCGGGTCCGGCGGCATCCCCGCCCGGCTCCTCGAGCACCTGACGTACAGCGGCATGACCCTGGCCGTCGCCCTGGCCGTGGCGGTCCCGCTGGGCCTGTGGGTGGGGCACACGGGGCGCGGGTCCGGCGTCGTCGTCGGCCTGGCGGGTGCGCTGCGCGCCCTGCCCACGCTGGGCCTGCTCACCCTCTTCACCCTGCTGCTGGGGCTCGGGCTGGTGCCGCCGATCATCGCGCTCGTCCTGCTGGCCGTCCCGCCGATCCTCTCGGGCACCTACGCCGGGATCGCGAACGTGTCCCCGGCCCTCAAGGACGCCGGGGCGGCGATGGGGATGACCGGGAGCCAGGTGCTGACCCGCGTGGAGGTGCCCAACGCGCTGCCCGTGATCCTGGGCGGGATCCGCAACGCCGCCCTGCAGGTCGTGGCGACCGTGACCGTGGTCGCCTACATCAACCTCGGCGGCCTCGGCCGCTACCTCATCGACGGCCTCGCGGTGCGCGACTACGACCGCATGCTCGGCTCCGTGGTGCTCGTGGCGGTCCTCGCGCTGGCCGTGGACGCCGTCCTGGCGCTGGCGCAGCGGCTGTCCACCTCGCCGGGGCTGCGCCTGGCCGCCCCCTGACCGCCCGACCTCCCGTGCCACCGACCGACAGGAGAACCACCATGACCACCGCTCCCGCGCTCCGCCGCCGCGCCGCCGCCCCCGCCGCGGGCGCCGCTCTGCTCCTGGGCCTCACCGCCTGCGGAGGCGGCGGCGACCCCCTCGCCGGGGACGGGGGCTCCGAGGAGGGCAGCACCGAGACCGTGACCGTGGGCTCGGCGGACTTCCCGGAGAGCCAGATCGTGGCCGAGCTCTACGCCGGGGCGCTGGAGTCCGCCGGGGTCGGGACGGAGACGTCCCTGGGCATCGGGGCCCGCGAGGCCTACGTGGGGGCGGTGCAGGACGGGTCCGTGGACGTGGTCCCGGACTACTCCGGCAACCTGCTGCTCTTCGCGGACCCGGAGGCCACCGCGAGCTCCGCCGAGGAGATCATGGACGCTCTGCCGGACGCCCTCCCGGAGGGGCTCACCGTGCTGGAGCCGGCCGAGGCGCAGAACAAGGACGCGATGGTGGTCACCCCGGAGACCGCCGAGCAGTACGGGCTGACGAGCATCGCCGACCTGGCCGAGGTCTGCGACCAGCTCGTGATCGCCGGTCCGCCCGAGTTCGCGGAGCGGGCCTACGGCCTCGACGGCCTCGAGCAGAACTACGGGTGCGTGCCGGCCTCCTTCGAGCCGATCAACGACGGCGGCGGCCCCCTGACCGTCGAGGCCCTGCTCAACGGCGACGTGGACGTCGCCGACATCTTCACCACCACCCCGGCGATCGCCGACAACGACCTCGTGGTGCTGGAGGACCCGGAGAACAACTTCATCGCCCAGCAGGTCCTGCCGCTGGCCGCGGCGGACCGGCTGCCCCAGGAGGCGGTGGACGCCCTCAACGAGCTGTCCGGCAAGCTCAGCACCGAGGACCTCATCGACCTGAACCGCAAGGTCAGCGGCGACCAGCCGGTCAGCCCGGCCGCCGCCGCCGAGGAGTGGCTCGCCGCCAACGGCTACTGAGCCCGGCCGCCGGAGCCGCCCCGTGCCCCGGGCGGCCGCGCCACCGGGGCACGGAGGCCGGGCGCGCCCGTCGGCGTGCGGGGCCGCTGCCGCGGCCGGCGACGACGCCGCCGTGGCGGCCGCGCTGCACAGGGTTCTCCACACGCACAGCGGTCCGTCCCGGGGGCCCGGGCGGTCGGCCGGCCCGCGACGGCGCGGCGCCGGCGGGCCCGCTCCACAGTGTCCCCAGGACTCGTCCACACCTGTGGACAACTCTGTGCACAGGGATGTGGAGGCACGCCCGGTCATCCGGTGAAAAGCCGGGGGCGCATCAGTATGCTGAGGGGCGGACCGCTCCCGCCCGCCGGCGGGGGACAGGATCCAGACCATCCGAGGGCTCGTCGTCAAGGAGGATCTCGAGTTCGGAGACCGCCTCACCCCAGGGGTGGACGACCGAAGGAGCAGTGTGCCGAACACCAGTACGCCCGGGATCCCGGGCCTGTCGCCGGAGAACCAGGCACGCGTGATCACCGCGTGCGTACGCCAGAAGGTGCAGGAGGGCCGGCCGGCGGACCTGCCGGGCACGGGGTGGGCGGACTTCGACCGCCGGTTCGACGAGCACTTCCCCCGGCTGACGCTGCTCTTCGCCGAGGTCTACGGCCACCGCGAGGACTTCCTGGAACAGCTGACCGGGCTCGGGCTGCAGCTGGCCCGCTCGTGGGCCGAGCGCCCCGACGACCTCAAGGCCCTGGACGCGCGGCGCGAGCAGGACCCCGCGTGGTTCGGCGCCCGGCAGATGCTCGGCGGAGTCTGCTACGTGGACCGGTACGCGGGGAACCTGCAGGGGATCCGCGAGCAGATCCCCTACTTCCGGGAGCTGGGTCTCACCTACCTCCACCTCATGCCCCTGTTCGAGGCGCCGGAGGGCAACTCGGACGGCGGCTACGCGGTCTCGTCCTACCGCCGCGTGGATCCGGCGCTCGGGACCATGGAGGAGCTCGCCGAGCTGAGCCGCGAGCTGCGCCGGAACGGGATCAGCCTGGTCCTCGACTTCGTCTTCAACCACACGTCCGACGAGCACGAGTGGGCGCGCCGGGCCGCCGCGGGGGAGCGGGAGTACGAGGACTACTACTGGATCTTCCCGGACCGCACCGTCCCGGAGCAGTTCGAGCGCACCACCCGGGAGATCTTCCCGGACGACCACCCCGGCTCCTTCACCCGGATCCGCGCCACCGAGGAGGACCCCCGGTGGGTGTGGAGCACCTTCTACTCCTTCCAGTGGGACCTCAACTACACCAATCCCGCCGTCTTCCGGGCGATGGCCGCCGAGCTGCTCTTCCTCGCCGCCCAGGGCGTCGAGGTGCTCCGCATGGACGCCGTCGCGTTCATCTGGAAGCAGCTGGGCACCACGTGCGAGTCCCTGCCCCAGGCCCACGTGCTGCTGCGCGCCTACAACGCGCTGTGCCGGATCGCCGCGCCGGCCGTGCTGTTCAAGTCCGAGGCGATCGTCCACCCGGACGAGGTCGCCCGGTACATCGAGCCCGGCCAGTGCCAGCTCTCGTACAACCCGCTGCAGATGGCCCTGACCTGGGAGGCGATGGCCACCCGGGAGCCGAAGCTGCTGGCGCAGGCCCTCGAGGAGCGCCACGCCCTCCCGCCCGGCACGGCGTGGGTGGACTACGTGCGCGGCCACGACGACATCGGCTGGACGTTCTCGGACGAGGACGCCGCCCGGCTCGGCGTGGACGGCCACGACCACCGCCGCTTCCTCAACGCCTTCTACACCGGACGCCACCCCGGCAGCTTCGCGGACGGCGTCCCGTTCCAGGAGAACCCCCGCACGGGGGACTGCCGCGTGTGCGGGACCACGGCGTCCCTGCTCGGCCTCGCCGAGGACCCGGGGCCCGCGGTGGACCGCGTCCTGCTCGCGCACTCCGTCGCGATGAGCACCGGCGGCGTCCCCCTCCTGTACCTGGGGGACGAGGTCGGCCAGCTCAACGACCCCGCCTGGAACGAGGACCCGGCCCACGCCGGCGACGCCCGGTGGGTGCACCGCCCGCCGCGGCCCGTCCAGGACTACGAGCGCCGCCACGAGCTGTTCTCCGTGCAGGGCCGGATCTTCGGGGGCATCCGCCGGATGGTCGAGCTGCGCCGGAACTCCCCGGAGTTCGACGGCAACACGCTCGTCCCGTTCGACTCGCGCAATCCCCACGTGCTCGGCTACCAGCGCCCCGGCGGCAACACCGTGGTGCTGTGCCTGGCCAACTTCTCCGACTGGTCCCAGTTCGTCACGGGCGAGACCCTCTCCGGGTTCCTGCCCCAGGCCGTCGAGCTGCACGGCAACACGGAGCTCGACCTGCGGCACGGACTGCTGCTCGACGCCCACGGGTTCCTCTGGATCCGCGTGGTCCCGAAGCACTGACCCCGTGAGCGCGTGGCTGGTGCTGGTGCTCTCGGGCGTCCTCGAGGCGGTGTGGGCCTCCGCGCTCGCGGCCTCGGACGGGCTGCGCCGTCCCGTGCCCGCCGCGGTGTTCGTCGTGACCGTCGCCGTGAGCCTGGCCGGCCTGGCCTACGCCATGGCCGAGCTGCCCACGGGCACGGCGTACGCCGTCTGGGTGGGCATCGGCGCGGCCCTGACCGTGGCTTGGTCGATGCTGACCGGCCGTGAGTCCGCGACCCCCTTCAGGATCCTGCTGGTGCTCGGCATCGTCGGCTGCGTGATCGGGCTCAAGGTTGTCGGCTGAGCCCGGGCCGGCCGTGCGGGACCGGCGCGCCCGCGCCTGGACCCTGCTGGTGGTCAGCGGGGTCCTGGAGGCGGTCTGGGCCACCGCGCTCGGGGCGGCCGAGGGCTTCTCCCGGCCGGGCCCCAGCCTGCTGTTCGCCGTGTCCCTCGTGCTGAGCATGCTCACCCTGGCGCGCGCCGCCCGGGTGGTGCCGATGGGCACCGCCTACGCCGTGTGGACGGGCATCGGCGCCGTGCTCACGGTCGCGTGGGCGGCCGGCACCGGGCAGGAGCAGCTCTCCTGGGCGAAAGCCCTCTTCCTGGCGGGGATCGTCGCGTGCGTCGTGGGCCTGCACGCGGCCGACCGGCCGGCCGGGGCGGAGGACGGGTGAGCCGGGACCGCGGGGCGGGCGCACACCTCATGCTCGTGCTCACCGCCACGATGGCGGTGGGCCCGCTGCTGACCCACAGCCTCTCCGCGATGAGCCCCCTCGTGATCCAGGACCTGCAGCTCACGGAGACGCAGTTCGGGCTGCTCGCCACCACGACCTTCCTCGTGGCCGCCCTCACCGCGGTGCGCACGGGCCGCTGGGCGGACCGGCTGACCGCCCGCACCCTGCTGGTCGTGATGTTCGGCGGGGCCGCGCTGGCCATGCTGCTCACCGCCGCCGCGCCGGGCTACACCGTGCTGCTCCTGGCCATGGTGCTGTCGGGGCTCGGGCAGGTCATGGCCAATCCGGCGACCAACCGGCTCATCCGCCTGCACGTGCCCGCCGCACGGCGTGCGAGCTGGCTCGGGATCAAGCAGGCCGGCGTGCAGGCCTCGCAGCTCGTGGCGGGCCTGACCTTCCCCGCGCTCGGCCTGCTGCTCGGCTGGCGCACCGCCGTCCTGGTGGCGGTGGGCGTGGTGCTGCTCCTGCTCGTGCACGGCTGGTGGACGGTCCCCGACAACCACGCGGGCACCCCGGCGGGACGCGCGTCCCGGACGGCGTCCCGGTCCGGGACGGCACCGCGGTCCCGGACCCGGGCGGCCCTCACCTCCTGGGCGCCCCTCCGGTCCTGGGCCGCCCGCCGCTCCCGGAGCGCGCCGGCGCCCCCCTCCCGGCCGGCGCGGCCCCCGATGCCCGGCGTCGTCCGCGCGTACGCGGCGGCCGCGGCCCTCACGGGGCTGGGGGCCCAGGCCGCCAATGTCTACCTGCCCCTGTACGCGCACCGGGAGCTGGGCCTCGACGTCGTCACCGCCGGGGCCACCGTGTCCGTCTCCGCGCTCGTGGGCATCGCCTCGCGCGTGCTGTGGGCCCGCGTGATGGACCGCCCGCGCGCGGACGGCTTCGTCCTGCTCGCCGGCATGGCCCTGGGGGCCGCCGCGAGCGCCGTGGTGCTGATCCTGGCGCCCCTGCACCCCGGACTCGGCTGGGCGGTGTGGCCGGCGGCCGTCCTGCACGGAGGCGCGGCGCTCGCGGTGAGCGTGGTGGTGATGTCCGGGGCGATGCGCGCCGTGCCCGCCGAGCGGGTGGGGGCCTCCACCGGCGTGGTGACCATGGGCCTGTACGGCGGCTTCTGCGCCGGCCCGCTCGTCCTCGGCGGTCTGCTCCAGCTCACGGGCTCCTTCGCGGTGGGCTGGGCCGTGGTGCTCGCCGGCTACCTGGCCTGCGCGGGGCTCGCCGTCCTCGTGCGCTCGCGCGCACGCCGCTAGGACGTCCCCCGTCCGGGGGTGCTCCCGCCGGATCCCGGCCCGGTGACGTTCCCGTTCCGGCGGGCCGGGAGGCCCTGTGCGACTCTCCGTGACGTCCGGCTCCGGCCTTCTCAACAGCTTCTCCACAGGCGTTGTCCACAGCGTGGATAACTTCCATCCGTGGAATTACGGCGGAGAACACTCTGTGAAACCCGTTCTCACCTGCGGCGGCGTGATCCCGGGCGAGCAGGGCGTACACGTGTTCGATCTTTGCACACGCTCCTCCACACCTGTGGACAACGTTCTCCACCCCCTGTGCACGCGGTGGGGAGTGGCGCGGTGGACCGCGGGTGGGATAGTTGTATGCACATGCGAATTCGATCCGTCCGTGCGCGACGCCCGTCCGAGCCGGGAGCGGACCCGACCGGGGAACAGGGATCGCGGTGCTGACGGGCGCCACGACGTTCCGGCTCGTGGACACCGCGGTGGTCGCGGCGGATCCGCCGCTGGTGGAGCGCTTCCTGCTCGACCCCGGGTGCCTGCGCCGCTGGAACCCGATCCCGGAGCGGAACTACCAGGTCAGCACGGCGGTGCTCCAGCTCGGCACGTCGATCGAGTCCACGGTCCGCGTCGGTCCCCTCCGCTTCGGCTTCGTCAACATCGTCTCCGACCACGTCCCGGGCCGGCGCCTGGGGATGCGCACCACCAGGGGGCTGGTGGACCTGCTCGTCACCATCACCTGGGAACAGGTGGAGGGGGGCACCAGGATCGAGAAGGTGGTGGACGGACGGTTCACGGAGTCGAAGGCCTGGCTCTGGCCCCTGCTCGAGCCGACCGCCCGCCGGAGCGCCCGCAACGCCCTGGAGACGCTCCGGCGGATGATCGAGACGGGCGACTACGAGTTCACGGTCCCGTCCCAGCTGACCCCCGATCCGCCCCGCTGCCCGCTGGAGAGCCCGCCGGACTTCTTCTGAGCCCCGGCCCCGTGCGCCCGGGAGCGCACCGTACGCTGGTGGCGGAACCTCCTTGACCCCCGCTCGCGCGCGGGACGAGGGTGGAACCACACGACAGCTATCGAAAGGACTCTCCTATGGCCGAGAAGTACACCCTTCCCGATCTCCCCTACGACTACGCGGCGCTCGAGCCCCACATCTCCGCGAAGATCATGGAGCTGCACCACGACAAGCACCACGCCACCTACGTGGCCGGGGCCAACACCGCCCTGGAGAAGATGGCGGAGGCCCGCGCGAACGGTGACGGCGCCGCGGCGGCCAAGCTGTCCAAGGACCTGCAGTTCAACCTGGGCGGTCACGTGAACCACTCGGTGTTCTGGCAGAACCTCTCCCCGGAGGGCGGCGACAAGCCGACCGGTGAGCTCGCCGCGGCGATCGAGGACCACTTCGGCTCCTTCGACGCCTTCCGCGACCACTTCACCTCCGCGGCCACCACGATCCAGGGCTCCGGCTGGGCGATCCTGGCCTACGAGCCCGTCGGCGGCAACCTGGTCATCGAGCAGATGTACGACCAGCAGAACGGCGTGCCGGTCGCCACCATCCCGCTGCTGCAGCTGGACATGTGGGAGCACGCGTTCTACCTCGACTACCAGAACGTCAAGGCGGACTACGTCAAGGCGTTCTGGAACATCGTGAACTGGGCCGACGTCCAGGAGCGCTTCGAGAAGGCGCGCACCGGGGGCCGGTCCATCATCTGATCCCCACCCCGCACCGTCGGCGCCGCGAGCCCGACCCGCGAGCAGAGCCCCCGGACCGCACGGTCCGGGGGCTCTGTGCGGTCCCGGGGCTCTGCGCCGTCCGGGCACCGCGGGGGCGCGGGGCGTCACACGAGCGGGAACCGGGTCCCCCCGGTGGGGCACAATGGCCGGGACCCTGTTCGCACTCAACGACGAGAGCACGAGGAACGCGCATGACCGACGAGAACCAGCAGCCCGGCCCGATCACGTCCGAGGAGATCTTCCGCTCCCACGAGGGCGGGAAGCTCTCCGTGGTCTCGAAGTCCCCGCTGGCCACCCGCCGGGACCTGTCCATCGCCTACACCCCCGGGGTCGCCGAGGTCTCCCGGGCGGTGGCCGCCGATCCCGTCATGGCGGGGACCCACACCTGGGCCGGCCGGCTGGTGGCCGTGGTCTCCGACGGCTCCGCGGTGCTCGGGCTCGGGGACATCGGCCCGGCCGCGTCCCTGCCGGTGATGGAGGGCAAGGCCGCCCTGTTCAAGACCTTCGCGGACCTGGACTCGATCCCGATCGTGCTGGACACCCAGGACGTCGACGAGATCGTGCGCACCGTCAAGCTGCTGCGCCCGTCCTTCGGGGCGGTGAACCTCGAGGACATCTCCGCCCCGCGCTGCTTCGAGATCGAGGCGAGGCTGATCGAGGAGCTCGACATCCCGGTGATGCACGACGACCAGCACGGCACCGCCGTGGTCGTGCTGGCCGCCCTGCTCAACGCCGCGGCCCTGGTGGGCAAGGACCTGGCCGGTCTCAAGGTGGTGATCGCCGGTGCCGGGGCGGCCGGGATCGCGATCACCGAGATCCTGCTGGCCCAGGGGATCGAGGACGTGGTGCTGATGGACTCCCGCGGGATCGTCTCGCGGGAGCGCGACGACCTCAACGCGATCAAGGCCGGCTGTGCGGCCCGGACCAATCCGCGCGGGCTCATCGGCGGGCCCAAGGACGCCCTGGAGGGCGCCGACGTGTTCGTGGGGGTCTCCGGCGGGACGGTCCCCGAGGAGTACCTCACCGAGCTGGCCTCCGACGCGATCGTGTTCGCCCTGGCCAATCCGGACCCGGAGATCATGCCGGAGGTCGCCGCGAAGTACGCCTCCGTGGTGGCCACCGGCCGGTCGGACTTCCCGAACCAGATCAACAACGTGCTGGCCTTCCCCGGGATCTTCCGCGGGGCCCTGGACGCCGGGGCGGCCCGGATCACCCCTGTCATGAAGCTGGCGGCCGCGCAGGCGATCGCGGCGATCGCCGCCGAGGACGGCCTGACCGCCGAGCACATCGTGCCCTCGGCCCTGGACCCCCGCGTGGCCCCGGCCGTGGCACAGGCCGTGGCGGCGTGCGTGCAGGAGACCACGGCCGTCTGATCCGCTCCGCACCGGTGGCCCCGCGGAACTCGACACCCGTGCGGGCCCGCGGAACAGGACATCTGTGGCGCCTCGCGGGACAGGACACCCTTGGCGCCTCGCGGGACAGGGCACCTGTGGCGCCTCGCGGGGCAGGGCACCTGTGGCGCCTCGCGGGGCAGGGCACCTGTGGCGCCTCGCGGGGCAGGGCACCTGTGGCGCCTCGCGGGGCGGGACACCCGTGGTGCCTCGCGGGGCAGGCCATCTGTGGCGCCTCGCGGGGCGGGGCATCCGTGGTGCCTCGCGGGGCGGGACGCCCGTGCGGGCCCGGGCGACCACGGAAGGACGTGGTCGCCCGGGCCCGCACGGGTCAGGGCTCCGGTGCGCTCAGGCGTAGAACCGGTTGAGGAAGGTGGCGACCACGGCGGGACGCTCCTCGCCCTCGATCTCGATCGTGCCGTCGGCCACCAGGTGCAGGCCGTTGCCCTTGACCTCCTGCACGTCGGTGATGGTCACGGTCATCCGGATCCGCGAGCCGACCTTGACGGGGGAGGTGAAGCGGACCTTGTCGAGCCCGTAGTTGACCTTGGTCCTCACGTCGGTGACGTCGAAGAGCTCGGACCACATCGGGATGAGCAGGGACAGGGTGAGGAAGCCGTGGGCGATCGGGGCGCCGAACGGGCCGTCCTTGGCGCGCTCGGGGTCCACGTGGATCCACTGGTGGTCGTCGGTGGCGTCGGCGAACGTGTTCACCTGCTCCTGGGTGATCTCGCGCCAGGCGGAGTGCCCGAGGTTCTTGCCGACGAGGTTCTTGACCTCGTCGAAGGCGACGACGGTCTGGGGCTGGGTCCGTGCTTCGGTCATGGCGTGTCCTCCGTGGTGGTGTCCGTGGTGTGTGCTGCGGGGCGGCTCAGACGAACGCGCTCCGCCCGGTGATCGAGCGGCCGACCACGAGCGCGTTGATCTCGTGGGTGCCCTCGTAGGAGTAGACGGCCTCGGCGTCGGCGTGGAAGCGGGCGACGTCGTGGGCCAGGGTGATGCCGTTGCCGCCGACGAGCTCCCGGGCCAGGGCGACGGTCTCGCGCATGTGCAGGCTGATCCACATCTTCGCCAGGGCGGAGTCCTCGTCCCGGTAGACGCCCTCCTGCTGCCGCTCGGCGAGCCCGGCGACCATGGTCAGGGACGCGGTGACGTTGCCGAGCATCCGCGCCAGCTTCTCCTGGACGAGCTGGAAGCCGCCGATCGGGCGGCCGAACTGCTCGCGCTCCCGCACGTAGCGCAGCGCGGCCTCGTAGGCGCCGGCCTGGATGCCGGTGGCGATCCACGCGACGTCCGAGCGCATGGCGCGCAGCATCGCGGCGACGTCCTTGAACGAGTTCACGTTCCCGAGGCGCATGGACTCGGGCACCCGTGCGCCGTCGAGGTGGATGTCGGCGTTCTGCATCATCCGCAGGGACGTCTTGCCGGCGATCTTCTCCAGCCGCACGCCGGGGGCCTCGCGGTCCACGAGGAACCCCTTGACCTGCCCGTCGGCCTCGTCGCGGGCGAAGACGGCCAGGTGGTCGGCGGTGAAGGCGCCGCCGATCCAGCGCTTGGCGCCGGTCAGCACCCACTCGTCGCCCTCGCGCCGGGCCGTGGTGGCCAGCCCGCCGGCGATGTCGGAGCCGTGCTCGGGCTCGGTCAGGCAGAACACCCCGGTCATCTCGAAGGACGTGATCCTCGGGTCCCACTGCGCGAACTGCTTGCGTGTGCCGCCCACGCGGCAGGCCGTGCGGAACAGCCCGGCCTGGGCGGTGTAGAACGTCGCGACCGAGGCGTCGGTGCGGGCCAGCTCGAAGATCCGGAACCCGTGGTACAGGGACCGGGGCTGCTCGCCGCCGGCCGTGAGCTCGGGCGGGGTCATGAGGTCGAGGGCGTGCAGGGAGGGGGCCACCTGGTAGGGGAACTCCCCGGCCTCCCAGTACTCGGCCAGCAGCGGCCGCACCTCGTCCTCGAGCACCCGGCGCAGCCGGCGCAGGGGCGCCTTCTCGGCCTCGGTCAGCTTCTCCTCGATCCCGTAGGGGTCGCAGTCGGCGTAGAGGCGGGTCGGCCCGGGCTGCGAGCTCATGCCCGCGCCCCGTCCAGGCCCAGCAGGCGCACCGCGTTGTCCTTGAGGATCTTGGGCCGGACCTCGTCGGCGAAGGACTGCTGCTCGAAGGCCCCGAGCCACTTCTGCGGGGTGATCAGCGGGTAGTCGGTGCCGAAGAGCACCTTGTCCTGGAGCATCCGGTTGGAGGCCTTCACCAGCGACTCGGGGAAGTACTTGGGGGACCAGCCCGAGAGGTCGATCCACACGTTGGCCTTGTGGGTGGCGATGGAGTTGGCCTCCTCCTGCCACGGCACCGAGGGGTGGGCCATGATGACCTGCAGCTCGGGGAAGTCCGCGGCCACCGCGTCCAGCAGCAGCGGGTTGGAGTAGGCCAGCTTGATCCCGCCGCCGCCGGGCAGTCCGGCGCCCATGCCGTTCTGCCCGGTGTGGAACAGGGCCGGCACGCCCAGGGCCTGGATCGCCTCGTAGAGCGGGTAGAACCGCTCGTCGGAGGGATCGAAACCCTGCAGGGACGGATGGAACTTGAAGCCCTTGACGCCGTGCTCCTCGACGAGCTTCTTGGCCCGCTCCACCGACGTCTGCCCCTGGAGCGGGTCCACGGAGCCGAAGGGGATCAGCACGTCGTTGTTGCGGGCCGCGCCCTCGGCGATCTCCTCGATGGAGTTCGGCTCGTGGCCCAGGGCCGTGGTCGCGTCCACGGTGAAGACGACGGCGGCCATCCTCCACTCGCGGTAGCGCTCGGCGATGGTGTCCAGGGACGGGGAGCGGTCCTCGGACTTGAAGTACTTGGCCGAGGCCTCGGTCAGGGCCGGGGGCAGGGACGGGTGCCCGTGGTCGGAGCACTCGATGTGCACGTGCATGTCGATGGCGTCCAGGGACGCGAGGTCGAGACCGTATTCGTAGCGCATGCCGGTGCCTCCTAGGACTGCGGGGTCGCGGACTCGGGCTTGAGCTCCTCCGGCAGCGGCGGCAGGGTCTCGCCGACCGGCTGGAGGCTGCCCTCGATGAGCGCGGGGAACGCCTCGCGCAGGGCCTCGAAGCTCCAGCCGCCGTCGCGGTACTCGGTGACCACGGGGCGGGGGTGGCTGAAGACCTGGAGCCGGTCGCCGCCGGCGCCGATGGCCTGACCGGTGATCTGCGCGGCGTCGTCGGAGGCGAGGTAGGCGATCAGGCCGGCGACGTCGGCGGCGTTGCCGAAGCCGAGGTCCTTGCGGAAGAAGTCCGGCATGGGCTCGCCGCGGCGGTCGGCCTCGACGGCGGAGGCGAAGAACGGGATGGTCTCGGTCATGGCGGTGGCGGCCACGGGAATGACGGCGTTGGCGGTGACGCCGGCCTTCTTCATCTCCAGGGCCCAGGTGCGGACCATGCCCACGATCCCGGCCTTCGCGGCGGCGTAGTTGGTCTGGCCGAAGTTGCCGTACTGGCCGGTGGGGGAGCCGATGGTGATGATCCGCCCGGGGACCCCGTTCTCCTTGAAGTACCGGTAGGCCTCGCGGGCGCAGGTGAAGGTGCCGCGCAGATGCACCTGGATGACGAGGTCGAAGTCCTCGTCGGTCATCTTCAGCAGCGACTTGTCGCGCAGCACGCCGGCGTTGGCCACGAGGACGTCGAGGCGGCCGAAGGCCTCCACGGCGCCGTCGACGAGGGCGGTGGCGGTCTCGGTGGAGCCCACGGGTGCGACGACGGCCACGGCCTGCCCGCCGGCGGCGGTGATGGAGGCGACGGCGTTCTCGGCGGTCGCCTGGTCGACGTCGTTGATCACGACGGCGGCGCCCTGGCGGGCGAGCTCCTGGGCGTAGGCCAGGCCCAGGCCCTGGCCGGAGCCGGTCACGACGGCGACCTTGCCGGCGAGAGGGGCGGTGCTCGGGGAGGTGGTGCTGTCCTGTGCCATGGGATGGCTCCTTCGCTGACGGTGCTTCGCTGGTCGGCAGCGGACGGGGTGACGCCCGTCACTGCTCCGGGTTCGTCCCCATTCCACCGCTATTCGTTGAAAATGTCAATGGTTAAGAAGTTCCATCTATGCTGAGGGCACGGACTCCGTAGACTGGGGTCCCCGGCCCCAGGAGAGACGCTATGACCACGCCCACCGACCCGTCCGCCGGTCTCGAACGCCTCCTCGGGGCCGAGCTGACGGCCGAGCCGGTCTTCCTGATGGCCCGCGCCGCCTCCACGGGGTCCTCGGCGGCCAACAGGCAGCTCGCCCAGCTGGAGCTGAAGGTGCGCCACTACTCGGTCCTGGCGCTCGCCTGCGGCGAGGAGCAGCTGACCCAGCGCGAGCTCAGCCAGTTCCTGGTGCTGGACCCCAGTCAGATCGTGGCCATCCTCGACGACCTGGAGCGGCGCGGCGCGGTGGAGCGCCGGACCGACCCGCGGGACCGCCGCTCGAAGATCATCGCGCCCACCGCGGCCGGCCGGGAGCTGTACGTCCGGGCCAGGGCCCTGGTGGAGACCTCCACCGCGGAGTCGCTGTCCCCGCTCTCCCCGGCGGAGCGCGAGGAGCTGTCCCGGCTGCTGCGGAAGGTGGCCTTCTGAGCGCGGCCCCTCCCGCACGCGCCGCGGCCCCCGCCTGACCGGTCAGGCGGGGGCCGCGGCGCGTGCGACGGCGTGGGTCAGTGCTCGTGGGTCTCCAGGTCGAAGTCCTTGGACTCGCGGGTGAGCAGGATGAACACCGCGCTGACCGCGGCCATCCCGGCGAGGTACCAGACCACGGGGGCGATGGCCTGCCCGGAGGACGCGTAGATCGAGGCGAGGATCGTCGGGGTGAAGCCCGCCCCGATCAGGGTGGCGAACTGGTAGCCCAGCGAGGCGCCGGTGTAGCGCGCGGACGTGCCGAACTGCTCGGAGATGAACGCCGCCAGCGGTCCGTAGATCGCGGCGTGGCAGGCCAGCCCGATGGTGAAGGTCGCGAAGATCAGCAGCACGTTGCCGGTGGCCAGCCACGAGAACATCGGCAGGATCAGAACGATGAACAGCGCCAGCCCGACGACCATCACCGGGCGCCGGCCCAGCTGGTCGGACAGGCGGCCCATGCCGACCACGAAGAACACGCTGAGCACCGAGGCGAGGGCGAAGGCGTAGAGGACCGGCTGCCGGTCGGCGCCGCGCTCGACCGCGTAGGCGACCGCGAAGGTGGCGAGGAAGACCTGCAGGGCGAACCCGGAGGCTCCCGCGAGCATCGTGTAGATCAGGGCGCGGGGCCGGCGCAGCACCTCCACGATGGGCACCTTGCGCTTGACGGTGGGGCCCTCCGCGGCCTCCTTGGCCAGGGCGGCCTGGAAGATCGGGCTCTCGGACACCTGCGCGCGCACGAAGACGCCCACGCCCAGCAGCAGGACGGACAGCAGGAACGGGACGCGCCAGCCCCAGGCGAGGAACTGCTCCTCCGGCATGGCGGCGAACAGGCCCAGGACGAAGGTGCCCAGCGCGGCACCGGTCGGGGCGCCGGCGTTGGTGAAGGACGCGGCGAACCCGCGCCTGCCCTTGGCGGAGTGCTCCAGGGCCATCAGGGCGGCTCCGCCCCACTCGCCGCCCACGGCGATGCCCTGGCAGACCCGCAGCAGGATCAGGACGACCGCTCCCCAGGAGCCGATGACGGCGGCGCTGGGGATGAGCCCGATGAGCGTCGAGGCGATGCCCATGATCAGCATCGAGATGATGAGCATCTTCTTGCGGCCCAGGCGGTCGCCGAAGTGGCCGAAGACCGCCCCGCCCAGCGGGCGGGCCAGGTAGCCGGCGGCGAAGGTTCCGTAGGCCGCGATCGTGCCGGCCAGCGGGTCCAGGTCGGTGAAGAACACGTAGGGGAAGACCAGGGCGGAGGCCGAGGCGTAGAGCAGGAAGTCGTAGAACTCGATGGTGGAGCCGAGGTAGCTCGAGAAGATGACCTTGCGCGCCTCTTTGTTCCTGGCGCTGGCGTCCAGGGACGCCAGGGTGTCGGGTGCTGCTGACATGGCGGGTCCTTGCTCTGGGGCGGAAAGAGTGGGCGCGGCACCGGGGCCGGGCGCCGGTGCGGCGAGCAGGCCGGCCCCGGTCCCCGGGGCGTCCCGGTGGTCCCCTGGGCCGGCGCACAGTGGACCCAATGGAACAGCCATCTATTGAGAATGTCAACCATTGAAGAATGGTGCTAACACGGCGGGTCTCCGTGGGTCCGCGGGACCCGGGGTCTGGACATTGTGATCCAGCTCTCTCTACGCTGGAGAGCAAATAGTGGATTTTTTCAACTATTGGCTTTGACGACTGTTTGAGGAGACGATCGCATGCGCAATCAGGGACTGGGATCCTGGCTCGTCCGGAGGCTCGAGAAGTCCGGCCCCAAGGTGGCCGTGGTCCACGGCGAGCGCACGCTGACCTACCGCGAGCTGCACGACCGGTCCCGGCGCCTGGCGACGGCCCTCTCGGGCCGGGGCGTGGGCCCCGGGGACCGGGTGGCCTTCCTCGGGGAGAACAGCCCGGCCTTCCTCGAGACGATGTTCGCGGCGGGAGCGCTCGGCGCGGTGCTCGTGCCCCTCAACACGCGCCTGGCCGTCCCGGAGATCCGCTACCAGCTCGAGGACGCGGACGTCTCGGTGCTGATCCACGACGCCGCGCTGACGGGCCTGGCCGAACCGGCCGCCAGGGAGCTGGCGCACGTGCCCCGCTGGGTCGTGGCCGAGGAGGACGTGGACGGGGTCCCCGCCCTCGAGACGGTGATCGGGGCGGCCGAGCCCTGGACGGAGGACGTCCCGGTCGGCCTGGACGACCTCGCGGTGATCCTGTACACCTCCGGGACCACCGGCCGGCCCAAGGGCGCCTGCCTGACCCACGGCAACTTCACCTGGAACTGCGTCAACGTCCTGGTGGACTACGACGTGGCGGCCGACGACGTCGCGCTCATGATCTCGCCGATGTTCCACGTGGCCTCGCTCGGGATGGGGGTGCTGCCGACGCTGCTCAAGGGCGCCACGCTGGTGCTCGAGTCCAAGTTCCTGCCCGGCCGGGTGCTGGAGCTCATCGAGGCCCACCGTGTCACCTGGCTGTCGGGGGTGCCGACCACCTACCAGCTGCTGTGCGAGCACCCGGACTGGGACAGCACGGACCTGTCCTCGCTGCGCAAGCTCACCTGCGGCGGCTCCGCGGTGCCCATGCGGGTCCTGGACGCCTACGAGAGCCGCGGACTGGCCTTCACCGCCAGCTACGGCATGACGGAGACCGCGCCGGGCGCCACCAACCTGCCGGCGGCGAAGTCCCGCGAGAAGGCCGGCTCCTCGGGGCTGCCGCACTTCTTCTCCGACGTGCGGATCGTGGACGCGGCCGGGGAGCCCGTGAGACCCGGCGAGGCGGGGGAGATCCTGCTCTCGGGGCCCAACGTCATCCGGGAGTACTGGAACCGCCCCGACGCGGCGGGCTCCTTCGAGGGGGAGTGGTTCCACTCCGGGGACCTGGGCTACCTCGACGAGGACGGCTACCTGTTCGTCTCGGACCGGATCAAGGACATGATCATCTCCGGCGGGGAGAACATCTACCCGGCGGAGGTCGAGGCGGCCATCCTCGAGCTGCCGGAGGTGGCCGCCGTGGCGGTCATCGGCGTGCCCGACGAGAAGTGGGGCGAGGTGCCGCACGCCGTCGTCGTCCCCCGGGAGGGCCGGGAGGTCACCGCGGACACGATCCAGGAGCACCTGGCCGGGCGGCTCGCCCGCTACAAGGTGCCCAAGACGCTGAGCCTCGTGGCGGAGATGCCGCGCACCGCGTCCGGCAAGATCCGCAAGAACGTGCTGCGCGAGCAGGCCGCCGGCTGAGGCGCACGCGCGGCCGGCACGACGCCCCCCTGGGCGGCCGGGCGGACTGCGGCGCTGGACGCCTCCGCCGCTTCTCGTCTAGCCTCCCCTGCACGGCCTGATCGCCGGACTCCTGTCGGGGGACAGGAGGGACGAGGGGAGAGCGAGTGAACAAGACGCTGCCGGTCTGCGTGCTGACCGCCGCGACGGCCGCTTCCATCGGGCTGACCGTGCCGGCCGAGGCGGCCGTGACGCTGCACGCCGACGGCACGGGGTCCGTGGGCCGGGACGACGTCCTGCAGGCCGTGGACTGGACCGACGGCCGGCTGCAGACCTCCGCCGCGGAGCTCGACCTCGTCGCGGAGACGGTCACCGTGGCCACGGCCACGTGGGAGTGCGTGCAGGAGGCCACGGGCGCCGTGGCCGTGCAGGAGCGGCGCACGACGACGACGTCTCGGGCGGACCTGGTCGCCACCGTGCAGCGGAGCTCCGTGACCGGTGCCGTCACGGGCTTCGAGCTGCAGGGCTTCGCCGCGGACGCCGTGGCCGTCTCGGTGGTCGAGGGCCCGGAGCTCGACGCCTGCCCAGGGAGCGAGAGCGGGAGCGAGAGCGGGAGCGAGGACGGGAGCGAGAGCGGGAGCGAGGACGGGAGCGAGAGCGGGAGCGAGCACGAGTCCGGGGCGTGGTCCCGGGGGCCGCGGTCCACCGAGCGGGCGCAGGAGCACACGGGCCCCGCCCTGGAGATCGTCCACGAGGGCGTGGCGCACCCGGTGCCCGTCGAGCGGGGTGCCGCGGCCTGAGCGCGGCCCGGCGTGGTCGGGAACGTGTCGCCGCAGGTCGGACGGGGGTCACAGAAGGGTCACGCCGCTGGATCCGTCCTCGCGCCTGCATTAGCGTTCGGGAAAACGGCTCGGGAGGATCTCCCCGGTGCCGGGGGACAGGGGAACGGGGAAGTACATGCTGAAGTGGATCGTGGTCCTGGCGGCTCTCGCGGCGGGGGGTGTGTCGATCGGGCTGACGGCGCCGGCCTGGGCGTCCACGCAGCTCCACGAGGACGGCACCGGCTGGGTGACCGGCGCCGACGCCATGGCCGCGCTCGGCTGGGACGAGGCGACGCTGCAGGCCAACGCGGCCTCGCTCGAGTTCGTGGCCGAGTCCGAGTCGGTGACCGCGATCTCGTGGGAGTGCGCCCGCCCGGGAGGCTCGGAGGTCCTGGTGCAGCGGACGGACCTGGTGGTCACCGAGACCCGGGGGATCGTGAGCGCGCCGGGCGCGCTGTGGTGGGGGAGGGTCGTCGGCTTCCGGCTGGAGGGCTTCGACGGCCGGGGCGCCTCGAGCGCGGTCCCCGAGGGTCCCGCGCCCCAGTCCTGCCCCGATCCGTCGTGGACCCCGGTGCCGGAGAGCACGCGGACCGTGGAGGAGAAGGGCGAGCCGGTCCTGGCGGTCGTGCACGACGGGGTGCAGCACCCGGTTCCGGCCGGCTGAGCCCGCTCAGCCGCGCGGGGCGCCCAGGCGCTCGACGACGTCCCGGACCGCCGCCACGATCCCGTCCACCTGCTCCGGGGTCACCTCGGCGGACAGGGTGAACCGGACCGCGGTGGTGGCGACCTCGGCCGGGAGCCCCATGGCGGTCAGCACGTGGGAGGGCTCGGTGTCCCCGGCGGAGCAGGCCGAGCCCGAGGAGACGAGCAGCCCGCGCGCCTCCAGGTCCACGAGGACCGTCTCGCCGTTGACGCCGGGGAAGCAGAACGAGGCGTTCCCGGGCAGCCGTGCCGCCGGCCGGCCCCGCGGGTCCGGTCCGGTCAGCACCGCCGCGGGGACCGCGGACAGGATCCCGGCGATCAGCCGGTCCCGCAGCCCGGCGAGCCGCACCGCCCGCTCCGGGCGCTCCTCCGCCGCGAGCCGCAGGGCCGTGGCAAAGCCCACGGCGCCGGCCACGTCCGAGGTCCCGGAGCGCCGGCCGCGCTCGTGCCCGCCGCCGCTCAGCAGCGGGCGCAGCGGGGTGCCCCGGCGCAGGTACAGCACCCCGGTGCCCTTGGGCCCGCCGATCTTGTGCCCGGCGAGGCTCAGCGCCGCCACGTGGAGCGCTTGTACGTCCAGTTCCAGCGCCCCGGCCGCCTGGACCGCATCCGTATGGAACGGGACGTCCCGCGTCCGAGCCACCGCAGCCAGTTCGGCGATCTCCTGGACCGCACCCGTCTCGTTGTTCGCATGCATCACGGATACCACCGCGGTGCCCGCACGAACAGCCCTCGCGAGGGAATCGGGCTCCACGAGTCCCTCGGCGGTCACGCCCAGCTCGGTGAGCTCGAAGCCGTCCCAGCGGGCCAGGTCCCGGGCCGAGCCGAGCACGGCGGAGTGCTCCACCGCGCTCGTCACCACGTGCGTGCGCGCCGGGTCCCGGTCCCGGCGTCCCAGGGCGATGCCCTTCACGGCGAGGTTGTCCGCCTCGGTCCCGCCGGAGGTGAACACGACCTCGGCGGGACGGCAGTTCAGCACCTGCGCGACCGTCGCCCGGGCCCGGTCGAGGCCGGCGAGGGCCCGCCGGCCCGCCTCGTGGTGGCTCGAGGCGTTGCCGAACTCCTGCGTGAGGTAGGGCCACATGGCCTCCAGCACCTCCCGCCGGACCGGGGTGGTCGCGGCCGAGTCGAGGTACAGCACGGTCATCCCGTCCCGGTGCCGGGACGGTGTCCGAGCCCGATGTCGAGACCGAGGTCCAGGTTCCGGGCGGAGTGGGTGAGCGCGCCCACCGAGATGACGTCCACCCCGGTGGCCGCGATGTCCCCGACGGTCTCCAGGCTCACGCCGCCGGAGGCCTCCACGGTCGCCCGGCCGTCGATGATCGCCACACCGCTCACGAGGTCGTCCACCGAGAAGTTGTCCAGCAGGACCGTGTCCGCGCCGCCGGCCAGGACCGCCTCGATCTGGTCGAGGCGGTCCACCTCCACCTCGAGGTGCACCGTGTGGGGGAGGCGGCGGCGCAGCTGCCGCAGGGCGCCGGCCAGGTCGGTGCCGTCGGCCGTGAGCAGGGTCAGGTGGTTGTCCTTGGCCATCACGGCGTCCGAGAGGGAGTGCCGGTGGTTGTGCCCGCCCCCGCTGAGCACGGCGTGCTTCTCGAGCGCCCGCAGCCCCGGGGTGGTCTTGCGCGTGTCGGCCACCCGGGTCCGCGTGATCGTGCCGGGCGGGAGGTTCGCGGCCTGCTCCACGCGGGCGACCGTCTGCTCGACGGCGGCGACGTAGCGGGCGGTCAGCGTGGCGATCCCGCACATCCGCTGGGTGAGGTTGAGGGCCACGCGCTCGCCGGTCAGCACCGCCCGGGCGGGACCGGTCACCACGGCCAGCGTGTCCCCGGCCTCGAACCGGTCGCCGTCGGCGCGGACCAGCTCGACGGCCACGGCGGGGTCCGCGGCGGCGAACGTCGCGGCGAAGACCTGGCCGCCGGAGAAGACGCCGGGCTCGCGCGCCACGAGCTCGGCCCGGGCGGTGGTGCCGGCGGGGATGAGGTGCTCGGAGGTGATGTCGCCCCAGGGGGCGTCCTCGGCGAGCCCCCGCTCCACGACCTCGGTGATGGCGGCTCGGGTCAGCATGCGGGGATCCTCTCCGGGATGTCGAACATGCCGGCATCGACATGTTCACTGGTGAGTTCGTGGTGGGGGGTCGTGCTCGGAACGGGCTCCAGGAGCCAGAACGTGCGCCACGCGCGGGCGGGATCGGACTCCGGGAAGTCCTCTCGGAAGTGCGCTCCGCGGGACTCGGTGCGGTGCAGGGCCGCGGCGGTCACGGCGCGGCCCACGGTCAGCAGGTTCCGGTCCTCGACCGCGCGGCGGGAGAGGCCGGCCGGCGGGCGGAAGTCGGCCAGCCGCCGGGACAGTGCCTCGAGCCGCGCGCGGTCGCGCAGCACGCCGGCGCCCGCCCACATCGCGTCCTGGAACTGTGCGCGGTCGAACGGCGCGGTCTTCCCGTCGAACGGCACAGCCTCTCCGTCGACCGGCTCGGTGTCCTCGTCGACCGGCACGGCGTTCCAGCCGAACGGCGCAGTGCTCCGGGACCGGGCGGCCGCGATCCCTGGACGGCCGGCCGCCGGCAGGCTCTCGGCGCGGCCGGACAGGACGAGGGAGACCGGGGCGTCGTCGGCTGCCCGGCCGGTTCCCGGCGCGTCCGTGCGCAACGCGTCGGCCTGTACTGCATCGGCCACGCGGGCGCCGAAGACGGCGCCCTCCAGCAGCGAGTTGGAGGCCAGCCGGTTGGCGCCGTGCACGCCGGTGGCCGCGCACTCGCCCACGGCGTAGAGCCCGGGAACGGTGGTGCGGCCGAGGCCGTCGGTGGCCACGCCGCCCATCAGGTAGTGGGCCGCGGGCGTGACCGGGACCGGTTCGCGGGACCAGTCGAGGCCGTGGGCCCGCAGGGCGGCGTCGATGGTGGGGAAGCGCCGGGCGAGGAACTCGGCGGTGGTGCCGCTCCCGTGCGGGCCGGGCGGAGCCATGCGGGTGCAGTCGAGCAGGACCGGCCGGCCGCCCTGGGCCAGGGACCGGCGGACGTTCTCGCGGGCCACGACGTCGCGGGGAGCGAGCTCCGCGAGCGGGTGCACGTCCTCGAGGTAGCGCCGGCCCGTGGCGTCCCGCAGCACCGCGCCCTCGCCGCGGACGGCCTCGGAGACCAGGAAGCAGCCCGGGGCCGCCAGCGCCGTCGGGTGGAACTGCACGAACTCGAGGTCCGCCACGGCGGCGCCCGCCCGCAGCGCCGCGGCGACGCCGTCGCCGGTGGCCACGGCCGGATTGGTGGTGTGCGGATAGAGCTGCCCGGCCCCGCCGGTGGCGAGCACCACGGCGTCGGCGGTCAGCTCGCGCGGCCGGTCCCCGGGGCCCGTCAGGACGAGGGCCCCGGCCGCCCGGCCGCCGGGGCCGAGCACGAGGTCGACCAGCATGGTGTGCCGGGAGATCGCCAGCCGGCCCGCTGCCGCGGCGGCCAGCGCGGCGGACAGGAGGGCCCGCTGGATCTCGCGGCCGGTCGCGTCGCCGCCGGCGTGCAGGATCCGGGGCACGGAATGGGCCCCCTCGAGGCCCTCGAGCCAGGGGGAGTCCGCTCCGGCCTCGCGGTCGAAGCCGACCCCGCGCGCCACGAGCTCGTCGACAGCGGCCGCCGACTCGCGCACGAGGACGCGCACGGCGTCGTCGTCGCACGTCCCCGCCCCGGCGGCGAGGGTGTCCCGGACGTGGAGCTGCTCGGAGTCGCGGCGCTGGCCGGCCGGGAGCGCGGCCGTCATGGCCGCGATCCCGCCCTGGGCGCGGGCGGTGCTGGTCTCGTCGAGGGCGTCCTTGCTCAGCAGCGTCACGTCGAGCCCGTGGCGGACGGCGCCCAGGGCGGCCGTGAGACCGGCGACGCCGGTCCCCACCACGAGCACGCGCGGTGCCGGGTGCGTGCTCACCGCGGCAGCGCCGCCAGCATCCGCTCGAGCGCCACCTCGGCGTCCCGGGCGGTTCCGGCGTCCACGGAGATCCGGTTGATCACGCGCCCGGCCACGAGCTCCTCGAGCACCCAGGCGAGGTAGCCGGGGTGGATCCGGTACATCGTGGAGCACGGGCAGATGACGGGGTCGAGGCAGAAGATCGTGTGCTCGGGGTGCTCGTCGGCGAGGCGGTTGACCATGTTGATCTCGGTGCCGATCGCGAAGGTGCTGCCGGGCTCGGCGGCCTCGACGGCCTTGCGGATGTGGTCGGTGGAGCCGCTCTCGTCGGCGGCGTCGACCACGGGCATGGGGCACTCGGGGTGCACGACCACCCGCACCCCGGGGTGCTCGGCGCGGGCCTTGTCGATCTGGGCCACGGTGAAGCGGCGGTGCACGGAGCAGAAGCCGTGCCAGAGGATCACCTCGGCGTCCTGCAGGTCCTGCGCGGTGTTCCCGCCCAGGTCCTTGTTCGGGTTCCACATCGGCATCTGCTCGAGGGAGATCCCCATGGCCTTGGCGGTGTTGCGGCCCAGGTGCTGGTCGGGGAAGAACAGCACCCGCTGCCCGCGCTCGAACGCCCACTCCAGGACGGTCGCGGCGTTGGAGGAGGTGCACACGATGCCTCCGTGCCGGCCGCAGAACGCCTTGAGCGCCGCGGAGGAGTTCATGTAGGTCACGGGGACCACGGTCTGCCGGCCGTCGTCGCCGGTCTCCCCGAGGACGTCCATGAGCTGCTCCCAGGCCTCCTCGACGGAGTCCTCGTCGGCCATGTCCGCCATGGAGCAGCCGGCGGCGAGGTTGGGCAGGATCACGGACTGGTGGTCGCCGGAGAGGATGTCGGCGGTCTCGGCCATGAAGTGCACGCCGCAGAACACGATGGCCTCGGCCTCCGGCTTCGATCGGGCGGCGCGGGCCAGCTGGAAGGAGTCGCCGAGGAAGTCGGCGTGCTTCACGATCTCGTCGCGCTGGTAGAAGTGGCCGAGCACCACCACGCGCTCGCCCAGCGTCTGCTTGGCGGCGGTGATCCGCCGGTCGAGCTCCTCGGCGGAGGCGTGCTGGTACTCCTCCGGGATCACGGGCTGGGCAGGGGCGCCGGCGGGCACCGTGTCGGCCTCGGAGGCGCCGGGCCCGTAGCCGGCGGCGACGGCCGGGGCGAAGTCCCACGGGCTCGCCGCGAGGTCGGTGCTGCAGGTGCTGGTGGCGGGGGCGGTGCCCGGGAGGTCGGCCGGCTTCTCGGTCAGCAGGTCGATGCGGGTGGCGACGGAGGTCATGTCTGCTCCTGGCTGGTGCGGCCGGCCGGGGTGCGGTCGGCGAGGTCGAGGTCGGAGTTGTAGCGGTAGAGCCGGGGTGGGCGGTGGCGGGTGCCCTCCAGGCGGGTGCCGGTGTCGAGGACGGCGCCGGAGGCGAGCACCTGGCGCCGGAAGTTGGCCGGGTCCAGGGGGGTGCCGAGGATCGCCTCGTGCACCTCCCGCAGCGCGGCGAGGGTGAAGGTCTCGCCGAGGAAGGAGTGCGCCACGCGGCTGTAGGTGATCTTGTTGCGCAGCCGGTAGAGGGCGTAGTCCACGATGTCGCTGTGGTCGAAGGCCAGGGGCGGCAGCTCGGTGGTGCGCATCCACGTGACGTTGAGGTCGGCGTGGAGGTCGGAGGCCTGGTCCGCGCGGATCGAGGCCCAGTAGACGATCGAGACGACGCGCTCCTCGGCGTTCGCCGATCGGGTCAGGCCGCCGAAGGCGTAGAGCTGCTCGAGGTAGCCGGGCTGCAGGCCGGTGGTGAGCTGCAGGGAGCGGGCGGCGGAGGCCTCGAGGTCCTCGTGCGGCTGGAGCGGCCCGCCGGGCAGGGCCCACATCCCGCGGAAGGGATCGCGGATGCGGCGGACGAGGGGCAGCCAGAGCTCCTTGCGGCCGTCGGGGCCGGTGTCCCGGGCGGCGAAGATGACGGTGGACACCGCGAGTGCCACGTTCTGCGCGGTCATCGTCACCTCCTCCATCCCCCGGCCTTCGGGTTGCAGTGACTATAACACTGTTAGAGTCAGATTGACGTTAACGAAGTCGTGACCATGGTGGTCCTGACCTGGCCCCATGAAAACGCGGGTTCTTCGGCGTCCACAGGGGTTGCTCCGGCCCAGCGGAGGGCGCTTACCATCTGAGCCATCCAGTCGGTCCGTCGGGGGCGCGGCAGAGCGAAGCGGGGAACTCCATGGTCCGGTCCAACCCAGTCGGCACGGCGATCGGGGGCGCCGCCCTGGCGGCGCTGCTCCTCGCAGGGTGCGGCACCGACGACGACGGCGCCGCGGCGTCGCCTTCCAGCGCAGCTCCGTCGGCCTCGACGACAGCGGCGGCGCCCGGTCCCGCCGCGACTCCCGACGCCTATGTGCCGGCCTCGCTCGACGGGCCCGCGCAGAACGTGCCGAAGCCCGTCATGCCGGACCTGGCGAGGGAGGAGTCCCGGGAGGGGGCGCAGGCGTTCCTCGACTACTGGTCGGACGCGAAATGGTATGCCTATCAAACAGGCGACACATCCTATGCGCGGGCTATTATTAGCGCCCGTTGCGAAGTTTGTATGGGCGAGTTGGACGAAATTGAAAACCTTTACGGATCCAACGCTTGGGCGATCAATGGGCGCGAAACCATCGAAGTACTTGAAAATCAATTCTTAAGAGCGGCTGATGGAATTTACAAGCCGGCCGTTACGGCAGAATATGACGGGATTCATTTGGTTGACGCTGGAGAGGTGATCCACGAGGAACCTCCTAAGAGCGACGCAGTTGAAACCTTCTTGGTGTTTCTGGACTTTGCCGAGGGAGAGTGGATTTACATCACCGCTGCACCGTTGCCCGGATCGGCACCAGAATGAAGTCTTGGCAGTCAATTATCGTCTCTGTGATGATGAGCAGCTTGCTGTGGGCGGAGCCAAGTGTAGCCATGGCAGATTCCAAGAATGACGAATTTGACCCGTCCAAGTTGGGTGGAGGGCTTGAAATGGAAAGAGGGGCGAATAGGGAAGGTCGATCTTCGGCTTATGCTGAAGGAAGTGAAATTCGACTAAAAGCGGAGCATAAGAGTGAGGGTTTTCCTGTTGCTGGGTCTTTGGGTAAGCCGCCGGGCGTAGAAGTTTCTGTCCCGGTCGACTACGACCCCGACGAGGACCCGGTCTTCCAGAAAGCCCTCCGCCAGTACCTGAGCGACCAGGGGATCGACCGGCCGTTCAACCCGGACGCCATCGCGCGGTCGAAGTCTCAGACCTTCGGCCTGCAGAACCCCTGCACCAACCGGACCGGCGGCGCTCTGGACGACTGCCTGGCCGAGCGGAACTGCACCACGGCCGACGGTGGCGAGGGCGTCTACATGAACGTCGTCGTCCGGCAGGAGGAGGACCTCAACACCCCCTGGGGCGAGCCGATGTGCGTGGCGGTCGCCGAGGCGGAGGGCGGCGAGGAGGTCGTCGAGCTGCCGACCTTCACCCTGCAGGACTTCAGGACGCTCGCCGTCGCGCCCGCGGCCAGCGCCGTCCAGCCGGCCCCGGACACGCTGAGGGGCATGCACACCAACGTCTGGGCGGAGGCGCGGCCCCAGCAGTTCAGCACGGAGCTGGGCGGGTTCCCGGTGCAGGTGCGCGCCGTCCCCGTCCAGTACGCGTGGGACTACGGGGACGGCACCGGGCTCGGCCCCACGGAGCTCAGCGGCGCCCCGCTCGCGGAGGGGGCGTGGGACGTGCAGACCGACACCAGCCACGTCTACACCGAGACCGGGGACTACGCCGTCTCGCTCACCACCTGGTTCTCCGGCGAGTACTCCGTGGCCGGCGGTCCGTGGCTGCCCGTGGCGGGACTCAATGACGTGGCGAGCGCACCCGTGCCGATCAGCGTCTGGCGCTCCACGGTGCGCAACTACGCGGACGACTGCCTCGAGAACCCGCAGGGCGTCGGCTGCTGATTTCCGCGCCGACCGGTACGTCGTCGGACTGTGGTGGGATGATCGATGCACATGGTTCCCCGGTCCCCGGGAAACCCGGCCAGCGGTCCCGCCGGTGCACGCGCTCCGGACGGGGAAAGGGGCGGAACAGTGACGATCTCCGGTCCGTGGGTGCTCCACTTCAGCTGGGGCTGCACCGACGACTACGGCCGGGTGGGCCTTGTGTTCAACCCGGACGGCACCTTTTCGGGCGGCGGCTTCTCCGGCGCCTGGCGCCAGCACGACGGCACGCTGCTGATCCGCTTCGCCGACGGCCCCGCGCAGTACGGCGGCACGGTCACCGGCAGCGCGGGAGCAGGGGCGATGTCCTGCTTCGACGGCTCGCCGGGCGGCTGCTGGTACCTGGTCAGACGGGGCTCCGCCGGTGGGCCGGAACCCGTGGACAGCAGCGCCGGCCAGCCGGCGGACGTCGCCGGGCGAAGGCCTGCCTCCGCGGGGACGTCGCCCGGTGAACTGGACGCCGCGGGCAACCGGATCTGATGCGGAGAGGTGGACAGGCGATGACCACGGACCACGGGCACCGGGGCGGGCACGGACCGTTCTGCGGTGTGATCCCGCCGTACGTGCACGAGCAGATGGCGGTGCACGGGGACGAGCAGACCCGCAGGAACGCGCTGGCTGCACTGGCCGTGGACACCACGGTCCGGGCGGAGCGGCTGATCGTGGACCTGACCGCCCGCTCCGTCGCGGCGCAGGCCGCCGCCCACCGGGAGCGCAGGGTGTACTCGGCGGGCAACACCGCCGAGCTGCCGGGGACGCTCGTGCGCTCCGAGGGGGATCCCGCCAGCGCGGATCCCGCCGTGGACGAGGCGTACGAGGGGCTGGGCTCCACGTTCGACCTCATGCAGGAGGTCTTCGGCCGCAACTCCCTCGACGACGCCGGCATGCCCCTGCTCGGCACGGTGCACTACCAGGACAAGTACAACAACGCGGCCTGGGACGGCCGGCAGATGATCTTCGGGGACGGTGACGGCCAGTACTTCAACCGCTTCACCGCCGCCGTGGACGTCATCGGGCACGAGCTCGCGCACGGGATCACCACGCACGAGTCCGACCTGCTGTACATGTACCAGTCCGGGGCGCTCAACGAGCACTTCTCCGACGTCATCGGAGCCATGGTCAAGCAGTACGTGTCCGAGCCCCGGCAGACCGCGGCGGACGCCGACTGGATCATCGGCGCCGGTCTCTTCACGAGCGCCGTCGACGGTGTCGGTCTCCGGTCGATGAAGGCACCCGGCACCGCGTTCGACGACGACGTGCTCGGCAAGGACCCGCAGCCGGACCACATGTCCCGGTTCGTGCACACCCTGGACGACAACGGCGGGGTGCACATCAACTCCGGCATCCCGAACCGGGCCTTCTGCCTCGCGGCGATCGGGCTGGGCGGCTACAGCTGGGACCGGGCCGGCCGGATCTGGTACGCCGCGATGCGGGACCCCGAGCTGCGGCGCCTGCGGTGGACCGCGCAGTTCAAGGACTTCGCGGGCCTCACCGTCAAGCACGCCGTCACCCTGTACGGCCCCGCGGAGCGGGACGTGGTGGCGGACGCGTGGCAGCAGGTGGGAGTCGCGCCCGAGGCGACCCGGGCGGTGGGCGCCCTCGCGGACGAGTGGGTGCTCCACTACAGCTGGGGCTGCACGGACACCTACGCGCAGACGCCCCTGACGTTCCACGAGGACGGATCCTTCACCGGCGACCTGACCGGCAGGTGGCACCAGCAGGACAGCACCCTGCTCCTGTCCTTCGACGCCGGCTCGGCGCGGTACGCCGGCACGCTCGCGGGGGACGTCGCCACGGGTGCCATGTCCGACTTCGAGGGGGCGGACGGGTGCTGGCGCCTGACCCGGAAGGGCGCCACGGGTATAGTCGGGAACTGATTCCCCACCGGCCCCGCCGGTCCCCGCGGAGACCGGCCCGGGCCACCCGCGTCCTACGGAGGGACGGTGCCGTTCATGGCGAGAGTCAGCTACCGCCGCGAGGGAGGCATCGCGTACTTCCCCGGCCTGGCCGTGGAGCGGAGCTTCGAGACCGAGTCCCTGCCCCGGGCGCAGCAGGACGCGCTCCTCGACCTCTTCGAGACCGTCCGTGCGCACCGGCTGGAACCGACCGCCCCGACGGCCCGCCGCGGCACGGCCGACCAGCAGTCCTACGTGATCGAGGTCCAGGAGAGCTCCGGTGTCCGGCGCCTCGTGGTGAGCGAGTTCGACCAGGACCCGGCGGCGCAGGAGCTGGTGGCGCGGCTGCGCGACTGCGCGGACCAGTGCGAGTCCGGCGAGGAAGCATGAGGGGAATTCGGGCCCACGGGAGGTCATCCGGGGTCATGCCGCGCCGCCGACCCGCCCCCGAGGTGGGGCGTTAGCCGCCGCAAATGCATCGCCCCTTATCAGAGGGGGGTTCGGTGGTTACACTCGGCCGGACTTGACCGCCGCGCCCACCGCCAGGAGTCCGAGATGTCGAACAGATCCCGCGCTCGTTCCGTCACCCTTCTCACGGCGGCCGCCCTGGTCGTGTCGGGGGCTCCGGCCCTCGCGGCACCGCCGCCGACGCTCCTGCGGCAGCCTGATGCGCCTCCGCTCGTGCCCGCCGCCAACGAGCTGGTCGCCACGGCCGAGACCTAGCCGGAGGCGGACGCGAACCTGTACACCGTCTCGGTGGCCCGCAACGGCGTGCCCGTGGAGCCTCGTGGCTTCGCCCTGGACGTGCAGCAGGTGGTCGACGCCGCGCTGGACGACCTGCAGACCCTGGGCTCGGCCCCGGACGACCCCCTGCTCGTGCTCAACCCCTTCGGCACCAACACCACGGGCGTCTACGCCCAGTTCGGGACCGAGGGCGACGGCACCCTGACCTACACCGTGAGCTCTCCCGGCACCGAGGACTTCACGCGCGTCGCGAAGGATCAGGACCCGAGCGCCTCGTCGTTCGAGGGGCAGCTCATCGGGGTGGTCCCGGGCGCCGAGAACACCGTGACCACCACCTGGCAGCCCGACGACGGCGAACCCGTGGAGTTCTCGTTCACCGTGACCGCTCCGCCGAGTGCATCGGGCGACCGCACGACTCTCGACCGCACCGTGGAGGGGGACGCCGAGGAGCTCACCGACGGCCTGTTCGCCGTCATGGGCCTGAAGCGCCACGTCGACTACACCCTGCTCTACGACAACACGGGGGTGCTGCGCGCCGAGTTCGACCTCGACGGCTACCGCACGGACCGCCTGGAGTTCTACGGCGACACCATGGTGACCACCGTCGGGAAGGACCAGGTGGCCCGCATCGACGGTCTCGGCCGGGTCGTGGCCACCTACGTCCTGACGGGCTACGAGATGCACCACGACTTCGACGTCACCGACGACGGCAAGCTAGTGATCCTGGCGACGGAGACCGCCAAGAGCAGCGTGGAGGACGTCCTGGTGTCCCTCGACCTCGAGACCGGGACCTACGAGAAGACGGTCGACTTCACGGAGCTCCTCGCCGACTACAAGTCCCGCACCCAGCCCTACGGCCCGAACGGGGTGGACGACTGGCTGCACCTCAACTCGGTCGACTGGTCCGCGGACGGCGACTCCGTGATCGTCAGCGCGCGGGAGACCTCCGCGATCCTGAAGGTCGACGACGTCCACGGGAGCCCCGCGATCGACTACATCATCGGCCAGCGCGAGGTCTGGGCCGGCAGCGACGCCGAGGGCCTCCTCCTCGAGAAGGCGGGGAACTTCCCCGACAGCGCCGGACAGCACTCGGTGGTGCGCCACGACGACGCCGCACTGGCGGACGGCCAGTACTACCTCACGATGTTCGACAACTCGTTCTGGAGGATGAACAGCCGCCCGGACTACACCGCTCCCGTGCCTGCCGAGGCCTCTCCGGTGCTCGGGGCGGACTCCTCGCTCCGCTCGAAGTACCGGAAGTACCTCGTCGACGAGAACGCCGGGACCTACACCGAGGTCGAGACCGTTCCCGTCCCCTACTCCGCGATCGTCAGCAACGTGCAGGACCTCGGCGGCCCGCTCGTGATCAACAGCGGCCAGGCCCTGACGTTCGCCGAGTACGACGCCCAGCGCGAGGTCGTCGCCCGCTACGGCTACGCCCTCGAAGGGGCGACCGAGAACGACTTCGCCTACCGGGTGCTCAAGTACGACTTCGGCGACTTCTGGTTCGCCGGCTCCTGAGCCGGCGCGCCCGCGCCGGCAGGAACGGACGGCAGCGCCGGAACCCCGCGCTCGCCCCGCCTCAGCTCGCGTTCAGCACGTGCTGGTTGGCTGATCGGTGCGAGGGGATCCCCGGGACACAGGGAGATGCTGACGGTGTCGGCCGCGGAGCGGAGAGCCGCGGCCGGCACCCGTCCCGGAGACCGGGGTCCGCACGCGTCCGAGGAGTTCGCGCGCGGGCCCCGGGCCCTCGCCCGCAGAGGTGCAGCCCCGCGGCGAGCGAGACCTGGTGCCGGGGACGACACCGCAGCCCGGTGCACACGGCAGGAGCTCCCGCTCGGAGCGCGACCCGGAGGACACTGCCCCGGAGCTCCACGCCCGGCCGCCGGCCCCTGGGGCGCCTGCGCCGGAAGCCGGTTCAGGCCTGTCCCGCGGACTCCGCCCACTCGGCGACACGGGCGCTGCTCTGCTCCGGGGAGAGGTCCTCGACCCGGGTCATGACCGACCAGCGGACGCCGAAGGGGTCCCGGATGCTGCCGAAGCGGTCCCCGGAGACGAACGTGCTGACGGGTTCGCGGACGGTGGCGCCGGCGGCCACGGCGCGCGCCACCACGGCATCGACGTCCGGGACGTAGAGGCCCAGGGAGCAGCAGTCGTCGTCGCCCGCGGGCGGCGGGACGAGGTGGAAGTCGGGGTTCACCTCGCCCAGCTGGAGACGCCCGGCGCCGAGGTCGAGGGTGGCGTGCACGACGACGGGCGTCCCGTCCGCCCCGGGCATGTCGGTGCGGTCGACGAGGACGGCTCCGAAGGCGCGGGTGCAGAAGTCGATCGCCGCGGCGGCGTCGACCACCGCGATGAAGGGGGTCAGGGACGTGAACCCGTGGGGTGTCCCGTCGGTCGTGTGTGCTCCGGTGACCCCGCGGAGGTTCTGCTCTGTGCTCATGCTCCGAGCCTAGGGAGCGGGCCGGGGCCGGTCTTGAAGATTTCCGCCACCCTCGGCTGGTTACGCTCGTGCCATGAGCGAGCCGCCCACCACGCGGGGCCACCTCACCCCGGGACCGCACGCCACGGTCGTGCGCCTGCCCGCGCCCGACGACGTCGCCCATCTCGTCCGGCAGCTGTGGATCCCGGAGTGGGACCTGCCGGCAGGGGGGCGCGTCGAGCAGCTGGTGCTGGGCTATCCGGCGAGCAACGTGGTGGTCGAACCGGACGGAGCGGTGCTGCACGGGCCCACGAGCCGCGCGTCCACCCGGGTGCTCACGGGCCGGGGCTGGGCGGTCGGGGCGCTGCTGCGACCTGCGGGGGTCCTGCTGTTCACGCAGCGCCCGGCGGACCTGCTCGACGGATCGGCGCCGCTCCCCGCCCCCGGACTGCACCCGGCCGTCGCGGAGGCCATGACGGCAGCGGACCCGGCCGGCCGGCACGCACGGGCGGCCGCCCTGCTCGCGGACCACGTCCGGGCGCTGACGGCGGCCGTGTCCCCGGCGGCGGCGCGGGACGGTGCCGTGGCCAACCGCATGGTCGACCTCCTCGAGGCGGGCGCCGACGTGCGGAGCCCGGCCGACCTCGCCCGGCAGCTGCACGTGTCCGAGCGCTCGCTGCAACGGCTCGCGGCCCGGTTCGTCGGGATGCCGCCGCAGCTGCTGCTCCGTCGTCGTCGGCTCCAGGAAGCGGCCGAACGGATGCGCGCGGACCCGCAAGCGGACCTGGGCGCACTCGCCGCGGAGCTGGGCTTCGCCGACCAGTCCCACCTCACCCGGGAGTTCCGGTCGGTGCTGGGCGCCACCCCGCGCGGCTACGGGCGCGCCCTGCCGGGGCGGGAGGTCGGGTGAGGGCTCCTGGGGCCTGCGGCCGTGCCTGGCCGGGTCGGGACGTCGGATGCTGATCGTGGCACTGCCTGGCCGGGTCGGGACGGCGGATGCTGATCCGGCGCCGACGCGAGGGCCGCGGCCGCGGCCCCGGATCAGGCGACGGTGCCGGGCCGGCCGTTCTTGGCAACTACACGCTCGCCGGCGCGCTGCCAGGCCGTCATGCCCCCGCGGAGGCTGGCCACCTGGTAGCCGGCCTCGGCGAGCTGCCGGGCGGCGTTCGCCGACCGGGCGCCGGACCGGCAGACCGTCACGACCTGCCGGTCCTTGGACAGCTCGCGCTGACGGGTGGCGATGGCCTCCAGGGGGATGTGCCGGGCGGCCGGGGCATGACCTGCGCGGTACTCCTGGGGCGTGCGGACGTCGACGAGCACGGCCCCGCCGTCCAGGAGCTCCCGTGCACGGGCGACGTCCACGGTCTCGAAGGTGGTGCCGAAGAGGCGGCCGAGGAGTCCCACGGCTCAGTCCTTCCTGGGAGCGGTCGAGAGGTCCGTGCCGTGCGGGGCGTGCGTCCCGCACGGCACGGGTGCCGTGGTGGTGTTCTGCATGAGATGTCCTTCCGTTCCGCCCGACGAGCTCGGGGTGTTTGGCTCGATAATACCCCAGGGGGTATGTGTGGCACCAGCTGTGAGGAACGAGACAGCAGGGGCGCAAATAACTTCGCGGGATCTTCTGTTGAGACGGAAAGAACCAGTTCCCTGATGAAAGGCCTCCCCGTGCCGCACTCCACCCTGTCCACGCCTGTCACCCTCGGCTCCCTCGAGCTGCCGAACCGCCTCGTCATGGCACCGCTCACCCGGATGCGCTCCGGTCGTGACGGCGTCCCCGGCGAGCTCAACGTGGAGCACTACACCCAGCGCGCCTCGATGGGCCTCATCGTCACCGAGGGCACGTACCCCGACGTGGTCGGGCAGGGCTTCGCCTACCAGCCCGGCATCGAGACGCCCGAGCAGGTCGAGGGCTGGCGCCGGGTGGCCGAGAGCGTGCACGCCGCCGACGGCCGTCTGTTCATGCAGGTCATGCACGCCGGGCGCGTCACGCACCCGGACATCAACGGCGGTTCCCAGCCGGTGGCCCCGAGCGCTCTCGCGATCGAGGGAAAGACGCACACCTACCAGGGCAAGGCCGACTACCCCGTGCCGCACGCGCTGACCGCCGAGGAGCTGCCGGGCGTGGTGGAGTCCTTCGTCCGGGCCTCGCGCAACGCGATCGAGGCGGGCCTGGACGGTGTGGAGATCCACGGCGCGAACGGCTACCTGCTGCACGAGTTCCTCGCACCGGGCGCCAACCAGCGCACCGACGAGTACGGCGGCTCCCCGGAGAACCGCGCCCGCTTCGTGGTCGAGGTCGTCCGGGCCGTGGCCGAGGCCGTCGGCGCGGAGAGGGTCGGTCTGCGGATCTCGCCCGAGCACAACATCCAGGACGCCTGGGAGACGGACCACCAGGACGTCCGGGCCACGTACGGCGCTCTCGTCGACGGCATCCAGGATCTCGGCCTCGCCTATCTCTCCGTGCTGCACAAGGAGCCGGAGGGCGAGTTCGTCCAGGGGCTGCGCACCCGCTTCGGCGGCGCCTTCCTGGCCAACAGCGGCTTCAGCGACGTCCCGACCACCCGCGAGGAGAGCGTGCGGCTGATCGAGGAGGGCGTGGCGGACGGCGTCGTCGTCGGACGCCCGGCGATCGCGAACCCGGACCTGGCGCGACGCTGGGCGGAGGGTCTGCCCGAGAACGTGCCGAACCCGCGGACCTTCTACACGCAGAGCGCCGAGGGCTACACGGACTATCCGTTCGTGCAGGCCTGAGCTCCTCCTCGCGTTCCGCCCCGCCCTGCGGGGCTCGGGGACCTTTCGCGCGCAGGGCGCCGAGGGCTGCCCGGACTGCCTGTTCGGGCAGGCCTGGGCGGCTCCCCGCGTCCTGCTCAGCCCTGCCGGGCGGGACGCGGGGACCCCGAGGGTGATCCGGGTCACGTCTTAGCGTGTCGGATCCGGCTGGGACCATGGACCATGGCCACCACTTCCCAGCCGCCCCGAACCCTGGAGGACGCCCTCCGGGAGGAGACGGACCTGGCCGAGATCGGCGAGGAGTTCTCCGACGGCGTGCGGGCGCTCGTCGAGGAGTCCTGCGCCGAGGCTCGGGCGGCAGGACGCCAGTACCGGCTGCTCCACCGGCTCTGGCAGCTCCAGGAGGAGGCCCGGGAGCAGCGCTGGATGGTGGAGGCGGACTGGATGCCCGCCGAGGCCGACCGCCTCGGCCCTCACTCGCTCGAGCCCGCGGAGCAGACGATCCGGGACGTCGCCGACGAGATCGGCCCGGCCCTCCGGCTGCCCGCGGGCACCGCGCTGCGCCGCGTCGAGGACGCCGTGCTGCTCGCGGAGTCCCTGCCCGGGGTCCTGGAGGCCCTGGAGCAGGGGCTGATGGGCTCCCGGCAGGCGGGTGTGCTCATCGAGCTGTGGCGCGACCTCGTGTGGGACGCCGACAGTTCCTCGCCGGAGCTTCGGGCACCGGCCGAGAGCGTCCGCCGGATCATCGACGAGCTGCTCCTGCGGGGACCGGACAGCACCGTGGCCCAGCTGCGAGCCCTCGCACGTCGGCGCCGTGCGGGTCTGCTGCGGGAGACCGAGGAGCAGCGCCACCGGCTGGCGCTGCGGGACCGTCGCGTGTGGGTCGAACCCCGGGAGGACGGCATGGCGCAGCTGTGCGCCCTCCTGGACGCGGGCACCGCGCACGCCATCCAGGACCGACTCGACACGCTGGTCGACCGCGCCGCGCTCCCGGCCCCGCACCAGGTTCCTGTGGCGCCGGACGGCGTCCTCGCGGCGCAGGTCCCGCCCGTGGCACCGCCCGCGCCGTCGGCCGGAGGCGCCGGGCCGTCCGATCTCGCCGCCGAGGCTCCGGAGCGCCGCACGGTGCCCCAGCTGCGGGCCGACGTGCTGGCGGACCTCCTGCTCGACGGCGAGCCCGCCGACCTCCCGGAGCACCTGCGCGGCATCCGCGGGCACGTGACGGTCACCGTGCCGGCCCTCGCCCTCCTCCGGAGCACGGGGGAGGCGCTCACCGGTCCCGTCGAGGACCTGCTGCGGACCGCCCGCTGCGCGGAGCTGGAGGGCTACGGACCCATCCCGATCGGCCTGGCCGAGCGGATCGCGGCTCGTGCGCCGTCCTGGTCCCGCATCCTCACCCATCCGGTCACCGGAACCGTCCTGGACCGGGACCGCAGCACCTACGCCGTGCCCGCGGACCTCAAGCACCGGCTGCGGGCCCGGGACGGCACGTGCCGCTTCCCGGGCTGCCGACGCCGGGCGTCGCGCTGCGACCTCGACCACACCGTTGCCTGGGCCGACGGCGGCCGGACCTCGGCGGACAACCTCGCGCACCTGTGCCGGCACCACCACCTGCTCAAGCACCGGGACGGCCCGCTGGGCCGGTGGCGGGTGGAGCACGTGGAGCCCGAGTGCCTGGACCGCGGACAGCCGGCCCCCGGGCAGCGGGACTCCCGGCGACCGAGTCCTGTCGCCGGGGCTCCGGACGGGACAGGGGTCATGGGCCGGCACGGCGTGCTGATGTGGACCTCTCCCGCAGGACAGGTGCACAGGACCTATCCGCAGGAGTACCGCCTCGAGGCTCCGGGCTCCGTCGCGGACAGCACCCCGCACCGTTTCCCGCGCCGTGCGCCTGCCCGCGCACCGCACGACGCACCGGACCTCGCGTCGGGCCTCGCCCGGGATCCTGCTGCGGGTCTCGCTGCCCGGCCCGCTGCCCGCTCCGGTCCGGCCGATGATCCGCCGCCGTTCTGAGACCCTGGACCGTACCCCGGTCCGCCGGGACGTGACCACTCTCTTGACCGGACGGACGTCCGGGCCGGACCGGACCCGCACGCAGAGGAGCCGCCCGTGACCACGCCGTCGTCCGCCGAGATGCGCTCCGTGCTGCTCGACCTGTTGCGCCGCCGCGGACGCGAGAAGACCGTCTGCCCCTCCGAGGCCGCCTGCGCCCTGGCCCCGGACGACTGGCGGGACCTGATGGAGGACGTGCGCCAGGAGGCCTGCCGGTTGGCCGACGACGGGCTCGCGGACATCACCCAGCGGGGCCGCGCCGTCGACGGCCGGACGGCTCGCGGGCCGATCCGCGTCCGGCTCCGCTGACCCGGGCGCGAGCCCCGGGTAGCGTGTGGGCCATGACGACCGCACCCATCAGCACCCTGCTCGGGTCCGCCGCCCGCGCGCCGTTCGTCCTGCTCAAGCAGTTCCGCGCCCACCGGCCCATCCACCCGGAGGGGGTCGGGCTCGAAGGCGTCCTGACCCGGACGGGCGGCGGGAGCAGCGGCATCCACTGGATCGACGAAGCCGGTGAGAACCCTGTCCGGGCCCGTTTCTCCCGCTCCTTCGGCTTCCCGCACGGGTGGCCCGACATCCTGGGCCTCGCCCTGCGCTGTCCTGTGCCGCCTTCCGGGCAGATGGAGGGCCGCAGCGACGGCCGCGCCGACATCCTCCTCGCGACCGCCGGCAGCGGGCGCTTCTCCCGTTTCGTGCCGACCTTCCACCGGCACGTGCCGGACGGTGCTTTCGCCTCCTTCATGCCCTACCGCGGCCTCGACGGACCCGTGCTGGTCGCCGCGCACCCCGAACCGAGGGCGGAGCGCCTGCCGGCCCGCCCGGACCTCTTCCGGGCAGCCGTCGCCGCCCAGCCCTGGGTCCTCGGTCTGCACTGGGCCACACCCGTCGGACCGTGGCAGCGCTTCGGGACGGTCGAGCTCGCTCCCGGCGCACCGTTCGGGAACGACGAGCGCTTCGATCCCCTGCTCAACGTCCCCACGGGCGCGGAGAACTACGAGTGGACCTACCGGCTGCGGGAGCCGTCCTACGCCCTGGCCCGCACCCCGCGGGAGCAGCTGCGCCGGGCGTAGAATCAGCCCATGGGACTGAGACTGGGCCCGGCACCCACCACCGCGACCGTCCGTCGTCACGCCGTCGTGGAGTCGCCGATCGGCCCGCTGGCGCTCGTCGAGGAGTCCGGCGCGCTCGTGGCGCTCTCCGTGGAGGAGGCACGCCAAGGGCCCGTGCCCGCGTCCTTCGGGGAGCGCGACGACAACCTCCTCCCGCACGTCCGCGAGCAGCTCGGTGAGTACTTCGCGGGGCGGCTGCAGGAGTTCGACGCCGACGTCGTGCTCCACGGGACGCCGTTCCAGGTGCGCGTGTGGAACGCCCTCGCCCGGATCCCGTACGGCACGACCGGCACCTACGGGCAGGTCGCGCGCGCGATCGGGGTGCCCCGCGCCGCCCAGGCGGTCGGGGCCGCCAACGGCCGCAACCCCGTCAGCCTGCTGGTCCCGTGCCACCGCATCATCGGCGCCAACGGGCGCCTGACCGGCTACGCCGGCGGCATGGAGCGCAAGGAGTACCTGCTGCGCCTCGAGGGCGCGCTGCTCTGACACCCCGCACCGCCGACGCTCCACCAGGAGGACCCATGACCCGCCTCGACGACCTCGCGACCGCCAACCTCGAGAAGGCGCGGGCGTCGGGTGCCGGGCGCAGCGCGGAGCTCGTGGTCCACGACGGCGTGCTGCGGCAGACGGTGATGGCGCTGTGCGCCGGCAAGGAGCTCGCCGAGCACGTCTCCCCGCCCGCCGCCACGCTTCAGCTGCTCCGCGGCCGGGTCCGGGTGCTCAAGCGCGGTCAGCTCGCCGAGGAGCTGACCGCCGGAGAGCTGCTGTCCCTCACCGACTCCCGCCACTCGGTGGAGGCTCTGGAGGACTCGGTGTTCCTGTTGACCACGGTCTCCCGTCCGTCGGACGGCTACGACCCCCGGGTGGCGTGACGCAGGAGCGCGCGGGCGCAGACGGCGCGTAGCGGAACGTCGGCTCAGAACGCGTAGCGGACGTCGCAGTACGGCAGCTTCTCGTGCAGCAGGTCCAGGAACTGCTCCAGGTACCGCTGCTTGTCCCGGAACCGGTACCGCACGTTCAGGGCCCCGTTCTGGGAGCGCTTGGTCTCCTGGAGGTCCGGGCGCCACAGCACCTCCTCGGCCTTGGGGTGCCACTGCGTGTTCACCTCGTGGAGCTGCTCGTTGTGGGTCAGGAAGATGATCTCCGAGGCCAGCTGCTCCTTGGCCGCCGCGCTCAGGCCGTCGTCGAGTCGTTCGAAGAGCTCGGCCCAGTCCTCCAGCCACGTGTCCGTGACGATGACCGGCGAGAAGTTCACGTGCACCTCGTAGCCGGCCGCCACGAACTCGTCGACAGCGGCGATCCGCTCCGGCACGGGCGTGGTCCGGATGTCGGTCAGCTTGGCCAGGTGCGCCGGCATCAGCGAGAACCGCACCCGGGTGCGGCCCTGCGGATCCCAGTCCAGCAGCTCCCGGTTGACGTACTTGGTGGCGAAGGACGCCTTGGCCGTGGGGTGCCGGCGGAACAGGTCCACGAGGTCCCGGACGTTCCCGCTGAGCAGGGCGTCCACGGAGCAGTCGCTGTTCTCCCCGAGGTCGTAGACCCACGCCTGCGGGTCGCACTGGTTGGGCTCCGCCTTGGTGCCCTGCCGGCGGATGTGCCGGTCCAGGTAGCCGGTGATCTGCTCGATGTTGGCGAAGACGGTCACCGGGTTGCTGTAGCCCTTCCGGCGGGGCACGTAGCAGTAGGCGCACGCCATGGCGCACCCGTTGGCCGTGGACGGCGCGATGAAGTCCGCCGACCGGCCGTTGGGCCGTGCCGCCAGCGACTTCTTGACCCCCAGCACCAGGGCCTCGCGCTTGATCCGCACCCAACGCCGCGCGTTGGTCTCGTCCCCGTGCAGCTCCGGGATCTGCCAGTGGCTCGGGACCTCCACCAGGGTGGCGTCGGGCCACCGCTCGAGGACCTCCCGCCCCCGGGGCAGCTCGGCGGCGGCCGGCTCGTAGTAGATGCGGGTGATGTCGACCATGGACGGTTCCGGGGGCATGGGGACGAGTCTAGGAATCGCCTCCGACAGCCGGTGCGCGGATCGCTCACCGGAGATGAACAGTGGACTCCGCACCGGGCGGCCGACAGGATGGCCTCAGGTCCGACCGCGACGACCACTCCGGCAGCAGCGATCACGAGGGAGCTTCTCCATGAAATCCGTATGGCTCGACACGTACGAGGTGCCGTCCACCGCGACGGACCAGTTCGTCCCCGGGGCGCACTACGACACGGTGGTCGCGGGTGCCGGGCTGACCGGGCTGACCACTGCGGTGCTGCTCGCGCGTGCGGGCCAGCGGGTCGCCGTGCTCGAGGCCCGCTCGGTGGGTGCCGTCACCACGGGCAACACGACGGCGAAGCTGTCCCTGCTGCAGGGCACCACGCTCTCCCAGATCCACCGGCACCAGTCGGACAAGGTGCTGCGCGCCTACGCGGACGCGAACCGGGAGGGTCAGGAGTGGCTGGTCCGGTTCCTCGAGGAGCGGGAGGTCCCGTTCCAGCGCCGCGCCGCCTACACCTACGCCACGACGTCCAAGGGCGCCTCCGCGCTGCGCAAGGAGCTCGAGGCCGCCCGGATCGCCGGCCTGCACGTGAACTGGACCCGGGACACCGGCCTCCCCTACAAGGTCTCCGGCGCCATCACGATGGCGGAGCAGGTGCAGTTCCACCCCATGGAGGTGCTGGGCGCCCTCGTGGCCGAACTGCGGGATCTCGGCGGGACGCTCGTGGAGGGCGTCCGGATCACCGGCGCCGGCGTGCGCTCGCCCCTGACCGTGCAGACCTCCCAGGGGTCGGTGCAGGCCGACCGGCTCGTGCTCGCCACGGGCACCCCGGTCCTGGACCGCGGCGGCTACTTCGCGAAGCTCTCCCCGAACCGCTCCTACGCCCTGACCTACCGGGTCCCCGGGGCGCCGGGGTCCATCCCGGAGGGCATGTACATCACCGCGGACAGCCCCGGCCGGACCCTGCGCACCGTGCCGGTCGACGGGGAGGAGCTGCTGCTCGTGGGCGGCAACGACCACGTGGTGGGCCGCTCCCCCTCGCCGCAGGCCGCCGTGGACGACCTCGAGTCCTGGACGCAGCGCTGGTTCCCGGGGGCCGAGCGCACCCACGCATGGGCGGCGCAGGACTACCAGTCGGTCAACCTCGTGCCCTTCATCGGCACCCTGCCCCGCGGCGGCGGCAACATCTACCTCGCCACCGGCTACAACAAGTGGGGGATGAGCAACGCCGTCGCCGCCGCGATCGCGCTGAACGCCGAGATCCTCGGTGGCAGCGTGCCGTGGGCCGAGACGCTGGGCCGGCGCGTGACCTCGCCGTCGGACATCCTCACCGCCCTGCGCGTCAACGCGGGCGTGGGTCTCAACGCGCCCAAGGACTGGCTCAAGGCCGAGCTCAAGGAGCTGCCCGGTGGGGCGCCCGCGGAGGGACAGGGCGTCGTCGGCCGCGAGCACGGCCGCCCCGTGGCCGTGTCCACCGTCGACGGCACCACCTGCAAGATCTCCGGTGTGTGCACGCACCTCGGCGGCGTGCTGCGCTGGAACGACGCCGAGCGCTCGTGGGACTGCCCGCTGCACGGCTCCCGGTTCGCCGCGGACGGGTCCCTGCTCGAGGGCCCTGCCGTGAAGGACCTGCCCCGCGCCGGCCACTGAGCCGGGCCCGGACGTGACGGCGGCCCCCACCTCGATGGTGGGGGCCGCCGTTCCTCCTGCAGGACGCGCGCCGTCGGCCGCGCCGGGGAGGGGACTACTTCTTGGAGGACGTCTCCTCGAGCTTCAGGGCGACGCCGATCGCGAAGAAGGTGGGGGTCCACTCGCCCACGAACAGGCCCCAGCGGTCGGCCTGGGGCTTGGACTTGCTCTTGCCGAGGCTGGCCGCCCAGGAGAGGACGGACAGGCCGATGGAGGCGAAGCCCGCCGCGTAGGCGTGCTCGCTGCGGACACCAAGGTTCTGGATCGTGCTGATCATGGATGTACCTCTTTCCTGTGGTGGTCACCGTGAACGGTGAGCTCGTCGAGCGGTGTCCGCCCAGTCTCACACGAAACGGGGCCATAGGAAAGCAGACTGACTATAAAGATCTCCAGTGGCACCGGGGGCCTGCCGCCATCCTCCCCCGCCCGGCGGGCGGGGCCGATGTGGGCAGATGTGGGGTCGCCCGAGAGCCCATTAACAGATGCAAAACTCTGTTTCCTCATGCAAACTGATCCATACCCGTTCCGTTGGTGGCCACCACCGCGGCGGGTGGACGTCGAACCGGTCGGGGGGCCGGTGGCGTCCTCGGCCCGGAGCGAAGGAGCATCCGGGCCGGGCCGATCTTCTCTGGGGGGAAAACATGCTGCCATCCGTCGTGGGTGCTCTGCTGAGCACCGTCGTCCTCGTCTACGTCCTGTCGGACGCCGCCTACACGCGGCACAAGCGGTTCATCGCCGGCGCCAGGACGCTGCGCCGGGCCATCGTCGTCGTCTACTCGGTGCTGCTGGTGCTCAACCTGTGGTGCGCCACGATCATGCCCGTCACCCTGGTCTGCGACGCGATCGCGGTGGCGACCCTGGTCGCCACCGGCACCTTCGGCTTCATCATCGCCGAGCGGCGGATCCCCGCCACCACCGTGGTCGAGCGCCGGCGGGTGCTGGCCGTGGGGGCCCACCCGGACGACCTCGAGCTCGCCTGCGGGGCGACCCTGGCCAAGCTGGTGGACACCGGCCACGAGGTCCGGGGCCTGGTGATGAGCTCCGGGGAGGTCGGCGGCAACGTGGGGCTGCGCCCGGCCGAGGCCCAGCGCGGCGCCTCGTTCCTGGGGCTCACGGGCCTGCGGGTGCACGACTTCCCGGACACGAAGCTGGAGGCCGTCAGCAACGACATGGTCCGGGCCATCGAGGCCGCGATCCGCGAGTTCGAGCCGGACGTGATCTTCACCCACTCCGCACACGACCAGCACCAGGACCACTACGCGGTGCACCAGGCCACGCTGCGGGCGGCCCGGGCCCACCACTCGATCCTGTGCTTCGAGTCCCCGTCGGTGACCCGCGATTTCGACCCGTCCGTGTTCGTGGACATCGACGGCTACGTGGACGTCAAGGTCGAGGCCGTGCTCTCCCACCGGGACCAGGCCGGCAAGCCCTACATGACCCCGGGGCGGGTCCGCGGCATGGCCGCCTTCCGCGGGGCCCAGGCCAAGAACACCAACGCGGAGGCCTTCGAGCCGGTCCGCCTGCTCGGCTCCGCCATCGGCGACCTCTGACCCCTCGGGTGCCGGGGCGTCCCCAGGGCGTCCCGGCACCCCGCGGCCTGTCGCCGGGGACCCCGGCGGAAGTCCCGGGGGCGATCCCGGCGGGGCTTCCGGCGGGTCCGGGGCGGGGACCCCGACGACGGGAGCCGCCGGCCGGCGCGGCCCCGCTCAGACGGGTCCGGAGCTGCCGGCCGGGTACTCGAGCAGCGGGACGCGGCCGTCCTCGAAGGCGGTCAGCACCTCCTCGACGATGCGCCACCCCTGCTCCGCCGCGTCCCCGCGGACGCTGAAGGTGTGGTCGCCCTCGAGGATGCCCCGCAGCACGCTGCCGTAGGCGGTCAGGCCGGGCCGGGCCATCCCGGACGAGAGCGTCACCCGGGTCATCCCGCGGGAGTCGAAGGGCCCGCCCACGTTCAGCTCCAGGCTCAGCTGCTCCTCCTCGAGACCCATGCGCAGGACGTTCGGCGCCACGTCGCCCGAGTGGGGCAGCTGCTCGTAGTCGTGCGGCGGGCGGCGGAACGTGATGGCGATCTCCTGGCGGGGGTTGCCGACTGCCTTGCCCGAGCGCAGGGTGACCGGCACGCCGTTCCAGCGCCACGTGTCGACCTCGAGGACCAGCTGCGCGAACGTCTCCGTCCCGCGCTCCGGGTCCACCCCGTCCTCGGCCGTGTAGTCGGGCAGCTCGCGGCCGCCCACGCTGCCCGCGGTGTAGCGGCCCCGGGTCGCGGCCGCCGCGACGTCGCCCTCCCAGAGCTTCGCGGCCCGCAGCACGTGGCTGGTCAGCGTGGGGATCTCCACCTGGTCGAACGAGGAGGGCGGTTCCATCATGACGAGGGCCATGACCTGCAGCAGGTGGGACTGGATCATGTCCCGCAGCGCCCCCGTGGCGTCGTAGAACCCCGCGCGGCCCTCCAGGCCCAGGGTCTCGTCGAAGACGATCTCCACGGACTCCACGTGCTCCCGGCTCATGAGCGGCTCCAGCAGCCGGTTGGCGAAGCGCAGCCCCACGAAGTTGAGCACCGCCGGCATGCCCAGGAAGTGGTCCACCCGGAAGGTCCTCTCCTCCGGGACGAGCCGGCCCACGAGCCGGTTCAGCTCCCGGGCGGTCTCCGTGTCGGAGCCGATCGGCTTCTCGAGGGCCAGCACCAGGTCCTCCGGCAGCTCCATCCCGGCCATGACCTCGCACGCCTGCGCGGTGACCGCAGGCGGCAGGGCGAAGTACAGGCAGACGGGACCCTCCACGCCGTCGAGCAGGCGTTCGAGGTCGCCGGCGTCGGTGACGTCGCCCGGCACGTAGCGGGCGCTCTCCCGCGTGTGCGCGGCGGCGGGTCCGCTCGCGCCCACCGAGTCGAAGGCCTCCGCCACGACCTGCTCCCAGCGCTCCGCGGGCTCCCGGGAGGAGCCGACCACGTCGATCCGCAGCTCCGGGGCCGTGCTCAGGAGCGTGCCCAGGCCCGGCAGGAGCAGGCGGGACGTGAGGTCGCCGGTGGCGCCGAGGATGATCAGGGTCCTGATGCTCGTCATGTCTGCACGGTACCCCGGGAGCCGCGCCTCCTGTGCTGCCGGCCCCGGTCGTCGCCCAGCGACGGTGGCGGGGCCGTGTCCGGCGCACGGCGGGCCGCGGCTGGTTGAATGGGTGGATGAGCGACGACGCGACCCTGTCCCCGTCCACCCCCTTGGAGGACTACGCGCTGCTGTCCGACCTGCACACCGGGCCTCTCGTGTCCCGGGACGGCAGCGTCGACTGGCTGTGCTTCCCCCGCTTCGACTCGCCGTCCGTCTTCGCGGCCCTGCTCGGGACGCCCGAGGACGGGCGCTGGAAGATCTCCGCCGTCGACGGCGAGGTCACCTCGCGCCGCTACCTGCCCCGCACCTTCGTGCTCGAGACGACGTGGCGCACCCCCACCGGGACCGTGGTGGTGACCGACTTCCTGCCCCCGGTGGCGGCCCGGGACGACCACCCGGACCACGCCGACCTCGTCCGGCGGGTCGAGTGCGTCTCGGGAACGGTCGAGGTGGAGCACGACCTGCGGATCCGCTTCGACTACGGCCGCGCCCTGCCCTGGACCCGGCGGGTCGACATCGACGGCGAGGGCACGTGCGGACACCTGTCGATCGCCGGTCCGGACGCCCTGCTCCTGACGGGGCCCATGCTGCATCCCGAGGACTTCCCCCGCGCCGACCCGCTCGAGAGGACCGATCCGGAGGAGCCGGGACACGCCGACGACGAGGAGGGCGCTGTCGCCGACCGGCTCGGCGGGCGCTTCCCGCTCTCGGCAGGGGAGTCCCTCGACTGGGTGCTGACCTGGCACGAGTCCCACCACGGGCTGCCCGTCCCCGTGGACCCCGCCGCCGCCCTCGACCGGGCGGTGTCCTTCTGGACCGAGTGGTCCTCCCACGTGAGCACGCACAAGCGCCACGAGCAGGCGGTCCTGCGCTCGCTGCTCGTGCTCCGGGCCCTCACCCACCGGGGCACTGGAGGGATCGTGGCGGCCCCCACCACCTCGCTGCCCGAGGAGTTCGGGGGCAGCCGCAACTGGGACTACCGCTACACCTGGCTCCGGGACGCCGCCCTGACCATCGAGGTGCTCGTCGCCCACGACTTCACCGACGGCGCCCTGCACTGGCGCAACTGGCTGCTGCGGGCCGTGGCCGGGGACCCCGACCAGATCCAGATCATGTACGGCCTGGCGGGGGAGCGGCAGCTGCCCGAGAGCGAGCTGGACCACCTCGGCGGGTACGAGGAGTCGACTCCCGTGCGGATCGGCAACGGCGCCGTGGGCCAGTACCAGGCGGACGTCGTCGGGGAGGTCATGCTGGCGCTCGCCGCCCTCCGGGACGCGGGCGTGGAGGAGGACCGGTGGTCGTGGGGGCTGCAGAAGAACCTGCTGCGCTTCTGCGAGCGCAACTTCGACCGGGCCGGCCACGGGATCTGGGAGATGCGCGGACCCTCCGCGTTCTTCGTGCACGGGCGCGCCATGATGTGGGCGGCCTTCGACCAGGGGGTGCGCGCCGTCGAGGAGCACGGGCTCTCCGGCCCGGTGGAGCGCTGGCGGGAGCTGCGGGAGCAGCTGTGCGCCGAGATCATGGAGCACGGCTTCGACGCGGAGCTGAACACGTTCACGCAGACCTACGAGAACACCGAGGTGGACGCCTCGTTGCTGCAGCTGCCGCACACGGGCTTCGTGGCCTACGACGACCCGCGGATGCTCGGCACCGTGGCCCGGATCGAGCGGGACCTGCAGGGCGAGCACGGGCTGGTGCACCGCTACCGGACCGCCTCCGGCCTGGACGGTCTCGAGGGCGACGAGTACCCGTTCCTCATCTGCACGTTCTGGCTCGTGGAGCAGTACGCCCGCAGCGGGCGGATGGACGACGCCGGTGAGCTCCTGGAGCAGCTCGTGGGCTACGCCAACGACCTCGGCCTCTACGCGGAGGAGTACGACCCCGCCGGCGGGCGGCTCGCCGGGAACTTCCCGCAGGCCTTCAGCCACCTCGGGTTCATCCGCGCCGTCGACGCCGTGGTGCGGGCGCGGGCCCGCGCCGACGTCGACCCGGGCAGTGCCGGGGAGGAGAACGCGGCGAGGAACCCGGGGGAGAGCGCAGCGCAGGACGCAGCGCAGAACACGGCGAAGGACGCGGGGAGGAGCGCGCCCCAGGACGCGAGCCACGACCCGACCCAGAGCACAGGGAAGTAGGGCGGACGCCATGAGCTCCTCCGACCGGGCGGCCGGCCTGCCGCGCGACCTCCCGCACGACCTCGTCGACGGCCTCGGGGTGGAACGGGCCGAGCCTCTCGGCGGCGGCGACACCGCGTCGGCCTTCCGCCTGGAGGCGGCGGGAGGGCCCCTGTTCGCCAAGACGATGGCGGACCCGCCCGCCGGGATGATGGCGGCGGAGGTCGCCGGCCTGCACGCGCTGCGGGAGCACGCCCCGGAGTTCCTCGGGGTGCCGGAGGTCGTGCGCTGGACGGACGACGGCATCGTCCTCGAGTGGATCGACGAGGCCCCGGGCCGGCGCCCTCCCGGGACCGAGGCGGAGTGCGGCCGCGGGCTCGCGGCGCTGCACCGTGCGCAGGGCAGGGCCTTCGGCGCCCTGGACCCGGAGCTGCCCGGGCGGATCGGCTCCTTCGAGGTGGATCTGTCCCCCACGCAGGACTGGGCGGCGTTCCTGCTCGAGCGACGGATCCGCCCGCTGCTGCAGGACGCGCTCGGGGCCGGCCGGATCGACCCGCGCGCCGCGGACCTGCTCGACGAGCTCGCCCCGCGGGCCCAGGAGCTCGCCGGACCCCGGGAGCCGCCCACCCTCGTGCACGGCGACCTGTGGGCTGGGAACCGGCTCGTCGACGCCGCCGGGCGGAACTGGCTGATCGACCCGTCGGCCTACTGGGGGCACCGCGAGGTCGACATCGCGATGATGCTGCTCTTCGGCGGTTTCGGCGAGGAGTGCCTGGCCGCCTACGACGCCGAGCATCCGCTCGCGTCCGGCTGGCAGGACCGGGTGCCGTGGTACCAGCTGCCGCCGCTGCTGGTGCACGCCGTCCGGTTCGGCGGCGGCTACGGGGACGCGGCCGTGCGGGCGCTCCGGCGGCTGCGCGGCTGACCGGCGGCGCCAGGACCGGCGGCGCGCCGGCGGAAGTACGCCGTGGCCAGCACCACCAGGATCGCGGCCGCGGCCGCGCCCCAGGCCACGATCATGGACCGCGGCTCGTCCGTGGCCCGGCCGATCGCGATCCAGGACAGCCCCCACGCGGCCGCCGCGGCCACGGCCCAGCGGCCGCCGACCCGCCGCTGGATCGCGGCGACGACCACGGCGAGCACGAGCACGACGACGACGCCGATCCACTCGGCGCCCCGGCCCTCCTGCGACACGCCCGAGGCCACGAGGGCGGCCGCCACGTTGGCTGCCGTCGCGACGGACACCCAGCCCAGGTACAGCCCGAAGGTGCCGTCGACCAGCACCAGGTCGAGCAGGCCGCGCCGGCCGGGGACGCGCGTCAGACGGTCCACCAGCAGGCCCAGGATCAGGACCAGGGCGACGATGACGCCGACGCTCGTCCAGATCCAGCCCTGCTGGGTGACCAGCAGCCAGCCGGCGTTGAGGAGCATGGAGGCCGCCGCGAGCCAGCCCGTGGCCCGCGCGCGGCGGTCCGTGGTCCGGGAGGGCAGCCACTGCCAGACGGTGTAGGCGAGCAGCCCCAGGTAGATCACCGACCAGATCGAGAACGCCGTGCCGGCCGGCGCGAGCAGGGTGGAGTCCGCGGACAGGCTCCCGCCCGAGGACTCCTCCACCTGGGTGCCGATGATGCCGGCTCCGATGAGCGGTCCTGCGAGGCCGAGGATCTCGCTGACGGTGACCACGACCTGGCGGACACGGTCGGCGGTGGTGGGCCGAGGGTCGGCGCGGCGGGTGCCGGCGGAGGATGCGGGGGAGGTGGTCACGGCGAGGCCTTTCTCGCGTGCAGCGGGTCGGGTGGCGGGATGTGCGAGGTGTGCGGGCCGAGGAGTCCCGGGCCGGAGGCTCAGGGGCGCGGAGGCGGGCCCCCTGAGCACCACGGTAGGCCCCGGACCTGACCACCACCAGGGACGGCGCGGTGCCCGGACCCGAGCGTGGACGCATGCTGGTCGGTGCTCCGGCGTCCGACCGGACCGTTCCCCTAGAGTGGCCGGATGGAACCCCACGAGAACTCCCGGCCCGTCGTGGGCCTGCTCGGCGCCACCGGCATCACCGGACGCACGGCGCTGGCCCATCTCCTGGCGCGGGCGCCCGAGGCGGGGGTGGACGTCGTCGTCGGCGCCCGGGACCCCGAGCGCGTGCGCGCCCTGTGCGCCGAGCGCGACCTCCCCGTCCCCGAGCTCCTGCACGCCGACATCGCGGACCCCGGCTCCCTGCGCGCGTTCGTCCGCCGGGCCGACGTGCTGGTCGATCTCGCCGGGCCCTACACGCGGCTGGCGCCCCCGGTGCTCGCCGCGTGCGTCGCGGAGGGCACCCACTACGTCGACGTGACGGGCGAGTCCCAGCTCGTGCACCGGACGGACCGGGAGCTGCACGGGGCCGCGCGGGCCGCCGGGGTGGCCCTGGTGCACACGGCCGGCTTCGAGGCCCTGCCCGCCGACGTCCTCGTCGACGCGGCCCGCCGGCACGCCGCCGCCCGCGGCGAGACCCTGCGCACCGCGGACCTCGTGACCTCCGTGCGCACCCCGCCGGGGACCGGGTTCTCGGAGTCGGTCTCCGGCGGGACCGTGCAGAGCCTCGTCGAGGTGCTGCGGGACCCCGACCCGGCCCGCACCGGGGACGTCGCCGCCCGCCTGCCGGACCCCGCGCCCGGCAGCGGGACCGCGGCGGACCCCGATGCCGTCCGTGCGTTCAGCCCGCTGCGCCTGCGCGCCCGGACCGCCGACGGCCGCGTGCTCGCGGCCATGAGCCCGCTCGCGGCGATCAACCCCCCGGTGGTGCACCGCACCCAGGCCCTCAGCCCCGTTCCGGGGGCCGCCGCCCACCCCGTGGCCTTCCGCGAGGCCATGGCCGTCGGCCGCTCGGGCGGGCTCCGAGGGGCCGGGCGCCTCGCCGCGGCCGAGGCGGTGGCCGTCTTCCAGGGGCTCGCCGGGTTCGCCACCGGCCTGCCGCACCCGGTGCGCGCGCGGCTCGCCGACGTCCTGTCGGGAGTCCTGCCCCAGGTCGGCACGGGCCCGGTGGGCGACGTGCTCACCGGCTGGTCCTGGACCACCCGCGGCACGTTCACCACCCACGAGGGGAGCAGCTTCCCCGGCGTGCTGGAGGCGCAGGGCAACCCCGGCTACGGCACCACCCCGTGGCTGACCACGGAGCTCGCCCTGCGCATGGCGGTGCGCGGCGTCCCGGACGCGGCCCTCGGCTCGTCCACGCCCGCCCTCGCTCTGGACGGCGACCTCGACGCCCTGCTGCCGGCCCGGGTGCGCATCACGGTGGGCTGAGCAGGTCGAGCTGAGCAGGGCGAGCTGAACTCGGTGGGTTGAACCGGGTGAACTGAACTCGGTGGGCTGAGCGGGTCGGACTGAACAGGGCGAGCTGAACTGGGCGAGCTGAACTGGGCGAGCTGAACTGGGCGAGCTGAACTCGGTGGGCCCGGCGCGGCCGGCCGGGCACTGCCGGTGAGCGCCGGGGGCCGGGCACGCGCTGGCCCCCGTCCTTCGCGAGGAACGGGGGCCGGCGGCACGTCCGCGGTGGGCGGGGCTACGGCTTGAGCACCACCTTGATGCAGCCGTCCTCCTTCTTCTGGAACTTCTCGTACATCTCGGGCGCCTGCGCCAGCGGCACCTGGTGGGTCGCCAGGTCGAGCACGCCCAGCGGGTCCGAGGGGTCGTCCACGAGCGGCAGGAGCTCGTCGATCCAGGACTTCACGTTGCACTGGCCCATGCGCAGCTGGACCTGCTTGTCGAACAGCGTGAGCATCGGCATGGGATCCTTCATGCCGCCGTACACGCCGCTGAGCGAGATCGTCCCGCCGCGCCGGACGGCGTCGATGGCGGTGTACAGCGCGTCGAGCTTGTCCACCCCGGCCGTCTCCATCGCCTTGCGGCCCAGCGGGGACGGCAGCAGTCCCACCGCCTTGTGCGCCACGCCGGCCACGTGCGAGCCGTGGGCCTCCATCCCGACCGCGTCCACCACGGAGTCCGGGCCGCGGCCGTCCGTGAGGTCCTTCAGCCGCTCGGCCACGTCGCCCGAGGAGTCCAGCGTCTCGACGCCGTGGCGCTCGGCCATCGCCCGGCGCTCGGCGACCGGGTCCACCGCGAGCACGCGGTAGCCCAGGTGCCGGCCGATCCGGGCGGACATCTGGCCGATCGGCCCCAGCCCCAGCACGGCCAGGGAGCCGCCCTCCGGGGGAGCGGCGTACTTCACGGCCTGCCACGCGGTGGGCACCACGTCGGAGAGGTACAGGTACCGCTCGTCCTCACCGGTCTCGGGGACCTTGATGGGCCCGTAGTCGGCGTGCGGCACCCGGAGGTACTCGGCCTGGCCGCCCGGCACCGAGCCGTAGAGCCGCGAGTAGCCGAGGAACGCCGCGCCGCTGTTGTACTCGCGGACCTGCGTGGTCTCGCACTGCGACTGCAGCCCCTGGTTGCACATGAAGCAGTGCCCGCAGGAGACGTTGAACGGGATGACCACACGGTCCCCGGCCTTGACGTGGGTGACGGCCGAGCCGACCTCCTCGACGATGCCCATCGGCTCGTGGCCGATGATGTCGCCCTTGTCCATGAACGGGCCCAGCACCTCGTACAGGTGCAGGTCCGACCCGCAGATCCCGGACGAGGTGATCCGGACGATCGCGTCCGTGGGCTCCTGGATCTGCGGATCCGGGACCTCCTCGACGCTCACGGAGCGCTTTCCCTGCCATGTCAGAGCCTTCATCGATCCTCCTTCTCAGGGCCGTCCCCTCCGGACCGGATGGACAGCCTGCTGATCTGTTCGGTCGGGCCCAGCCTACTCGGCGCTCTCCCGGCCCGCATAGTGGCCGGTCCCGGACCCCGGCACGGACCCCGGTGCGACCCCCGGCCTGGCACCCGGCACGGACCCCGGTGCGACCCCCGGCCTGGCACCCGGCACGGACCCCGGTGCGGACTCCGGCCTGGCATCCGGTGTGGACCCCGGCCTGGCACCCGGCACGGCCCCCGATGCGGACTCCGGCCCCGCACCCGGCACGGCCCCTGGTCCGGCACTCAGCCCGGACTCCGGCCCGGCACCCGGTCCGGACTGCGACGCAGCCCCTGATCCGGCCCCTGATCCTGCCGCGGCCTCGCCCCGGAGGAAGTACGCCCCGACGGAGCCGGCGAGGGTGGCGAAGACGGCCACCGAGTAGAGCGCCAGCACCACCTCCAGCACGCGGGGGAAGCCGCCCTGCGCCCCGAGCTCCCGGCCCGTGACCGTGGACATCGCCGCGTCGGAGAGCGCCGGGCCGTACCCCGCGTAGTAGCCGAGGACGTACAGCAGCTGGCTGGAGACCAGCACGACGACGCCGGTGACCGCCGCGAGCCAGCCGATCCGGCTGGACAGCAGCTTCCCCGCGGAGCGCGAGCCGCGCACGCCGGCCGAGAGCACGCTCCCCGCCCGGGTGAGCCGGGTGAGCCGGAGCAGCCGGGCGGCCTGCAGCGCGCGGACGAAGCGCAGGAAGGGCAGCAGCAGGAACAGCACCTGCCACCAGTTGCGCTTCCAGAACCGGGCGGAGAACCGGGCCACGTAGGCGCGGAGCAGGAACTCCCCGACGAACACGGCCCAGAAGAGCCAGCCGACCACGTTGAGCAGGGCCACGAGTCCCTCGTCCTCGGCCAGCAGCTGGCCCAGCACCACGAACAGGAACAGGACGCCCAGCACGCCCATCGGCCGGTCGAGCCGGCGTGCGAGCCCCTCCGCCAGCCCGAGCTGCTCCTCCTCGTCGACCGGCCGCCGGTCCGCGCGCCGGGCGCTGTCCTCCCGTTCCACTGCTGTCCTCTCCGTCGCGCCGGCCTGTCCCTGGGCCCACGGTAGGCCACGCCGCCCGGAACCGGGTTCCCTTGACCGCCCGCGCACGCCCGTTGACGGCGCGTGCAGTGAACTCCTCGGGCCCGCCCCCGGGGCTGTGTCCGCGCTCACACTGATCGTGTTCCCACCCGGGGTCGCACCCGTTCCCGCCGAAGGAGTACCACCGTGCAGCAGACCGCTCTCACCACCTCGCCCTCCGAGCTCGGGGTCACCCACCCGCTCGACATGCTGACCGCCGCCGAGATCTCCGCCGCCCGCGCCGTCCTGGAGCAGGCCGGCCTCCTGCGCCCGTCCACCCGGTTCCCCCGGGTGATGCCCGTGGAGCCCCCGAAGTCCGTCGTCCTGGCGCACACGGACGGCGACGACTTCGACCGGTCGCTCGACATCACGCTGCTGGACACCGACACCGCCGAGACGCGGCGGGTGCTCGTCTCCGTGACCGCCGGCGCGGTCCTTTCGGTCGAGACCCTGCGGACGGGGGAGCACCCCTACGGACAGGCCCAGTACATGTTCGAGGAGTACGACCGCGCCGCGGAGATCGTGATGGCCGACCCGCGCTGGCAGGAGGCCATGGCCCGCCGGGGGATCGAGGACACCACGCACACCTTCGTGGCCCCGCTGGCGCCCGGCTTCTTCCCGCGGGAGGACGAGACCGGCAAGCGGGTCATGCGCTCCCTGACCTTCCACCGCCGCTTCGAGGGCGACAACCCGTGGGGCCACCCCGTCGAGGGGCTCATCGTGCACATCGACCTCACGGCCGGGGAGGTCATCCGGGTCGAGGACGACGGCGACGTGCCCGTGCCCATGGCGGACGCCAACTACACCCCCGAGCACGTCGGCCCGGCCCGGACCACCCTCAAGCCCCTCGACATCGTCCAGCCGGAGGGTCCGTCCTTCCAGGTCGACGGCACCCACGTCACCTGGGAGAACTGGAAGCTGCGCATCGGCTTCAACGCCCAGGAGGGCCTGGTGCTCAACCAGGTCACCTTCCGCGACGACACCGGGGAGCAGCCCGAGGACCGCTCGGTGCTCTACCGCGGCTCCGTGCCGGAGATGGTGGTGCCCTACGGGGACACCACGAACACCCGCTTCTGGATCAGCTACTTCGACGCCGGGGAGTACCTGCTCGGCAAGAACGCCAACTCCCTCAAGCTCGGCTGCGACTGCCTGGGGGTCATCAAGTACTTCGACGCGTTCGTGGCCGACGACGAGGGTCACCCCATGGAGATCCCGCACGCCGTGTGCATGCACGAGGAGGACTACGGCGTGCTCTGGAAGCACACCGAGTTCGGGGAGGCCCCGCAGGTGCGCCGCTCCCGCCGGCTGGTGATCAGCTACTTCGCGACGATCGGCAACTACGAGTACGGCTTCTTCTGGTACTTCTACCTCGACGGCTCCATCCAGGTGGAGGCCAAGGCCACCGGCATCGTCTTCGCCGGCGCGTGCGAGCCCGGGCAGCCGAACCGGCACTCCAACGAGATCGCCCCGGGGATCCAGGCGCCGGTGCACCAGCACATCTTCTGCGCCCGTCTCGACGTCGCCGTCGACGGGACGGAGAACTCCGTGCAGGAGGAGAACCTGGTGCGCATCCCCATGGGCGAGGACAACCCGTACGGCAACGCCTTCACGTGGTCGCGCACCGACGTGACCCGCGAGTCCGAGGGCGTCCGGGACGCGAACGCCGAGACCGGGCGCAAGTGGTTCGTGACCAACCCCAACCGCCGCAACCACGTGGGCGAGCCCACCGCCTACCACCTGATCCCCATGCCGGGCCCGCGGCTGCTCGCCGCGGAGGGCTCCTCGGCCTGGAAGCGGGCCCAGTTCGCCACCCACCACCTGTGGGTGACCCCCTTCGACGAGGACGAGCGCTTCCCCGCGGGCGTGTACCCCAACCAGCACGCCGGCGGGGGCCTCGGCGAGTGGGTGCAGCAGGACCGCTCGCTGGAGAACACCGACGTGGTGCTGTGGCACACCTTCGGGCCCACCCACATCCCGCGCACCGAGGACTGGCCGGTGATGCCCGTGGACTACTACGGCTTCTGGTTCAAGCCCTACGGCTTCCTGGACCGCAACCCCGCGCTCGACCTGCCGGACTGGTCCACCGCCGGCGGCACGTGCTGCGGCACCGAGGTGGGCCACGCCGATCCGGTGCCCGCCACGGAGGGCGCCCACGCCATCACGGGCCACGACCACGGCGGCGTCCATCCCGGCCGGGACCACGGCAGCGCCCGCCCCGCCCACGACTGCGGCTGCGAGGGCTGAACCGTGAGCACTGACGTGAACCGCAGCGACCGGGCCGCCGAGCACGGCCACCTCACCGAGAGCACCGGCCTGGAGCGCCGGACGCTGACCGTCCCGTCGCTGGTCTTCCTCATCATCGCGGCCTCCGCGCCGCTCACCGTCCTCGCCGGCGGCGTTCCGTCCACGTTCGCCGTGACCGGCCTGCTCGGGGTGCCCCTCGGCTTCCTCGTCCTCGGGGTGATCCTCGCCCTGTTCGCCGTGGGCTACGGGGCGATGTCCTCGCGGATCACCAACGCCGGCGCCTTCTACGCCTACGTGGCCGACGGGCTCGGCGCCCGGCAGGGCATCGGGGCCTCCTGGCTCGCCCTCATCAGCTACAACGCGATGCAGATCGGGCTCTACGGGATCTTCGGCTTCGTCCTGTCCTCCTTCCTGGAGGCGCGCCTCGGCCTCGCGGTGCCGTGGTGGGCGGCGGCCCTCGCCGGGCTCGTCCTCGTGGGGCTGCTGGGGGTCAGCCGGGTCGACCTCTCCGCGAAGGTCATCGCGGTCCTGGTCACCCTCGAGTTCCTCGTGGTGATCGTGGTCGACGTGGTCTCCCTGGGAGTGGCGCCGGAGGGTCTCAGCGCCCAGCCCCTGATGCCCTCCGAGTTCTTCACCTACGGGATCGGCGCCGTGCTGTCCTTCGGCATCGCCGCGTTCATGGGCTTCGAGTCCGCCGCGATCTACAGCGAGGAGGCCAAGGACCCCGCGCGCGCCGTCCCGCGGGCCACGTTCACCGCGGTGGCGATCATCTCGGTGTTCTACGCCGTCTCCGCGTGGGCCCTGGCCGTGGGCGTCGGCCCGGGCGGGATCGTGGCCGCCTCCCAGGAGCACGGGCCGGACCTCGTGTTCGTGTTCCTGGGCGAGCACGGCGGGGTGCTGCTCGCGGACACCGCCCAGGTCCTGTTCATCACCAGCCTGCTGGCCGCGCTCATCGCCTTCCACAACGCGGTGGCCCGGTACTTCTTCTCGCTGGGCCGCGAGAGCGTGCTCCCGCGGTGGCTGGGCGCCGTCGGGCGGCGCAACCACGCCCCGGTGGCGGGCTCGCTCGCGCAGAGCGCGCTCGCCGTGGTGCTCGTGACGGTCTTCGCGATCGCCGGGCAGGGCTCCGAGCTCGGCCCGCTCTTCCCCGTGCTGACCCTGTTCACGTGGCTCGTCAACGCGGGGGCCTTCGGGCTGATCTTCCTGCTGGCCGTCACCTCCCTGGCGGTCATCGGGCACTTCCGGCGGGATCCGGGCGGGCAGTCCGCCTGGGTGCGCTGGATCGCCCCCGCACTGTCCGCGGTGGGGCTGGGGACCGTCTTCCTGCTGGTCCTGGTGAACTTCGACGTGCTCATCGGCGCCGAGGGGCCCAGCCTCCTGGCCGTCGTCATGCCGGCGATCATCCTGGCCGCCGGGCTCGCGGGCCTGCTCTGGGGCGAGTACCTCCGCCGCCGCCGGCCCGAGGTGTTCGCCGGGGTCGGCTCGGGCCGCGCCGTGGAGGGCGGCGGGTCCGTGGCGCCGCCGGACACTCCGGGGGAGTCCGGGGCGCCCGATCAGTCCGGGGCGCCCGAGGCGGCCGGCGTGGCCGGGGACGCGCGGTGACCGTCCTGGAGCCGGCGGGCGGGATGCCGGGGACGCACCGGGCACCGGGCCGGTCGGCCGGGCGGTCCGGGGAAGCGCCCCGTGGGGCCGACCTCCTCCGGGCACCAGGCCGGCCGGGCGCGCGGTCCAGGGAGGCGCGCGGCGGGGCCGAACTCCTCCGGGCGCCGGGCCGGCCGGGCGGGCGGCCCCGGGAGACCCGCCGCGGGGCGGACCTCCTCCGGGCGCTGCTCGTGCTGGGCGTGGCCGCCTCCGTCGCCCTGCACGCGCAGATGGCCCTCACCGGTGCTCACGGGCCCGGATGGTCGGTGCTCATGGGGGTCATGGCGCTGCTGTGCCTGTCCTGCCTCGCCGGGCTCGTCCGGGGCGGCGACCCCGCCGGCCCGGTGCGGATGACCATGGGCATGGCCCTCGCGATGGCGCTCGGCCACGTGCTGCTCCTCCCGCTGCTGACCGGAGGGGCCGGGGCGCACGGCGCCCACGCCCACCACGGGGGAGCGGCCCCGGTGGACGCCGCCGCCGGGGCGGGCCACGGCGGCATGCTCCTCGTGGTGGGGGTCGAGCTCGCCGTGGCGGTCCTCGCCGTCGGCTGGACGCGACGACACAATCAGCGAATTACCTACCAACCGGTCTAATATGGCGATCCAGATGTGATGCCAGTCACGGTGCGGGCCCCGGTGGTCCGCACCGTGCCGGACAGGGAGGGATCGAGCGATGGTGCTGACGCCGGCCGGACCGGGACGGACCGCGACGAGCCCTGAGCTCGTGGAGTCCATCCGGGACTGGTCGCGTCTGACCTCCCGCTCCTTCGTGCCCCTGAGCTGCACCACCACGGCCGCCCGGACCTTCCGGGCGGGGATCGTGGGCCGGGAGGCGGGGAACCTGCACGTCTCGCACCTGCGGTTCTCGCCGCACGCGGTCGAGCGCGTTCCCGCCGGGCCCGGGGACACCGGCGGCGGGCGCTTCAAGGTGAACCTGCAGCTCGAGGGGCGCTGCGTCGTCGAGCAGGACGGCCGGCGCAGCGTCCTGAACCCCGGGGACCTCACCCTCTACGACACCTCCGAGCCCTACCGCCTGGAGTTCCCCGAGGAGTCCCGGCTGCTGGTGCTGATGTTCGACCACCGCGTCCTCGACCTCCCGCCGGCCGCCGTCGCGCAGCTGCGGGCCTGCCGGCTTGGCCCCGAGGGCGCCGTGCACGACATGGTGGCGTCCTTCCTCGCGTCGATGGCCGAGCACATGGACGCCCTGACCGGGATGAACGGCCAGCGGCTCGGCAACTCCGCCCTCGACCTGCTCACCACGTCCTTCAACCTCGAGCTCGACGACCAGGTGGCGGCCTCCGCGCACGAGAAGGACCGGCTGCGGGCCCGCGTGCACGACTGGGTCGAGGCCAATCTCGGCCGGCCGGACCTCGACCCCACCACGATCGCCCGGGCGCACTACATCTCCGTGCGGCGGCTGCACCAGGTCTTCCAGGACGAGGGCACCACCGTCTCGACCTGGGTCCGCACACGACGGCTCGAGCGGTGCCGGCGCGCGCTCGAGGACCCCATGAGCGCCGGGGTTCCCGTGGCGCGGATCGCCGCCCGGTGGGGCTTCCCCGACGCCGCCCACTTCTCCCGGGTGTTCAAGGCCGCCTACGGCGTCTCGCCGTCCGCGGCGCGCGCACAGGCCCTGGCGGACCCGCCCGCCTGACCTCGGGGTCCGGTGTCCGTTCTGTCGCCGGTCCCGGCGGCCCGGCCGCGGGGTTCGTGCGGCACGAGGCGTAGGGTCGCCTGCATGACGACTCGGCGGGCGCTCCTCGCCGCCGGCGCCCTCCTGGGGCTGACGGCAGCGGTTCCCGCCTGCACGGAGACGAGGACGCCGATGCCACCGGACGGAGACAGTGCGCGGCAGGACCGCGCCTCGCTGTCGGCCCGCCCCGGTGCGGCCGAGCCCACCGGATCGGCCGGCCCGGGCGAGCGCGAGCTCGGCGTGGCGGACGAGCGGGACGCCCTGCTCTACGTGCCTCCCGGGGCGGAGGGGCCCGTGCCGCTCGTCGTGTCGCTGCACGGGGCTGGCGGCAGCGCGCGCGGCGGGCTGGACCTGCTGCGGCGCGCGGCCCGCGAGCACGGGTTCGCCGTGCTCGCCCCCGCCTCCCGCGGGACGACCTGGGACGCGGTCGGCGGCGACTACGGCCCCGACGTCGCCGTGCTCGACCGCGCGCTGCGGCGCACGTTCGAGCTCGTGCCGGTGGAGCCCGACCGGGTCTCCGTCGCAGGGTTCTCCGACGGCGCCTCGTACGCGCTCGGTCTGGGGCTCGCCAACGGCGACCTGTTCAGCGGCATCGCGGCGTTCTCCCCGGGCTTCGTCCCGCCCGCCGGCCGGGTGGGGGAGCCGCGGGTCTTCGTCTCGCACGGGGTCGCGGACGAGGTGCTCCCGATCGACCGGACCAGCAGGCGGATCGTGCCCGCGCTGGAGCGCGACGGCCACGACGTCACGTTCGTCGAGTTCGACGGCGGCCACTCCGTGCCGCCGGACGTGGTGGAGCGGGCGGCCGACGCGCTGGAATGGTCCGACGGGGCGGGTGCGCCCTGATGTGGTCCACTGCACTCCGTGCAACTTTGCACGAAGTGCACTATTGCACCTAGTGTAACGAACTGTGACGAATCTGCCTGCCGAACCGGCCCAGGACCGCCCCCCGGAGGACCGGCGGGAGGCGGTGAAGTACCACAACCGCCGCGCCATCATCGACGCCGCCGCGGCCCTCGCCGCGGAGCGGGGAGTGGGCCGCTTCACCGTCAACGACCTCGCCGAGCGGGCCGGGGTCTCCCGGCGCACGATCTTCAACCACTTCGCCTCCGCGGACGACGCCGTCTACGCGCGCTTCACCGAACTGCTCGGGGTGTTCGTCGACAACTTCGCGCGCGTCGTGGAGGCCACCCCGCCGCCCGCGAGGCCGAGCCCCGGCGCCGTCCTCGAGCAGCTGGCCGACGTCATCGAGCGCACCGAGCTCGTTCCCGCCATGTGCCACATCGCCCGGCTCATGGGCGCGAGCGAGGACAGTCCCACCACCGCGGTGTGGGCGCACGAGGTGTTCCAGACCCTCACCGCCCGGCTCGCCGCCGAGATCAGCGACCGGGTCCCCGGAGCATCCGCCTTCACCGTGGACCTGCTCGCGAGCCTGCTGCTCCACGCCCTGGCCGTGGCCTTCGAGAAGTGGGCCGAGGAGACCGGTGCGGTGGACACCCCCGACAGCCGGATGACCTGGCACCGGCTGCTGCGCACCGCCGTGGACCGGCTGCGCCACGGGTTCGCCGACTGACCCGCACGCGCCGCCCGCGCTCCCGGCCGGGCGTCCCGCGCTCGACCTCCCCGGCACGCCGTCCCCGGCACGACCTCCGGCGCACGAGTTCCCTCGTACGACGCTCCTGAACACGACGCTCCAAGCACGACGCTCCTGAACACGACGCTCCAAGCACGACGCTCCTGAACACGATGCTCCAAGCACGACGCTCCAAGCACGACGCGTCTGACACGACGTTCCGGACACGACCGACAGAGAAGAGACATGGCACATCTGCTGTACCGACTCGGGCGCTTCGCCGCTCGCCGCGCCTGGGCCGTGGTCGCGGCCTGGGCGACGGTCCTGCTCCTCGCCGGCGGCGCCTTCGCGGCCTTCGGCGGCCAGCTGACCAACGCGATCACCGTCCCCGGCACCGAGACCCAGCGCCTCGCCGACCGCCTCCAGTCCGAGCTGCCCGACGCCGGCCACGGCACCGGCCGGATCGTGTTCCAGACAGAGGACGGCGAGCCGTTCAGCGCCGACCAGCGCGAGCAGATCGGCGAGGCGCTCGCCGCCGCGCAGGCGTCCCCGGGCGTCGACGGCGTCCTGGACCCGTTCGCCGCGCAGGACGAGCGCGAGGAGCAGGAGCAGCAGCTCGCGGACGGGCGAGAGCAGGCGGCCGACGGCCGTGCGCAGCTCGACGACGCCGAGGACGCGCTCGACGAGAACCAGCAGAAGCTCGACGACGCCCGCGAGCAGGCCGAGCGGGCCGACGCCCCCGACCGGGTCCTGGACGAGCTCGACGCCCGCCAGGACGCCCTCGACGACGCCCGCGCGGAGCTGGAGCAAAACCGCGAGCAGCTCGTGGCGGGGCTGCCCGAGCTCGACCGCGGCGAGCGGATGATGGCCCTGGCCGAGGGGACCCGCACGGTCTCCGAGGACGGCACCACGGCGATGGCCGTGGTGACCTTCACCGCCGAGCAGCAGGCCGTCACCGCCGAGGAGAAGGAGGCTTTGCAGGCCGCCGTGGACGGCACCGAGCTCGAGGGCGTGCAGGTCGAGTACTCCCTGGAGATCGCCCAGGACATCTCCCAGCTCTTCGGCCCCGCCGAGGTCATCGGCGTGGTCATCGCCGGGATCGTGCTGCTGGCCATGCTCGGCACCCTCGTGGCCGCCGGGCTGCCCATCCTGATGGCGCTCACCGGGGTGTCCGTCGGGGCCCTGGGCGTGCTGTCCTTCTCCGGGGCCGTGGACATGATGTCGGTGACCCCGATGCTGGGCGTCATGCTGGGCCTGGCCGTGGGCATCGACTACTCGCTGTTCATCCTCAACCGGCACCGCCAGCAGCTGCTGGCCGGCACGGAGCTGCACGAGTCCATCGGCCTGGCCACCGGGACCTCCGGCAACGCGGTGGTCTTCGCGGGGCTGACCGTCATCATCGCCCTGGCCGCGCTCAACGTCACCGGCATCCCGTTCCTGGGCGTCATGGGCACCGCGGCGGCGGTCTGCGTGGCCGTGGCCGTGCTGATCGCCGTGACCCTCACCCCGGCGCTGCTGTCCCTCGTGGGCGGGCGGCTGCTCTCCGCCCGCGCCCGGACCCGCGCGGCCCGCCGGCCCGCCCACCTCGGGGAGCCCCGCCCCGGCGTGGCCACCCGCCACCCGGTGCTGACCCTCGTGGCCGGCGTGCTCGCGCTCGTCGTCGTCGCCCTCCCCGCGGCCTCGATGCGCCTGGGCCTGCCGGACGCCTCCTCCGAGCCCGAGGACTCCAGCCAGTACCGCACCTACCAGGTCCTGGACGAGAAGTTCGGCGCCGGCACCAACGGCCCGCTGCTCGTGGTCGCCGACCTGCCGGAGGGCACGGACGGGTCCGGGGCCGCGGAGCTCCAGCTCACCGTGGGCGAGGAGCTCATGGCGCACGACGACGTCGTCGCCGTGGTCCCGGCCGGGCTGTCGGAGGACCGCCGGACCGCAGCCTTCCAGGTCGTGCCCGTGGACGGCCCGGCCGCCGAGTCCACCGAGGAGCTCGTCGGCGACCTGCGCGCGCTGTCCCCCGCCCTGCAGGACGAGCACGGCGTGCGCATCGGCGTCACCGGCCAGACCGGCGGCAACATCGACGTCTCCCAGCTGCTGGCGGACGCCCTGCCGCTGTACCTCGCGGTGGTGATCGGGCTGTCCCTGCTGCTGCTGGTGCTCGTCTTCCGCTCGGTCCTCGTGCCGGTCGTCGCGACCGCCGGGTTCATGCTCTCCCTCTTCGCCGCCTTCGGCGCGGTGGTGGCCATCTACCAGTGGGGCTGGCTGGGCGGCGTCTTCGGCGTGCACGCGCCCGGGCCGGTGCTCAGCTTCCTGCCGACCATCCTCGTGGGCGTGCTGTTCGGCCTGGCCATGGACTACCAGCTGTTCCTGGTCTCGGGGATGCGCGAGGCGTTCGTGCACGGCCGCTCGGCGCGGGCCGCCGTGCAGGAGGGGCTCCGGGCCGGGCGGGCCGTGGTCACCGCCGCGGCGATCATCATGATCTCCGTGTTCGCCGGCTTCGTGTTCTCCCACATGGCGATGATCCGGCCCATGGGCTTCGGCCTCGCCTTCGGCGTGCTCGTCGACGCCTTCGTGGTGCGCATGATGCTGATCCCCGCGGTCATGCACCTGCTCGGCGACAAGGCCTGGTGGCTGCCCCGCCGGCTCGACCGGATCCTGCCCAACGTGGACGTCGAGGGCGAGTCCCTGCGCCGGGACCGCCCGTCTGCTCCCGCGGATCCGGCCGCCGCCGCCGGTCCGAGCGGCTGGGGCGAGGCCGAGCCGGGCCCGGACGCCGAGCGCGAGCTGGTCGGCGCCGGCCGGCGCGGCTGACGCGGCGCCGGGAGCTCCCGGCGCGAGCGGCGCGCCCCTCCACCCGCACGGGACGGAGGGGCGCGCCGTCGTCGTGGACCCGGGGCCGGGCCGTCAGGAGATGCCGTTCTCCTGCAGCCACATCTCCAGCAGGCCCAGCTGCCACAGCACGTTGGAGCGCAGCGGCGTGTGGTGCCGGTTCGGGTCGGCCAGCAGGGACTCCACGACCTCCGAGTTGTAGAGCCCGCGCCGCACCGCCGCCGGGTCCGTCAGGGCGGCCTCGACCCGGTCCAGGGTCCCGCCCTCGAGGGTGCGGATCGCCGGGACGGGGAAGTAGCCCTTCTTCCGGTCGATCACCTCGTCCGGGACGATGCCGCGCGCCGCGCGCTTGAGCACGCCCTTGCCGCCGTCGGCGAGCTTGAGCTCCGGGGGGATCCGCCCGGCGAACTCGACGAGCTCGTGGTCGAGGAACGGCACCCGCGCCTCGAGGCCCCAGGCCATGGTCATGTTGTCCACGCGCTTCACGGGGTCGTCCACGAGCATCACCGTGGAGTCGGTGCGCAGGGCGGCGTCCACGGCCGTCTCCGCGCCGGGGCGGCCGAAGTGGCGCTCGATGAACGCCGTCGGCGCGTCGTGGGTCGCCATCCACTCGGGGGAGAGGACCTTCGCGAGCCGGGACCACGGGCGGTCGAAGAACGACTCGGAGTAGGTCTTCCGGGCGTCGTCGCGCGCGACGTCGGCCAGCGGCGGGTACCAGTGGTAGCCGCCGAGCACCTCGTCGGCGCCCTGACCGGACTGCACCACCTTGACGTGCTGCGAGACCTCCTCGCTGAGCAGGTAGAACGCCACGCAGTCGTGGCTGATCATGGGCTCGCTCATCGCGGCGACGGTCCGGTCGATCGCCGGCACCAGGCGGGCGTCGTCGATCGCGATCTGGTGGTGGTCGGTGCCGAAGCGGCGGGCCACGAGGGACGAGAACTCGAACTCGTCCCCGGACTCCTCGCCCCGGGACTCGAAGCCGATGCTGAACGTCTGCAGGTCCTCCTGCCCGCTCTCCGCGAGCAGGGCGACGACGAGGCTCGAGTCGATCCCGCCGGACAGCAGCACGCCCACCGGCACGTCCGCCACCATGCGCCGCTTCACCGCGGTGCGCAGCTTCTCGACGAGCCCGTCCTCCCAGTCCTGCTCGGACCAGCCCGAGCGGTCCTCGTCGCGGGTGAACTGGGGGTTCCAGTACTCGTGGTCCGAGGCCGAGCCGTCGGGCTCGACCGTGCGCACGGTCGCCGGCGGCAGCTTCCGCACGCCCTTGAGAATGGTGCGCGGGGCCGGGACCACCGAGTGGAAGGTGAGGTAGTAGGACAGGGCCGTGCGGTCGATCGAGGTGTCGACGTCCCCGGCCGCCAGCAGCGCCTGCACCGTGGACGCGAACCGCAGCCGGGCCCCCGTGTGGTCGACGTAGAGCGGTTTGATGCCCAGCCGGTCGCGGGCCAGCACGGTGCGCCCGCTGGTGTGCTCGGTGATCGCGAAGGCGAACATCCCGTGGAACCGGTAGACGCACTCCCGGCCCCAGCGGTGGTAGGCCTTCAGGGCGACCTCGGTGTCCGAGGTGGAGAAGAACTCGTAGCCCATTCCGCGCAGCTCCTCGCGCAGCTGCCGGTAGTTGTAGATCATGCCGTTGAACACGATCGACAGCCCCAGCCGGGAGTCGACCATCGGCTGCCCGCCCGAGGGGCTCAGGTCGACGATCTTCAGCCGGCAGTGGCCCATGGCCACCGGCCCCTGGGCCCAGGCGCCCGAGCCGTCCGGGCCGCGGCCGGACTGGGCGCACGTCATGCGGTGGATCGTGCCCGGGTCCGCGGCGGCGCCGTCGAACCGGACCTCACCGGCGAGACCGCACATCAGCGCTCACCTCCGCTCCGGGGCCGGGACGGGATCGGGAGGAACGGTCCGTGGAGGAAGAGCATCCTCCAATGCTACGGGGGCGCGCCGCCGGATGCCCGGCCCGGGCCCGGGCGTCGCCGTACGGTGACCGTATGACCAGCGACCTCAGCGACCCCGGCAACCGCAGCGGCTCCAGCGATCCCGGCGGACTCAGCGACCTCTGCCGGCTCTCGGCCCGGGACCTCGCGGCGGCCGTGCGGGACCGCACGGTCTCCGCGCGGGAGGTGCTCGACGCGCACTTCGCCCGGATCGACGCCGTGAACCCCGCCGTGAACGCCGTGGTCACGCAGGCCCGCGAGCGGGCGTACGAGGCCGCGGCCCGCGCCGACGAGCTCACCGCCAGCACGCCCGCGGACGAGCTCCCGCCCCTGCACGGGGTGCCGATGACGCACAAGGACACCCACGCCACCGCCGGGATCCGCACCACCTCCGGCTCCCCGGTGTTCGCCGAGCACGTCCCGGCGCACGACGACCTGATCGTCGCCCGGTTCCGGGCGGCCGGGGTGATCAGCACCGGGAAGAACAACGTGCCCGAGTTCGCCGCGGGCTCCCACAGCTTCAACGAGCTCTTCGGCACCACGCACAACCCCTGGGCGCTCGACCGCAGCGCGGGCGGCTCCAGCGGCGGGGCGGCCGCGGCGATCGCGTCCCGGATCCAGCCCCTGGGGGACGGCTCGGACATGGGCGGGTCCCTGCGCAACCCGGCCGCGTTCTGCAACGTCGCCGGGTTCCGGCCCTCCGCCGGGGTCGTGCCCTCCGCTCCCGCCGGCGACGCCTGGGCGTGGCTGGGCCGCTCCGGTCCGCTGGCCCGCGGCGTGGACGACCTCGTCCTGGCCATGTCCGTGCTGGCCGGCCCCGATCCGCGGATCCCGCTGGACTGCCCGGTGCCGCGGACGGGCTTCCGGGCGCTCGCGGCCGAGGACCTGCCCGATCCGGCAGCCCGCCCCCTCGCCGGGGTCCGGATCGGACTGAGCACGGACCTCGGCCTGGGCGTCCCCGTGGAGCCGGAGATCGTGCAGGTGCTGCTCGACCGGGCGCGGGTGTTCGAGGAGCTCGGGGCCGTGGTCGAGGAGGCCGTCCCGGACCTGCGCGACGCCGACGAGGTGTTCGACACGACGCGGGCCTTCGACATGGCCGTGAACCTGCGCACCGTGGTCGCCGAGCACCGGGAGCTCGTGAAGCCGGAGATCGTCTGGAACGTGGAGCGCGGCCTGGCCCTGACGGCCGGGCAGCTCATGGACGCAGCACTGGCCCGCACCCGCCTGCACGAGGCGGTGCGGGCGTTCTTCGACCGGTGGGACGTGCTGCTGACGCCCACGTCCCAGGTGCTGCCGTTCCCCTCCGAGGAGCGCTGGCCCCGCACGGTGGCCGGTATGCCGATGCAGACATATGTCGAGTGGATGCGCTCGGCGAGCCTCGTCTCCGCCACCGGGTGCCCGGCGGTCTCGGTGCCGGGCGGCTTCGGCCCCGGTGGCCTTCCGATCGGGCTGCAGCTCGTCGCGGCCCACGGGCACGACGTCGAGCTGCTGCGGACGGCCCGCGCCTACGACCACGTCACCCGGTACGGGGACCTCGAGCCGCCGCTCTGAGCCGCCGCCCCGGCGTCCTCAGGCCGCCGCCTCCAGCTCGAGCAGCGCCGACTTGGCCGCCGGCCCGCCGATGTACCCGCCCAGGCCGCCGTCGCCGCGCAGCACGCGGTGGCACGGGACGACCACCGGCAGCGGGTTTGAGGCGCAGGCGGTGCCCACCGCCCGCGCGGCCTGCGGGCGTCCGACCGAGCGGGCCACCGCGCCGTAGCTCTGCGTGCTGCCGTAGCCGATCTCGGGCAGGTGCTCCTGCACCAGGCGCCGGAACCCGTGCGAGAGGGAGCGGTCCAGGGGCAGGTCGAACCGGGTGCGGGTGCCGGCGAAGTACTCCTCCAGCTGCCGCACGGCCGGTGCCAGACGGGCCGGGGCCCGCAGCACCCGCGGGCTGATCCGGCGGGCCAGGTCCGCGAGGACCTGCTCGTGGTCCTCGCGGGCGTAGGCCACCCGGACCAGACCCTGCTCCGTGGCGGCCAGCAGCAGCTCGCCCACGGGGGAGCCGACCGTCGTGTACGCCACGTCGAGGAGCCCGGCCTCGGCCGCCCCGTCCTCCAGGCGCCGGTGCAGCCGCCGCAGCACCGTCTCCGGCACGGGGGTGCTGGCGCGGAGGCTGCTCAGGGGTGCGCGGTGACGGCTGTTCGGGGGTGCGGGGTGCGGTGCAGTGGTCATCGGTCGTCTCCTGTTCGGTCGGACGGCGTGCGGGTCCCGGGGCGGGTCCCGGCGGAGGTCTCGGCGGGGGTCTCGGGGAGGGTCCTGCGGAGCGTGGCCAGCCCGTCGGCGGCGGCCCGTCGGGCGGCCTCCGGCGTGCCGCCCAGCAGCTCGGCGATCTGCCGGTAGGGCAGTCCGCCGAGATGCCGGTAGGCGAGCACGCGCCGCTGCTTGGGCGGCAGGGCGGCCACGGCCGCCCAGAGCGGGGAGTCGTGCTCGTGCGGGTCGTCCCGGTGCGCGGGGGGTTCCGGGAGCGAGGCCATGGGCACCGCCGCCCGGGACCGGGCCCGGACGACGTCGACGGCCTTGCGGTGGGCGATCGTCACCAGCCACGCCTGCACGTTCACCGTGGCCGGCAGCTCCGGATACGCGCGCAGCGCGGCCAGGAACGTCTCCGACCAGGCGTCCTCGGCGTCCGCGGAGCTGTTCAGCACGGCGCGGCAGACCCGCCACACCACGGGGCCGTGCCGGGTCACCAGCGTCTCGAAAGGCTCTTTCGTGTTCATCACCCCGTAGACGGACGCGCCGGCCGGAACGTGAGATCGGTGCGGCGGCGCTTCCCATCCTGCCGGACTGCACCGCCCGCCGGGTGCTCCGCGGACGGCGACGCGCCCCGGCCCCGTGCCGTCGCGTCGGCGGCCGCGGACGGACGCGACGGAACGGGGTCCGGCCGGACAGGCGGCAGCGCCCCGTCCCGGGGATCTCCGGGACGGGGCGCTGCGGGTGGAACAGGACCGGGGGCTACACGTCCCGGCGGGCGCGGTTGACGATCTTGGAGCGGACGGTCAGCGCCAGCACGATGAACAGCAGGCCGTAGAGCACCAGCGGGATGGGCCCGGTCACGAAGATCGAGTAGTCGCCGTTGGAGGACAGCAGGCCGTCGCGCAGGTTGGTCTCGGCCAGCGGGCCCAGCACCATGCCGATCAGCAGCGGGGCCACCGGCACGCCGTGGCGGCGCATGATGAAGCCCAGCACGCCCAGGCCGAGGAGCAGCAGCAGGTCGAAGACCGCTCCGGACGTGGCGTAGATGCCGAGGCCGCAGAACACGGTGATCCCGGCGTAGAGGTACTGGCTGGGGATCAGCAGGAGCTTCGCCCACACCTGGGCGAAGGGCAGGTTGATGACCAGCAGCACGACCATCGCGATGAAGAAGCTGGCCAGCAGCGCCCACACGAGCTCGGGGGCGCGGTCGAACAGCAGCGGGCCCGGCTGGAGACCGTACTGCTGGAAGGCCGCGAGCATGATCGCCGCGGTCGCCGAGACCGGCAGGCCCAGGGCCAGCAGCGCACCCATCGCGGTGCCGGTCGTGGCGTTGCCGGCGGCCTCGGGGGCGGCCAGGCCGCGGATCGCGCCCTTGCCGAAGGTCGGGTTCTTCCGGCGGCGGTCGATGCGCCGTTCCAGGTCGTAGGACATGAACGTCGGCACCTCGGCGCCGCCCACCGGGATGACGCCGAAGGGCAGGCCGATCGCGGTGCCGCGGGCCCAGGCCGGGGCGGCCTCCTTCAGCTCGGCGCGCGAGAGGAAGGGGCGTCCGGTGACCTTCATCTGGTGGGCCACGGGGTCGCGGCGGATCCGGGAGGCCACGTGCAGGACCTCGCCCAGCGCGAGCACGGCCACGGAGACGGTGACCAGGGAGATCCCGTCGAACAGGTTGGCGGAGCCGTAGGTGAAGCGTTCCGAGCCGGAGATCGCGTCGATGCCCACCGTCGCGATGCCCAGGCCCAGGACCAGGGAGGCCAGACCCTTGACCGCGGAGTCGGAGACCACCGAGGACGTGGCGACGAAGGCGAACAGCGCCAGGGCGAAGTACTCGGCGGGACCGAAGTTCGCGGAGAAGTCGGCCAGCCGGGGTGCCAGGAAGACCACGACCACGGATGCGACCATGCCGCCGATGAACGCGCCGATGGCCGCGGTGGCCAGGGCCTGGGGGGCCCGGCCGTCCTTGGCCATCTTGTGGCCCTCGAACGTGGAGGCGATCGCCGAGCCCTGCCCGGGGGTGTTCATCAGGATGGCCATCGTCGAGTCGCCGAACAGGCCGCCGAAGTAGACGCCGGCGAAGAGGATGAACGCCGCGGTGGGGTCCAGGGCGAAGGTCATGGGCAGCAGCAGGGCCACGGCCATGGAGGAGCCCAGGCCGGGCAGCACGCCCACGGCGGTGCCGAGCAGACAGCCCACCAGGACCCACAGCAGGTTCATGGGGGTCAGCGCTCCGGCGAACCCCTCCATCAACAGGTTGAGTGACTCCATGTCAGAAACCGCCTCCCAGGATGCCGGACGGGAGGTTCAGTCCCAGGCCGACGGTGAATGCCAGGTAGATCGCGCTGCTCACGAACAGGGCGAGCGTGATGTCGAACAGGGGCCGCCGACTGCCGAAGCCGCGGGCCACCGCCCAGAACAGCAGGGCGGCTGCCAGGATCCAGCCCAGGACCGGCAGGGTCAGCGCGAACGCCAGGAACCCGCCCGCGGCCCAGGCGACCGCGGACCAGTCCGAGTGCGAGCGCCAGGTGCGCGCCGAGAGCTCCGCGGGGTGCTCGGGGGTGCGCAGGTAGTGCAGGGTGAGCAGGGCGGCCAGGAGGTAGCCGGCCACGGTCAGGATCAACGGATAGAACGTGGGACCGGGGAAGTCGGTGCCCTCGGGGATCTCCATGGTGAGGACGCCGATCAGCAGGTAGGTGCTGAAGGCTGCCATCACCGCGGGTACCACGAGGCCGCTGCGCCCGCTCCACCAGGACGTCGCGGTCTCCGGCCGCTGCGCCTCTGGGGGCAGGGTGTCGGTCTGGTGCTCCCCGGCGGCGCCGGTGTGCGAGGACGTGGGTGTGCTCATCAGGAAATCTCCTCCACCAGCATGGCGATGCGCTCCTGCTCCGATGCCATGAACTCGTCGAACTCCTCGCCCGCGAGGTACACCTCGGTCCACTTGTTGCGCTCGATGGCCTCCTGCCACTCCGGGGTGGCGACGGACTCCTCGATCAGCGTCCGCAGCTCGGCGAACTCCTCGTCGGTGATCCCTGGGGGTGCCAGGACGGCCCGCCAGTTCGCCAGGTCCACGTCGTAGCCCAGCTCGGTGAGCGTCGGGATCTCGACGCCCTCCAGGCGCTCCGGGGCGGCCATGCCCAGCGCCTTCAGGCGCCCGGCCTCGATCTGGTCGGCGACGTCCATGTACCCGGAGGTGGCCGCGTCCGCGGTGCCGGTGATCAGCGCCTGGGTGGCCTCGCCGCCGCCGGAGTTGGGGATGTAGGTGGTCTCCGAGGGCTCGATGCCGGACTCGAGCGCGAGCTCGGTCATCACGAGCTGGTCGAAGGTGCCGCCGCCGGTCCAGGCGACCTCGGCGGGGTTCGCCTGCCAGTCCTGCACGAGATCGTCGATGGTCTCGTAGGGGGAGTCGGCGGGGACCACGACGACGTCGTACTCCTCGACCACCCGGGCGATCGGCCGGACGTCGTCGTGCGTGACGTCCGAGTCGAGCTGGGCGACACCGGCGACCAGGCCTGCCCCCGTGACCATCAGGGTGTTGGCCTGCCCCTCCATGGTGGAGAGCTCGCTCAGGCCGATGGTCCCGGCCGCGCCGGGGATGTTGACCACCGTGGAGTTGTTGACGAGGTTGTTGGTGCGCATGGCCTGCTGCTGCTCGCGCATGAACGTGTCCCAGCCGCCGCCGGCACCGGCCGGGGCGATCAGGGTCATGTTGGACCGGATGTCCGAGCCGGCCGTGGCCGACTGGAACGAGAAGAAGGCGGCCAGGCCGATCACCGCGGCGGCGACGACGCCGTAGACCGCCATGGCGACTGGGTGCTTGCGGTGCCGGGTGCCCGGCTGCGCCTGATCTGGTGGTGAACTCACGGGGATCCACTTTCCTGGGTCGGAGGGTGCGGGTGCATGGCTCGGTCCGAGCCTCTGCTGACGACGGTAAGTGACCCGGATCACGCAACCGGCCTTGTTGTGCCTTTCGTGCGTAGTGATCGTTGTGCTGGTTCTGCGCATTCTGCTCACACCGGAAGAGACGCTCCTCACACGTTCCGCCGTAGGGTGGACCTCGTTTTGTACGCCGTTTCCCCACGCATCGATGGTCTGCCACTCGATGTCCCCTGTTCCCATCCCACCGCGGAGGCTCCCATGACCGTCGTCGTTGCCCGAACCAGCACCCCCGAGGGCGAGGCCGCGCTCGCGGCCGCGGTCGAGGAGGCCGGACGCCGCCAGGAGGACCTGCTGGTCTTCAACCTCAGCGGCGCCCAGCTCGACCCCGAGACCGGGGAGCTGAACGGGGTGCCCGTCACCTTCCGGACCCCCGACACCCGCAACCGGGACGCCGTGGGCGAGCTGCTCGACGCCGCGGAGCAGGTGGACGCCTCCGCCGTGGTGATCGGCGTGAAGCACCGCAGCCCCGTGGGCAAGCTGCTGCTGGGCAGCGCGGCCCAGCAGATCCTGCTCGAGGCCAACGCCCCCGTGATCGCGGTCAAGCCCCGGCGCTCCTGAGGCGTGGCCGCGACCGCCCCGGGGGCCCGGTCCGGGGCCTGGCTGTGGTTCCTCGTGGCCGCGGCCCTGCTCACGCAGACCGCCCTGAACCTGGTGCGCCCCGTCACCACCTACAAGCTGCTGTCCCTGGACGCGGACTCGGTGACGGTCGGCCTGGTCACGGCGGCCTACGCGGTGCTGCCCCTGGTCACCGCCATGTGGCTGGGCCGGATGACCGACCGGGTGCGGGACCTGCGGACGATGGTGGTCACCGGCGCCCTGGTCCTGGCCCTCGGTGCGGTGGCGCTGGCCCTCGCGCCCAGCGTGGCGCTCGTCGCCGTGGCGAGCGCCCTGCTCGGCATGGGGCACCTGGTGTTCACCATCGCGGGTCAGTCGGCGGTCGCCCGCTTCTCCCCGCCGGACCAGCTGGACAAGGGCTTCGGCTGGTTCACGGCCGCCTTCTCCGCCGGGCAGCTGGTGGGCCCGCTGCTGGCCGGCGTGCTGCTGGGGGCGGGCGGGGACGTCGCCTCGCCGGAGCGGATCGCGGACATCACGCTGTCCCTGTGGATCGGGGCCGGTCTCTCCCTCCTCGTGGCGCCGGTCATGCTCGTGCGCCCGCGAGCCGGCGGATCCGCGGCCGGCTCCACCCGCGGACCCGCCCGGGACGACGACGACGCCGCTGCCGCACAGCAGGCCGCTCCCGGCACCGACGAGCTCGAGGTGGTCCCGGGGGCGGAGCCGCGCGCCTCCATGGTGCGGATCCTCCGGGTCCCCGCCGTCCCGTCCCACATGCTGGCGTCCCTGGCGCTGCTCGCGATGCTCGACATCCTCACCGCCTTCCTGCCGCTGGTGGGGGAGCGGGCCGGGGTCTCCCCGGCGTGGATCGGCGTCCTGCTGGCCGTGCGCGGCGGCGCGTCGATCCTCTCCCGGGTCCTGCTGCCGTGGCTGGCCCACCGGATGTCCCGGCGCGTCCTTCTGCTGGTCAGCCTCTACGGCGCCGGGTGCGCCCTGGCCGTGCCGCCGGCCGTCATCACGGTGCCGTGGCTCGCCGCCCTGCTCCTTTTCGTGGGCGGCTTCTGCCTGGGCCTGGGCCAGCCGATCACCATGACCCTGGTGTCCACCGCGGTGCCCGCCGCGTGGCGGGGCTCGGCGCTCGCCGTGCGGCTCGTCGGCAACCGGGCGGGCCAGGTGGCGATGCCCCTGCTCGCCGGCCTGGTGGCCGCGCCGCTCGGACCGGCCGGGGCGATCTGGTTCACGTGCGCGGTGCTGCTGGTCAGCGGTCTGGAGAAGACCGTGCGGCGCTGACCGGGCGGGCGGGGCCGTGCCGACAGCCCCGGCACAGGAATGCCACAAGAGCGGCACAATCCGGCCTGGTCAGCTGGAGGACGAGAAGGACCGATGGGTCCGGACCGGCGGGCGGGAGCCCGCTGGAACGTCCGACAGAAGGAACGCGCCGCCATGGTCAACGTCCACCGTCCCGCCCCCCGTGCAGGGTCTGCCGAGGAAGGACCGGCGCTGCCGCTGGTCCGCCGGCGCCGGCTGACGGGGGTCGACGCCGCCCGGGGCCTCGCCCTGGTCGGGATGATGTCGATCCACATCCTGCCCGCGTGGGACCCCGAGAGCTACGGTCCCACGCTGCAGTGGGAGCTGTTCGCGGGCCGCGCCGCGGCCCTGTTCGCGCTCCTGGCGGGGGTGGGCCTGGCCCTCTCCTCCGGCGGGCGCACCCCGCACCGGGGGCGGGCGATGACCGCCGACCGGGTGGGACTGCTGGTCCGGGCCGTGCTGGTCACGGTGCTGGGGCTGCTGGTCAACCAGGTCATGCCGGCGGACCCGCCCGCGTACGGCATCCTCGTCCACTACGGCATGTTCTTCCTGCTGGCGATCCCCTTCCTGCACCTGCCGGTGCGTGCGCTGCTCGGCCTCGCCGCCGCGGCCGCCGTTCTGGGGCCCGTGCTGATGCAGTCGCTGCGGGGGGTGCTGCCCGCGTTCGAGGTGTACAACCCGACCTTCGCCGACGTGCTCGCCGAGCCGGGGACCGTCCTGGCCCAGGTGCTGCTCACCGGCACCTATCCCGCGGTCCCGTACCTGGCCTACCTGCTCGCCGGCATGGCCGTCGGCCGGCTGAACCTGCGGGCCGTGCGGGTCCAGGGCCGGCTGCTGTGGGCGGGGCTCGCCCTGGCCGTGGGCGCGTGGCTGGTGTACTGGGTGCTGATCCTCCAGGGCGGGGGCTACGACCAGCTCATGAGCTCCACGCCGTGGCTGAGCGAGGACCGGATCGACGAGATCATCGTCTGGGGTCCGGACCCGGTGCTGCCCGACACCTCCTGGTGGTGGCTGCTGGTCCCCGGTCCGCACACCAACACCCCGGTGGCGATCCTGCAGGACCTCGGCTCCGGCACCGCCGTGCTGGGCGCCCTGCTCCTCCTGGCACGCCGGGCCGGCTCCTGGCTGCTGCCGCTGAGCGCGATGGGGTCGATGACCCTGACCCTCTACTCCGCGCACCTGCTGGCCCTGGCCGCCGTGCTCCACTACGAGGTGCCGCTCCTGTGGTTCCTCATCCACGTGACGGTCGCGGCGCTGTTCGCCGTGGCCTGGCACCGCTCCTTCGGGCGCGGTCCCCTGGAGCGGGTCGTGGCCCGCGCCGCGAACGCCGGCCGCGATCTCGCCCTGGGCGCCGGCCACCTCCAGGGGGACCGTTGAGCAGGGACCGATGTCCGCATCCGGCAGGAACGGTCTCCCGGGCGAAGGCCAGGATGGCAGGGGGGCACCTCGCCCTGCTGGTCCACCGGTCAGAGGTGGTGACCGGCCGGGACGGCCGATCTACTCGACGACCAGCGTCCCGGACATCTCCGGGTGGTAGCTGCAGGCGATGGGGTACTCGCCCGGCTCGTCAGGAGCGGTGAAGGTGGTGGTGCCGCCTCCGGCGACCACGGCATCGAAGGTCCCGGCGTCCTGGGCGGTGACCGTGTGGGTGGCCTCGCCCTCGTTGATCACGGTGACCGTGGCCCCGGGGGCCACCGAGTCGGGCAGTTCGTAGGCGAAGTCCTCGACGGTGATCACCGGCTCTTCGGCCGGCTGTGCTGCGGACGACCTGGCCTCGCTCCCGGGGGCGGGGGCCGACGGTGCGGGGGCCTCGGGCGCCTCGCCGGCGGGTCCGCTGCGGGCCGCGCATCCGGTGGCCCCGGCCAGAGCTGCGACCAGGGCGACGGCGGTGATGCCGTGGGTGAGATTCATCGTGCTCCTCTTCGCAGTCACCGCCTTCGGACGGGCGGCGGCGCTCGGCACACCGTCGGAGGCAGGGGCCTCCGGCGAGAACGGTGCCGGGGCGCTCTGGGCAGGAGTGCGCGGGGCGGAAGAAGTCATGCCGAGAACCCTACTCTCACGTGAAGATAGAGTCGTTGGCATGGCCGCACAGCAATCAGCACGCACCTCCCCGAGCGTTCTCGACGGGCTGACCGCCGACGACGTGGTGGCAGAGGCCACCCGGCGGCGGACGTTCGCGGTGATCTCGCACCCGGACGCCGGCAAGTCGACGCTCACGGAAGCCTTGGCCCTGCACGCCCACGTCATCGCCGAGGCCGGCGCCACGCACGGCAAGGCCAGCCGGAGGGCGACCGTCTCGGACTGGCTGCAGATGGAGCAGGAGCGGGGGATCTCGATCAGCTCTGCCGCCCTGCAGTTCACGTACCGGGACACCGTGTTCAACCTGCTCGACACCCCCGGCCACGCCGACTTCTCCGAGGACACCTACCGGGTGCTGGCCGCGGTGGACTGCGCGGTGATGCTCATCGACGCGGCCAAGGGCCTGGAGACCCAGACCCTGAAGCTCTTCGACGTCTGCCGCCGGCGGGGCCTGCCGGTGATCACGGTGATCAACAAGTGGGACCGCCCGGGCAAGGACGCCCTGGAGCTCATGGACGAGGTCCAGCAGCGCACCGGGCGGGTGCCGGTGCCGCTGTCCTGGCCGGTGGGGCTGTCCGGGGACTTCCGCGGCACCGTGGAGCCCCGCACCGGCGCCTACACCCGGTACCGGCGGGTGGCCTCCGGCGCCGCTCTGGCCGAGGTGGACGTGTTCGGGCCCGACGAGGCTGCTCAGCTCGAGGGTGCGGCCTGGACGGAGGCCGTCGAGACGGCCGAACTGGTGGCCGAGGGCAACGGGGCGTTCGAGCGCGAGGCCTTTCTCGCGGCGGAGTCCACGCCGGTGCTGTTCGCCGCCGCCGCCCTGAACTTCGGGGTGGCCGCCCTGCTCGACGTCCTGGTCGACCTCGCACCGCCGGCCGGTCCCCGGGTGGACGCCGACGACGCCCTGCGGCCGGTGGAGGCGCCGTTCTCCGGGTTCGTGTTCAAGCTCCAGGCCGGGATGGACCGCGCCCACCGGGACCACGTGGCGTTCCTGCGGGTCTGCTCCGGTGTCTTCCACCGCGGGATGGTGCTCACCCACGCGGCCACCGGAAAACCCTTCGCCACCAAGTACGCCCACCACGTGTTCGGCCGCGACCGGGAGACCATCGAGACCGCCTTCCCCGGGGACGTGGTGGGACTGGTCAACGCCTCGGCACTGCGGGCCGGTGACAGCGTCTACACGGGGACTCCGGTGACCTTCCCGCCCATCCCGCACTTCTCCCCCGAGCACTTCCGGGTGGCCCGGGCGGCGGACGCCGGGCGGGCCAAGCAGTTCCGCCGCGGAATCACCCAGCTCGAGCACGAGGGCGTCATCCAGGTGCTGCGCTCCGAAACCCGCGGGGACCAGGCTCCGGTGCTGGCCGCGGTGGGGCCGATGCAGTTCGAGGTCGTGGCTGACCGGATGGACCGGGAGTTCGGCGCCCAGGTCCGGCTGGAGCCCCTGCCCTACACCCTGGCCCGGCGGGTGATCGCCCCGGACCCCGACGTCCTCAACCGCATCCCGGGCACCGAGGTGCTCCGGCGGGCCGACGGCGAGCCCATCGCCGTGTTCACCGACAAGTGGAAGCTCGGCCGGGTGGCCACCCACGCCCCCGAGGCCGCCCTGGAGCCGATCGGCGGAGCCCTCGACTGAGCGTCCTCGGCGGCTCGCTGTGAGGCATCTCCCGTGAATCCACCGGCAACTCTACCCTGACGTTAGGGTAAGGTTGCCGGTGGGCCCATGCGCCGGGTCGTCGGGACGACCAGGTCGTGGTCCTCCAGCCGGCGTGACGGAGCGCCCCCTTGTCTCAGCACCGACATCGTCGAGGGCGCCCTCGTGCCCGCAAGAAGCAACGGAGAACCCCTATGGCCAGCACTGGTACCGAGAAAGAACCGAGGACCGGGTCCCTGCCCATCATGTCGAAGGCCGAGGAGGACCAGAAGGCCTCCGGCCACCACGAACTGTCGCCGGAGCAGCGCCAATCCGTGCCGGGTACCCTGAAGTCCCCTCGCCGGCTCAAGACCGAGGTCCTGGCCGGGCTGGTCGTGGCTCTGGCGCTGATCCCCGAGGCCATCGCCTTCTCCTTGATCGCCGGGGTGGACCCCCAGGTAGGGCTGTTCGCAGCCTCCATCATGGCCGTGACGATCTCGTTCCTGGGTGGGCGCCCGGCGATGATTTCCGGCGCCACCGCGGCCACCGCACTGGTCATCGCACCGCTGGTGGCCTCCCACGGGATGGACTATTTCATTGCCGCCGTGATCCTCGCCGGAGTGTTCCAGGTCATTCTGGGCCTGATCGGAGCTGCACGACTGATGCGCTTCATCCCTCGCTCGGTCATGGTGGGTTTCGTCAACGCCCTGGCCATCCTGATCTTCACCTCCCAGTTGCCCGAGCTGATCGGGGTGCCCTGGTTGGTGTACCCGCTGACGGCCCTGGGCCTGGTGATCATCTTCCTGCTGCCGCGTGTCACCAAGGCGGTCCCGCCCCCGCTGGTGGCGATCGTCGTGGTCACTCTCATCGCTGTGCTCGCCGCCGTCGTGGTGCCCACGGTCGGGGACAAGGGTGAACTGCCCGACGCGCTGCCCGCCTTCTTCGTTCCGGACGTGCCGCTGACCCTGGAGACCTTCCAGATCCTGGCCCCGTACGCCTTCACCATGGCCATCGTGGGGCTGCTCGAGTCCCTGATGACGGCCAAGCTCGTCGACGACGTCACTGACACCCGCTCCGACAAGACCCGAGAGTCCTGGGGTCAGGGCGGGGCGAACATCATCACCGGGTTCTTCGGCGGGATGGGCGGCTGCGCGATGCTCGGCCAGACCATGATCAACGTCAAGGCCTCCGGGGCCCGCACCCGGATCTCGACCTTCTCGGCCGGAGTGCTGGTCCTGGTGCTGGCCGTGGTCCTCGGCCCGGTCGTGGCGATCATCCCGATGGCGGCGCTGGTGGCCGTGATGATCTTCGTGTCCTGGGCCACCTTCGACTGGCACTCCATCCGTCCCACCACCCTGGCCCGGATGCCCCGGTCGGAGACCATGGTCATGCTCTCCACCGTGGTCGCCACCGTGTGGACCCACAACCTGGCCATCGGCGTGATCGTCGGTGTGCTGGTCGCCATGATCGCCTTCGCCCGCCGGGTCGCCCACATGGTCACCGTGGAGCGCACCGTGGAGGAGCACTTCGGGGAGCAGTTCGCCAAGTACACCGTCAGCGGGGAGCTGTTCTTCGCCTCCTCCAACGACCTCTACACGATGTTCGACTACGCCGGTGACCCCCAGCACGTGGTCATCGACTTCTACGACTCCCACCTCTGGGACGCCTCCACCGTGGCGGCCCTGGACTCGGTGACCGACAAGTACGCCCATTACGGCAAGGACGTGGAGATCGTGGGCCTCAACCAGGCCAGCCGCCGGATGCGGGTGCGCCTGGGCGGCATGCTCAACAACGGCGGGCACTAGGAGCACCGGAACCGGTACCGGACCCGCCTGAGGGGTGGTCCGGCACCGGTCCCGGTCCCTCCACCCACCCCGACCCGGACAGGCGTTCGATCCCCATGACGTTCCCGACCGCGACCACCACCACGTCCCCAGCCCCGACCACCTCGGTCCCACGGGCCGCCCACCGCCCCGACCTGCAGGGTCTGCGGGGGGTGGCGGTGCTGCTGGTGGTGGCCTTCCACGTGTGGACCGAGAAGGTCTCCGGCGGGGTGGACGTGTTCTTCGTGCTCTCGGCCTTCCTGCTCACCGGGTCCTTCCTGCGCCGGATCGAACACGGGAGGCCCCTGGAACTGCCGGCCTACTGGACGCGGACCTTCGCCCGGCTGCTGGGCCCGGTGGCGGTGATGCTGCTGGCGGTGCTCGCCGCGGTGTTCCTCTGGTTCCCGCCCAGCCGGTGGGCCGACCTAGTGACCCAGGCCTGGGGGTCACTGTTCTACGTGGTGAACTGGGTGCTGGCCGATCAGGCCGTGGACTACTACGCCGGCAACTCCGCAGCCACCACCCCGCTGCAGCACATGTGGTCGCTGTCGGTCCAGGGCCAGGTGTTCCTGCTCTGGCCGCTGCTGCTGGCCGGCTGCGCGCTGGCGGCCCGGTGGATGGGGATCCGGGTCCGTCCGGTGGCCTGGGCGGTGTTCGCCGCCGTGTTCGCCGGCTCGCTGGCCTGGTCGGTGGTGGCCACCGCGGCCGGATCCGAGGCCGCCTACTTCAGCACCCTCACCCGCCTGTGGGAGTTCGCCCTGGGCTCGCTGGCCGCCCTGGTGCTCGCCACCACCAGCACCTCGCGGACGGCCTCCCGGCGCCGGACCGCCCTGGCCCGGGTGACCGGGATGGGGTTGGGCTGGGCCGGACTGGCCGCGATCCTCGCCACCCCCTTCCTCATCGGACCCGACACCCGTTTCCCCGGCACCGTCGCCCTGGCCCCCACCCTGGGGGCCGCAGCGATCCTGCTCGGCGGTGCACTGGCACCCGAGGCGTCGGCCGGCACCACCCGGGTCCTGTCGGCCCGCCCGCTCCAGTGGTTCGGGGACCGCGCCTACGGGATCTACCTGTGGCACTGGCCGCTGCTGATCACCTATCTGCTGCTCACGGCCCGCGACACCGTTCCCGTGCCGGTCGGGCTCGGGATCCTGGCCGCCTCGGTGGCCCTCACCCGGGTCACCGCTTTGCTGCTGACCGGCTGGCGCGCCCTGCCCGGGATCCGGGCCAGGTCCGGGATCCGACTGATCGCCACCGGGCTGCTCGTGGCGGTTCCGCTCACCGGCGCACACTCCTACACCACCCTCCGCGATCCCACCGCCGGGGTCGAGCGCACCCCGGAGAACTACCCCGGCGCCGCGGTGCTGCGTGGAGACGTCACCGAGGTCCCGGACGTGCCGATCATCCCCACCGACGCCGAACGCGAGCACGAATGGGGCGACACCGGCGTGCGGTGCGACTCCGGGGAGGTTCCCCAGGTGATCGCCGACCTAGGAAACTGCTGGCTCATCGAACCCGAGGACGGCAGTGCCCCGGACCGGACCCTGGTGGTGCTCGGCGACTCCCACGCCCAGCAGCTGCTCACCCCGATCCACCGGGTCGCCGACGCCAACAACTGGCGGGTGGTCTCCTACCTGCGCAACGCCTGCCGCTACACGTCCGAGTCCGAGAACCGCGACGAGGAGTGCAACGAGTTCAACGCCGCCACCCGTCAGGCGGCTCTCGAGGTCGATCCCGACGCCATCGTCACCATCGGCACCCTGTCCCTGGCCGAGGCCCCGCACGAGAAGCTCGTCGACGGCTACGAGGACGGCGTCCGGCCCTTCCAGGACGCCGGGATCCCCGTCCTCGCCTTTCGCGACAACCCGCGCTTCCTCTTCAGCATGTTCGCCTGCGTGGAGATCTACGGACCCGACCACGACCGCTGCAACCCGGCCCGCTCGGAGTCCCTGCTGCCGGAGAACCCCCTCGAGGAGCTGGCCGCCCGGCACGAGGACCTGCACAGCATCGACCTCACCGACCGCCTGTGCACCGAGGACGTCTGCCCGGGGGTGATCGGCAACATCCAGGTCTACATGGACCTCGACCACGTGACCTCCACCTACGGCGAGACCCTGGTCCCTGATGTCGAGGCGCGAATGCTCGGCGCCCTCGGCTGGAACGACTGACTGAATCTCCCCTTGCGTTAAGGCAAATTGATGGGTGCGGGTCCTCCTCGGCCCGCACCCACACCCACACGAGGAGCTCTCGGAAGAGAGACCCGATGGCCACCTGCAGGTGAAGAACTGCATGAGTACTGCCGGATCCACCCACCTGTCCGACGGCCTCGACGAGCACGAGCTCGAACTGTGCCCGGAGCACCTGGGCCGTGCCCAGGCCGGGGAGGACTGCACGGTGGTCATCGATGACGCCCCGGTCGTCCTGATGGGTGAGAACCACCCCTGGAACCTCATCGCCTCCAGTGCCACCTACCGCACCGAACCCCACCGCGGTGTGGTCCTCAAGCTCACCATGGTCCGCCGGGGAGAGTCCGCCGACCTCGACGTCTTCGTCTCCCCCGATGAGGCCGAGGTGCTCACCGGGCTGCTGAACTCCCCCGCAGTTGAAGCGCCACATCGGGCGGATCGACCGATAATGCCCGCGCACGGGTCGGACGGATGGTGCGTCCCGTCATGACGCGCCACCCGTTGCCACCGCCGGACCAGGTGCCTACCGTGGAAAGAGCCGGACGATTCCGGCACCGTCAGAAGTGATTGCACCATCCCGACTCGACGAGGGAGGCAAGACACCATGGCCGACGAACCGCAGAGCCCCGTGAAGGATCCCAACTACGACCTCATCTGGGCCCTCGAGGCGTCACTGCACAACGTGTGGAAGCTGGAGACCTACATCCAGGACGCCGAGAAGGCCGGTGACAACGAGCTGGCGGACTGGTTCCGCAGGATCCAGGAGAACAACCGCAAGGCCGGCGAGCAGGGCAAGAAGATGCTCGCCCAGCGCCTGCAGCGAGAGGCCGGCTGACGACCTCGAGGTCCGCCGGACGGCTCTCCGTCGTCGGCCGCACCGAGACGCAGAGCCGCCGGCGCACCGGGCTCCCGACCCCCACGGTGGGGCGGGAGCCTTCTCCGTCCCGGACGCGGGACCCCTCCACGCCCCGTCGCCGGTGCCGGTCCCACCGGTGGTTGCCGAGCTCTGCCCTGGGCGACGGTCCTCCCGGCGGCGCCCGCCGGCTCAGGCGTCGAGGGTCTGCGGCACCGGCTGGACCCTGCGCCCCAGCGCCGCGACGCGCTGAACGGACCAGCTCAGCAGGACGACGAGCAGCACGTTGCGCGCCGTCAGGACGGCCGCCATGGCCGGGTGGGCGTGGATGAGCGGGGTGTAGAAGAGCGGATAGATCACGAACGTGGTGACCGCGATGCCCATCAGCAGCGCCGCCGGCGTCCGCCACCGCTGCCGGTCGTGCACGAGCCCGGCGACGACGACCGGGGCGAGCCAGATCATGAACTGCGGCGAGCCCACCTTGTTGAACACGATGAAGATCGTGGTCAGCATCAGCGCGCCCTCGTAGAAGAGCTCCTCGCGCTCGGCCCCGCGCCGCAGCGCGCGGACGAGCAGGGCCGCACCGGCGAGGACGGCGAGCACGAGCAGCGGCTGCATGAGAAGCGCGACGAGCTCGGTGCCGGGGCCGTGGACCTCCGTGGAGTTGATGGCCACGTTGTCGGCCATCCGCGACCCGGCCACGCCGAAGACGCTCAGCCACACCCACGGGGTGGAGAACGTGGCCTCCAGCTGCATGCCGCGCTCGCCCTGGTTGACCAGGAAGTCCGCGATGTGCCGCAGGCCGCCCGACAGGTGCGTGCCCAGCACCACCGCGGCCGTGACCCCCACCCCGGCGGCCACCACCCGGACGCGCTGCCGGCACGCGATGACCAGGGCGAGCACGAGGGCCGCCGGCCACACCTTGATCCACGTGGCGATGCTCAGGAGCACGGAGCCGAGGACGGGCCGCTCGGACGCGTACAGGAGCCCGACGAGCACGATCGGGGCCGCGATGCCCTCCACCCGGGCGAAGCTCAGGTAGCCCAGGAACACGGTGAAGAACAGCCACCACCAGGCCGGGGCGATGCCCTGCTCGCCCCGCCGGCCGCGGGTGAGGCAGACCAGGCCGAGCGCGTTGAGCACGGTGATGATCAGCGTCCACACCAGCAGGTAGGGTCCGTGGCCGGCGATCCCGGCCAGGTGGATCGGGATCTGCGCGAGCACCGGGTACACCCACGGGCTGATCCCGTCCCCGGCGTCGGACGGGTCGTACCCGGCCATGGCCCACCGGCGGTACTGCTCGGTGTCGCTGAAGGCCTCGCCGTGGACGACGAAGGACATCATCCAGCCCAGGAAGTAGAGGTGGACGACGGCGAAACCCCACCACACGCCGGCCGGGCGGGAGAACCAGGCCACGGCGCGGGCGGGCAGCACGGCGTCCCGGAGACCGGTCAGCCGGTCGAAGAAGGCGGCGGCGATCTCAGGACTCCTTCGCGGCGAGCACCGGGGCCGGCTCCGGGGTGCCCAGCTGGTACAGGCGGCGCGCCGACCACCACAGCAGCACCACCAGCAGGGCGTTGCGCAGCGTCAGCACCAGGGCCATCACCGGGCTGTTGTGACTGAGCTCGTAGTAGAACAGCGGATAGACGAAGAACGTGGCCGCGGCGACGGCGAGGAGCATCGCTGCCGGCACCCGCCACGCCTTCCAGTGGTGGGTCAGTCCCACGGCCACGGCCGGAGCCAGCCACACCATGAATTGCGGGGAGCCGACCTTGTTGAACACCACGAAAACGGTGATCATGGTCAGCGATCCGGCCAGCAGCAGCTCGGTGCGGTCCGTGCCGCCGGCCCGCTCGCCGGTGCGGAGGCCCCTGACGATCAGCACGGTCACCCCGGCGGCGGCCAGCAGCAGCAGCGGCTGCATCAGCACCGCCATCGTCGCCGTGCCGGGACCGTCGACCTGCATGGAGTTGATCTCGGTGTTCATGTACATCCGGGACCCGCCCAGCCCCAGCACGGACGACCACAGCCACGGGGTGGTGAACGTGGCCTCCAGCTGCATCCCGCGGTCCCCCTGCTGGGTGAGGAAGTCGAAGAGCCTCGGCAGCGCGCCCATGGCGGTGGCGACCCCGGCCGCGGCCGCGCTGACCAGCATCCCCGTGACCACGACCGCCACCCGTCGTCGGGCCACGGTGAGCAGCGCGAGCACGACGGCCGCCGGCCAGACCTTCATCCAGGTGGCGACGCTGAGCAGGGCCGAGGCGGCCACCGGGTGCGCCGCACCGTACACCAGGGCGACGAGCACCAGCGGGGCCGTGAGCCCGTCCACGCGGGCGAAGCCCAGCCATCCCATCAGGAAGACGAAGCCCAGCCACCACCACGCGGCCGGGTGGGCACTCCGGTCGCGGCCCCAGTCCGTCAGCTTCCCCACGGCCCAGCCGTTGAGCACGGTGATCATCAGGACCCACAGGAAGAAGAACGGTCCCGGACCCGCGGCGCCGGCCAGCGCGATGGGCACCAGCGCCAGCACCGGATAGACCCAGGGGGTGGGCTCCCCGTTCAGGTTCTGGTCCTCGAAGCCGGCCTCGGCCCACGCGCGGTAGATGTATGTGTCGCTGAAGGCGGCGCCGGACAGCGACAGCTGCAGGGCGAACACCAGGAACACCAGGTGCACTCCGACGAAGACGGTGAGCAGTCCGCGCGGGGACCTCCACCAGGCCCGCCGGCGCCCGGGCGACGGGCGGTCACGGAACCGGGTGAGCAAGCTGGAGGTCGTGTCGGACGACATGGGGCGGTCCTTGTCAGGTGAGCGGAGGAGCAGGGGCGGAGTCGGCTCGGGCGCCGCGGCCGGGACCGTCGCCGGTCCGGTCCCCCGGAGCACCAGTGTGCCCGAGCGCGGTGCCGGCGCGGCGGCAGGCCGGTCATCGGGGAGAGGACGTGGCGAGAACTCCTGACACCTGGGCGAGGACGCCAGGGTGAAGAGGTGGCACGACTGCTAGGATCGGCGTTCTGGAGAGCGTCCCGCACACCTGTCCGCCCGGCCATCGTACACTCAGGGGATCAGCGAACGTCATGATGTCAGGGGGGTCGGATCCGGAGGCGCCGCGGGGCCCTGGCGGCCGGACCGCGGAACCGACCGCCTCCGCCGGCTCGTTCTCCCCCGACGGATCCGGCACCCACCGGCACCCTCGAGCGCACGTCGCCGTCCTGCAGGGGCTCATCGGCTCCGTGATGATGCTCGTCGGATCGGTCGGCACCGGCTGGATCGCCAACGGCTCGCCCATGGTCCGCCATCCACTGGTCATCGCACTGCGGGTCGAGGGATGGGGCGTCTACACCTGCACCGTGCTGCTGACCGCGGGCGCCATGCTGCTGGTGCGGTCCTGGCTCCGGCTCGGGCAGCGGCTCCAAGGCTGGCCGGCGGGCGCCCACCGCTCCGTGGTGCTCGCGGTCTGCGCCTGGTCGCTGCCCCTGCTCTTCGCCGTCCCCGTCTACTCCCGGGACGTGTACGCCTACATCGGGCAGGGCCGCCTGATGCTGGCCGAGCAGAACCCGTACACGACCGGCATCTCCGCCCTGGAGAACTGGTTCATGCTGGGGACGGACCCGGCGTGGGCCGAGGCCCGGACGCCCTACGGGCCGTACTTCCTGTGGTCGGCACGGGCGATCGTGGGCCTCACCGACGCGCACCCGGATCTCTCCGTGCTGCTCTTCCGCCTCCTCGCCTGCGCCGGTGTCCTCCTCTGTGTCGTGTACGTGCCCAAGCTCGCCCGGCTGCACGGGATCGACCCGGCCCGTGCCCTGTGGATCGCGGTGGCCAACCCGCTGTTCCTCATCAGCTTCGTGGCGAGCGCGCACAACGACGCCCTGATGCTCGGGCTGGCCGTGGCGGGAACGTACTGCGCGGCCACGGGCCGTCCGGTCACCGGTGTCCTGCTGGTGACCGCGTCCATCGGCATCAAGCCGATCACCATTCTGCTGCTGCCGTTCATCGGGCTCCTGTGGGCGGGGCCGGGAGCGTCCTGGCGGCGGAAGTTCGCCCTGTGGGCGGCCACGGCGACCATCAGCTTCGGGCTTCTCGTGCTGAGCGGCATCCCCCAGCAGCTGGGCGTCGGATGGGTCTGGGCCCTGCTCGACCCCACCCCGGGGTTCACCGGCTACTCGCCCTCGGGGTTCCTGAGCCAGAAGGTCCGCGGCCTCGCGGACGCGGTCGGCCTGCCGGGCGCGGCGATGGCCCCGGTGCTGCGCGACGTCCTGCAGTACGCGGCCATCGGCCTGGTGCTGCTCCTGATGTTCCGCGGCGACGACCACCGGGTGGTCCGCCGGCTCGGTCTCGCGTTCGCCGCCGTGGTGCTGCTCTCCCCGATCATCCAGCCCTGGTACATCCTGTGGTTCCTCCCCTTCCTGGCCGTGACCGGCATCAGGGACAACTGGCAGATCCGCACCCTGTACGTGGTGCTCACCTTCTTCGTGATCTTCGGCGCCCAGGACCAGCTCTCCGTGTGGCCCTTCATCGAGCTGGCGGTCGACGCCTCGACGATCGCGTTCGTGACCGCCCTGCTCTTCACCGCCTACCTGATGCTCCTGGATCCCCACACCCGCCACCTGCTCGTCCACGGCGGTCCGACGGGCTGGCTCCGCCGCCGTCGTCGTCGCCGGGAACGGGGCGTCCGCGGGCGCTGAGCGCGGCGGGACCGGGGCGTCCGCGGGCGCTGAGCGCGGCGGGACCGGGGGAGTCGCCGAGGAGCGGGGCCGGCCGGCGCGCCGTGAGCGGGGGGCGGCCGGCAGGTCAGCCGGCGCCCAGCGGGAGCCGGACGGTGAAGAGCGTGCGGCCCGGGCAGGACTCCACGTCCACCGTGCCGCCGTGGGCCTGCACCACCGAGCGGACGATCGACAGGCCCAGCCCGGTGCTGCCCTCCCGCGTCCGCCGGGAGGCGTCCAGGCGGCTGAAGCGCTCGAAGAGCCTGGCCTGGAACTCCCGCGGGATGCCCGGGCCCGCGTCGAGGACGGAGGCCTCCGCCCAGCCGTCCGCGGTGGCGCGCACGGCGGCCGTCACCGCGGTGCCGGGCGGGGTGTGCTTGCGGGCGTTGGAGAGCAGGTTGGCCAGCACCTGGTGGAGCTGGGCGACGTCGGCGCGCACGGGCACCGGCTCCTCCGGCACGTCCAGGGCCCAGGCGTGGTCGGGGCCGGCGGCCGAGGCGTCGGTGAGGGCCTCGAGCACGAGCTCGCCGAGATCCGCGTCCCGCAGCTCCGGGGGGCGGCCCTCGTCCAGGCGGGCGAGCAGCAGCAGGTCCTCGACCAGGGCGGTCATCCGCAGGGTCTGCTGCTCCACGCGGGCCAGGGAGGCGCGGCCGGTGCCGGTCAGGGACTCGGTGAGCTGGACCATGTCGGTGTAGCCGCGCACGGCCGCCAATGGGGTGCGCAGCTCGTGGGAGGCGTCGGCCACGAACTCGCGCAGCCGGGTCTCGGAACGCTGGCGGGCGGTGAGGGCGGAGTCCACGTTGTCGAGCAGGGAGTTCAGCGCGTGCCCGACCTCCCCGACCTCGGTGCCGGGCCGGGCGAGCTCGGCGGGCACGTGCCGGTCGGCGAGGGAGACCTCCCCGGAGGCCAGGGGCAGCCGGGCGACCCCGGAGGCCGCGGCCGAGACCCGTTCCAGCGGCCGCAGGGCACGGCGGACGACGACGGTGCCGGCCGCCGCCGTGGTCAGCAGCGCGAGCAGGCTGCCCACGCCCATGGTGGTCACGAGCTCCGCCACGGTGTCGTCGACCGAGGCCGTGGGCAGGCCGGTGACAAGCACCTGGCTGCCGTTCCGCGCGTTCCGGGCGACCGACTCGACCCGGTACTCGCCCACGGACAGGGCCACGTCCGTGAGCCGGCCCTGCTCCGTGCCCGTGGAGCGCCGGCGGTCCCCGAGGTCCCGCTCGTCCGGGCTCCGGTCCGCGAAGACGCCCGCCTCCTGCAGGGCGGCGACGTCCTGCTCGGGGAGCGGCGCGGGCTCCCCGGACCCGGTGCGGTAGGACGCCCTGACCAGCTCCTCCTCGTGCAGCACGGCCACCAGGATGCCCACCGGCTGGCCGGGGGCGTCGAGGGGATCACGTTCCAGGGCCGGGTCGCCCCGGGTGAAGGTCAGCGCCCGCCCGGTCGCCTGGCGCAGCGAGCCGTCGAGCCGCTCCACGAGGTCCTGGCGGGTGAGCTCCACGATGGTCGCGCCCAGCACGAGCAGGACCACCGCCAGCAGGACGAGCACCCCGGCGATGAGCCGGGTGGCCAGGCGGGTGCGTCGTCGGGCCGGTGACGATGCCGGCGACGAGGTCGGCCGCGGGTCCGGCGGGCGGTGCGTGGACAGCGGGCCGGGCGGCATCAGGACGCGGGTTTGATGACGTACCCGGCGCCGCGCACGGTGTGGATCATCGGGGCGCGGCCGGCGTCGATCCGCTTGCGCAGGTAGGAGATGTAGAGCTCCACGATGTTGGCCTGGCCCGAGAAGTCGTAGTGCCACACGTTGTCGAGGATCTGGGCCTTGGACAGGACCCGGCGCGGGTTCTCCATCAGGTAGCGCAGCAGCTCGAACTGGGTGGCGGTCAGCTCGATGGGCTCGCCGGCCCGGGTGACCTCGCGGCTGTCGATGTTCAGGACCAGGTCCCCGACCACCAGGGTGGCGCTGTCCTGCGCCGCGGCCCCGGAGCGCTGCACGAGCCGGTGCAGCCGGATGAGCACCTCCTCGATCGAGAAGGGCTTGGTCACGTAGTCGTCCCCGCCCGAGGCCAGGCCCTCGATCCGGTCGGCCACGGCGTCCTTGGCCGTGAGGAACAGCACCGGCACCTCGGGATAGGACCGGCGGATCCGGGCGAGGACCTCCAGGCCGTCCAGGCCGGGCAGCATCCGGTCCAGGACCAGCACGTCCGGGGCGAAGTCGCGTGCCTGGGCCACGGCGTCGAAGCCCTCGTGGGAGATCCTCGCCTCCCACCCGCACATCCCCGTGCCCATGGCCACGAGGTCGGCCAGCGCCGGCTCGTCGTCCACCACCAGCACCCGGATCGGCGAGCCGTCCGGGTGGCTCAGGCGGGGCAGGACCTCGGTGAGGACGGAGAAGCTGGAGGAGTAGGACATGGGAGCTCCCGGTGCCGGGCGGACGTGACACTGTCACTGTTGCCCACCAGATTAGGCGCGCGTCCTGTGGAAGCTGTGCGGAGCCTGTGCCGTGGTGCCGCCGCGCACGGGAACGGCGGGTGCGCCGGCACAGCCGCGGCACGGACTCCGGACGGACAGCCGCCGGCCCGGGCACGGACCCGCGTCACAGGAGAAGCACAGCAATCCGAAAAGCCGGGCACATGTGCACGAGCAACAGTGGAGTGCACACCGGCCCGCCAGGCGGGCCCGGCGGGCAGGGGGCCCGTCGTCGCACCGCGCTGAAGGGGGCCGCCGCCATGACCGATCCCGGGAACCGCCCACCGAGGAGCGTGCCCTGGGCGCAGGCCTCCGGGCAGCGGCCGGGCGCTCCTCGCGCGGACGCGACCCGGGGCGGCCGCCCGACACGGACCGCCGCGGCGGACCCGGCGGCCAGCTCCGCGGTGGGGCCGGCGGCGGGCTCGATCGCGGACCAGGTGGCGGACCCGGCGGCGGGCTCGATCGCGGACCAGGTGGCGGACCCGGCGGTGGGCCCGGCCACCGGGTCCGCCACCACGGCTGCCGCGCCGGGCAGGCGCCGCCTCGTGGGGGTGGACGCCGCCCGCGGCCTGGCCCTGATCGGGATGATCGCCATCCACATCCTGCCCTCGTGGGATCCGGAGACCTTCGAGCCCACGGTCCAGTGGACCGTCTTCGCCGGACGCTCCGCGGCCCTGTTCGCCGTCCTGGCCGGCGTGGGGCTCGCCTTCAGCACCGGCGGCCGGACGCCGCACACCGGCCGGTCGCTGACCGCCGACCGGGCGGGCACGGCCGTGCGCGCCCTGCTGATCGCGGGCCTGGGGCTCGCCATCAACCACGTGCTGCCCGGCAGCACGCTCGACGAGGTCCCGGCCGTCAACATCCTCGTCTACTACGGGGCCTTCTTCCTGCTGGCGATCCCCTTCCTGCGCCTCTCCGCAGGGGCCCTGTTCGCCTGGGCGGCGTGCTTCGCCCTCGCCGGTCCCGTGCTCGTGCACCTGCTCCGGGACGTCCTGCCCGCCGTCGAGCGCTACAATCCGGACTACCTCGACCTCGTCGGGGACCCGGGGGCCACCGCGGCCCGGCTCCTGCTGACCGGGACCTTCCCCGCGCTGCCGTACCTGGCCTATCTGCTGACCGGCCTGGCCATCGGCCGGCTCGACCTGGCCCGGCTCCGGGTCCAGGTCGCGCTGGTGCTGGGCGGGACCCTCCTGGCCGCCGGGGCCTCGCTGACCTCCTGGGCGCTCGTCGTCCGGGCCGGCGGCTTCGAGCAGCTGGTGGCGCGCACCCCCGGCCTGGACGCGGAGCTCGTCAACGACATCATCGTGTGGGGACCCGAGCCGACGCTGCCCACGACCACGTGGTGGTGGCTGGCGGTCGGCGGCCCGTACACCAACACCCCGCCGGCCCTGCTGCTGGGTCTGGGCTCGGCGGTGGCCGCGCTGGGCGTGTTCCTCCTGCTGGCCCGCCGCTCCGCGTCCTGGCTGCTGCCGCTGAGCGCGATGGGCGCGATGACCCTCACCGTGTACTCCGCGCACCTGCTGGCCCTGGCCGCCGAGGTGCACTACGACCAGCCGCTGTGGTTCGGGATCCACGTGGGCGTGGCCGCGGCCTTCGCGCTCCTCTGGCGCCAGGCCATGGGGCAGGGCCCCCTCGAGCGGCTGGTGGCGGGGCTGGTGCGCGGCACCCGCCGGCGCGTGCTCTCCCGGGGGCACCGCACGGACTGAACGGGCCGCGGGACGGGACTACGGCGTGCCGGGAACCGCGTGCCGGCGCCGGTGCGCCGCGTAGCCCAGGATGAGCAGGCCGGCCACGGCCAGGCCCACGCCCACCCAGGCGGGGGAGCGGTAGCCCCAGCCGGCGGAGATGACGATCCCGCCGAGGAAGGCGCCCATGGCGTTGGCCAGGTTGAACGCCGCGTGGTTCATGGCGGCGGTCAGGGAGGGGGCGTCCTTCGCCTCGCGCAGCAGGCGCACCTGGAGGGAGGTCGTGAAGATCGAGCCCATGATCCCGATCCACAGCGCCCCCAGGACGGCCGCGGCGGGGACGTGGACGAACAGGGCGAAGAACGCCAGGGCCACGCCGGACACGGCGCCGGCGCCGAGGGCGGTGCGCTCGATCGAACGGTCGATGAGCGGGCCGGCCAGCAGGGAGCCCAGGGTCATGCCCACGCCGAACACGGCCAGCACCCACGGCACGGTGCCGATGTCGAGACCGGTGAGCTCGGTCAGGGTCGGGGAGATGTAGGTGTAGACCGCGAACATGCCGCCGAAGCCGATGGCCCCGGCCAGCAGCGTGAGGGCCACCTGGGGCCGGGCGAGGGCGCGAACCTCCTGGGCCGCCGAGGCCATGCCCTCGTTGCGGGTGCGCGGCACCCAGAGGGCCAGGGCCCCGATGGTCAGGGCGCCCAGGAGCACCACCAGGAGATAGGCCGAGCGCCAGCCGAGGGCCCCGCCCAGGGCCGCGGCGAACGGCACGCCCACGATGTTGGCGATGGTGAGCCCCAGCATCACCCGGGCCACGGCGGTGCCGCGCCGCTCGCGGGCGACCAGGGAGGAGGCCACCACGGCGGCGACCCCGAAGTAGGCGCCGTGGGGCAGGCCGGCGAGGAACCGGGCGGCGTAGAGCCACTCGAGGGACGGCGCGGCGGCCGAGAGCCCGTTGCCCAGCACGAACGTGAGCATCAGCGCCAGCAGCAGGGTCTTGCGCTCCATCCGGGCGGCGAGGGACGTGATGAGCGGCGCCCCGACCACCACGCCCAGGGCGTAGAGCGAGATGGACTGGCCCACGGCCGGGATCGAGGCGTCGAAGTCCTCGGCGATGAACGGCAGCAGGCCCATCGAGGCGAACTCGGTGGTGCCCACGCCGAAGCCGCCCATCGCCAGGGCGAAGATGGCGAGGCGGGTGCCGGCGGGGCCGGGGGCATTGACCACCTGGAGCAGGGCGGTGCGGGGTGCGGGCACGGCGGGTCCTTCCGGGAGGGCGCAGGGACGGGGAACGAGCACGTCGTCGAGCCCGAGCAGAAGAAAGGGGGGTGGCTTTCGATGCTACGCGGGTTCGCCCCGGTCTCCCATGCCTCCCGGTGTGATCTTGGTCAGGTCCTGCCGCGCCGGCGGCGCTCCACGCCCCCGTCCCCGGGCCACTGCGGCCCGGCCGGGCCTCTGCGCCCGGGGACGGCTGCGGGCTCAGCGGAAGGCGGAGTGCCCGGTCAGCTGCTGGCCCAGGATGAGGGTGTGCACCTCGTCGGTGCCCTCGTAGGTGCGCACCGACTCCAGGTTGTTGGCGTGGCGCAGCGGCGAGTGCTCGAGCGTGACCCCGTTGCCGCCGAGCATCGTGCGCGCCTGGCGGCACACCTCGATCGCGATCCGGCAGTTGTTGAGCTTGCCCACCGAGATCATGTGGTTCTCCAGGCGGCCCTCGTCCTTGAGCCGCCCGATGCGCAGCGCCAGCAGCTGCCCCTTCTGGATCTCCAGGGCCATGTCCACCAGCTTCGCCTGGGAGAGCTGGTAGGCCGCGAGCGGCTTGTCGAACTGGATGCGCTGCTGGGAGTAGGCCAGCGCGGCGTCGAAACTGTCGCGGGCGGCGCCCAGGGCGCCCCACACGATGCCGTAGCGGGCCTCGTTGAGGCAGGAGAACGGTCCCCGCAGGCCGGGGTGGTGCGGCAGGAGGGCGTCGGCGGGCAGCCGGACGTCCTCGAGGGCGATATCGCACTGGATCGAGGCGCGCATGGACAGCTTCGGCTCGATCGGGACGGCGGTGAACCCGGGGGTGTCCGTGGGCACGAGGAAGCCCCGGACGCGCTCCTGCCCGCTCTCGTCGACGGCCTTGGCCCAGATCACGGCCACGTGGGCGATCGAGGCGAGCCCGATCCAGCGCTTGGCGCCGTTGAGCACCCACTCGTCGCCGTGGCGCACGGCGGTGGTCGCCATGGTCGAGGGGTCCGATCCCGCGGTGGGCTCGGTGAGCCCGAAGCAGCCGATGATCTCGCCGGCGGCCATGCCGGGCAGCCAGCGCTGCTTCTGCTCCTCGGAGCCGTGCTTGGCGATCGCGGACATCGCCAGCGAGCCCTGCACGGAGACGAACGTGCGCAGTCCGGAGTCCCCGGCCTCGAGCTCCTGCATCGCGATGCCGTACTGCACCGCGGACTTCCCGGCGCACCCGTAGCCCTGGACGTGCATGCCGAGCAGCCCGAGCTGCGCCATCTCGGGGATGATCTCCTGCGGGAAGACGGCGTCGGCGTACCAGCCGGCGATGTTCGGCCGGATCCTCCGGTCCACGAACTCCCGGACGGCGTCCCGTGTCTCGAGCTCCTCGGCACTGAGGTCTGCTTCGACGTCGAGCAGGTCGGTCGCGGCGGGGTTCATGGGTCCTCCTGGGGGTCGGGTGCTCGGATGCCTCCGACGAGGATGACGCATTCGTGAGCTGCGCAACACGGTTCGCCGGACAATTGATTTATAGGTATCACTGAGTGCCACATTAGGTATTTGAGGTTTCACAGTGGGTCGTGGAAATGTGATCTGCACGACATCCGCTGACTTCCCGGAGGATCCCTGTGACCCGTTCGTCCCCCACCGCCGCCGACGGCCCGCCCCGGGTGCGCATCGAGCGCACCGGCGCCGTGGCCGTGGTGACGCTCGACGACGAGCCCCGCCGCAACGTGCTCGGCCACGAGCTGCGCACCGGGCTGCGGGCCGCGCTGGCGGAGCTCGCCGCCGACCCCGGGAGCGGGGCCGTGGTGCTCACCGGGGCGGGACGCTGCTTCAGCGGCGGCGGCGACCTCGCCGCGATGCCGCCCGCCGGCCCCGCCGAGTCGGCCGCCCGGATGAGCGAGGTGGCCGGGCTCGTGCAGGAGCTCGCGTCCCTGGCGAAGCCGGTCGTGGCCGCGGTGACCGGGCCTGCGGCCGGTGTGGCCGTCGGCCTGGTGTGCTGCTGCGACGTGGTGGTGGCCGGTGGGAGCGCACGGTTCCTGTTCCCGTTCACCCGCCTGGGCCTCGCCCCGGACGGCGGGCTGGTGCACTCGCTGGTCCAGCGGGTGGGAGCGGCCCGCGCCCGGAGGATCCTGCTCGAGGCCGCACCCGTGGACGCCGGCACCGCCCGGGACGCCGGCCTGGTCGACCACCTCGTGCCGGACCCGGACGTGCTCGGCACCGCGGTCGCGCACGCCGCCGAGCTCGCCGGGCGGGCCCCGCTCGCCGTCGCGGCGGTGAAGCGGGGGATCCGCGAGGCGTCGGGCTCGCTCGAGGACGCCCTGGCGTTCGAGCGGGACCACCAGCCGGTCCTCTTCGGGACCTCCGACTTCCTGGAGGGCAAGCAGTCGTTCTTCGACCGGCGGCTCCCCTCCTTCTCCGGGCGCTGAGCGCCACCACCGCACCTCGAAAGGCCATCATGAGGACAACGACAACACGGCTCGCCGCCCTGGGCGCCGCCGCAGTGCTGGGCCTGACCGGCTGCGCCGCCGCCGGGGGCAGCGAGCCGGTGGGCCCCAACGGCCTGCCGCAGCAGCTCGTGTGGTCCACCTACAACGTGGGCACCGGCACCTACAACGATCTCGCCGCCATCGCGAACACCCTCACCAACGAGGAGGGCGTGCAGGTGCGGCTGATGACCGCCGACACCGGCATCGGCCGGCTGGCCCCGCTCGTGAACGGCACCGTGGACTACGCGCGGGCCGGGGACGAGTACTACTACGCCTTCGAGGGCGACTACGAGTACGCCAGCGAGGAGTGGGGTCCTCAGGACCTCCGCATGGTGTGGGCGCCGCCCGGCAACTACGGGATGCTCGTGCGCGAGGACAGCGGCATCGACTCCTTCGCGGACCTCGAGGGCAAACGGGTCCCCCGGCTGACCGCCAACACCTCCATCAACAACAAGATGGAGGGCTTCCTCAACTACGGCGGCCTCACCTGGGACGACGTCGAGCAGGTCCCGATGGCCTACGGCGAGCAGATCGCCGGGCTCGAAGCGGGACAGATCGACGCCCTGTACCAGAACGTGGTCGGCTCCAACATCAACGAGCTGGCCTCCAGCACGGAGGTCCAGTGGCTGAGCTTCGACGACCCGGACCCGGCCCGCTACGAGACCTGGGAGGAGCTCATGCCCATGGTGACGGTCGGCGAGATCACGAACGGCGCCGGGCTCGAGGAGGGCGAGAGCGCCCGGGTCCTCGAGTACACGATCCCGCTCACCACGACGGCCGACCGCGACGCGGACGAGGTCTACCACCTCGTGAAGGCGATGGTCGAGAACTACGAGCACTACGAGGGCACCACCCCGGACACGAAGCAGTTCTCCTTCGACGCGGTGCTGAAGGAGCCGCTGGTGGTCCCGTTCCACGAGGGGACCGTCCGCTACTTCGAGGAGCGCGGCGTGTGGACCGAGGAGCTCGAGCGGAAGAACGACCAGCTCGTCGAGCGCGGCGAGCGCATGCAGGAGGCCTGGCCCGGCGTCGTCGAGTCCTCCGCCGAGGAGGAGCTCGAGCGGAACTGGACGGAATGGAAGCAGAACGAGCTGGACGGGCCGCAGAACGGCCAGGAGAACGGCGAGGGGAACGACGATGAGAACTGAGACCCGGGTGACCCCGTTCTGGCGGACGGTCGTGATCGTGCTGACCGTGCTGGGCGTGCTGCTGGCCATGAACCAGGTGTTCTTCTGGAACGTGGGCGGGCTGTCCCTGCTGACCAACTCCTACCTCTACCTGATCCTGGCGGCCTTCCTGCCGGTGGTGTTCATCGTCAACCCCCTGCGCAAGGTCCCGCTGGCCCAGCAGGTGGAGGCCCAGCAGGAGCCCGGTGCCGGCGGCAGCACCGCGGCCGGCGCGGGCCGGGAGCGCCGGGTCCAGTGGTTCGACGTCCTGCTCATGGTCGTCTCCGCGGCGGTGTGCACGTACTTCGCGGCCAACGGGACCCGGATCAAGAACTACGGCTGGGAGTTCATGGCGCCCACCACCGCCACGGTCGCCGCGTTCGTGCTGTGGCTGGTGGTGCTCGAGGCCCTGCGCCGCACCGGCGGGCTGACGGTCACCGTCATCGCGCTGCTGTTCTCGCTGTACCCGCTGGTCGCCGAGAACCTGCCGATCGGCGTCCTGCAGGGCGTCACCTACGATCTGCCGACCCTGGCGCAGGTGCACATCATGGGGGCCGAGGGCGTGCTGGGGCTGCCCATCCAGACCGCGGCCACCATCCTGATCGGCTTCCTGGTCTTCGGGGTGGCCCTGCAGCACACCGGGGGCGCGGACTTCTTCCACAACCTCTCCATGTCGATCTTCGGCCGCTACCGCGGCGGCGCGGCGAAGGTGTCCGTGGCCAGCAGCGCGGCGATGGGCATGATGAGCGGCAGCGCGGTCTCCAACGTCCTGACCACCGGGCCGATGACCATCCCGGCCATGAAGCGCTCCGGGTTCAGCTCCACCTACGCGGGCGGCATCGAGGCCACGGCCTCCTCGGGCGGGTCGATCACCCCGCCGATCATGGGCACCGCGGCGTTCCTCATGGTCTCCTTCGTGGGCGTGCCCTACACGGAGATCCTGGTGGCCGCCACCATCCCCGCGGTCCTCTACTTCCTCGGCATCTACCTGCAGGTGGACGGCTACGCGGCCCGCAACGGGCTGCGGGGCGTGTCCGTGGACCTGCTGCCGCGGACCCTCGCCACGCTCGTGCGGGGCTGGCCCTACGTCCTGGCCCTGGGCCTGCTGACCGGGCTGCTGTTCCTCACGGACTCCGAGACCCAGGTGCCGTACTGGGTGATCCTGGTGCTGCTGATCGTGGCGGTGCTGCGCCCGGGCCAGAAGTTCGGGCCGCGGGAGTTCACCGACTTCCTGGTGGAGTGCGGCCGGACGCTGAGCAACATCGTCGGGATCATCGCCGGTGTGGGCCTGATCGTGGGCGGCCTCACCGCCACGGGCGTGAGCCTGTCCCTGGCCCGGGAGCTGGTCTCCCTGGTGGGCGACAACGTGGTTCTCATCCTCGTCGCCGGCGCCGTCACGTGCTTCATCCTCGGCATGGGCATGACGATCTCCGCGGCCTACGTGTTCCTGGCGATCGTCATGGTCCCGGCCGTCATCGACCTGGGGGTCAACCCGCTCGCGGCACACCTGTTCGTCATCTACTGGGCGTCCGTCTCCTACATCACCCCGCCGGTGGGCCTCGCCGCCTTCGCCGCGGCGGGCCTGGCCAAGGCCCCCGCCATGGCCACCAGCGTGGCGGCCATGAAGCTCGGCGCGGTGAAGTACATCGTCCCGTTCGGCTTCGCCCTCAACCCCGCCCTGGTCGCCCAGGACTCGCCCGGCCGGATCCTGCTGGCGTTCGCGCTGAGCATCGTGGGGGTCTACGCCCTGGCCTCGGCCATCGAGGGCTGGACGGTCGGCTTCGACCGCCGGATGCCCGCCCTGTTCCGGTCGGCGGCCGCGGTCGGCGGGTTCCTGCTCTTCCTGCCCACCCCGCTCACCGCCGTCCTCGGCCTGGCCCTCGTGGCCGGGAGCGTGCTGCTCACCTTCCTGACCGTGCAGGCCGGGCCCGCGGACGACGACGACGCCGCTGCCGCGCCCGCCCCCGAGCCCGCCACCGCGACCGTCTGACCGGAAGGACCCGACATGACCGACAGCACCGGCACCACCACTGCCGACACCACGACCGGCACCTCTGCCGACGGCACAGCCGGCACCACCGTCGACAGCACGGGCGGCGCCACCGACGCCGTCACCACGACCGGCACCAGCACGGGAACCGTGGTCGACACGGGCACCGGCACCGTCACGGCCGAGCTCCGCGGCAGGGTCGCGGTCGTCACCGTGAACCGCCCCGAGGTGCGCAACGCTCTGAACTTCGGGGTGCTGGACGGGATCGAGGCCGCGCTCGACGCGTTCGAGCGGCGGGAGGACGTCGGCGCCGTGGTCTTCACGGGCGCGGGGGAGAAGTCCTTCGTGGCCGGCGCGGACATCTCCCAGCTGGTCGGCTACACGCTGCGGGACGGGCTGCGGGCCCGGATGCAGCGCCTCTACGACCGGGTCCAGGACCTCGAGCTGCCCACGATCGCCGCGGTCAACGGCTTCGCGCTGGGCGGGGGCAACGAGCTGGCGATGTCCTGCGACATCCGCATCGCCGCCGGGAACGCCCGGTTCGGGCTGCCCGAGACCAACCTCGGCATCCTTCCCGGCGCCGGCGGCACCCAGCGGCTGTCCCGGCTCGTGGGCCTGGGCCGGGCGCAGGAGATGATCCTCACCGGCCGGATCATCGACGCCGAGGAGGCGCTGCGCATCGGGCTGGTGACCAGCGTGGTCCCCGCGGAGGAACTGATGGGCGCCGCGCTCGCCACCGCGGAGACCATCCTCGCCAAGGGCCCCCTGGCCGTGCGGCTGGCCAAGCTCGTGGTGCGCAACGGCGCCGAGACGGACCAGCGCACCGGGCTGCTGCTCGAGCGGCTGGCCCAGTCCCTCCTCTACGCCTCCGAGGAGAAGGCCGAGGGCGCGAGCGCCTTCCTGGAGAAGCGCCCCGCCCGCTTCCGCGAGCAGGACTGAACCGCCGGCCCGGGCGGCTCCCCGCCCGCACCCCGCGGCCGCCCGCGCACTCGGCGGCCGCTCCGCACCCGGCAGCGGCTCCGCACCCGGCGGCCACCCCGCAGGGCCGTCGCCCCGCGGCGACTCCGCACCACCGCCCGAGACCTTCGCACGACCACCCCAGACCTTCGCACCCCCACCCCGAGGAGCAGCGCATGAACCCCCAGCCGAGCATCGACGCCGTCCGCGAGGTCCTGATCGTGGGATCCGGTGCCATGGGCACCCAGATCGGGGCGGTCTTCGCCCTCGCGGGCTACACCGTCACCACGAGCGACCTCGACCCCGCCGCCCTCGAGCGGTCCCGGGAGGAGGTGCGCCGCCGGCTCGGCCGGCTCGCCGAGAAGGGCAGCAGGAGCCGGGAGGAGGTGGACGCCGCCCTCGCCCGGATGGCGTACACGACCGACTCGATCGAGGCGGCGCGCTCCACCGACTTCGTGCTCGAGGCCGCCGTGGAGCGCCTCGACATCAAGCGGCGGCTGTTCGCCGACCTCGACGAGGCCGCGCCCGAGCACGCCGTCCTCGCGACCAACTCCTCGACCATCCCCTCGTCCCTGCTCATGGACGCGACCGGCCGGCCCGACCGCGTGTGCAACATGCACTTCTTCAACCCGGCGCTGGTCATGGCCTGCGTCGAGGTGGTGCGCAACCCGCAGACCTCGCACGCCACCGTGGAGACCACCGTGGAGCTGGCTCGCCGGCTCGGCAAGCAGCCCGTCCGGCTCCAGCACGAGGTCCCCGGCTTCGTGGCCAACCGCCTCCTCGGGGCCCTGCGGGACGAGGCCCTGCGGCTCGAGGCGGACGGCGTGGCGAGCTTCGAGGACATCGACGTGGCGGCGCGGACGGCGCTGGGCCACCCGATGGGCCCCTTCGAGCTGATGGACCTGGTCGGCATCGACGTGTCCTACCTGATCCGTCTCGCGGAGCACGAGCAGAGCGGGGACCCTGCGGACCTGCCGCACCCCTCCGTGGAGAAGCTCTACGAGCAGGGCCGGTACGGCCGCAAGACCGGCCGCGGCTGGTACGAGTACGCCGGCTGAGCCCTGGACCACCACCGGGCCGTGCCCCGGACGACCGCCGGGCCGAGCACCGGACGAGGAACGACGACGAGGAGAGAAGACATGAGCCAGTTCGAGGACGCGCACGCCCTGCAGGAGATCTTCGGCCGCCCGGGCACGGGCCCGCTCGCCGGGGTGGTGGTGGCGGATCTCAGCCGCGTGCTCGCCGGCCCCTACTGCACCATGCTGCTGGCGGACATGGGCGCGACCGTCATCAAGGTGGAGAGCACCGCGGGGGACGACGCCCGCGCGTGGGTCCCGCCCCACCGGGACGGCGAGAGCACCTTCTTCCTCTCGGTCAACCGCAACAAGCACTCGATCGCCCTGGACTTCTCGGACCCGGCGCAGCTCGAGGTCGTGGAGCGGATCATCGCCCGCGCGGACATCCTGGTGGAGAACTTCAAGCCCGGCGGCCTGGCGCGCTACGGCCTCGACTACGAGAGCGTCAGCGCCTGGCGCCCGGACCTCGTCTACGCCTCGATCACCGGCTTCGGCACCGCCGGCGGCGCCGATCTGCCCGGCTACGACCTGCTGGCCCAGGCCCTCTCCGGGATGATGAGCCTCACCGGGAGCCAGCACGGCGAGCCGTACCGGGCGGGCGTGGCCCTGTTCGACGTGATCACGGGCCTGCACGCCGCCACGGGCATCCTGGGCGCGTTCCACGAGCGGCAGTCCTCCGGGGCGGGCCAGCACGTGGAGCTGAACCTGCTGACCTCGGCGCTGTCCGGGCTGGTCAACCAGTCCGCCGCGTACGTGGCGGGCGGCAGCGTCCCCACCCGGATGGGCAACGAGCACCCGAGCCTCTACCCCTACGAGCCCTTCCCCACCCGGGACAAGGACATGGTCATCGCGGTGGGCAACAACGGGCAGTTCGCGCGGCTGTGCCGGTGCCTCGGGGCGCCCGAGCTCGCCGAGGACGACCGGTTCAGCACGGTGTCCGCGCGCAACGCCCACCGGGTGGAGCTGCGCCGGCTGATGGTCGAGCGGCTCGCCGCCCGGGACGCCGAGGACTGGTTCGAGCTGCTCAAGGCGGTCAAGGTGCCCTGCGCCCCGATCCTCGGGGTGGACGAGGGCGTCCGCTTCGCCGAGGGCCTCGGCCTGGACCCGGTGGTCCTGGCGGGAACGGGGGGCCGGGAGATCCCCACGGTCCGGCACCCGGTGGACTTCAGCCGCACCCCGGTCGACTACACGCAGGCCCCGCCCCGGCTCGACGGTGACCGGGACCGCGTCCTGGCCTGGCTCGAGCGCGGCGAGCCCGCGGTCCGGCAGGCGTCATGAGCGCCGTCAGCCCTACGAGCACCGTCCACACCACCGTGCTGCCCGTGCGCTGGTCCGACCAGGACCTCAACCGGCACGTCAACAACGCCCGGGTGGTGACCCTGCTCGAGGAGGCGCGGCTCTCCGCGATGGCCGCCTGGCTGGGGCAGGACGGTGTCCCGGACCCCGCCCGGCCGCGCGTGGTGGTGTCCCTGGCGCTGGACTACCTGCGCTCCATCGACCACGGCCCCGAGCTCACGGCCCGGGTGCGGGTCGCCCGGGTCGGCCGGTCGTCCTGCACGGTGGCCTACGAGCTGGTCCAGCACGGGCAGGTCGCGGTCCGCGCCCGGACGGTGCTCGTGCAGACGGATCCCGCCACGGGCCGCTCCACGCCGCTGCCGGACCGGGTCCGGGCCGCCCTGGCGGGCGTCGTCGTCCCGGAGCCGGAGCCGGAGCCGGAGACCGAACCGGGCTCCGTGACCGTGCGTGCATGACCGCGTTCCGGAGGGGGCGGGCCGGCCTGCGGGCGCGGCGGATCGCGTACCCGGCGCTGCTGGCCACCACGGCGCTGGGCACGATGTCCTCGAACGTGATCAACGCGCCGCTGTACGTCATCCAGACGGACCTCGGCATGACGGCGCAGCAGTCGGTGCTGGCCGTGAGCGCCTTCACGGTGGCGATGGCCACGGCCGTCCCGCTCGCGGGGTGGCTCGGCGACCGGCTCGGCGTCCGGGCCTTCCTGCTCTCGGCGCTGGGCGTCATGGTCCTCGCGGAGCTCACGGCGGCCGCGGCGGCGGGCATGGAGTCGCTCGTGCTCGCCCGGATGGTCCAGGGCGCGGCGTGCAGTGCGATCCCGCCCTGCGTGCAGGCGGCCCTGGTCAGCACCTGGCCGGAGCGCACCGCTCAGACGATGGGGGCGTGGGCCTCGGCCATCGGCGTGGGGCAGGCCGTGGGCCCGCCCTTCGGCGGCGTCCTCACCGAGGCCCTGGGCTGGCGCTGGGTGTTCGTGGTGCACGCCGGGCTGGTGCTCGTGCTGATCCTCCTGCTCGCGCTGTTCATGCCCCGCATCCGGCGGCGGCGCCCGCCGATGCACGTGGCCGCGATGGCCTGGCTCGTGGTCGGCGGCGGGTCGACGGCCGCCGCCGTGCTGCTGGCCGGACAGTCCGGCCCCTGGTCCTGGGCGGCCGCGAGCGCGGTCTCCGCGGTGCTCGGCTGGTGGCTGTTCGCCCGTCTCTCCCGGCGGCGGTCCCGGCGGGTCGCGGGGGACGCGGCGGCACCCCGGCCCCTGCTGGACCCGGCCCTGCTGCGGGACCCCGCCTATCTCACCGCCGCGGCCGGAGCAGGGCTGGCCATGGGCTCCATGGCCGTGGCCATCGTGGCCGTGCCCCTGTTCCTCGGCTCGGACCTGGGACTGGGGCCCGCCCGGATCGGGGCCGTGGTCTTCACCCTGGCGCTCGCCATGACGGCGGCGGGGCCCGTCGCGGCCCGGATGGGCCGCCGGCACGGGAGCGGGGTCCAGCTGAGCCGCGGCGTCCTGATCCTCGTGGTCGCCGCCCCGGTGGTCACCCTGGCCATGGTCTCGTCCGGCCTCGGTGTGGCCCGCTGGGTGATCGTCTCCCTGGTGGTCCTCGGGCTCGTGCTCGCCGGGACCGGGATCGCCTTCGCCCAGAGCGCGGCGGCCACGGAGCTCGTGCTCTCGCCCGCCGGGGGCTCGGGGACCGCGATCGGCATCCACAACATGATCCGCTTCCTCTCGATGGCCGTGGGCTACTCCGGGGTCTCCCTGGCGTGGGCCACCGGCGCCTCGATCCTCGTCTTCCCCGCGGTCGCCCTGACCGCGCTGGTCCTGCTCGCGATCCTGCGAGCCACCCGCCGGGAACTCCCGGCAGCACCGACCGCACCCACCACCGCGGGTCCTGGGACCCGCCGACGAAAGGACCGACCATGACCACCACCGCGAGCGCTCCCTCCACCGAGGCCCCGGCTGCCGTCCGCGCGGGAGCCGCGACCTCCGACTACTTCCGGCTCGACGACGACCTCACCCCCGAGGAGGTCGCCGTCCGGGACCGGGTGCGGGACTTCGCCCAGCAGCGCGTGCTGCCCGTGATCAACGACTACTGGGAGCGCGCCGAGTTCCCCTGGGAGCTGCTGCCCGGGCTGGCCGAGCTCGGCATCATCGGCACCACCATCCAGGGCCACGGCTGCCCGGGGATGTCGCGGAGGGCCGCCGGGATGGTGGCCCGGGAGATGGCCCGGGCCGACGGCAGCATCAACACGTTCCTGGGCGTGCACGGCAACCTGTGCATGGGGGCGCTGAACATGCTCGGCTCCGAGGAGCAGAAGGACCGCTGGCTGCCGGCCATGGCTCGGCTCGAGAAGACCGGCGCGTTCGCGCTCACGGAGCCCGAGCACGGCTCCGACTCGGTGGCCCTGGAGACCTCGGCCCGCCGCGAGGGCGAGGAGTGGGTGATCGACGGGCACAAGCGGTGGATCGGCAACGGGGACGCGGCCGACGTCGTCGTGCTCTTCGCGCGCAATGCCGAGGACGGGAAGGTCAACGCCTTCGTCGTGGAGAAGGACGACGACGGCAACCACCCCGCCGGCTACCGGCCCGAGGTGATCACGGGCAAGGTCGGCAAGCGGGCCATCCAGCAGGCCGACATCGTGCTCGAGGGCCTGCGGGTGCCGGACGCCAACCGGCTGGAGCACTGCCGGTCCTTCAAGGACGTCTCCCGGGTCCTGCAGGCCACCCGCGGCGGCGCCGCCTGGGAGGCCGTGGGCCACGGCATGGCGGCCTTCGAGATCGCCGCCGACTACGCCGCCCGCCGGCAGCAGTTCGGCCAGGTCATCGGCGGCTACCAGCTCGTCCAGGCCCGGCTGGCGAACATGCTCAGCGAGCTCACCACCATGCAGCTGCTGTGCGTGCGGATGGCCGAGCTCGCTGACCGCGGCCAGCTGTCCAACGCGCAGGCCTCGATGGTGAAGATGGCCACCGCGCAGAAGGGCAAGTGGATCTGCAACGAGGCCCGCGACCTCCTGGCGGGCAACGGGCTGCTGCTCGAGAACCACGTCGTCCGGCACATGACGGACATGGAGGTGGTCTCCACCTACGAGGGCACCGACTCCATCCAGGCGCTGCTCGTGGGCCGGGACATCACCGGAATCTCGGCCTTCAACTGAGCGCCGGCCCGTCCTGTCCCGCCCCCTCCTCGCCGAACTCACCGGTCCGGCCCGAGAGGCACGGGCGAACCACCGCGTCTCGGGGAGAACCGGTGAGTTCGGGGAGCCGGGGGCCTGGGGGAGCCGGGCGAGGTATCAGGAGGTGCTGGTGGGCAGGGCGGGCAGGGGGCCGTCCGGGGCGGGGAACACCGTCTCGGAGATCTCGATGACCGACTGCAGGGCCGGGCTGGCGTCCCCGTGGCGCCAGATGAGGCGGACCTCGACCGGCTTCTGCTCCTGCGTCAGCGGCTTGTAGACCACGCCGCGGGACGGCACGTTGTCCCGGACGCTGGAGAGGATCAGGGAGATGCCCATCCCGGCGCCCACGAGGACCACGAGCGTCCAGGAGTCCGGGGCCACCTGGACCACGCGCGGGACGAACCCCGCGTTCATCGCCAGCGTGTTGAGCCGGTTGGGCAGCGTGGCCCCCGCCCCGCCGGGCAGCACGATCCACGCCTCCTCGGCGAGGTCCTCGGCGTCGACCGTCTCGTGGTCGGCCAGCGGGTGGTTCTCCGGGAGGGCGACGAGCAGCTCCTCGAGGGCGACGAGCCGGGAGCTGATCTCCGCGGGCAGGAAGTCCCACCGGCCGATCACGAGGTCGAGGGAGTCGTCCAGGACCTTCTCCAGGCCCAGGTAGGAGAACTGCGAGCTGTAGAGCTCCAGGCTGATCCCGGGGCGCCGGCGCCGGACCTGGCGCGCCAGCTCGCCCACCGCCTGGTTCACGGAGGCCCCGGCGAAGCCGAGCCGCACCCGGCCGATCTCGCCCTCCTGCGACTTGCGGACCACGTCCTTGATCCGCCGCGCGAGCATGACCAGTTCCCGGGCCGGCTCCAGCAGGGCTTCGCCCTGCGGCGTGAGGGTCACGTGGCGGGTGTTGCGCTCGAACAGGGCGGCGCCCAGCTCGGCCTCCAGCTGCCGGATCAGGCGGCTCAGGGGCGGCTGCGCCATGTGCAGGCGCTTCGCCGCGCGGCCGAAGTGCAGCTCCTCCGCGACGGCGAGGAACGCCTGGGCCTTGTGGACTTCCATCCGGCCAGACTAGGTGCTGCTCGGACAGGGCTGCACGGGGGCGGTTTCGTCGCAATTGTCATTTGTGGGGCTTGCCCGCCCGTCCGTGGCATGCTTCCTCTCGTTATGAGGTTCGTCATGCTCCGGAAACACTCCGTGTCCGGCGCAGCAACACGGACTTCCTACAGTCGGAGCAGTACCGCTCGCCCCGCCCCCAAGGAGCAGCCCATGACTGAGCACGCCGGACCAGGATCCGCTCCCGTGCTCCCGCACGCGCGGCGACCGGCCCTCCGGGTGGTGGGCGGCACGGCCGTCGAGCCTGCTCGCCCCGAGCCCGTCCCCGCCGCGCCGGACCCGGCCGAGGAGGCGCGGGCGCGCGCCGCGGCCGCGCGGGCCGCCCATCCGTCCTCCGGCCTCGGCGTGCCGGGCTTCCGGCGCCCGCAGCCGGCCGCGCCCTCGGACCAGGAGAACCGTCCGGCGCCCCTGCCGGAGGAGCCCGGCACGCCCCCGGCAGTGCGGCGGCCCGACGTCCCGGCCCTCGACGGGGCCGGTCCGCACGTGGTCACGGGACCGGTGCTCCTGCCGGCGGCCCGGGCCGGGGACGTGCTCAAGGTCGAGGTCCTCCACGTCCTGGACCCCGAGGCGTCCCCCGGCCCGCTCGGCACCGGGTGCACCGCCTATCTGCCGGTTTGCGCGGACGGCGCCGTCTTCTGCCCCCGGGAGCTCCACCGGGCCCTGGGCGCCGCCGGTCAGCCCCTGTCCGGCACCTTCCGGGTGACCGTGTGCCGGACCAGCGCCCAGGGCGTGCCCGCCGTGGCGCACCGGCAGCCGTTCGCCGAGACCGACGAGCACTGGATCGTCGTCGGCCGCTCGGGCACGGAGGACGTCGACGAGCGGACGTTCTGCCTGACCGCGGCCATGCACCGGGCCGTGAGCGCCGGGGTGGACTTCCTGGCACGGGACCGCGGCATGGACCGGCCCATCGCCCACGCCTACCTCTCGAGCGCCGCGGAGTTCGCCGTCACCCGGCTGGAGGACAGCTCCGCAGGCGCCCACGGCCGGATCCGCAAGGCCGACTTCTGCTGACCGTCCCCCGCCCACGGGGCCTCGGCCGCCCCGTGCCGATCGATGTGCATTCGTAATCGTCATATTTCGCATGCAGTGCGCTGGACTCCCCGGTAACCCCCTACTGTGGGTGACGCAGGTCACGCGGGCGTCCGTGCGCGGTCCCGACAACGAGGTCGGGCTGTCTGCCGCCGGTAGCACCACGGCCGGGGCGCCCGGTGACCTGTCCAAACCTCCGGCGGTCCCGCACTGCTAGCCTCCGGGCATGACACCGTCCTCCCGGGCCGCCGCCCCCGTCACGTCCCTGCCGCGCACGCTCGCGCGGGTGCTGCTCGGGCTCGTCCTGCTCGGCGCCGGGATCAGCCACCTCACCGTGGCCCGCCAGGAGTTCACGGCCCAGGTCCCCCAGTGGATGCCCGTGCCCGACGACGCCGTGGTGCTCGGCTCCGGGGTGGTCGAGATCGTCCTCGGCGCCGCGCTGGTGGCCCTGCCCCGCCGGCGGGTGCTTTTCGGGTGGCTCGCCGCGGCGTTCTTCGTGGCCGTGTTCCCGGGCAACGTCTCGCAGTACCTCACGCGCACCGACGCCTTCGGCCTGGACACCGACCGCGCCCGGGCCGTGCGGCTGCTGTTCCAGCCGCTGCTCGTGCTGTGGGCCCTGTGGTCCACCGGGGCGTGGCGGGCGTGGCGCCGCTCCCGCCGGGATCAGTCCCGGCGGTCGGCGTAGCGATCCCGTACGCGCCGGTAGACGGTGAACGTGCCGAGATAGGCGAGGGCCGCGAGCACCACGACGGGCAGCCACTCCTGGGCGTCCACGGTGGTCAGCAGTGCTCCGGCGGAAGTCACCACCAGGGCCAGGACGAGCAGGCTCGCGACGATCGACTTCACGGGCGTCCTTCCGGGGCGCGGGGGCGTTCGGGGCAGCTCCAGCGTAGCGGCCCGGCGCCCGCGGCCCAGTACCCGCGGCCGGATGGACGCGGCCCGGCGGACGCTGTTCGCCGGCACCACCGCGACAACGGCGCCGCGGCGGCGAGGGCCCGTGGCAGCGGTCCGGCGGGCGCGGCCCGGGGCTTCAGCAGGCCTCGGCGAGCGCCCGGTCGGCCGCGTCCGCGGAGGGCTCCGCGGGGACGTCGCCCAGGTGCAGCAGGTCCACCACGTCCGCCTCCTCGAGGCCGGTCTCGCGGGCCAGGAGGGTGATCGGCACGCCGTGGCGCACGGCCAGGCGCAGCTCGTCGCGCAGCGTCTCCACGGCCTGGTCGAGCCGCCACCGCTCCGCCTCGAGATCGGACTCGAACGCGCAGAGGAGCTGTGCCTGCTCCTCGGCGTCGCCGGCGGCGAGGGGCCCGGCGTCCGCCAGGGCCTGGTCGAAGGCCCACTCGGCGGTCTCGACCCGCCCGGCCGCGGCGAGGACGCGCCGCGTGAAGAACGGGCGGAACAGCATCGCCTCGCCGTCGGGGACGATCGAGGGCACCGTGCCCCCGGGTGCCGGGGTCTCCTGCAGGAAGCCGCAGGCGCAGGCGTGCATCCACCGGCCGTCGACCGCCGCCTGGGCCACGGCGTGGTTGACGCGGTCCTCCACCTCGGCGAACTCGAGGGTGCGCACCGGCATGGGCCGCCCGCAGTGCACGGGGGCGGCGGGGCCCGCCCCGGGGTCGTTCCGGACCGCCCGGAGGGAGGAGGACTCTGCCGTCTCGACGGTGGACCGGTGGTGCAGCTGCTGCTTCATCTGGCGACCTTCCTCACGTATCCTGCTTCGTTCCACTGCGACTCCGTGCGCCTCGTCACGCCGTCGCACGGTTCCCATCGAACAGCAGTATTACTAGATTGTCTAGTTACCAGTTCTCCTGATTTGTAGATCGCCTACACTGGAGCCATGAGCGCACACCCCCAGACCTCGTCCGGCTACTGGTACGCCGCCGAGGGCGACCGCCCGCCGGCGGTGCAGGTGCTCGAGGCGCTCCGGGCCTACCGGGCGGCCGAGTCCGCCATGCGGCTGCGGACCCGGGACTCCATGGGCATGGGGGAGAAGGACGTGCTGGCCCTGCGCTACCTGCTCGAGGCGGACCGCGCCGGGACCCCGCTGAGCCCGCGGGACCTGGCGCGCAAGCTGGGCATCTCCTCGGCCTCCACCACCACGCTGCTGGACCGGCTGTCCCGCAGCGGCCACGTGGCGCGGCGTCCTCACCCCACGGACCGGCGGGCGCTGGTGATCGTGGCCACCGAGGAGGCCGACTGCGAGGTCCGCTCCACGCTCGGGGCCATGCACGAGCGCATGCTGAGCGCCGCGCGGGAGCTGACCGCCGAGGAGGCCGCGACTGTGACCGCCTTCCTGCAGAAGATGGCGGAGGCGGTCGAGGCCGTCGACGAGGCCCGGCTCCAGGAGCGCGTCGAGGACTGCCGGCACCCCGCCCCGGACCACGGGCGCGCCTGAGCCGCGCGCCCGGTGCGCCGGGGCCGCAGCGGAAGGCCGGCGAGCACCTCAAGGACGCCGCCCGCGACGTCGGCGACGGCCTGAAGAGCTGAGCGGGCGGGGGCGCACCCGGGCACCGCTCCGCACGGCGCGGAGTGCACGGTGTACTGCGCACCGTGCGGAGCGGACCCGTCAGTGGGTCGGGAAGCCCAGGTTGATCTGGGACTCCGAGGGCTCGGGCCAGCGGGTGGTGACGAGCTTGCGGCGGGTGTAGAAGTTGAAGGACTCCGGGCCGTACATGTGGGTGTCCCCGAACAGGGAGTTCTTCCAGCCGCCGAAGGAGAAGGCCCCGATCGGCACCGGGATCGGGACGTTGACCCCGACCATGCCGACCTCGACCTCGAACTCGAACTGCCGGGCGGTCTTGCCGTCGCGGGTGAACACCGCCACCCCGTTCGCGAACTGGTTGGTGTTGATCAGCCGCACGGCCTCCTCGTAGGTGTCCACCCGCACCACGGACAGCACGGGGCCGAAGATCTCCTCGTCGTAGACCTTCATCCCGGGCTTCACGTGGTCGATCAGCGAGACGCCGGTGAAGAACCCCTCGCCCTCGAACTCCTGGGTCGTGCCGTCGACGACGACGCTCGCCCCCTCGGCCTCCGCCCCGGTTACGTAGCCGTTGACCCGTTCCAGGGCCTGGCCGGTGATCAGCGGGCCCATCTCCGAGGCCGGGTCGGTGCCGTCGCCGATGGTCAGGCCCGCGATCCGCTCCTTGAGCCGGTCGATCAGCGGATCGGCCACGTCCCCGACGGTGACCAGCACCGAGACGGCCATGCAGCGCTCCCCGGCGGAGCCGTAGGCGGCCGAGATCGCCGCGTCCGCTGCCCCGTCCAGGTCCGCGTCCGGCATGACCACCATGTGGTTCTTCGCCCCGCCCAGGGCCTGGACGCGCTTGCCGTTGGCGGCGGAGGTCTCGTAGATGTACTTGGCGATCGGGGTGGAGCCCACGAAGGACACGGCCTTGACCAGCGGGTTGGTCAGCAGCTCGTCCACGGCCACCTTGTCCCCGTGCACCACGTTGAGCACCCCCGGCGGCAGGCCGGCCTCGGCGAAGGCCTCCGCGATCCACACCGCCGCGGAGGGGTCCCGCTCGGAGGGCTTGAGGATCACGGTGTTGCCGGCGGCGATCGCGGTGGTGATCATCCACAGCGGGACCATGGCGGGAAAGTTGAACGGGGTGATGCATGCGACCACGCCCACCGGCTGGCGGGTCTGGTGGACGTCCACCCCGGTGGCGGCCTGCTCCAGGAACTCACCCTTCATGTGGTGCATCAGCCCCGCGCAGAACTGCACGTTCTCCAGCCCGCGGGCGACCTCCCCGGCCGCGTCCGAGAGGACCTTGCCGTGCTCGGCGGTGATGATCGCGGCCAGCTCCGGGGTGCGCTCGCGGATGATGTTCTCGACCTTGAACATGATCGCCGAGCGCTTCGACATCCCGGTGGCCCGCCAGGCCGGCAGGGCGAGCTCGGCGGCCTCCACGGCGGTGGCGACCTCCTCGGCGGAGGCCAGCAGCACCTGCCTGGCCACCTGCCCGGTCGCGGGGTTGTAGACGTCGGCGGTGCGCTCGGAGCCGCCGCGGCGGGCCCCGTCGATGAAGTGCTCGATGACCTCGCCGGCGCCCCGGGGGTCCTGGGCGCCCCGCTCGGCGTCCTGCTGCGCGCGGGTCTCGGCGTCCTGCTTGGTGTTCTGCATGGTGTCCTCCTCGGTCGTGGTGGTCTCGGCGCCGCTCAGGCCCGGTCCGGGTCCCAGCCCGGGATCTTCCCGTCCGGCGCGGCGTACTTGGTGATGAGGGAGCAGTCCTTGTCCCCGAGGCCCTCGTCGATGAGCTGCTGCAGCCTCTCGGCCACGAGCTCCGCCGCGGGCAGCCGCACGCCGGTCTGCTCGCCCGCCATGAGCGCCAGCCCGGCGTCCTTGGCGGCGAGGACGGCGCTGAAGGTGGCCTCGAAGTTCTTGTTGGCCGCGGCGGAGTCCACGATCCCGGGCACGGGGTACCAGGTCTGCAGCGCCCAGGAGTTGCCGGAGGACACCGAGGCGATGTCCCAGAACACCTGGGGGTCCAGGCCCAGCCGGTCGGCGAGCACGGAGCCCTCCGCGCAGGCCTCGAGACAGATGAACAGCATCATGTTGTTGACGATCTTGGCGGCCTGGCCCGTGCCGGCGTGGCCCGTGGCCACGATCTTGCGGGCCATGGGCTCGATGAACGTCCGGGCCTGCTCGACGACGTCGGGCTTCCCGCCGACCATGAAGGTCAGGGTGGCCGCCGCCGCCCCGCTGATCCCGCCGGAGACCGGCGCGTCCACGAAGCGGAAGCCGGCCTCCTCGGCCGCCTGGTGCAGGTGCTCCGCGGTCTCCACGTCGATCGTGGAGCTGTCGATGAGCAGCGCGTCCTTCGGCGCGAGCGCGATGACGCCGCTGTCGCCGAGGTACACGGCGCGGGCGTGCTCGCCCTTGGGGAGCATCGTGAACACGACCTCGGCGCCCTGCAGCGCCTCCTCCAGGGTGTCGAAGGTCTGCACTCCGTGGTCGCGGGCAGCCGCCATGGCGGCGGCGCTGACGTCGTGGCCGCGGACGTCGTGGCCCGCCTTGACGAGGTTGCCGGACATCGGGTTGCCCATGTGGCCGAGGCCGATCCAGGTGATGGTGGTCATCGGGGAGTCCCTTCTGCGGGGTCGAGAACTGCGGGGTGTCGAGCGGTGAGGCCCCGGGCGGCGGGGCGCCGGACGGCGGGGGGAGCGCGCAGCGCGCCCAGCGGCGGACCGGGGCTCCGGTCCGCCGCTGGGCGCGGGCGGGTGCTGGTGCGGATCAGGAGGTCCGCTCTCGGGCCGACTTCTCCTCGGAGAGCCGGCGCCGGTCCTCGGCGTCGACGTCGTGGAGGGAGATGCCCTTGGTCTCGCGCAGCGTGGCCACCGCGATCAGGGTGACGAGGCAGGCCGCGGCGATGTAGATCGCGATCGGCACCCACGAGTTGAACTCGCGCAGCAGCGCGGTCGCGATGATCGGGGCCAGCGAGCCGGCCACGATCGAGGTCACCTGATAGCCCAGGGAGACGCCCGAGTAGCGCATCCGGGTGGGGAACATCTCGGCCATGATCGCCGGCTGCCCGGCGTACATGAGCGCGTGGATCATCAGGCCCAGGGTGATGGCCGCCAGGATGATGAAGCTGTTGTCCGTGTTGAACATCGGGAACGCGAGGAAGGCCCAGAAGGCACCCAGCACGGCGCCGGCGGCGTACATCGGGCGGCGGCCCACCTTGTCGGTGGCCCGGCCCACGAGCGGCACGCAGATCGCGTGGATCACGTGGGCGATGAGCAGCAGGAGCAGGATCCGGCTGGTGTCCACGTCCCGCTGGGTGGACAGATAGGTGATCGAGAAGGTCACCACCACGTAGTAGAGGATGTTCTCCGCGAAGCGCAGGCCCATGGCGCCGAAGACGCCGCGGGGATAGCGGCGGAAGACCTCGCCCACGCCGTAGCCGGCCTTCTTCTCCTCGACGAACTCCTCCTGCGCCTGCTTGAAGATCGCCGCGTCCGTGACGTGGGTGCGGATGTAGTAGCCGATGGCCACGATGACCACCGAGAGCCAGAAGCCCACGCGCCAGCCCCAGGACAGGAACGCCTCCTCGGAGAGGGTGAAGGACAGGGTGAGCAGCACGACGGTGGCCAGCAGGTTGCCCAGCGGCACGGCCGCCTGCGGCCAGCTGGACCAGAAGCCGCGCTCCTTGTTGGGGGAGTGCTCGGCCACGAGCAGCACGGCGCCGCCCCACTCGCCGCCCACCGCGAAGCCCTGCACGAAGCGCAGCACCACGAGCATGGCCGCGGCCCAGTAGCCGATCTGGTCATAGCCGGGCAGGCAGCCCATGAGGAAGGTGGCCGCGCCGACCATGACGATCGAGATCTGCAGCAGGTGCTTGCGCCCGTACTTGTCGCCGAAGTGGCCGAAGACGATGCCGCCCAGGGGGCGGGCGACGAAGCCGACCGCGTAGATCAGGAACGCCTTGAGGATGCCGTCCAGCGGGTTGCCGGTGTCCACGAAGAAGAGCTGGCCGAAGACCAGGGTGGACGCGGTGGCGAAGAGGAAGAACTCGTACCACTCCACGACCGTGCCGGCCATCGAGGCCGCCACGACCTTCTTCAGCCCACCCCGGTTCTCGGGGGAGTCGTTCGGGTCCGCCGAGGCGGCGACCCTGTCCTCAGTGCTCATGGGGTTCTCCTCTTGCTGGGGAAGCGGTGACGGTGGTCACAATGTTTGCCTACAGTGTGCGGATCTGTGGCCCCCTTCACAATGACCATGCGCTCGCCGTGCCTGTGCAAAAATGCACATACCGTCCGGTCGTGTGCACTGTCCGGTGCGGGTCCCGCCATCCGGAGGAGTTGCCCCTTGTCGCACGGCGCCGACGACCTCCTGCTCCTGCTCGCCGTGGTCCGCCACGGCTCCTACGCGGGCGCCGCCGCCGACCTCGGGCTCAGCCACACGACCGTGTCGCGGCGCATGGCGGCCCTCGAGCGGACCGTGGGCGCCCGGCTGCTCGTGCGCTCGGGGGACATGTGGGAGCCCAGCGAGCTGGGCCGGAAGTTCGTGTCCGCCGGCGAGGAGATCGAGTCCGCGATGGGCTCGCTGCCGCTGGGCCCGGGCGGGCGCGGCAACTCGGTCAGCGGCGTGGTGCGGGCGCTCGCCCCGGACGGCTTCGGCGGCGTGGTCATGGGCGCGGCCATGCGGCGGCTGATCGAGGAGCACCCCGGGGTGCGGCTGGAGATGATCAACGCGGCCCGGCGGGCGCAGACCAACCCGGTGGGCATCGACCTCGAGGTGGTCGTGGGGCGCCCGGAGGTCTCCCGCAAGGAGGCTTTCCACCTGGCCGACTACTCCCTGGGGGTCTACGCCTCGCGGGACTACCTCGCCGCCCACCCGCCCCTGCGCACGCCCGAGCAGGTGCAGGAGCACCCGCTCATCTACTTCGTGGAGTCGATGCAGGACGTCGCCGAGCTGGACATCCCGCGCCGGCGGTTCCCGCGGATGCGCCAGGGCGTGGGGGCCACGTCCTCCGTGGTGCACGTGGAGCTCACCCGCGCCGGCGCGGGCATCGGCCTGCTGCCCTGCTACCTCGCCGAGCGGGCCGGGGACCTGGTGCGGCTCTTCCCCGGGGAGCTCTGGTTCCCCGTGGAGTACTGGGTGGTCTCGCGCGCCGACCTGCTCCGCCGGCCCGCCGTGCAGGCCGTCATGGCCGCGATCCGCGCGGCGGTGGCGGACATGAAGGACGAGCTGGTCGCTGCTCCGCCGCCGGGCTGACGGGCCGGGCCTACCGGGAGCGCAGGATGTCGAAGACCGAGGAGTCGTCGTGCCGGCCGTGGCCCTCGCGGCGGCCGCGCACGTAGAGCTGCTCGGCCGCGGAGGCCAGCGGCACCGGCTGGGCGACCGCCCGGGCGGCGTCGGTGACCAGGCCCATGTCCTTGACGAAGATGTCCAGGGCGGAGCGGACCTCCGCCTCCTCGCCCTGCAGCATCCGCGGGCCGCGGTCCTCGAACATGAAGGACGTGGCGGCCCCGGTGGAGAGGACCTCCAGGCACTGCGCCGGGTCCAGGCCCATGGAGTCGGCCAGGGCCAGGGCCTCGCCCGCCACGGCGATGTGCACCCCGCACAGCAGCTGGTTGACCACCTTGAAGCGCTGCCCGTCGCCCACCCGGGACCCCACGAGCGGCGCGTTGGCGGCCATCGCGTCCAGCAGCGGCCGGACCGCGGCGACGTCCTCCTCGGCGCCGCCGACCATCACGAGCAGGTCCCCGGTGGCCGCGCGCGCCGTCCCGCCGGACACCGGCGCGTCCACGATCCGCACGCCGCGGGACTCGAGGCCCTGCGCGCAGGACTCCACGGTCTGGGGCCCGACGGTCGCCATCACGAGCAGCACCGTGTCCGGGCCGAGGGCCTCGGCGACGCCGCGCTCGCCGAACAGCACGTCGTGCAGCTGCGCCCCGGTCGCGACCATGACGACGACGACGTCCGCGCCGGCCGCCGCCTCGCGGGGGTCGGCCAGCAGCTCAAGGGCGTCGCCCACCTGCTCCCGGGCGCGGGGCGAGACGTCGAAGCCGCGGACGGAGAAGCCGGCGCGGGCCAGGGTGAGGGCCATGGGGGCGCCCATGGCGCCGAGGCCGAGGAAGCCGACGGACAGGGTGGAGCTCATGAGGGGTCCTCCTGGGAAGCGGGTGTGCTGGACGGGGTGCCCCGGCCGGCCGACCGGGCGCGCTCGGCGGCCCCGTCGAGGACCTTCACCACGTCGGCGAGGGCGCTCTCTCCGCCCACGTTGCCGGGGAAGACCACGTAGGGTCCGCCCTGGGTGGTCTCCGGGGCGTCGGTGGGCTGGAACAGGGAGATCTGGCCGGGGAAGAACTGGCCGGTGACGGTGGCCCGGCGGATCCCGAGGCCCCGGTGGGCCACCTCGTGGGAGGTGATCCCGCCCTTGGCCACGACCCACGCCGGGCGGGACTGCGCCACGCCGTGCACGACCGCCACGAGCGCGTCCGAGACCGAGCGCGCGATGGCCAGCGACTCGTCGGGGTCCTCCGTGCGCACGAGCTCCCGGCTGGTCCACACCACCGCGTCGCGGCCCGCCAGCGCGTCGGTGATCCGCGCGACGGCGTCGGCCACGTAGCCGGGGCGGGCGGCGTCGTCGAGCAGGGTGGGCACGTCCAGCTCCACCTCGTACAGGTCACGGCGGGCGCGCAGCTCGGCGAGCTGGCGGTTGGTGAGCCCCACGTGGGAGCCCACGGCCACGAGCCCGTGCGGCAGGCGGTCCGGGCCCACCGTGATGTCCTCGGGGCCCAGCTCCCGCGAGTCGGTGAGCCCGGCGAGGGGGCGCACGAAGGACGGCCCGCACCGGGTGACGAAGGTCCGCCCCTCGGACTCGAGCACCGCGAGCGCCTCCGCCACGGTCTCGAGGTCCGCGTACTCCGTGGCGTTGACCACCACCCAGGCCCGGTCCCGGGCCCGGCGCAGGATTCCCGCGACGGCGGACACGCCCCCGGCGCGGATGTCGTCGAGACCGATCGACAGGATCGCGTCCCGGTCCAGCGCCCCGCCGGAGCGCTCCACGAGGAAGTCCTTGAGGTCGGAGGCGGAGTAGCCGAAGGTCGCGTCCGCGGCGAAGTCGGTCTCGCCCACGGGCATCGGGCGGCCCTGCAGGACCGCCCAGTGGACGTCGCCCTCGGTGTACCGGCCGGCCTCGAGCATGGCCGGGGCGAAGAGGAAGCCGTCCACGGCCGTCCCGTGCTGGGCGAGCACGTCCGCCAGGGCGGTGGGCTCGGCGATGACGTGCCCGCGCAGGGTCGAGTCGCTGCGGGAGACCAGGTGGGGCAGCGGCAGGCCCTCGGCGGCGAGGCTCTGCAGGACCGAGGAGACGAGGTCCGTGTTGAGCGCCACGGCCTCGGCCTCGGGCCGGGCCCGGCTGTTGGTGAGCACGAAGCACGTGCGCCCGGGGTGGCGGACGACGTCCAGGACGGGGCCGGGATCGAGCTCGAGGACGACGTCGACGTCGTGGACGCACTGGGATCCGGTGGGGTCGTCGTCGAGCACGAGCAGGGTGCGCGAGGTGGTCATGCAGGGACTTCCTTTCGGGAAGGGGCTGGAGCGGGCGGCAGATCCTCGTCGATCTCCGGGCCGACGCTCCACCTGTAAGATGTCAGACATTCTACGTGGCGTGGCACACATCGTCCACGCCGCCGGGGGAAGCGCCGGCCGCCGGAGCATCAGACCTCCGGTGTTCGCCGGTGGGTAGACTTCCCTGTCAGGGCGGGAGCCGGCACCGGAGCCGCCGCCCGCCGTCCGCCGCACCGAGGAGGAGCGCCATGGCACGACCGTCCCTGGTCGACCAGGTCGCCGACGCCCTTCTCGACCGGATCATCGCGGGGGACTTCCCTCCGGGGGCGGCGGTTCCCGGGGAGATCGAGCTCAGCGCGCAGCACCAGGTCAGCCGCATGACGGTGCGGGAGGCGATCAGGACCCTGGGCGCCCAGCGCATCCTGCGCGTGGAGCGCGGCCGGGGCACCTTCGTGAACCCCGTGTCCCGGTGGGCGTCCCTCGACGCCGTCATCCGGGCCGTCTCCGAGGGGCAGGACGACGCGGCGGCCGCCGTGCAGCTCATCGAGCTGCGCCGCTTCCTGGAGTCCGGGGCCTGCGAGCTGGCCGCCGGGCGGCTCTCCGCCGAGGAGCTGGACGAGCTGGCCCGGGACGCCGACGCCATGGCGGACGCCCACCGCACCCAGGACGTGGCGGCCTTCGTGGCCGCCGACCTGCGCTTCCACGAGCGGATCCTGCAGGCCTCCGGCAACGTGTTCGTCGCGGTCCTGTTCGAACCGCTGCACCGCGTGCTGGCGGAGCGGCGCGCCCAGACCTCCCGGGTGCCCGAGATCCAGGCCCACGCCGTCGCCGAGCACCGCAGGATCGTCGCCGCCCTGGCCTCCGCCGACCCCGTCCGGGCCCGCCAGGCCATGGACCAGCACCTGCAGCAGACGCTCGCCGACCTGAAGACCTACGTGCTGGGGGACCGCTTCCCGGCCGACCGCTGAACGACTCCTGACGAAGGACTCCGCCCATGCGCGCCAACATGCTCGACGTCGTCACCACCGCCCTCGACGCCCGCACCGCCGTGCCGGCGCTGAGCACCTACGACTTCGCCACGGCCCAGGCCGTGGTGGAGGCCAGCGAGCGCGCGGGCCGCCCCGTGATCCTCCTGGTCCCGTCGAAGGCGGCCGCGGGGACCGGCGGGCGCCGCTTCGTCACCGCGTTGCGCCACCTCGCCGACGACGCCGCCACCCCCGTGTGCGTGCAGCTGGACCACGCCGTGGACCTGGGGCTGATCGAGCAGGCCGCGGCGGCCGGTGCCGACGCCGTCCTGGCCGACGGCTCGGCTTTGCCCGCGGCGGAGAACGCCGAGTTCGTCACCCGGGCCCGCGAGCTCGTGGGCCCCGGCGTGGTGCTCGAGGGGGAGCTCGGCAGCCTCCCCGGCACCAAGGACACGGCCCGGACCACCGGGCCCGGCGGCATGACCGACCCCGACGAGGTCCCGGGGTTCCTGACCGCGTCCCGGGCGGACCTGCTGGCCGTGGCGGTGGGCAACGTGCACGGGCACTACCAGGGCATCCCGCGCCTGCACTGGGGCCGCCTGGAACAGATCTGCGAGGCCGCCGGCCGGACCCCGCTCGTGCTGCACGGCGCCTCCGGGATCCCCGAGACGATGCTGGTCCGCGCGCCCCTGGCGGGCATCGGCAAGGTCAACGTCAACACCGAGCTGCGCGCCGCGATCTTCGCGACCCTCGCGGACCGGTGCGAGGAGCGCAGGAGCCAGGGCCTGGACCTGTGGGCGCTCCTGGAGGACTGGACCGCGGCGGTGGGCGAGTTCACCACGCTGGCCCACGGGCTGACCACCGCCGAGGCGTGCCCCCGGAATACCTGAGCACCGGTTCGTCGTTCCCGCATGCCGTGCCCCGGGGCCGGTCCGCCGGCTGCCCGGTGGCACCGGCAGCACGCACCAGCACCGCATCACGAGCAGAGGAGTTCCCCATGGAGTACACCCGACTCGGCAGTTCCGGCCTGTACGTCTCCCGGCTGGCTCTCGGCACCATCCCCTTCGGCTCCGGCGGAGGCTTCGAGAAGATCGCGGGGCTCGGCCCGGACGAGGCGAAGCGGCAGATCGACGAGGCCCTGGACCGCGGCGTGAACTTCATCGACACCGCCAACCTGTACTCGGCCGGGGACGCCGAGCGGGTCCTGGGCGAAGTGCTCGGGGACAAGCGGGACGACGTGGTCCTCACCTCCAAGGCCCGCACCCCCACCGGGGACGGCCCCAACGACGGCGGCGCGAGCCGGATCCACGTGACCCGGGCCGTCGAGGACAGCCTCCGGCGGCTGCGGACCGACCACCTCGACCTGCTCTACCTGCACCAGTGGGACGGGCAGACCCCGATCACCGAGACCATCGCCACCGCCGACGAGCTGATCCGGGCCGGGAAGATCCGGTACTGGGGCGTCTCCAACTACAACGGCTGGCAGCTGGCCAAGACGGTCTACGAGGCGCGGCTGGCCGGGCTCGAGGCCCCGGTGGCGCACCAGGCCTACTACACCCCGGAGGCCCGGGAGATCGAGTACGAGATCGTCCCGGCCGCCCGCGACCTCGGGCTCGCGACCTTCGGCTGGAGCCCGCTGGGGGAGGGGCTGCTCAACGGGAAGGTCCGCCGCGGGACCGAGACCCCGTCCGACACCCGCCAGGGCACCGGCTGGCCGGAGCCCCACGTGGTGGACCGGGACCGCGCCTACGGCCTGATCGAGCTCTTCGACGAGATCGCCGGGGAGCTGGGCTGGACGATCCCCCAGGTGGTGATCTCCTGGATCCTGGACCGGCCGGGCATCGACGGGACCGTGATCGCCGCCCGCCGGTTCGAGCACCTGCAGGAGGACCTCGACGCCGCCGAGCTCACGCTGCCGCAGGAGGCCCGGGACCGGATCACGTCCGCGTCCCAGCTGCCCGCCTACTACCCGCTGTGGCACCGGCTGCTCAACGGCCAGGACCGCCCCGAGCCCGCGGAGGCGGAGTTCTACGCCGAGCAGCGCGGCCACGTCCTCGGGGAGGACCGCGCCGAGGGGTAGGGGTCAGCCGATGAGCATGCCCGCGATCGCGGCGCTCATGAGGTTGGCGAGCGTCCCGCCGAGCACGGCCCGCAGGCCGAGCTGGGCGATGTCCCGGCGGCGGCTCGGGGCGATGCCGCCGAGCCCGCCGAGGAGGATCGCCAGGGACCCGAAGTTCGCGAACCCGGTCAGGGCGAACGTCACGATGGCCTGGGTCTTCGCCGAGTAGTCCTCGATCTGCGGGGCGAAGCCGGCGAACGCGACGAACTCGTTGAGCACCAGCTTCTGCCCGAGGAAGCTGCCGGCGTCGAGCGCCTCGGCCCAGGGCACCCCGACGGCGAACATCACCGGCGCGAAGACGTAGCCGAAGAGCTGCTCGAGGGTGAGGTCGCCCAGCCCGAACAGACCGCCGATCGAGCCGAGGATGACGTTGATGAGCGCGATGAGCGAGATGAAGGCGATGAGCATCGCGCCGACGTTGAGGGCCAGGCTCAGGCCGTCGGAGGCGCCGCGGGCGGCGGCGTCGATGACGTTGGCCGGCGGCTCGTCCTCCTCGACGGGGTCGCCGGCCGCGTCCGTGGCGGACACCCCCTCCGGGTCGGCGGACCGGGCGACGTCACCGGGCCGGGCGGTGTCGCCCTCGCTCCGCCCCGCGGCCTGGGCGTCCTGCCGCCGGGCGATCTCGAGCGCGGCGTGCGAGGTCGCCCCGCGCCGGGCGCCCCGGGCCAGCCACCGCCGCGCGCCGCCGCGCTCCTCCCGCGCCGGCTCGCCCCGCGCCGGGCCGTCGGTGTCCTCGGCGGTGCCCGCGCCGGTGCGGTCGGTGCTGTCGGCAGCGCCCGAGCCGGTGCCGTCGTCGGTGCCCGCCGGTCCGCCGGCAGCGCCCGGGACCCGCGCGGCGCCGGCCGCCGGCGCCTCCGCCCGTGTTCCTCCCCGCGCCTCCTCCAGAGCCCCGGCGGGGACGAGGAGCTTGGCCATGAGCAGCGCGGCCGGGGCCGCCATGAACGAGGCCGCGATGAGGTACTCGAGCGGCGCCCCGAGCAGGGAGTAGCCCACGAGCACCGAGCCGGCCACGGTCGCCAGCCCGCCGCACATCACGGCGAAGAGCTCGGAGCGCGTCATTCCGGCCACGTAGGGCCGGATGACCAGCGGCGCCTCGGTCTGCCCCACGAAGATGTTGGCGGCCGCGTTCATCGACTCCGGGGTCGTGGTGCCGAGGAGCTTCGCCAGCCCGCCGCCGATGATCTTCACGACCCACTGCAGGATGCCCAGGTAGTACAGCACCGAGGTCAGGGCCGCGAAGAACACGATGACCGGCAGCACCTGGAAGGCGAAGACCGCCCCCTCCTCGGGCAGGATCGGGCCGAAGAGGAAGTCGATGCCGGCGGCGGAGGAGTCGATGACGGCCTGGACCGCCTGGGTGATGGTCTGGAGCACGGCGCGGCCGGCCGGGACGTAGAGCACCAGCACGCCGAAGGTCACCTGCAGGGCCAGCGCCAGGGCGACGGTCCGGATCCGGATCCTGCGGCGGTCCACCGAGAACAGGACCGCGATGGCGAGGAGCGCGACCATCCCGCCGATGCCCCACAGCACGTCCAGCATGTGAATTGTCCTTCCGTCGGGCGTGCCCAGGATGCCGGCGACGACGTCGGTGCGGGCTCCGCCTCGTGCTGACGGCGACGCCGGCGTGGTACGGGGTACTCTAACCGCAGCGCTGCGCGGTCCCCTGTTTCTTTTTTCCGGGACTGCGTCGACTGTCTCGACCGACTCGGAGGGTGCGAGCGATGGCCGATCCGGAAGCCCGGCCCTTCTACCTCGACTGCGACACCGGCATCGACGACGCCCTCGCCCTGACCTACCTGGTGGCCACGCCCTCGGTGGACCTGCGGGGCATCGGCACCGTCAGCGGCAACACCGACGCCGTGACCGCCGCCCGCAACACCCTGGACCTGCTGGCCCTGCTGGACCGCCCCGGCACACCGGTCGCGATCGGCGCCCAGCACCCCCTCGCCGGCCGGTCCGGCGGAGGAGCCCCGGAGGTGCACGGCACCCGCGGCATCGGGGACGTGCAGCTGCCGAGGGCGTCCGCCGCACCGGTGGCCGAACCGGCGGAGGCGATGCTCATCCGGCTCGCCCACGAGCACCCGGGCGAGCTCCACGTGCTGGCCACCGGCCCGCTGACCAATCTCGCCCGGGCCCTCCGGCAGGAGCCCGCCCTGCCCGAGCTGGTCGCCGGCGTCACCGTCATGGGCGGCGCCGCCCTGGCCCCCGGCAACCGGACGCCGGTGGCCGAGGCCAACATCCTGCACGACCCCGAAGCGGCCGCCGAGGTGCTCGCCGCCCCGTGGGAGGTGACCCTGGTGCCGCTGGACGTCACCATGGAGCACCCCCTGGACGAGGACCAGCGGCAGCAGATCGCGGCCGTCGACCATCCGGTGATGCCCGCGCTCGCCGCGATGCTCGAGCACTACGCCGGCTTCTACACCGAGGTCTTCGGCCGCCCGGTCTCCGCCCTGCACGACCCGCTGGCCGCGGCGGTGGCGGCCGGCACCGTCCGGACCGGCCTCGCCCCGACGGTCCGGGTCGAGGTCGACACGACGGACGGCCCCGGGCGCGGCCAGACGATCTGCGACCTGCGCGGCCGCTACGCCGGTCACCCCGTTGCGGCCGGCGCCCGGTGCCGGGTGGTGCTCGAGCTGGCCGAGGACTTCGCACCGCACCTCCTGGCCGCGTTCCGCCGGCTCGGCGCGTCCGCACCGGCGGAGACTGCGCCGCCGGAGCCCGAGCCGCCGGCGCTCACCGTGGTGGGCAGCATCAACATCGACCTGACGGCGGTGTGCGAGCGGCTGCCGGCCCCGGGAGAAACGGTCGGCGGCGCGGCCCTGCAGCGGGAGCCGGGCGGCAAGGGCGCCAACCAGGCGGTGGCCGCGGCCCGGCTGGCCGGCCACGCCCGGATGATCGGCGCCGTCGGCGAGGACCCGGACGGCAGCGCCGTCCTGCGCAGCATGGCGGCCGCCGGGGTCGACACCACCGGAGTCGCCCGGGTGGCGGCGCCGACCGGCACCGCCCTCATCGCCGTGGACCGGGACGGGGAGAACCAGATCGTGGTCTGTGCCGGCGCCAACGCCGAGGTGTCCCTCGAGGGCGTGACCTTCGCGCCGGAGGAGGCGGTGCTCTGCCAGCTGGAGATCGAGCTCGACACCGTGCGCGAGACCGCCCAGCGGACCCCGGGCTTCTTCGCCCTGAACGCCGCCCCGGCCCTGCCCCTCCCGGCGGAGCTGGTGGACCGGTGCGACCTGATCATCGTCAACGAGACCGAGTACGCCCTCATCCCCGAGCTGGCCGAGGCGAAGCTCGTGGCGGTGACCTACGGCGCCGAGGGTTCGGCCATCCTCGAGCGCGGGCGGCAGGTCGCGTCCGCCCCCGCGGAGCAGGTCGCCGTGGTCAGCACGGTCGGCGCCGGGGACGCATTCTGCGCCGCGCTGGTGCTGGCCCTCGTCTCCGGGGCCGACCACACGACGGCGCTCCGGGCCGCCAATGCGGTGGGCGCCCACGCCGCGGGCGACCCCTCCTCGCAGCCGGAGCTCTTCCCGCTGGCGCACTACCTGCCGACCCCGGACGACGCCGGCCGACCGCCCGCGGCCGGGAAAGCACCTGGCGCCGACCGGGCCCGACCTCCGGCGGCGCCGTCCGCCCCAGGGGAAGGGCTGTCGGCCGGCGGCTCAGAGAGCTCTCCCGTGCCACCCGGCGCCGGGAACTAGCCTGGGCCCATGACCTCGAACCCTCCGCGGCGACCGGCCCCCTGGCAGTCCCCGGGACCGGCCGGACACGGTCCCCCGGGCCCCGGCCGCCCCGTCCCGTACCCGGGTTCCCCGCGCGGCCCCGTTCCGCCCGCGGACGGCCCGACGACGCCGCCGCTCACCCACGCGGAGTTCTACCGCACGCCGCGGAACCGCTGGTGGAAGGGCCTGCTCAGCATCCTGTCCGTCGTCGCGGCGATCGCCGTGTTCTCGATCGTGCTGTCCTTCGCCGGTGTCGCGATCGACCTCCTGCTGGGCAGCACCACCACCGAGGAGCTGGCCGGCGGCCGGATCACCCTCACCCCGGCGCTGCTGCTGGCCACCAACCTGTCCCTGATCGCCTCGGCCGCCGTCGCGGTGCTCCTGCACCGGTACCTGCACCGGCAGCCGGTGGGCACCCTCCACTCGGTGGCCGGGCGGCTCCGGTGGGACTGGCTGGGGCGGGCGTCCGCCGTCGTCGTCCCGCTGTTCGTGGCCTACGTGGTGGTCATCGTCCTCCTGGAGTCACCGGGGCCGGTCGTCCTGGACGCGAGCACCTGGGCCTTCCTCGCGATCGTCCTGCTGACCACCCCGCTGCAGGCGGCGTCCGAGGAGTACATGTTCCGCGGCGTGATCCAGCGCGCCGCCGGCTCGTGGGTTCCCGGGGCCGTGCCGTCCTTCGTGCTGGGCACCCTGGTGAGCGCGGTGCTGTTCGCCCTCGCCCACTTCGCCACGGACGGGTGGCTCATCGCCTACTACGTGGTCTTCGGGATCGCGATGTCGCTGCTGACCCAGGCCACCGGCGGGCTCGAGGCGGCCGCGCTCGTGCACGCGGCGAACAACGTGCTGCTGTTCCTGGTCTCCACGTTCACCGGGCAGATGAGCGAGGGCATGGACCGCTCGGCCGGGGTGGGCGGCCCGTTCATGCTGGCGCCGATGGTCGTCGTCGTGGCCGTCGCGGCGGTCCTGATCGCCCTCGGCCGGCGGGCGGGGCTGCAGCACCGGGCCGTGCCGCCGCCGGACGCCTGAAGCTGACTGCCTGAGGCCGGGCTCGTGGTCCGGTCCGCGCCGCGGCCCGGGTCACGGACAGCGCTCCCGCCCGGCGGGGCGCCCGGTCACAGCCGGCCGCTGTTGATCCGCCGGAGGCGCCGGGTCAGGAAGAAGCCGTCCAGCAGGGACCAGAGGCCGAGCCCGCCGAGCGTGAGCGTCATGGCGAGGCCCTTCTTCCAGTCCCCGAGGTAGTAGCGGTGCAGGCCCAGCCAGCCGAAGAACATCCACAGCAGCCAGGCGTCGGTCGGGTTCCGGTGACCGCGCTGCCTGCGGGAACTGCCCGCCCTCGCACGGGGCGCACCGATGACGGCGGTGTCACGGATCACCTCGGGTCCTCGTTCCGGTGGTCGGTGGGCAGCTCCTGGCCGGGGCACGCGGACAGGACGCCGGCCATGGCCGCCTTCTCCGCAGCCGTCACCTGCAGCCCGTACTCGGCCTTCACCGCGATCTGGGTGGCCACGTACTCGCAGCGGAAGGACTCCTCGGGCGGGAGCCACTCGTCGGCCGGGGAGTCGGACTTCGAGGCGTTGACGGTGCCGGCCACGGCCAGCAGGTTCAGCGGGTCGTTGTAGAGCGCCGCCCGCTCGGCCTGGGAGAGGTCGCGCGCTCCGGTGGCCCACGCGTTGCCGGCGGCCACCACGTGGTCGATCTGCACGTCCGAGGACGTGGTGACCCCGCGGGTGAAGCGGACCAGCTCGCCGGTGTAGGGGTCGTCCAGCGTCCCCGAGGCCACCGTGCAGCCGTCCTCGGTCGTCATGCCGGTCAGGTCCCGGGCGAGGATCTCGTCGCGGGTGCTCGCGCAGTCGCCGTCGGCGTCGATCCAGTCGCCGAACCGGGCGGAGCGGTCGTAGCCGGCCATGGAGCCGGGGCCGGCCACCTCCAGGCTGTGGAGGGCCACCAGGGCTTCCGAGGCCGGACCCCAGCCGTCGGTGGGCTCCGGCGAAGCGGTGACCCCGGTGACCTCGGTGCCCGCGGTCCCGGAGGGGGATGGAGAGGGCGCCGGGGTGGCGGCGACGGCCTCGGGCGGCAGCGGGGACGACTCGGCGACCAGGGCGGTCGGTGCCGCCGTGACGGCGACGGCGAGGACTGCGGCCACCATGGTCAGGTGCGCCGGCACGGCCAGGAGCCACCGGCCGGTCCGGAAGCCGGGGTGGGCGGTGAAGGCGGTGCGCCCCGGATCAGAGGAGGGCTGACGGGCGGGGTTCATGCTGCTCCTGGGGAACGAGAAGGGTCCGGGGCATCCCGGTCGGCGCGGGTCCTGGGGGCCGGTCCGGGCGCCGCCGGCGCCGGGGCCATCCGGTGGTCCGCGCGGCTCACCGGCCGAGGTCCTCGGCCGCGGCGTCCCAGGCGGCGTGCGCGTCCCGGGTCTTCGTGGGGCGGTAGGTGCTGCGCAGCCGGTCGAACGCGGCGTTGCGCTGCTGGGCCAGGAAGGCCGCGGCGCCCTCGGTGGCGGCGTCCTGGCGGACCCGGTCCCGGGCGTCCGTGATGGTCCCCATGATCCGCTCCGCGGCCTCGGTGCCGCCCTGGAGGTAGGCGTCGCGGACCTCCCGGTCCTGGTGGTAGAGGTACTGCTCGCTCGTCTGGCCCCGGGCGGAGTCGAACGGGCTGTCGGCCAGGTCGGAGACCATGGCCGCCATCCAGTCCAGACGGGCGTCGGCCTTCTGGCGCCAGGCGGGCGTCACGGCCAGCGGCCGGACGGCCCAGACGTCCGCGCCGTGCTCGCGGAACCGGTCGACGCTCCAGTCCGCCCGCGGCACCACGGCCAGCGCCCTGGGCAGGGAGGCGAGCTCGCTGACCGCCGTGTGGGCGGTCCTGGGCCGGAGGTGCCACTGGAGCCAGGCGGTGCGCATGTCCTCCGCGCCGGCTCGCCGGGCCGCCACCACGGCCCTGTGCTCGGCCCGCGGCGACGGGGTGTGCTCCGAGCCGGTGAACATCGTCCGCACCGAGGTCGTCACGGCGCTGCCCAGCACGTAGACGAGCCGCAGGCCCAGCACGATGAGGCCCAGGACGGCGAAGAACACGCCCACGGGCTGGACGAGAGGCAGGAGCTCCAGGAGGAGCTCGGGCAGCGAGGCGGTGGTGGTCAAGACAGATCCCCCGAAAGAATGCAGTTGCTTAAGCAAGCATGCTAGCCGCACTCCTCCGGACACGGTCTCGGGCGCTGTCACAGAACGCACAGATCGAGCAACGAGGCAGTCGCCGTCCGGGCTCCGCCCGGACAGGGCGAAGGCCCGCGGTCCGACCGGTGCCCGGCATCGGGCACGGCGGTCGGCTCGCGGGCCGTCGCGGAGAAGTCCTCGGGGGGCTGCCGGGCTCTCGGGTGAGCGGTCAGCGCACGGCCTTGTTGCGCCCGGCCACGCCCTCGGCCACGCCGATCAGCAGCACCGCGGCGACGACGGCCACGATGAAGCCCAGGATGTTCAGCTCGAAGATGTCCCCGGTGCCCAGGGCGCTGGCGATGACACCGCCGATCACCGAACCGGCCAGGCCGAGCAGCAGCGTGGCGATCAGGCTGAGGTTCTGCTTGCCGGGCTTGATCAGGCGGGCGAGGGCGCCGATGACGAGGCCGGCAACGATGAATCCGATCATGAGTGATGTCTCTTCTCTGTCGTGGTTCCCGATGGGGACGGGAGGGGATCTCGGGACGATGTCGCCCATCGATCCTACGTATGATCAGCCGACTGTCGAAACGGCCCTCGAGGGCCTCGTCCGAGCCCGGCCTCCCGCGCACGTCCTCGATCGCCGGCCGACCGGGCGGTAGCGTGAGCGTCGTTCCACCCGTGCACCGATACCGGAGGTCGTCGTGAAGATTCGTGGAGCCGTCCTGGAGACCATGGAGGCCTCCGCCCCGTACGCCGAGTCGCAGCCGCTGCGCGTCGAGGAGCTCGAGCTCGGCGAGCCCGGGCCCACCGAGCTGCGGGTGCGGATCACGGCCGCCGGGGTGTGCCACTCCGACCTCTCCGTGGTCAACGGCAACCGGCCGCGGCCCCTGCCGATGCTGCTGGGGCACGAGGCGGCCGGCGTCGTCGAGCACGTGGGCGCCGAGGTGACCGACCTGGAGGTCGGTCAGCACGTGGTGATGGCGTTCCTGCCGCGCTGCGGCGAGTGCGCGGCGTGCAAGACGGAGGGGCTGCTGCCGTGCACGGTCGGCTCGAAGGCCAACGCCTCCGGCACCCTCATCGAGGGCTCGATGCACCTGCGCTCCGAGGCCCGCGGCAATGTCTACCACCACCTGGGGGTCTCCGGGTTCGCCACGCACGCCGTGGTGGACCGGCGCTCCGTGGTGACGGTGGGCGAGGACGTCCCGGCCCCCATCGCGGCCGTGATGGGCTGCGCGGTGCTCACCGGGGGAGGGGCCGTGATCAACGCGGCGCAGGCCACCCCCGACGACGTCGTGGCCGTGGTCGGCCTCGGCGGCGTGGGACTCGCCGCGGTGCTGGTCGCCAAGGCCGTGGGCTGCCGCCGCGTGATCGCCGTGGACGCGCTGCCGGAGAAGCTGGGCATGGCCCAGGAGTTCGGCGCGGACGAGGCGCTCACCCCGGACGAGCTCGTGGCGCTCGAGGACAAGCCCCGCGTGGTGATCGAGGCGGCGGGTCATCCCCGGGCGTTCGAGACCGCGTTCAACGCCACCGCCGTGGGCGGGGTGACCGTCACCGTGGGCCTGCCCGCGCCCGGGGCGATGTCCCAGATCGAGCCGCTGAAGATCACCGCCGAGGCCCGCCAGATCATCGGCAGCTACCTCGGCTCCGCCGTGCCGGCGGTGGACATCCCCAAGTACGAGCAGATGTGGCGGGACGGCGTGCTGCCCCTGGAGAAGCTGATCACCTCCCACATCACGCTGGACCAGATCAACGAGGCGATGGATGAACTGGACGCGGGGCGGGCGGTGCGGCAGGTGATCGAGTTCTAAGTCCCGCCGTCCGCGGCTCTAACTGAGAGGCGCTACCGTGCTCGCGGCCGAGAACACCGGGGACGGCATCGGACGGCGCAATTTCCAAATAATCGACATGGGTTTGGACCCTTCGTGCGATACATAATCGACAGGGCCCAAGAACACGTACGGCGAGGTGCCGGCCTCCTGCGTCGGGGACTCACGGACAAACAGCATGATGTGGCTGTTCCGTATGGTGTGGTGCTGATAACGCTGTCCCGCTGTGGATTCCGGAGTCGTTTGGTTCTGCGACTCCCAGTGGAAAAGCGTCTCCGAGATCGCGTAGTCCTTGTACATAGTGTTGGGCGAGAAGTCTTTCTCCGACTTGTGGAGCGTGACGAGAAGCGCCTCGCAGCGTGAGGACGGAATCCAGGACACACCTTCGCGCACCGTGCCGGGGGTGCGCTGTCCTTCTTCTCCCATGCCTAGACCGGCAAGAAGTTCCTCCCGTGTGTAGTGGGCATGGGTCTGCAAGGGAATGTCGGCGTAGCCCTGTTCCAGCGGCCGCGGCAAATTGCGTGCACTGTCGGCGGTGACGTCGATGAGCTGCGTCAGCTCGTTCCGCAGGATGGCGTGTGACCGGAGGAGCTGGAGACCGCTCTCCAAATCGCCCGGCCCGCCGCTCTTCGGACCCTGCGGCCAGAAGGAGTAGTAAAGCATGCGCGCTATTCGCTGCTCTCTGAGCGGCAGAGACAACACCGGCGGGGCATCCGGGCGAAGCAGATTTTCGTAGCACCGTAGACGGGCGGGGTCATCCACGTTCAGAAACGCCTTGGCGCGCTGTAGCAAAACGAGGACCTCCGTCTCCTGATCCTCGGCGGGCCACAGAACATCGGGGACCAGTCCACCGGCACGACGCAAGGTGTTCCAGGTCGTCGGCCGACCGTCAAACTTGTTCCGTCGGTAGATGTCCGATGCTTCTGAGAGGGAGTCCGTCAGGTACTGACGCAGGGTGTACGCCTCGGGCGACGACTGCTGCGCCGCCAAATCTCTAATCTCGTCGACCACTTGCCGGGTCGTCAGGCGAAGTTGACGCTTCACGTTGTTGAGCACCACGGACTGGGCGACAGTATCGAAGACGATCTGCGTTCCAGAGGGGAGGAAGGAAAAGCCCTCCTCCAGGTCCTTGGCCAGGCGCGTCCGGTTCGATCCCGTCACGGCACGGTATTTCAGGTCGAACCGGAACTCTCGGTGCTGGAATCCGATGAAATCCAGAACGGTTAGTACGGGTTTATCGGGAGCTAGCCGCAGACCGCGCCCCAGTTGTTGCAGAAACAGCGTGGAGGACTGCGTCGGCCGGAGCATGAGAATGGTGTCGACCTGCGGAATATCGAGGCCTTCGTTGAACAGATCGACGGCAAAGACGGCACGCAGTTCTCCGAGCTGCAGCGCCTTGAGGGCAGTCCGCCGCTCGTCGCTGGAACTCTCCCCGGACAGTGCCGCAGACGGCAGCCCGGCCGCCGTGAACTTCCGTGCCATATATTCCGCATGTTTGACGGAGACGCAGAAGCCAATGGCTTTCATGCGGTGCGGATCGAGCACCTTGTCGTTGAGAGCCTGCAACACCTTGGCCGTGCGTGCGTCATTACCCGTGTAGACGGCATCCAGTTCTTTGTCCTCATACCGACCCCGCCGGAACTGAAGTGAGGACAGGTCGACGCCATCTGAGACACCGAAATAGTGGAACGGCGTCAGCAACTGCTGATCGAGGGCATCCCACAGGCGCAGTTCGCTCGCAATGCGGCCTCCAAAGAACTTCTCTGCGACGTTGACGCCGTCGCCGCGCTCCGGAGTGGCGGTGAGACCGAGGAGTTCCTGAGGCTGAAAGTGCTCAATGATCTTGCGGTAGGTCGGAGCATCGGCATGGTGGAACTCGTCGATGACTACCACGTCAAACAACTCAGGGGCGAAGCGGTCCAGGCTCTTGGCGTTAAGAGATTGAATCGACGCAAAAACGTGTTTGCCTCTGACTGGCTGATAGCCGTCGACCATGAGCTCACCGAAGGCGCCGTCACGCAGAACTGTGGCATAGGTCTGGCGTGCCTGCTCGAGAATTTCTCGGCGGTGGGCCACAAAAAGCAGTGATAGCTCACCAGGGGTACCGGCCTGCAGCCTGCGATAGTCCAAAGCCGCGAGGATGGTTTTTCCAGTGCCCGTCGCGGCGACCACGAGATTCCGGTGGCGGTCGTGAATAACACGCTCGGCCTCCAGCTCCTGGAGCATTTGAGCTTGGTAGGGATAGGGCTGGACATCTAGGTGCGCAATGGAGACCTCCGAAGACACCCGTCCGCCTCCTTCGGCGAGCGCCCTCGCCAGGCGCTCGCCGTCATCATCCGGGTTGTAGGACTCAAAGCTCTCGGATGCCCAGTAGCTCTCGAAGGTCGCCTCGAACTTATGGAGGAGCGCCGGCGTCGCGACGGAGGACAGGCGCACGTTCCACTCGAGGCCGTCGAGCATGGCGGCGTGCGACAGGTTCGAACTACCGACATAGGCCGTGCTGAAGCCGGTCTTGCGGTGAAACATCCACGCCTTTGCGTGCAGTCGCGTATTGCGGGTCTCGTAGCTAACTCGAACTTCCGCGCCGTACTTGCGCGCCAGTGCGTTGATCGCCTTGGCATCACTGGCACCCATGTAGACGGTGGTCAAAACGCGGAACGGAATGTCCCGGTCCTTCAGTGACTGGAGCTCCTTGTCCATGACGTGCAAGCCGGACCATTTGACGAAAGCAATGAGAAGATCCACACGATCGGCGCTTTCAAGCTCCTTGGCGATCTCACGCCCTACCTGCGGCTCATGCGGTGTATTGGTCAGCAGAGCTGCGTCAGATAGCGGAGTTGCTGGCTTTCGTACCGCAGCACCGGTCGCCGGCGCGATCGACATGAGTTGTCGTGGACCTTCGCTGATGCGCGCTGGATCCTGCATTTCGTCGTTAAGGGCCGCCAGGATGCGATTGGCTTCGTGCACACGTGTGGCAGCGGGTGTGGACGCTAAGTGGAACAGAATGCGGTCGCGGAGATAGCGCGCGAGAACGTGAGGGGTGTCGGCCGGGTCCACGGTATCCAGAGCGGCACGGCCGTCCGGCAACTCCGTAAGTTCCTTCGCCAACGCTGAGTCTTCGAGGAGCTCATACAAGCCAGGGGAAAGACGGACGGCGTTGGCATTGTGCGATTGACCCATAGGGGCAGCTTAGGGTTGCCGACATCACGGAACGGTGAGTGCCGTGTCAGTGCACATGACGCGTCGCGCCGAGGATTGGGACAGCCTGCTGGGATGTAGGGCCCGAAGCTTCGGCAGGGTAGGTGAGGATGTGGGAGCCCTATAAAGCAGCACCGGCATGTGCGCAGAAGTATCAGTCTGCGCCGAATTAATCGGCTAGTGGCCCGCGTCACACCTCCGTAGCGTTGAGGACATCGCGCACCGGCTGCCCGCTCTTCTGCTCGCCAGGTGCTTTCCACTTGGTGTCCACGAAGGAGTACCCGCATGTTCGGCATGCCCCGCCGCCTGCTCTTCGGCTATCTCGCCCTCGCCATTTTTATGACCGGTGATGGTTTTGAGCTCACGTTCCTGTCCCGCTTCCTCGTCGAGAACGGCTTCACGCCCACCCAGGCCGGCCTCGTATTCACGGTCTACGGCCTGGTGGTCGCCATCTCGGCCTGGACCACCGGCGTGCTCGCCGAGGTCGTGGGCGCCAAGCGCCTCATGGTCCTCGGCGGCGTCCTCTGGATGGTGCTGCACGTCCTCTTCCTCACCGTGGGCCTGGAGAGCGTGCTCGGCACCATCCTCATCTACAGCCTGCGCGGGGTCGCCTATCCGCTGTTCATGTACTCCTTCGTGGTGCTCATCGCGCAGTCGGTGCACCCCAGCCGCCTGGCCTCGGCCATGGGCTGGTTCTGGGCGTCCTTCTCGCTGGGCATCGGGGTGATGGGCGCCTACGTGCCCAGCCTCCTGGTCCCGGTCATCGGCGAGTACGCCACCCTGTGGGCGTCCCTGCCCTTCGTGGCGGCCGGCACCTTGATGTGCGCCTTGCTGGTTCCCGGCGCCCCACCGGAGAACGACCTCTCGCAGAAGCTGCACGGCGCGGAGCGCACCCGCGAGCTGCTGCGCGGGGTGACCATCCTGGTGGAGAACCGGCAGATCGCCCTCTCCGTGGTCATTCGCGTGCTGTGCAACCTCACCCTCTACGCGTTCCCGATGATGATGCCGCTGTACCTGACCACCGGTGAGATCGGCGGTGCGTCCTGGTTCACCCTGCCCGAGTGGATGATGCTCTGGGCGATCATGAACACCATCACCATCGGCGCCAACATCGTCTGGGGCCGGCTCGGGGACCGCTACGGCTGGATGCGGCAGATGCGCTGGTTCGGCTTCGGCGGCATGGCCCTCGCGGTCCTGGCCTTCGCCTACGTCCCGGTGTGGTTCGGCCCCAGCTTCCCGGCGATGGTCGGGGCCGCCGTGCTCTTTGCCCTGTCCGTCACCGCGTTCGTCCCGATGGGCGCGATCTTCCCGGCCCTGGCCCCCGAGCACCGCGGCGCGGCGATCTCCGCCCACAACCTCGCCTCCGGGCTGACCACGTTCCTCGGCCCCGGCATCGCCACCCTGCTGCTGCCCGTCCTCGGCCCGGTCGGGGTGTGCTGGGTCTTCGCCGCGCTGATGCTCCTCGGCACCGTCACCACCTTCTTCATCCACCCGCCCCAGCCCGGCATCACCACCGAGACCGGCCGGGTGCTCCCGCGCCGCGATCGCCTCGCCGTCGCCGCCTGAAAGGACCTGAGATCATGAACCCCACCACGCTCACCGCCACCCCGACCGTCATTGACGCCACCGAAGCAGCCCAGGAGAGCACCATGGACGCCGTCGTCCTCGAACGCCAGCACCAGATCCAGGTCCGGCCCGTCCCCGGTCTGCGCCCGGTAGGGCCCGGTGAGGTGCGCATCGGCGTGCACACCGTGGGCATCTGCGGCAGCGACGTCCACTACTTCACGCACGGTCGGATCGGGCCCTACGTCGTCGAGCATCCGATGGTTCTCGGGCACGAGGCCTCCGGCACGGTCCTGGAGGTGGGCGAGGGCGTGGAGCACCTGGCCGTGGGGGACCGGGTCTGCATGGAGCCGGGCATCCCCAATCCGCGCTCGCGGGCCGCGCGGCTGGGCATGTACAACGTGGACCCGGACGTGCAGTTCTGGGCCACGCCCCCGGTGGACGGCTGCCTGCAGCCGGAGATCATCCACCCCGCCGACTTCACCTACAGGCTGCCCGAGCAGCTCTCGCTGGAGGAGGGCGCCCTGATCGAGCCCTTCGCCGTGGCGGTGCACGCGGTGACCAAGGCCGGCCTGGCGCCGGGCGACGTCGCGGTCGTGGTGGGCGCCGGCACCATCGGCGTGCTCACCGCCATCGCGGCCGCCGCGAGCGGGGCGTCCCGGGTGTACATCTCGGACGTGGCGCCGGAGAAGTTCGCCAAGATCGAGGACTGTCCCACGATCCACCCCGTGGACGTCTCCCGCCAGGACCTGGGCGAGGCGGTGCGGGAGGCCACCGGCGGCTGGGGCGCGGACGTGGTCTTCGAGGCCAGTGGCAGCCCGCACGTCTTCGGCAACCTGTGGAAGCTCCCCGCGCCCGGCGGGACCGTGGTCCTGGTGGGCATCCCCGTGGACCCGGTGCCGCTGGACGTCGCCGCGGCCCAGGCCCGGGAGCTGCGGCTCGAGACCGTGTTCCGGTACGCCAACTCCTACCAGCGGGCCATCGAGCTCGCCGCGTCACCCGCGGTGGACCTCGCGGCGCTGATCAGCGCCACCTATCCGTTCGCCGACGCCGTGGCCGCGTTCGAGCGCGGCGCCGAGGGCCGGCCCACCGACACCAAGATCCAGATCCGCGTGGCCGGAGCCTGAGCATGGACGCCACCGCACGGAGCACGACGCCGGAGGACGTCACCTCCCCGGTCCGGGAGCTCGTCATCCCGGATCCGCAGAGCTCCGTGCGATGGCACCAGCACGACTGGCCCCATCCGCTGGCCCGCTGGCACTACCACCCCGAGGTGGAGGTGCACCTGATCCGGGAGTCCTCCGGGACGGTGATGGCCGGGGACTGGGCCGGGCCCTTCGGCCCCGGCCACCTGAGCATCATGGGCTCCTTCCTGCCGCACAACTGGATCTCCCACCGCGACGACGATGAGGTGGTCCGGAACCGGGACGCCGTGCTCCAGTTCGACCAGGACCGGTTCTTCGCCGCCGCCGGGACTCTGCCGGAGCTCGAGGTCCTGCGCCCGCTGCTGGAGGCCGCGGTCCGGGGCATCGAGTTCACCGGCCGCACCGCCGTCCAGGGGGCGGCGGCGATGGAGGCGGTCAACGGGACGTTCGGTCTCCGCCGGCTGGCGGCCGTGGCCGAGCTGCTGGGCCTCCTCGCCGAGTCCCCGGAGTCCGAGCGGCGCTATCTGGACAGTCGCGGCGGCACCTACCGCCTGGACGCGTCTGAGGCCGAGGTCTTCAACCGGGCGCTGAGCTACATCACCGAGCACCTGGACGGCCGGATGCTGGTGCCGGAGGTCGCCGAGGCCGTGGGCCTGAGCCGGGACGCGTTTTCGAGGCTCTTCGCCAAGGCCACCGGCGTGGGCTTCAACCGCACCGTCACCCGGATGCGGCTCACCGAGGCCTGCCGGCTGCTGCGCGGCACCGACCTGCCGGTCTCGGACATCTGCTACCGGGTGGGCTTCACCAACCTCTCCAACTTCAACCGGCACTTCCGGGCCACCACGGGCACCACGCCGTCCCGCTACCGGCGGATCGACCAGCTCTGAGGGCGACCGTCCGGAGCGGCTCGGGAGGGCGTGCTTCAGAGCGCCTGCAACAGAACCAGCACGGCGCCCAGCGCGGAGGCGCCGAGGCCCACCCGCCGGACGATGCGCCGGTTGATCCGCGCGTTGACCGCTCCGGACACCGCGAAGCCCAGGACCATGGCCGGCAGGAGAGCAGCCGCGAAGAGCACGGTCCGGCGGTCGATCGACCCCACCACGGTCAGCGCCACGAGGGCCATCACGGCGCCGACCAGGAAGAAGGCGCTCATGGTGCCGCGCATCCGGGCGCGCGAGGACCCGTGCCACACGAGCGCCATGGGCGGGCCGCCGATGGACGTGGCCGTCCCCAGCAGACCGGAGGCCGCCCCGGCGACGACGACGGCCGCGGGCCGGGGCCGCGGCCGCCAGCCGCACACGCTGAGCAGCACGGCCAGCAGCACGGTGCTCGCCAGGACGAGGGACAGCGTCCGGGCGGACAGGGCGGCCACCAGCAGGGCTCCCGCCACGGTGCCGGGGATCTGCCCCGCCACGGCCCAGCCCGCGTCCTTGACGTCCACGGCGGCGCGGTCCCGCAGCACGCCGAGCGCGGTGAGCCCGGTGACCACCAGGAGGAGGGAACCGGGCAGCAGGGTGGGATCGAACAGGGCGATCACGGGAGCGGAGAGCAGGGCCACGCCGAAGCCGATCGCGCCCTGCAGGCAGGACGCGATGCTCACCACGAGCGCGACGACGGCGAGCTCCAGGCCGGTCATGACGCACCTCCCGGTCGCGAGCAGGGGACGGGTGCATTGTTCCACCTCCGGAGGCCGCCCGGAGATCGTGCGCCCGGCGGAGGTGGCGCACGTCGTGCCGGTCCTCGTCCGGATCACCTGAGGGCCGACTGTTCCCTCACCTGCGCCGCACCGATAGCCTCGAGATGGGCGGTGCCGCTCCAGGACCGCCCGTCTTGGTGACCGGCCGGTGACGGCACGGTCACTCGAAATCTGGGAGGCCAGCATGACTGATGCACAGCAGGATCCGAACCAGCAGGAAGGTCCCGCCGACGGCGGAGCCTTCGGCTCTCCGGGTGTCTCCGACGGTGGCGCGGACGGTGGCGCGGACAGCGGCGCCGAGGGCCCGGCCGACGGTGGAGCGGCCGGCACCCCGGGCGTCCACGACGGCGGTGCCGATGGCGGCGCTGACGGCGGGGCCGACGGCGGTGCCGAGGGTCCGGCCGACGGTGGGGCCAGTGGCACTCCGGGCGTGCAGGACGGCGGTGCCGACGGCGGTGCCGAGGGTCCGGCCGACGGCGGAGCCGCCGGCACCCCGGGTGTGCAGGACGGTGGGGCCGACGGTGGCGCCGAGGGCCCGGCCGACGGTGGGGCCAGCGGCACCCCGGGCGTGCAGGACGGCGGCGCTGACGGCGGTGCCGATGGCGGCGCTGACGGCGGCGCCGACGGAGAAGCCGGAGCACGAGGCCTCTGAGAGTGGACGCCGTCCGCACTGACGGGCAGGACCCCGGCGCCCCTCGTGGCGCCGGGGTCCTGGAGACCCGCCTGATCGACATCGGCCGCGAGCGCTTCGCCCGTGACGTCTGGGGCCGGGCCCCGTTGCTCACCCGCCGGGCGGACGGCTTCGCCGACCTGTTCTCCGCCGACGCCGTCGACGAGCTGATCTCGCGCCGCGGGCTGCGCACGCCCTTCCTGCGCGTGGCCAAGGACGGGTCGACGTTCCCCGACTCGTCCTTCACCTCGCCCGCCGGGGTCGGCGCCACCGTTCCCGATCAGCTCGACGACACCGCACTGTGGCGCCGGTTCGCCGACGGCGCCACGCTGGTGCTGCAGGCCCTGCACCGCACGTGGGAGCCGGTCGGGGACCTCACCGCCGCGCTGAGCAGCGAGCTCGGCCATCCGGTGCAGGCCAACGCCTACATCACCCCGCCGCAGAACCGCGGGTTCGACGACCACTACGACGTCCACGACGTCTTCGTCCTGCAGATCGAGGGGACGAAGCGCTGGGTCCTGCACGAGCCGGTGCACCCGGATCCGCTGCGGGACCAGCCCTGGACCGACCACCGCTCCGCCGTGGCCGAGGCCGCGGGAGGCGAGGCGCACCTCGACGTCGTGCTCGAGCCCGGCGACGCCCTCTACCTGCCGCGCGGCTGGCTGCACGCCGCCCAGGCCCAGGGGGCGGTCTCCGTCCACCTCACGCTCGGGATCCACACCTGGACCCGTCACGGCCTGGCCGAGCAGCTCGCCCAGGAGGCGCTGGCACTGCTGGCCGAGGACCCCGAGATGCGCCGGTCGCTGCCCCTGGGCGTCGACGGACCGGACGGGGAGCTCGATGCCGTCCGGGAGCGCCTGGTCGCCGCGCTCGCCGAGGCCGATCCCGCCCCCCGGTTCCACCGCACCCGGCGAGGACAGGGGCGCCCGGCGCCACTGGGGCCGCTGGCCCAGCTCGCGGCGGTCCAGGGCCTGGGACCCGGGTCCCCCGTCCGGCTGCGCGGTGCCCTGGAGGCACGGCTGGAGGGCCCGCGCCTGAGCACGCGAGTGGGGTGGCTCGACTTCCCGGAGGTCGATCTGCACTCCGTCTCGTGCCTGCTCGACGGCGAGGTCCACACCGCCGGCGAGCTCGGCGTCGAGCTCGCCGAACGACTGCTGCGGGCGGGGGTTGTTGTTCCCTGTGACCAGTGACACCGCCACCGTGAATGCCACGTGCCGCTTCTGGTGCGCCGACGGAGCCCGAGGGCGCGGCGACCCGATGGCGGGCACCGCGCCGCGCGGCGTGGTCTGGGTCCTCATCGAGTACCGAGGCGCGTGGCCCGTCAACGGGTTCGACGGCTTGGATCTGGAGCCCGAGGCCAAGGCCCTCGTGTTCTCCGCCGCGCAGGCGGCGAAGGCCCGGATCCTCCTGATCCGGCGCCACGGCCGCCGCAGCCGTGAGGGTCCCAGCCGGTGGGCTGTGCTGCGCCACGACAACTCCGGCGCCTGCCATCAGCGATGGGGAACGTGGCGCCGCGACGAGGATCTCGCGGAGATCGCCACGGCCCTCGGCGTCCCCGGTGAGATCGGCCACCCACCGGTCCTCCTGGTCTGCGCCCACGGTCAGCACGATCCCTGCTGTGCTGTGCGCGGACGGCCCGTGGGGCGTGCCCTGAGCGAGCGCTGGCCGGAGCTGGTCTGGGAGTGCTCGCACGTCGGCGGTGACCGGTTCGCCGCCAACGTCGTCGTCGTCCCCGACGGCGTCTACTACGGAGGGCTCGACGCGGAGTCCTCCGTGACCACGGTCGAGGAGCACCTCGCCGACCGGGTCTCCGGGGAGCACCTGCGCGGGTACACCGACCTCTTCCCGCCGCAGCAGGCCGCCGTCGCCGCCGCGCTCGAACGCTTCGGCCCAGCCGGCCGCCACGACTACACGGTCACCGAGTCGTTGAACGACGGCGACCGCTGGCGGATCCGTCTCACCGGCCGCCCGCCCCGGCCGGACTGCATCGACGTCGAACTGCAGGCCCGATCCGCCCCGCCCCACCAGCTGACCTGCCACGGACCGGCGACGAGCTCGGCCAGGGTCTACGAGCTCACCGCGATCCGCGAGGTCTGACGGACGGGGCGAGCGAGGGCATGGCACTCTGCCCGTGCCCGTGCCCGTGCCCGTGCCCGTGCCGGTACCCGTGGGCGAGGGCGATGGCGATGCGGACCGCGGTGGCGTGGGACGTCCCCGGTGACCGGCCTTCACCCGGCGGTGCCACCGCGCTAGGCTCGAACTCCCACCCCCGGCGACCGTTCCCGCTGATCCGCCCAGGCTCGCACCGGTGGAGCGGCCGGCACGTCGTCACCCCTGTGGCCCCGCCCATGTCAGGAGATCCCGATGGCCCCCGAGTCCTTCAACGACCTGCTCACCCGCCAGGTGGGCCACGAGTTCGCCGCCTCCCACCAGTACATCGCCGTGGCGGTCTGGTTCGACAGCCAGGACCTTCCCCAGCTGGCCCGGCACTTCTACCGGCAGTCCCTGGAGGAGCGCAACCACGCCATGATGATCGTCCAGTACATTCTGGACCGGGACCTGCCCCTGACCATCCCGGGGGTCGGGGAGGTGCGCAACGACTTCGCCGACGTCCGTGAGCCCCTGGCCCTGGCGCTGTCCCAGGAGCAGGAGGTCACCGAGCAGATCAAGGCGCTGTTCGCCGCCGCCCGGGCCGAGGGGGACGCGCTGGGGGAGCAGTTCATGCTCTGGTTCCTGAAGGAGCAGGTCGAGGAGGTCGCCTCCATGACCACCCTGGTGAACGTCGCGCGCCGGGCCGAGAACCTCTTCGACCTCGAGAACTTCGTGGCCCGGGAGCACGTCGGCGACGGCGGGCACGGCCACGGCTCGGGCGCCCCGGAGGCCGCCGGCGGGGCCGTCTGAGCCGGCAGCAGCCCCCGCGCCCTGATTCCCGGGCTCTCTTGCTCTCCTGCCCTCCCGCTCTCCCTCGCTGATTCCTCCGCCGAACCCCCACGCCCCACTCGCCCGATGCGGCGAGTCCCCAGTCCTGTCGCGTTTCCCCATGATCGAACCTGGGGATGCGCGACAGGACTGGGGACTCGACGGAAAGGTCGCCCGGTCTCTGGGGACTCGGCGGGAGTGCTGGCCCGGAGCCTGGGGGCTCGGCGGAAAGGCCGCCCGGTGTCTGGGGGCTCGGCGGGAGTGCGGGTCAGTCGGTGGCGCGGGTGAGGTCGGCGTCCTCGTAGCGGACCATCCTCGAGCCCGTCACCAGGCGGTGGCCCAGCCACAGGGCCAGGAACAGGGGCAGGCCGATGTAGGCCGACAGGGCCGCGAGGAGGTCGATGTCCCCGATGACGGCCTGGTAGTTCTGCCCCAAGATGACCACGGCGCACAGGGCCAGGGCGATCATCGGGCCGAGCGGGAAGAACTTCGCGCGGTACGGGAGGTCGGCGAGGTCCTTGCCCTGGGCGGTGTAGGCCTTGCGGAAGCGGTAGTGGCTCCAGGCGATGCCCATCCACACGATGAACCCGGCCAGCCCCGAGGCGCTGACCAGCCACACGTAGGCCGCGCCGTCGCCGATCAGGGTGGTGAGGAAGCAGGCGGCCCCCACCACGGTGGTGGCCAGCAGGGCGTTCATGGGCACGCCGCGACGGTTGACCTTCGCCAGGAACCTCGGCGCCTTGCCGCCCTCGGCCAGCGCCCACAGCATGCGGGTGGAGGCGTAGAGCCCGGAGTTGCCGGCCGAGAGGATCGCGGTGAGGATCACCGCGTTCATCACCGAGGCCGCCGCCAGCACCCCGGCGTTCTCGAAGACCAGGGTGAACGGGGAGATCGAGATGTCCTCCACGCCGCTGCCCAGCAGGTAGGGGCTGGTGTAGGGAATGAGGAACCCCACGATGGTGATGGCCCCGACGTAGAAGAGCAGGATCCGCACGAACACGGTGCGGATGGCCCGGGGCACGTTCTTCTCCGGGTTCTCGGCCTCACCGGCGGCCACGCCGACGAGCTCGGTGCCCTGGAAGGAGAAGCCGGCCACCATGAAGATCGCGAGGATCCCGGCCCCGCCCCCGACGAACGGGGCGTCCCCGGTGGTCCAGTTGCTGAAGCCGGGGGAGGAGTCGCCGAGGATGCCCACGATCATGAGCACGCCCAGGACGAGGAAGATCACGATGGTGGCGACCTTGATGAGGGAGAACCAGAACTCGCTCTCGCCGTAGGCCCGGGTGGACAGGGCGTTGAGGCCGAAGAGGATCGCCAGGAACAGCGCCGACCAGATCCAGGACGGCACGTCGGGCAGCCAGTAGCGCATGATCAGGGCTGCGGCGACGAGCTCGGCGGCCACGGTGATCGCCCAGTTGTACCAGTAGTTCCAGCCGATGGCGAAGCCGAAGGAGGGGCTCACGAAGCGGGTGGAGTACTCCTCGAACGCGCCGGAGACCGGCAGGTAGGTGGCCATCTCGCCCAGGGACTGCATCAGCAGGAAGACCATGAAACCGATGGCCACGTAGGCCAGCAGCGCCCCGCCGGGGCCGGCGGTGGCGATGGTGTTGCCCGAGGCCACGAACAGGCCGGTGCCGATGGCCCCGCCCATCGCGATCATGGTCAGGTGGCGGGGCTTGAGGCTGCGGCGCAGCCGTGCGTGCGTCTCTGCGGGAGTCGGTGCTCCCGGTCTGTTCGGGGCGGTCGTCTGGGGCGGTGCGATGGTGTCCACGGGAACCTTTCCTCGGAGGTGGCGGGTCTGCACGCCGGGGGGAGGCCGGGGCGGTGTCCGACCGCCCCGGCCCGGGTCAGTCGTTGATGTAGAGCAGGCGCTTGTTGACGAACTCGTCCATGCCGAGCGGGCCGAGCTCGCGGCCGTAGCCGGAGCGCT
>NZ_JAVFWZ010000020.1:0-1704 GCF_040981245.1 Kocuria cellulosilytica | reverse complement strand
GGTCTGTTGTTTGAGAACTCAATAGTGTGCCATGTTTGTTGATACCGAATGTTTTTTCGGTTGATGGGTTGTTGCTGTCCTGCCTCCGTGGGATGGTGGCGACATTTTCAGCCGGGGTTTGATGTTTTCGTTGTTTTTTTGACGGAGAGTTTGATCCTGGCTCAGGACGAACGCTGGCGGCGTGCTTAACACATGCAAGTCGAACGATGATGCCCAGCTTGCTGGGCGGATTAGTGGCGAACGGGTGAGTAATACGTGAGTAACCTGCCCTTGACTCTGGGATAAGCCTGGGAAACTGGGTCTAATACTGGATACTACGTCCCATCGCATGGTGGGGGGTGGAAAGGGTTTTACTGGTTTTGGATGGGCTCACGGCCTATCAGCTTGTTGGTGGGGTAATGGCTCACCAAGGCGACGACGGGTAGCCGGCCTGAGAGGGTGACCGGCCACACTGGGACTGAGACACGGCCCAGACTCCTACGGGAGGCAGCAGTGGGGAATATTGCACAATGGGCGGAAGCCTGATGCAGCGACGCCGCGTGAGGGATGACGGCCTTCGGGTTGTAAACCTCTTTCAGTAGGGAAGAAGCGAGAGTGACGGTACCTGCAGAAGAAGCGCCGGCTAACTACGTGCCAGCAGCCGCGGTAATACGTAGGGCGCAAGCGTTGTCCGGAATTATTGGGCGTAAAGAGCTCGTAGGCGGTTTGTCGCGTCTGCTGTGAAAGCCCGGGGCTCAACCCCGGGTCTGCAGTGGGTACGGGCAGACTAGAGTGCAGTAGGGGAGACTGGAATTCCTGGTGTAGCGGTGAAATGCGCAGATATCAGGAGGAACACCGATGGCGAAGGCAGGTCTCTGGGCTGTTACTGACGCTGAGGAGCGAAAGCATGGGGAGCGAACAGGATTAGATACCCTGGTAGTCCATGCCGTAAACGTTGGGCACTAGGTGTGGGGGACATTCCACGTTCTCCGCGCCGTAGCTAACGCATTAAGTGCCCCGCCTGGGGAGTACGGCCGCAAGGCTAAAACTCAAAGGAATTGACGGGGGCCCGCACAAGCGGCGGAGCATGCGGATTAATTCGATGCAACGCGAAGAACCTTACCAAGGCTTGACATTCACCGGACCGCCCCAGAGATGGGGTTTCCCTTCGGGGTCGGTGGACAGGTGGTGCATGGTTGTCGTCAGCTCGTGTCGTGAGATGTTGGGTTAAGTCCCGCAACGAGCGCAACCCTCGTTCTATGTTGCCAGCACGTGATGGTGGGGACTCATAGGAGACTGCCGGGGTCAACTCGGAGGAAGGTGGGGATGACGTCAAATCATCATGCCCCTTATGTCTTGGGCTTCACGCATGCTACAATGGCCGGTACAAAGGGTTGCGATACTGTGAGGTGGAGCTAATCCCAAAAAGCCGGTCTCAGTTCGGATTGAGGTCTGCAACTCGACCTCATGAAGTCGGAGTCGCTAGTAATCGCAGATCAGCAACGCTGCGGTGAATACGTTCCCGGGCCTTGTACACACCGCCCGTCAAGTCACGAAAGTTGGTAACACCCGAAGCCGGTGGCCTAACCCCTTTGTGGGAGGGAGCCGTCGAAGGTGGGACTGGCGATTGGGACTAAGTCGTAACAAGGTAGCCGTACCGGAAGGTGCGGCTGGATCACCTCCTTTCTAAGGAGCCGTTGACCGCCGTGTGGTGGTCGCCCCCGC
>NZ_JAVFWZ010000019.1:0-3909 GCF_040981245.1 Kocuria cellulosilytica | reverse complement strand
CGGGTGGGGGTGGTGGAAGAGAGCCGGTCCGGTGGTGGGTGCGGTCCGTGGTGCACTATTGGGTCCTGAGACAACAGGCCCCGTCCCCGGTTCAAGGGGGTGGGGGTGTTGTGTCTGGGTTCCCGGCGTCCTGCCGGTGGTCGTGGTCCCCTTGTGTCGGGGCCGGCGCCCACCAGTGTGTGGGATGTGCGGGTTGTTGTTTGAGAACTGTATAGTGGACGCGAGCATCTTAAGAACGGGTGCCGCAGCGGACCGGGACACTGGTGTGCCGTCGCCTTCGGGTGGTGGTCGGGGTGTGCCGGGTGTGTTGTGGTGCCGTGTTCGTGATTGATCGCCGAGAACACTGCTGCTGCACGGTTCCTGGGAACAGGAGTCGTGGGTGGTGGTGGGTATCGGTGTGTTCTGTGATCATGTGGCAAGTTTTTAAGGGCGCACGGTGGATGCCTTGGCATCAGGAGCCGATGAAGGACGCGGTAATCTGCGATAAGCCTCGGGGAGCTGATAAACGAGCTGTGATCCGAGGGTCTCCGAATGGGGAAACCCCGCCACGTGTTATGCGTGGTGACCCGCACCTGAATTCATAGGGTGTGTGGAGGGAACGTGGGGAAGTGAAACATCTCAGTACCCACAGGAAGAGAAAACAACAGTGATTCCGTCAGTAGTGGCGAGCGAACGCGGAAGAGGCCAAACCGATGGTGTGTGATACCCGGCAGGGGTTGCATCATCGGGGTCGTGGGGCACGTCGTCCTGGGTCTGCCGGCCCGGGCGCGTGAGTGCAGGACGATAGTCGAACCGGTGTGAGTGCCGGACCGGAGAGGGTGGGAGTCCCGTAGACGAAATCGTTGCTGCCGCGTGGAGCGTGTACCCAAGTAGCACGGGGCCCGAGAAATCCCGTGTGAATCTGCCAGGACCACCTGGTAAGCCTAAATACTACCTGATGACCGATAGCGGACCAGTACCGTGAGGGAAAGGTGAAAAGTACCCCGGGAGGGGAGTGAAATAGTACCTGAAACCGTGTGCCTACAAACCGTCGGAGCCTGACAAGGGTGACGGCGTGCCTTTTGAAGAATGAGCCTGCGAGTTAGTGTTACGTCGCGAGGTTAACCCGTGAGGGGTATCCGTAGCGAAAGCGAGTCTGAACAGGGCGAGTGAGTGGCGTGATCTAGACCCGAAGCGAAGTGATCTACCCATGGCCAGGTTGAAGCGCGTGTAAGAGCGCGTGGAGGACCGAACCCACTTCAGTTGAAAATGGAGGGGATGAGCTGTGGGTAGGGGTGAAAGGCCAATCAAACTTCGTGATAGCTGGTTCTCCCCGAAATGCATTTAGGTGCAGCGTTACGTGTTTCTTGCCGGAGGTAGAGCTACTGGATGGCCGATGGGCCCTACAAGGTTACTGACGTCAGCCAAACTCCGAATGCCGGTAAGTGAGAGCGTAGCAGTGAGACTGTGGGGGATAAGCTTCATAGTCGAGAGGGAAACAGCCCAGACCACCAACTAAGGCCCCTAAGCGTGTGCTAAGTGGGAAAGGATGTGGAGTTGCTCAGACAACCAGGAGGTTGGCTTAGAAGCAGCCATCCTTGAAAGAGTGCGTAATAGCTCACTGGTCAAGTGATTCCGCGCCGACAATGTAGCGGGGCTCAAGTACACCGCCGAAGTTGTGGCATTGCACCAATGATACCCAACCAGGACTTTGATCCTGGTTCAGGTGGTGCGATGGGTAGGGGAGCGTCGTGTGGGCAGTGAAGCTGCGGGGTGACCCAGTGGTGGAGCCCACACGAGTGAGAATGCAGGCATGAGTAGCGAATGACGGGTGAGAAACCCGTCCGCCGGATGATCAAGGGTTCCAGGGTCAAGCTAATCTGCCCTGGGTCAGTCGGGACCTAAGGCGAGGCCGACAGGCGTAGTCGATGGACAACGGGTTGATATTCCCGTACCGGCGAAGAACCGCCCCTACCGAACCGGGGACACTAACCACCCGAACCGGGCCACGCGGTGACCATTGGTCGCCGCCGGCTCCGGGGAGCGTGGGACCTGAACCGGGGAGGTAAGCGTATTAACAGGTGTGACGCAGGAAGGTAGCCGAGCCGGGCGATGGTAGACCCGGTCTAAGCGTGTAGGGCGACCCGTTGGCAAATCCGCGGGTCACGTGCCTGAGACGTGACGGGACCCCCATCCGTGGGGGGATTCGGTGATCCTATGCTGCCGAGAAAAGCATCGACGCGAGGTTCCAGCCGCCCGTACCCCAAACCGACACAGGTGATCAGGTAGAGAATACTAAGGCGATCGAGAGAATCATGGTTAAGGAACTCGGCAAAATGCCCCCGTAACTTCGGGAGAAGGGGGGCCCCGACCGTGGACCGGACATGCTCCGGCGAGCGGGTAAGGGCCGCAGAGACCAGGGGGAAGCGACTGTTTATCAAAAACACAGGTCCGTGCGAAGTCGCAAGACGATGTATACGGACTGACTCCTGCCCGGTGCTGGAAGGTTAAGAGGACCTGTTAGCCTCACGGCGAAGCGGAGAATTTAAGCCCCAGTAAACGGCGGTGGTAACTATAACCATCCTAAGGTAGCGAAATTCCTTGTCGGGTAAGTTCCGACCTGCACGAATGGAGTAACGACTTCCCCGCTGTCTCAACCATGAACTCGGCGAAATTGCAGTACGAGTAAAGATGCTCGTTACGCGCAGCAGGACGGAAAGACCCCGAGACCTTTACTATAGTTTGGTATTGGTGTTCGGTGTGGCTTGTGTAGGATAGGTGGGAGACGGTGAAGCGGGCACGCCAGTGCACGTGGAGTCAACGTTGAAATACCACTCTGGTCACTCTGGACATCTAACTTCGGCCCGTGATCCGGGTCAGGGACAGTGCCTGATGGGTAGTTTAACTGGGGCGGTTGCCTCCTAAAGAGTAACGGAGGCGCCCAAAGGTTCCCTCAGCCTGGTTGGCAATCAGGTGTCGAGTGTAAGTGCACAAGGGAGCTTGACTGTGAGAGCGACAGCTCGAGCAGGGACGAAAGTCGGGACTAGTGATCCGGCGGTACATTGTGGAATGGCCGTCGCTCAACGGATAAAAGGTACCTCGGGGATAACAGGCTGATCTTGCCCAAGAGTCCATATCGACGGCATGGTTTGGCACCTCGATGTCGGCTCGTCGCATCCTGGGGCTGGAGTTGGTCCCAAGGGTTGGGCTGTTCGCCCATTAAAGCGGTACGCGAGCTGGGTTCAGAACGTCGTGAGACAGTTCGGTCCCTATCCGCTGCGCGCGCAGGAAATTTGAGAAGACCTGTCCTTAGTACGAGAGGACCGGGACGGACGAACCTCTGGTATGGCAGTTGTACCGCCAGGTGCACCGCTGCTTCGCTACGTTCGGAAGAGATAACCGCTGAAAGCATCTAAGCGGGAAGCTCGCTTCGAGATGAGATTTCCATGCACCTTGTGTGTGAGAGGCCCCCAGCTAGACCACTGGGTTGATAGGCCGGAGGTGGAAGCACGAACCAACGACGTGTGCAGCCGACCGGTACTAATACGCCGACAACTTACACCACACCCCACCCCCCGACACGCGTCGGGGACCTACGGTGGGGACACCACAGAACACCGCGTCCACTATACGGCTCCCAACCAACAACCCCACGGTTGTTCGGTGAAGCCCACAATCGAATACCGCCCACCACGGGCGGAGCACCACAGTGACTTACCCACCCCCACCGGCACGCCGCCGGCCACCGGGGTCGGGCACCAGAGTTACGGCGGTCATAGCGTGGGGGAAACGCCCGGTCCCATCCCGAACCCGGAAGCTAAGACCCACAGCGCCGATGGTACTGCACCCGGAAGGGTGTGGGAGAGTAGGACACCGCCGGACCACACCACCAGGGTCGAGCCCCCGCACACCGTGCGGGGGCTCCCCGCA
>NZ_JAVFWZ010000115.1:0-552 GCF_040981245.1 Kocuria cellulosilytica | reverse complement strand
GTCATTGTCGGGGCGTCCCTGGCCGGCCTGTCGGCCGCGCGGGCCGCGCGCAGCCTCGGGTTCGGCGGGCGTGTGGTGATCATCGGTGATGAGCTGCAGCGTCCCTACGACCGTCCGCCGCTGTCGAAGGACTTCCTGGCCGGGCGGATCGAGATCGCGGATCTGACCCTGGAGACCGACACCGAGGCCCTGGAGGCGGAGTGGGTCCTCGGGACCCGGGCGGTGTCCTTCGATCCGTCCACCCGCACGGTCCACCTGGAGGACGGGGGCATGGTCCACGCCGAGGCCCTGGTCATCGCCACCGGTGCCTCGCCGCGGAACCTGCCCCAGATCGCGGGCGCGGACAACGTGGTGACCCTGCGCACCATCGCCGACGCGCAGAAGTTGCGCGAGCTGGTGCGCGCGGGGGGCCGGATGGTCGTCATCGGCGCCGGGTTCATCGGCGCCGAGGTCGCCTCCACCGCCCACTCCCTGGGCATGGAGGTCACCGTGGTGGAGAAGTCCCCGACCCCGCTGTGCGGGCCGCTGGGCGCCCAGCTGGGCGCGGTCGTG
>NZ_JAVFWZ010000114.1:0-552 GCF_040981245.1 Kocuria cellulosilytica | reverse complement strand
CGTGGGCGCTGAGCCCCCGGCTGCTGTGGCTGGCCTACGCCTCCTGCATCGCCACCGTCACCGCCGCACGCAACCCCGACGAGCTCCTCGGCCGGGATCCCCACCATCCCTGGGACCGGCACCGGACCGCGCTCGTCCCCGCCGAGAAGGTCACCCGGGTGCCGCTGGCGGCGGCAGATAGTGGGCCAGCGGAAAGAAGGCCGGTTGCGCGGAGGAATCGCCGACGGCATGAGCGCCCACCGCGTTGGCGGCGCGGAGCGCCGTCTCGTGGTCGAGCCCGGAGGTGAGGGCCAGCACCAGCGCGGCGCAGAACGCGTCACCGGCGCCGACCGTGCTGACGACGGCCACCTCGTTGCCGGGGGCGGAGGCGACCCGTCGCCCATGGCTGTAGAGGGCAGAGCCCTCGGCGCCGTAGGTCACCGCGACCAGCTTGGCGTCGGCCAGCTCGGGGATGAGGGCGTACTCGGTCTCGTTGACGATGATCAGGTCGCACCGGTCCACCAGATCGCCCGGGAGGGGCACGGCCGGGGCGGCGTTCAGGGCGAAGAAGCC
>NZ_JAVFWZ010000113.1:0-556 GCF_040981245.1 Kocuria cellulosilytica | reverse complement strand
TTGTTCAAGCAGTGCCGACAGCTCTGCCGCCGAGACCGGGAATGCGGCAGAGCTGTCGGCACTGCTTGAACAAGAGGGCAGGCAACGTGCAAGGGTGACCCTCCCCAGCCGCAGGCTGCCCTCTTGTTCAAGCAGTGCCGACAGCTCTGCCGCATTCCCGGTCTCGGCGGCCCAGCGTCGATGACCGCGCGACTGGATCGATGCCAGCCTGTCCGGATCCACGCCATCGTGTACATCATCCCAGCCAAAGCAGCGTGCCAGCAGACCCATGTTGGCTGCGCTGACGCTGTTGTGACTGCGTGCCAGTTCATCCAGCAGCGCGTCGCCCACCAATGGCTTGTAGCGCAGCGACCACAGCACCGGCGTGGCCTCCAGCCAGGGGCCGAAGTCTTCAGGGGAAGACAGATGGGCCATGCGCAGGATCGTGTGCGCATGGCCCGATACGTGGACCGCTCCCTCCAGTTCCGCCACTGGTGCCGTGCGCAGCAGCACAGGCGTGCCGCGAGGTGGCCATGGAGGCGAGTACGAACGCGTTTCGGGCGGCGCCCATGCCACG
>NZ_JAVFWZ010000112.1:0-557 GCF_040981245.1 Kocuria cellulosilytica | reverse complement strand
GCCCCGGCGCCCCGCGCACCCCGACCCCGACGCCCCCGGAAGGAAGCACCGTGCAGATCGAAGGCAGCAGAGTCCACCTCCGCGACTGGACCGAGGAGGACCTCGCCGCGTACGAGGCGTGGATCATGCCTCCCGAGGGCGGCGGCGAGCACGAGTGGCAGCGCACCGACGGGCCGTTCTACCCGAACTTCACCGCGGAGGGCGCCCAGCGCTGGCTCACCACCCTGCGCGAGCGCGTGACGGCACAGGACTGGCCGGACCTGCGGGAGACCATGGTGATCGCGGACGCCGCCACCGGCCGGTTCATCGGGCAGGTCTCCTGGTACTGGTCGGAGAAGCCGACCGAGGACCCCGGGGACGGCACGCACCTGGTGCCGCTGCGCTCCCTGGGCATCACCGTCTACTCCCCGGAGCACTGGAGCGGCGGCTACGGCACCGAGGCCGTGCGTCTGTGGACCGACCACCTTTTCGCCCGCTCCGACTCCCACCGGCTCGACCTCGAGACCTGGAGCGGCAACGTGGGCATGTGCCGCGTGGCCACGAAGCTGGGCTTCACC
>NZ_JAVFWZ010000111.1:0-557 GCF_040981245.1 Kocuria cellulosilytica | reverse complement strand
CGGTTCTCGGTGAGCACGTGGCGGACCCGCCGGGCGGTCTCCTCGTCGAGCACCCCGAGGTCGGCGTCGGCGGGGACGTCGCGCAGGGAGGCGACCCCGAGGGCGGCCGCGCCCCGTTCGCAGGACGCGCGCCGGGCGGCGTAGCCGCCGTCGGCGTGGGAGTGGGCGACCCCCGTGTCGACGACCAGCACCGCCAGCCCGTGCTCGGCCAGCGGCAGGGGCACGGTCTCGGCGTCCAGGGTGCGGCAGTCCAGGAACAGGGCCGACCCGGCCCGACCCATCAGCGACGCGGACTGGTCCATGATCCCGGTGGGCGCCCCGACGAACTCGTTCTCCGCCCGCTGGGTCAGCCGCGCCATCGCCGGCCGGTCCAGGCCGCGGCCCAGCAGGTCGTTCAGCGCCACGACGGTGGCGACCTCCACGGCGTGCGACGACGACAGCCCCGCGCCCACCGGCACGGTCGAGTCCAGCAGCAGCTCGAAGCCCGGCACCGCCTCCCCGTCCGGCCCGGCCAGGACGTGCACGACACCGGCCGGGTACGCGCCCCACCCGGGCAC
>NZ_JAVFWZ010000018.1:0-18066 GCF_040981245.1 Kocuria cellulosilytica | reverse complement strand
TTCTGCCCGTTGGGGTTGTAGATCTTGGCCGTGGGGAAGAACGAGTCCATGCCGAAGGTGCGGGCCTCGTCCGGGACGATGGGCACGATCCGGTGGCCGAAGTCCTTGCTGCGCATGAGGTCCCGCAGCACGCGGACGAAGGCCATGGTGGTGGCCGCCATCTGTTTGCCGGAGCCCTTCCTGCCGGACCGGTAGGCGTCGTCGCCGGGCAGCACCACGGGGGCGTGCCCGGCCCGGCGCGAGGGCAGGCCGCCGCCCAGCTCCCGGCGCCGGGCCAGCAGGTACTGGATCTCCGGGGAGTCCTTGCCGGGGTGGTAGTACGGGGCGCCGTAGAGGTCGCTCTCCAGCTCCTCGTCCGAGACGGGGATGCGCAGGTGGTCCCGGAAGGCCTTGAGGTCCTCCAGGGTCAGCTTCTTCATCTGGTGGGTCGCGTTGCGCGCCTCGAAGGAGGCGCCCAGGCCGTAGCCCTTCACCGTCATCGCGAGCACCACGGTGGGCTTGCCGCGGAACTCGGTGGCGGCCCGGTAGGCCGCGTAGACCTTCCGGTAGTCGTGGCCCCCGCGCTTGAGGGCCCAGATCTCGTCGTCGGACATGTCCGCGACGAGCTCCTTGGTCGTGGTGGACCGGCCGAAGAAGTGGTCGCGGACGAACCCGCCGGACTCCGCCTTGAAGGTCTGGTAGTCCCCGTCGAGGGTCTCGTTCATGATCCGCACGAGCTCGCCCTTCGTGTCGGCGGCCAGGAGCGGGTCCCACTCGCGGCCCCAGAGGACCTTCACGACGTTCCAGCCGGCGCCGCGGAAGAAGGCCTCCAGCTCCTGGACGATCTTGCCGTTGCCGCGCACCGGCCCGTCCAGGCGCTGCAGGTTGCAGTTGATCACGAAGTTGAGGTTGTCCAGCTTCTCGTTGGCGGCCAGCTGCAGCAGGCCGCGCGACTCCGGCTCGTCCATCTCGCCGTCGCCGAGGAACGCCCACACCTGCTGGTCGGAGGTGTCCTTGATGCCGCGGTGGTGCAGGTAGCGGTTGAACTGCGCCTGGTAGATCGCGTTCATCGGCCCGATGCCCATCGAGACCGTGGGGAACTGCCAGAAGTCCGGCATCGAGCGGGGGTGCGGATAGGACGGGATGCCGTCGGCGCCCTTGGACTTCTCCTGCCGGAAGCCGTCCAGCTGCTCCTCGGTGAGCCGGCCCTCCAGGAACGCCCGGGCGTACATCCCGGGGGAGGCGTGGCCCTGGAAGAAGACCTGGTCGCCGCCGCCGGGGTGGTCCGGGCCGCGGAAGAAGTGGTTGAAGCCGACCTCGTAGAGGGTCGCCGCGCCCGCGTAGGTGGAGATGTGCCCGCCCACGCCGATCTCGGGGCGCTGGGCCCGGTGCACCATCACCGCGGCGTTCCAGCGCAGCCAGCGGCGGTAGGTGCGCTCGACGTCCTCGTCGCCCGGGAACTCCGGTTCCTGGTCCACGGGGATCGTGTTCACGTAGTCCGTGGTGACCGTCGGGGCCGCCGGGCTCCCGGCCGCGGGTCGTGGCGCCGAGGACTGCAGGAGGTACTGCGTCCGCTCCCGCACCTGCTTCTCGATGAGGTCCTCGAACGAACCCGCCCACGCCGCGGTCTGCCGCGGTGCGCCGTGGGGAAGATCGGGTGCCGGCCGGTGGTGGGTCTCGACCATGTGCTCAGGGTTCACGTCAACTCTTTCTCAGTAGTGAGGGGTGGAGAAGAGATCTGTCCGGTGCACGACCTGCGGCGCCGGGGTCCCCGGCGCCGCAGGAGGTTCACGGTGGATCGATGCTGGTGCGTCAGTGCGCGGAGGACCCTCCGGCGTCGTCCGGGGACCGGCAGACCCGGGTGTCGATGATCTCGCCGGCCGCGGTGATCACGGGGACCGCGTTGCCGTCGCAGTCCACGAGCTTGCCGTCCTTGACGGTGTCGCCCTCCTGCAGGTGGTCCTGCAGGTGCTCCAGGCTCTCGTAGCGCACGGCGCGCACCGGGGCGTTGGCGAAGACGGAGCCCGTGCCCCGCGGCGGGTTGCCGGCGCGGAACTCGTTGAAGAGCAGGTTCAGCAGGACGGCCATCACGGCCGCGGAGCTGATGCCCGAGTGGAAGATGGTCTCGAACCAGCCCGGGAAGTTCGCGTAGATCTCGGGGACCGCGATCGGCAGCATGCCGAAGCCGATGGACGTGGCCACGATGATCAGGTTGGCGCCGTTCTTGTAGTCCACCTTCGCCAGGGTGCGGATGCCGGAGGCGGCCACGCTGCCGAAGAGCACGATGCCCGCACCGCCCAGCACGGGCGGCGGGACCGCGGCGACGACCCGGCCGAGGACAGGCAGCAGGCCGAGGACCACCAGGATCACGCCGCCGGCCGTGACGACGAAGCGGCTCTTGACGCCGGTGATCGCCACGAGCCCCACGTTCTGGGCGAAGGCGCTCTGGGTGAAGCCGTTGAAGATCGGGGCGATCGCGGAGGCGGCCATGTCGGCGCGCAGGCCGTCGCCGATCCGCTTCTTGTCGACCTTCGTGTCGACGATCTCGCCGACCGCGATGATGTCGGCGGTGGTCTCGGTGAGGATCACCAGCACCACGATGAACATGGAGAGGATGGCGGCCACCTCGAAGACCGGGGGGCCGAAGGCCAGCGGCTCGGGGAACGCGAAGATGTTGCCCTCGAGCACCTGGCTGAAGTCGGCCTTGCCGAGGAGCACGGCGGCGACCGTGCCCAGCACCAGGCCCAGGAGGATGGACAGCCGGGAGATGGTGGCGCTGCCCACCTTGGACAGCAGCAGGATGATCAGCAGCGTCAGGCCGGCCAGCCCGAGGTTGCCCACCGAGCCGTACTCGGGGGACTGGGCGTTGCCGCCCATGGCCCAGCGGGCCGCCACGGGGAACAGCGTCAGCCCGATCGCGGTGATCACCACGCCGGTGACCACCGGCGGGAAGAAGCGCACGATGCTGGCGAAGAAGGGCGTGATGAGGAAGCCGAGGACCGCGGAGGCGATCACGGCGCCGAAGACGGACTGGATGCCGCCCTCGCCCTGGGCGATCGCGGTCATGGTGGCCACGGACGCGAAGGAGGTGCCCTGCACGAGGGGCAGCTGGGAGCCGAAGAACTTGATGCCGAAGGACTGCAGGATCGTGGCGAGACCGCCGACGAAGAGGCAGGCCGCGATGAGCAGGCCCTGCTCCTGCGGAGTCACCCCCGCGACGCCGCCGATGATGAGCGGGGGCGCGATGATGCCGCCGTACATGGTGAGCACGTGCTGCAGCCCGTAGCCGAGGCTGCTGCCCACCCCGAGGTATTCGTCCTCCGGGCGCGTGCGGGTGCGGGTGCTGGGCGGCTCGGCGGTGCGTGACCTGGCCATGGTGTTCTCCTAGGGATCCTGGTGACGGGAGAGGCCCGGGGCCGGCGAAGGGGCCGGGCCGGGGCGGAGCGAGGAGGTGAAGAGGAGCGCGCGGTGCGCGGTAGTCGCGGCAGGAGCGCCGGACGGGCGGGCGGTGGTCGCGCCGGCCGCAGGAGGGTGTGACGGAGGGGCCCGTCGTCGTCGTGCGCGGACGGCGACGACGGACCCCGGTGGCGCCGCCGGCTGGTGCGCAGCTCAGCAGAAGCCGGCGATGCCCATCCAGGCGTGCTCGTTCTCGGGCGCGCCCCTGCGCTGGACGGTGGCCTCGATCAGGCCGAACGGACGGTCCGCCGCGTAGTGCGTCTCGTTGTTGTTCGGCAGGTCGCAGAACCCGAGGTCGTAGACGAAGTGGTGCTTGTTCGGGCAGGAGAACTTGATCTCGTCGATCTCCGGGTGGGCCTCGATGACGGCCTTGCCCATGAGGTAGAGGGTCTCCTGCAGCGCCCGGGAGTAGTGGTCGGTGAACTTGGAGAGGATGATCTTCTTGACGTCCTCGTAGACGGCGTCGAAGTCCACGTCGGTCGTGTTGTACCGCCAGCGGGTGGCCACGTCCGTGGACATGATGCGGTCCTCGGTCTCGGGCAGCGTCGTGTACTTGTCCTTGGGGTAGCCCGTGAAGCCGGACTCGGTCGACTTCAGGACCGTGAGGTCCTTGACCCCGGAGATGACGGTGCGGGATCCGCCGTCGGCCACGACCACCGCGGTGCGCACCTCGTCCTTGTTCTGCACGAAGCAGTGGTCGTGGTCGTCGATCCGGTTCCAGGCGTACTCCTGGGCGGCCCAGCGGCCTCCGGTGATCCACTCGAACTCGCCGGTGAAGTGGTCGGCGAGCTTGAGCAGGAACTGCTCGGGCGACTCGATCCCGTACTGCTGCGCGAAGGCGAAGACGGTGTTCTTCTGCGTGTCGGTCGGCACGCAGTGGGCGTTGTCGCCCTCCGTGTGCACGGCCTCGAGGTCGCCGCGCAGCTGCGAGGTGACCACGAGGTCGCGGATCTCGTGCCGGGCGGTGGCACGGTCGACGCGCACGACGTGGTTCTCCGCCTTGCCGTACTGGTTCTTGCCCAGGACGACGGTGTCCGTGGCGGTCCGGGTGGTGACGTCGGTCATGACGATTCTCCTTGGCGTGTGGGAAGTGCTCTCTGCTGCTCGGGGCGGTCGAAGACGGGCGGACCCGTCAACTCCTGGGTCAACTGCCCCGGTAGGTGGAAAAGGCGAACGGGCTCAGCAGGAGCGGCACGTGGTAGTGCCGCTCCTCGGCCTGCACCGTGAAGTTCACCGTCACGAACGGGTAGAACGTCGGCTGGTTCCTGCCGGCGAAGTACTGTCCCGTGTCGAAGGTGATCCGGTAGTCGCCGGATTCCAGGGTCTCTGGGCCCAGTTCGGGCACGCGGCCGTCGGCGTCGGTCTCGGCGGACGCGATGGAGGTGCCGTCGGCGGCCTCGAGGGCCACGGCGATCCCCTGGGCCGGGGTGCCGGTGACGGAGTCGAGGACGTGGGCGGTGACGTAGCTCATGGGGTGACGAGTCCTTCGAGTCGGAGGAGCGCGATCTGGCGCAGCTGGTCGGCGACCACGCCCTGCTCCGTCGCGGGGTCGTTGGTCATGCGGGCGGAGAGGTTCTCGAGGATCTCCTCGGGGGTGCGCCCCGCGGCGCGGATGAGGAACACCTGGCCGAACCGCTCCTCGTAGGCGAGGTTGCCCTCGCGCAGGCGCTGCTGGACGCCGGTGTCCGAGGGGTCGACGGCGGCCTGCTCCGCGCGCGACAGCCCGGCCTCCTCGCTGTCGCCCTCGGCCCGCTCCCCGATGCGGGGGTGGTGGGACAGGGCTCCCTCGATCTCCTCGGCGCTGAACGGCTTCGCTGCCGTCCGGGCCGTGTTGAGCAGGGCATCATGGTGGGCGTAGGGCCGGGCGTCGACCACGGCCTCCAGCCAGCGCGGGATGTCGAGCGCCGGCCGGACGGCCTCGGCCGCCTGGGTCCTGCTGAGGGAGTTGAACTCGGTGAGCTTCATGGAGTGCGCCTCGCGACCTTTCCGTATTCCGTATTGTGGAATAAAACTTTCACTACATATAGTGAACTGGCTCACAGGCCAGAAGTCAATGGGTCGGAGAAATATTCCGTCGCCGACGACGGGCCCTCGTCCGAGGCGTCCGTGCCCACCAGGACCGAGGAGGCAGAGATGCAGGCAGCGAGTGATGTGACGGGGGAGCCGGGGCGGGGGTCGGCGAACGAGAAGGTGGCCGTGGTGACCGGTGCCGGTTCGGGGATCGGCCGGGTCGTGGCGCGCCACTTCCTGGCGGCCGGGTGGGTGGTCGTGCTCGCCGGCCGGCGGCGTGCCGCGCTGGTCGAGACGGCCGGAGGGGAGCGGGGCGCCCGGATCGTGCCGGTGGACGTGGCCGACGCGCAGAGCGTGTCGGCGGCCTTCCAGGAGATCGAGCGGCTGACCGGGCGGATCGACGTGCTGTTCAACAACGCCGGCACCTTCGGGCCCCGCGGCGAGGTGGACGAGATCGATCCGGAGGAGTGGGCGCGCACACTGGGGGTCAACCTCACCGGGGCGTTCCTGTGCTCGGCGCAGGCCTTCCGGATCATGAAGCAGCAGGATCCCCGGGGCGGGCGGATCATCAACAACGGCTCGATCTCCGCCCACGCGCCCCGGCCGCTGTCCGCCGCCTACACCGCGAGCAAGCACGCCGTCACCGGTCTCACCCGGTCCCTCGACCTGGACGGGCGCCCGTACGGCATCACCTGCGGGCAGATCGACATCGGCAACGCGGCCACGGAGCTGCTGGCGGGGCTGGGCACGGACGACGGAGCGCTCCAGGCCGACGGCACGCTCCGCCCGGAGCCGAGCTTCCCCGTCGAGGAGGTGGGGAAGGCGGTGCTGCTGATGGCCGAGCTCCCCGCGTCCGCCACGGTGAACTCGCTCGTGCTCACCGCCTCCGGGATGCCGTTCGCCGGGCGCGGCTGACGGGCCGGTGCCGCGCCCAGAGGTCGCGGACCCTCTTGACGACTGACCCGGAAGCCAGTAAATTTCATATTGTGGAAATGTAATTCCATAGTATGAATCCAGGAGGAACCCGTGACCCACACCGCGCCGTCGCCCGCCCCCGCGATCTTCTTCGACTACACCGCCATCGACTGCGATCCGGACCTCAGCCGCCCGCGGCACCGGCACCGGCGGACCGCCCCGCTGTGGGCGCTCGCGGTGTCCTCGGCCTGCGTGGGCGCGATGGTGGGCCGGGTGGCCGCTCGGCGCCACCCGTAGCCACGTCCTCCACGGGCCGGAGCGGACCAGCGCGCCGGCCCGCCTCCCCGAACCACCTCTTGAGGAGCACCCATGACCCAGCAGATCCAGACCGGCCGGCAGGCCCCCGAGCTCGCGCTCACCGACCACGAGGGACAGCAGGTGCGGCTCTCCGAGCTGCGCGACCGCAAGGTGATCGTCTACTTCTATCCCAAGGCGTTCACTCCCGGCTGCACCTCCGAGGCCTGCGACTTCCGGGACAACCTCGCCTCGCTCCAGCACCTGGGCTACACCGTGCTCGGCGTCTCCGGGGACGACCCCGAGACCCTGTCCCGCTTCGCCGAGGAGTACCACCTCCCCTACCGGCTGCTCTCCGACCCCGACGGGCAGGCCGCCCGGGCCTGGGGCGCCTGGGGGGAGAAGACGATCAACGGGAAGACCCGGACCGGCCCGCTGCGCTCGACCTTCGTCATCGAGCAGGACGGCACCGTGAGCTCCGCGGAGTACGACGTCCAGGCCGAGGGCCACGTCCGGAGCCTGCGGGACCGGCTGGGCGGCTGAGCCGCACCGGCCCGCCGACCCGGAGGGCTCAGGGCCGGAAGGTCAGCTCGGTGCAGAGGTCGTCGCCGAGCACGAAGCGGCGCACCGGGGCGCGCAGGGCCCCGGTGAGATGGTCCGCGCCGGGGAACCGGATGCCCGGCACACCGTCCCCGATGAGCATGGGCGCGGTGGTGAGGTAGAGCCGGTGCAGCGTCCCGGCGGCCAGGAACCGGGAGACGGTGCGTCCGCCGCCCTCGACGAGCACGCGCTGCAGGCCTCGCCGGCCCAGCGCCTCGAGCACGGCCGACGGGGCCAGCCCGTCCCGGCCCACGGGCACGCGCAGGACCGCGACGTGCGGGCCCGGCGCGGCGGGCACGTCCGCGTGCTCGCCGACCACCCACAGGGTGGGCGCGGCGCCGTCCGTGAGCACGGCCGAGGTCAGCGGGGCCCGCGCCGAGGGGTCCAGGACCACCCGGGCGGGGTGGGCGCCGGGCACGGCGCGGACGGTCAGCCGGCAGTCGTCGGCGACGACCGTGCCGACGCCCACGACCACGGCGTCCACCAGCGCGCGCAGCCGGTGCAGGTGCTCCCGGTCCTCGGGGCCGGTCACGAACTCGGCGTGCCCGGTGCGGGAGGCGATGAACCCGTCCAGGCTCTGTCCCAGCTGGGCGAGCACGAGCGGGCCCCGGTGCGCCACCAGGGGTCCGTAGCGCTCGACGAGCTCCCCCGCCGGGGCGGGAGGGACCCAGCCGGCCAGCAGGGCCTCCCAGTCCGCGTCGGGGGCGGCCGCGGGCACGGCCGGGCCCGCGGCGTCGTCGCCCGCGGGCGGCGGGGCGCCCCCGGGGCCCCGGGGCGCGGTGCTGCCGGTCACGGGGTCAGCCCCGGGCGAGGAACCGGTCCCGTGCCGTCTCCTCGGCGATGGTCCGCAGCCGGTCGTACTGGTCGGCGGCGTCGGCCTCGAGCTTCGTCAGCTCCTCCGCGTCCAGGCGCGGCTCGGCGGGGGCGAGCTCGAGGAGCGTGACCCACATGCTGCGCTTGGCGACCACCAGGGACTGCAGCATCTCGAGCTCGCCGTGCGCGGCGATGCCGGCCCGCTCCCGGATCCGGCTCAGCGGATTGAGCCGGGAGGCGATGCCGGTGACGGTCCCGAGCCCCTTGGCCACCCGGCGCCGGCCGGAGCCCAGGCGGTCGAGCATCGCCTCGAGGCGGTCGATGTCGTCCTTGATCTCGCCGACGAACGCGGCGAACCGCTCCTCGTACGGCGTGCCGGCCCACGTGGTGGCCGCCTCGTCGAAGAGCCGCACCCCGGACAGGGCGCCCATGTAGTGCCCGAGCATGTAGGCCTCGAGCTTGTCGGACCGGACCTCGGCACCCGCGGCGCCGTCCGGGCCGGTGTGCGGCTGCTCGTTCATCTGCTTCTCCTCGTTCGTGGGACGGCTCGTGGAGCCGCGCGTGGGCGGACGCCGCCGGGGCGCCTGCCCGGGGCCGGCCGGTGGTCGTCCCGGGGATCTCCTCGGCCTCCCAGCCTACTGACTTCGTCCTCCGCGCGGCAGGCGACGAGCGGCAGGGGGCATGTGGCGGCAGACGTGCGGCAGGAGGGGCCGCAGGGCGCGAACCATAAGGGGCATGACTATCATGGGCGCATGACTGAGAACGCGAACGGAGCCCCCGGTCCCGACGAGCAGGAGACCCTCGGCGCCTCCAGCCCCGAGCCGGGCAGCGGGATCGACCGCGACCCGGACGAGTGGGCCACCGGCGAGGAGCCGATGACCAGCGCGCAGCGCAGCTACCTCGACACCCTGGCCCGCGAGGCCGGGGAGGAGCTGCCGGCGGACCTGACCAAGGCCGAGGCGTCCAAGCACATCGACCGTCTGCAGGGCGGGAGCGGCCGGGTCCAGGACCAGTAGGTCCTGCACCGGCGGAGGAGGAGCACCGTGAAGATCGTCGTCCTGGGAGCCACGGGCAACGTGGGCACCGCAGTGCTCCGGCGGCTGCACGCCGCGCCGGAGGTCACGCAGATCGTCGGGGTCTCCCGCGAGGGGCCCGAGCGGGACGGTGAGCCCTACGACGGCGTGGAGTGGCACACCGTCGACGTCGCCGCGAAGGAGTCCACCGCGGCCCTGGCGAAGATCCTGGCCGGCGCGGACGCCGTGATCCACCTCGTGTGGCTCATCCGCCCGAACCGGGACTTCGCCCTGATGCACGCGACGAACGTGGACGGCCTCGTCCACGTGCTCGACGCCGTGGTGCTCGCCGGCGTGCCCCAGGTCGTCTACCCCTCCTCGCTCGGGGCCTACAGCCCCGGGCCCAAGGACCGGACCGTGGACGAGTCCTGGCCCGTCGGCGGGGTCGAGACCTCGCACTACAACGTGCAGAAGGCGGAGACGGAGGCGGTGCTCAACCGGTTCGAGGAGGCCCACCCCGACGTCGTGGTGACCAGGCTGCGGCCCGGCTTCCTGTTCCAGGCCGGCGCCGCCCCCGAGATCGGGGACTACTTCCTCGGCGCCCTCGTGCCCAAGCGGCTGATCGCCCGGCTGCGCCTGCCCGTGCTGCCGTTCCCCGAGCAGTTCCGCTTCCAGACGCTGCACACCGACGACGTCGCGGACGCGTTCTGGCGGGTCATCCAGCACCGGGCCGGCGGGGCGTTCAACATCGCGGCCGAGCCGGTGCTCGGCGCCGACGGCGTGGCGCAGGTGCTCGGCGCCAAGCGGATCCTGCCGGTGCCGCCGGCCCTGGTCAGGGCCCTCGTGGCGATCACCTACCGGCTGCGGCTGCAGCCCACCGACCCGGGCTGGATCGACCTCGCCGGGGCCGTGCCCATCATGGACACCACGCGGATCCGCGAGGTCACGGGCTGGTCGGAGACCGTCAGCTCGCTCGAGGCGCTCCGTCAGATCGTGGACCACCTCGACGGCCGCGAGGGCCTCGGCAATCGGGAGCACCGGCCCAGCTCACCCCTGGTGTAGCCGTTCCGGCGTCCCGGGCGGACGCGTGCCCGGGAGTCCTCCGGGTCAGCGGCGCCGGAGCAGGGCCAGCACCGCGCTGACCAGGACCATGGCGCAGGCCGCGCCGACCGCGGCGGCGAACGCGCCCCGGTGGCCGGCGGTCTCGGCCAGGAGACCGGCCAGCGCCGCGCCCACGGCGGACCCGAGGACCACGCCGCTCGCGAGCATCGTCATGACCGTGCCCAGCCGCTCCGGGCGGGCGACGTCCCCGCCGATGGTGTAGATCGTGACCATGGCGGGCCCCAGGGGCAGCCCCGCGAGCAGCAGCACCACGAGCATCGCCCCGATGCCGCTCGGCAGGAGGAACAGCAGGCTCAGGGCGGCCATGGCGGCGGAGCTGACCACCCAGCGGGCGGCGGGCCGGAAGCGCTCCGGCCACCACGCCACGGACAGCGCGGCGGCCGCCGAGCTGATGCCCAGCACGGCGTAGAGCAGCCCGGTGGCGCTCTGCACGCCGAGCTCGCCGCCGAAGGCGTTGAGGCCGTTCTGCACGGCGCCGAAGAACGCGCCCATGGCCACCATGCCCAGCACGGGGAGCAGCACGAGGAGCCGCTCACGGCCGGGAACGGGACGGGCCGCCGCCAGCCGGCGGTCCTCGCGCGAGAGGGCCGGGACGGCCAGGCGCGTGGGGTGCACGGCGAAGGACGTGACCATCGTGAGCGTCAGGACCGCCGCGAGGACGAAGGGGGACCAGGGGGCGACCAGGGAGGCCAGCAGGCCCACCAGGGCCGGGCCGAGCACGAAGGTCAGCTCGTCGGCGGTGGACTCGTAGGACAGCGCGGTGTCCAGCTCCCGCCGGTTCCCGCCGACCAGCCCGCGCCACCGCACCCGGGCCAGCGGACCCACCTGGGGGCACGTGGCGCCCACGAGCAGGGACGCGCCGACGAGCAGCGGCACGGGCGGTGCGGCCGGCCCCGCGGGGGCGTGCGCGGTGACCAGCAGCAGCCCGATGGCCACCGCGTGGGCGAGGGCGGAGACCAGCAGGACGATCCGCTGGCCCAGCCGGTCGGCGAGGTGGCCCATCAGGGGCCCGCCCAGTGCCGAGCCGATGCCCACGGCGCCGGAGGCCAGGCCCCCGACGACGTAGGAGCCGCTGACGGCGGTGGCGAGCGTGAGCGCCCCGACGGTGAGCATGGCCAGGGGCAGGCGGGCCACGAAGGCGACCGGCAGGAAGTCGCGTCCCGCGAGGTGCACGAGCCGGGCGTACCGGCCGCCGGACGAGGGCGTCGTCCGGCGGCCGGTGGGGTGCTGCGCGGCCGCGGGCCGCTCCGCGGCGGGGATCCGGGCGGCGCGCTCGGCGGGGGCGGAGGTGGTCAGGGGGTTCACAGGGCTCCTCGGAGGATGTGCGCACCGTCCCCCCTCCCGGTGCGCCCGACCCGGACAACAGGGGCCAGTCTATCGCTCGCGCGCCTCGCTGCCGGGGGTGGAGGACCGGTCCCCGTAGGTGATCTCCGCCGCACCCACGGCCGAGGAGACGTACAGGCAGGGCCGGTCACCGGGTGCGGCGGCGCAGACCGTGGCCGCCGTCAGGTCCTGGGGCTCGCGCTCGTCCGCCCCGGACACCACGGGGGTCCACCAGTCGGACTCCGGGAGCGAGGCCTCGACGGCCCCCGCGCGGGTCGTGACGGACACGCGCCGCGGGGCGTCGCCGAGGAGCCGGACCTCGGTGGCCCCGACCTCGGTGTGCACGTCCAGGTCCTCGCGCACCCGGACCCCGTCGAGGTCGACGGCGCCGACCTCCGAGGCCGCCCACAGGGTGCGGGCGCTGCCGCTCATCTCGATCACGCCGGCCTCGGTGTCGAGCCGGACGTCGCCGAAGTCGCCCTCGACGTCGAGCGCGCCGGCGTCCCCGGAGAGCCGCAGGTCCACGGGCTCGTCCTCGGCCGGGACGGTGACCCGCACGTGCATCCCGCTGCCGGCGCCCGGCCAGGAGCCCGAGGGGAGGGAGTCGATGCTCAGCCGGCCGTCCTCCAACCGGGGCTCGGGAGCGCTCTCGAGGTGGAAGCCGGCGTACACGGACTCCACCCGCAGCTCCGGGACGTCGGCCGTCACGACCTCGATGACGGCCGACCGCCCGTCGACCACGACCGTGTCCACGGACTCGGTCACCGTGGTGTCCACCCGGTGCTCCTGGACGGACAGGGACGCGGCCGCGGTGGCGCCGCCGGCGCCCAGCAGGAGGAGGGCGCCGAGACCGCCGAGCACGGCGGTGGGCACGAGCCACGCGGTGCGCTCGTTCTCGCTGACGACGTCCTGGGCGGCGACGTCGCCGGGGACGGCACCGCGGGAGGCGGCGTCGGGGGAGGAGGGGTGCTCGGGGTGGGTGCTCATGGCCGGAACTCCTGGTTCGACGGGTGGGCTGGTGCGGAGTGGCCGGGCCCGGGGTCCGGGTAGCCGAGGTAGCGCAGGACCGCGCGGACGCGGCGGTTGCCGCCGTCCTCGTGGGCGAGGCCCAGCTTGGTGAACACGGAGCGGATGTGCTTCTCCACCGAGGACTCGGTGAGGAACAGGTTCGCGGCGATCGAGGCGTTCGAGAGCCCCTGGGCCATGAGCCCGAGCACCTCGTGCTCCCGCGGGGAGAGCAGGTCCAGGTCCTGCCGGTGCCGGGAGCGCACGAGCAGCTGGGAGACGACCTCCGGGTCCAGGACGGTGCCTCCCGCGCCCACGGTCTCCACGGACTCGAGGAACTGGTCGACGTCCGCCACCCGGTCCTTGAGCAGGTACCCCAGCCCGTCCCGGCGGGACGCGATGAGCTCCGAGGCGTAGCGCTCCTCGACGTACTGCGAGAGCACGAGCACCGCGATCCGCGGGTGCTGGGAGCGGACCAGGACGGCGGCGCGGATGCCCTCGTCCGTGAACGTCGGCGGGAGCCGCACGTCCACGAGGGCGAAGTCCGGCTCGTGCTGCTCGACGGCCTTCAGCAGGTCCTCGGCGGTGTCGACGTCGGCGACCACGTCGTGCCCGGCCTCGGTGAGCAGGCGGACGAGGCCCGCGCGCAGGAGGACGGCGTCCTCGGCGATGACGATGCGCATCAGGATCCCGCCCCCCGGGCGATCGGCAGCTCGACGGTCAGCTCGGTCGGCCCGCCCGCGGGCGAGTCGAGGAAGAAGTGCCCGCCCGCGGAGCGGATCCGGTCGGCGATCCCGGACAGGCCGCCGCCGGGGACCACCACGGCGCCGCCGCGGCCGTCGTCGGCGATTCGGGCGACCACGCGGGTGCCTCCCGCGGGGTCGTCCTCGAGGCCCACCCGCACGGACGCGGCGCCGGCCTGGGCGTGCTTGACCAGGTTGGCGATGCCCTCGGAGACCGCGAAGTACACGGCGGCCTCGGTCTCCGGCGCCAGCCGCGGCACCCGGACGTCCACGGCGACCGGGACGGGGGACTGGGCGGCCACGGCGGAGAGGGCGGCGTCGAGGCCCCGGTCCTCCAGGACCGCCGGGTGGAAGCCCCGGGCCAGGCGGCGCAGCTCGGCGATCGCGGCCTTCGTGGTGGCGTGCGCCTCCCCGATGAGGTCCTTGGCGCCGGCGGGGTCGTGGTCGATCCGCCGCTGGGCCATCGACAGGTTCATGGCCACGGACACGAGCTGGGGCTGCACGCCGTCGTGCAGGTCGCGCTCGATCCGGGAGCGCTCGGTGCGGGCGCCGCGGACCGCGGTCTCGCGGGCGGCCGCGGCCTCGGCGGCCCGGCGGCGCAGCTCCGCCGCCTCGTCCACCCGCAGCAGCAGCCGGGACAGGCCCCGGTGGGCGGCCACGGCGAGGAGCACGACGAGCAGCCCGAGGAGCGCCAGGGCGATCCCGGTCAGGACCACGGCCCAGTCCGGCCACGTCCCGACCACGTCGGAGGGCCACAGCGGGTTGTTCGGCGCCGCGTACAGCGGGGCGAAGGCCAGGGCCACGGCGGCGCCGGTGCCGGCCAGGGCGGCCACGGCCACCCAGCCCAGGGCCGTGGTGAGGAGCAGGTGCAGCAGGCCCGTCCAGAACGCGGCGTCGGAGACGTCCAGCCACCACTGGTGGACGATCCGCCAGCCGTCGGTGCGGGACGAGCGGCGCCGGCGCGGGGCGGGCAGGTGCAGCCCGAATGCCGCCTGCGTGCGGCGGCGCTCCACCCACTCGACCCCGCGGACCGCGTAGATCGCGGCCACGAGCAGGACCACTCCGACCAGGGCGGCGAGCGAGGCGAACCCGGCGGAGACCAGGGAGACGAGGGCGGTCAGCCACAGCGTGCCGAGCGCGGCGTCCACCACGAGGTCGGTGGTGCCGAAGAAGAGGGTCCTGGGGGACCACGGTCCCCACTCCCGGAACCGGGGGCCGGGGCCCGCGGCGCGGGAGCCGGCGGCTGGGCCGTGGGCGCCGGCCGGGGCCCCGGGGCCGGTGCCGGGGGCGTCGGCGGGGCGCCCGGAACCGGTGCCGGGGTCGCCCCACGGCACGGGTGGAAGGGGTCGGGTCTCGTGCGGTGTGCTCATGCCCTCACGCTACGGTCGCGGGGGCTCCCGGCACTGCGACGTTCTCCACCTGTTCCTCCTGCGGTTTTCCGCACCCCGCCGCCGGTGGCGGCGGCACCCCGGCGCGCGCGGGGCATTCCTCGGCCCGGTCCCACCGGCGCGGCCGAACTGCCGGCAGCCGAAGGTCAGCACGGCCGGGCCGTGCCCCGCAGGAGCGCTCAGCACGCTCGAGCGGGGCACGGCCCCTCCGGTCGGACGGAACGCCGGTCCTACTCCTCCGCGGTGACGGTGGCGTCGGTGGCGTGGAGCCAGGGGTCGCCCGCGTGGTCCTCGAACAGGGCGTCCTCGAGATCGACCCCCACCAGCTCCTCGGCGGCGGTGACCTCGAAGCCCTCCTGGACCATGCCCACCACCTCGAGCGTCTGACCCTCCTCGAGGTCGGGCACGTCGAGGTCGTGGACCACGAGCAGGGGATCGAGGGTGAGGTCGTCGGGGTCGCCGATCGTCAGGGCCGAGGGAGAGACGACTTCCTCCACCTCCGCGGAGAGCGTGACGTCCTGACCCTCGTAGACGGCCCGGTCGTCGTAGAACTGACGGTTGTAGGCGCCGCCGTACGGGGTCGCGGGGGCGGCCGGGGGAACCTCCGTCGCGGGAGGACTGGTCTCGGCGACGTCGCCCTCGGTGATGTCCTCGACCTCGGTGCCCGTGTCGGGCTCGTCGGCCCCGCAGCCGGCGAGCGCGAGCCCGGCGACGGCGAGCAGGCCCACGGCGGCCTTGCGGGTGGTGTGGTGTTCACGCGTGCTCATGATGTGCCTCCTGGTGTTGGCCATGGTCACCGATCCGGCGCATCGGCGGTGAGGCACCGGATCCGGCTGCGTGCATATCGAGCGTAGGCATGCGGATTTCCGCCCGACAAGGAGTGATCCGGGATTCTGCGGTCTTTCAAGGACTCCCGTGATCCGTCTGTGACGAGGTCTTCCGGCGCTACTCCTCCGCGGTGACGGTGGCGTCGGTGGCGTGGAGCCAGGGGTCGCCCGCGTGGTCCTCGAACAGGGCGTCCTCGAGATCGACCCCCACCAGCTCCTCGGCGGCGGTGACCTCGAAGCCCTCCTGGACCATGCCCACCACCTCGAGCGTCTGACCCTCCTCGAGGTCGGGCACGTCGAGGTCGTGGACCACGAGCAGGGGATCGAGGGTGAGGTCGTCGGGGTCGCCGATCGTCAGGGCCGAGGGAGAGACGACTTCCTCCACCTCCGCGGAGAGCGTGACGTCCTGACCCTCGTAGACGGCCCGGTCGTCGTAGAACTGACGGTTGTAGGCGCCGCCGTACGGGGTCGCGGGGGCGGCCGGGGGAACCTCCGTCGCGGGAGGACTGGTCTCGGCGACGTCGCCCTCGGTGATGTCCTCGACCTCGGTGCCCGTGTCGGGCTCGTCGGCCCCGCAGCCGGCGAGCGCGAGCCCGGCGACGGCGAGCAGGCCCACGGCGGCCTTGCGGGTGGTGTGGTGTTCACGCGTGCTCATGATGTGCCTCCTGGTGTTGGCCATGGTCACCGATCCGGCGCATCGGCGGTGAGGCACCGGATCCGGCTGCGTGCACCTCCACGGTAAGGACATCGAAAGCAGCCTGACCAGTGGGTCCGCGGGCTTCTGCGGGGACTCTGCGCAGCTTCGACGGGAACTCTGCGGCTTCCGTGACCCGGCTGTGACGGGCGACGGGGACGCGGTCAGATCCGGAGGTGGACGAGGCTCGGCCCCTTCACCGCCAGCGCCTCGACGACCTTCTCGGCGAGGTCCTCCCGGGTGGCCTCGAAGCCGACCGCGCCGAAGGCCTCGGCGAGGGCCGGCCAGTCCGGCTGCCGCAGGTCCACGGCGAGCGGGTCGATGTCCCGGTCGGCCATGTTCTGCCGGATCTCGCCGTAGCCGCCGTTGTCCACGCACACGATCGGCAGGTCCACGCCGAGCTCCACGGCGGTCATCAGCTCCTGGATCGAGAACATCAGGGCGCCGTCGCCCACGAGGCACAGCACGGGACGGTGCGGGGCGGCGAGCTTCGCCCCGATCGAGGCCGGCAGACCGTAGCCGAGGGTCGCGTAGGTCCCCATGTAGAGCAGGGAGTGCGGGAGGTGGGCGCGGAAGAACGTGGTGGAGCCCAGATAGGTGACCTGGGAGGAGTCGCCGCCGATGATCGTGTCCTCCGGCACCACGGCCATGATCGTCTCGTTGAGCGCCGCGAGCTCCGGCGCGGTGCGGCGGCCCTCGTCGTCGAGCCGGGCGAAGACCTCGGTGAGGTCGCGCGGGGGACGCGGCGCGATCGGGCCGATCGCCTCGAGCAGCTGCGGGACCACGGCCGCGGAGTGGCCGGGCAGCTCGATGTCCGGGTCGAGGTTGCACAGCATCTGGTCGCGCATGATGTCCACGCGCACGATCGGCCCCCGGGGCGTGATGTCCCCGCCCCACAGCTCGGCCTCGCCGACCTTCGAGCCGATGACCAGCAGGGCGTCGGCGGAGCGCAGGAACTCGTGCGCGGTGGACAGGCGCAGGTCGGCGCCCAGTGCGAGGCGGTGCCGCTCGGGGATCGCCCCCTTGCCGTTGGTCGTGGTGATCACGGGCGCCTCGAGCAGCTCGGCGAGCTCGAGCAGCCGCCCGCCGGCGGCCAGCGAGCCGCCGCCGGCCAGGATCACGGGGCGCTCGGCGCCGCGGAGCACCTCGGCGGCGCGGTGCACGTCGTCGACCGGGGCCGGCTGCGGCGCGCCGAGCGGGCGCGGCGCCACCTGCCGGTCGGTGCAGTCGAGCTCCGCCTCCAGGACGTCCAGGGGGATCTCGATGTGCACCGGGCGGGGGCGGGAGTGGGCGAAGTCCCGGAAGGCGTCGTGGACCATGGTCACGGCCTCGGACCCGCTCGTCACCCGGCGGCTGCGGCCCACGATCGCGTCCACGGCCGCGGACGGGTTCTTGGTCTCGTGCAGCGAGCCGATGTCCCGGAAGTCGTGGCCCAGCGGCCGGCCCGGGGAGAGCAGGATCATGGGCCGGGACTCGGCGTAGGCCGTGGCCGCGCCGGACAGCGAGTTCAGCAGGCCCGGCCCGGACGTGGTGATGACGACCCCCGGCAGCCCCGAGACCTGGCTCCACCCGTCCGCGCCGTACGCGGCGCCCTGCTCGTGGCGCGGGGTGACCGCGCGGATGCCCAGCTCCCGCAGCGGCCGGTAGAACTCGAGGGAGTGGGTTCCGGGGATGCCGAAGACGGTGTCGACGCCGTAGCCCCGGAGGGTCTCCAGCACGGCACGGGCGGTGGTCCTGCGGGCGGTCATGAGCGGTCCTCCAAGGGGTGGTGGGAGTGGGACGGAAGGAGCAGGGGCAGGGGTCAGTCCTGGACGTAGAGCAGGCGCTTGTTGACGAACTCGTCCATGCCGAGCGGGCCGAGCTCGCGGCCGTAGCCGGAGCGCT
>NZ_JAVFWZ010000110.1:0-558 GCF_040981245.1 Kocuria cellulosilytica | reverse complement strand
CCACCGGCTCGGTGACGACCTTCGAGACCACGGCCAGGTCGCCCGCGTCCACGATGCGGCCGGCCTGCTCGGCGGCGTTCTTGCCGAACCACGCGAAGCACGCGGCGATGTCGTCCATGTCGATCTCGGACTCGGCCAGGCGCTTGCCGGTGTCCAGGGACTCGGCGCGGGCGAACTCGTCCTTGCGCTCGCGCAGCCGGGCGGCCACCCGCAGCAGCAGGTCACCGCGCGCCGGGGCGGGCACCGACGACCAGCGGCCGTCGTCGAAGGCACGACGGGCCGCGGCGATCGCACGCCCGGTGTCCTCGGCCGTGGCCTCGGCGACCACGCCGACCTCGGTGCCGTCGGCCGGGCAGACGATGGTGCGGGTGCCGCCCTCGGCGGCGGCCTCCCAGCGTCCGTCGATGAACAGGGTCTCGGTCACGGGTGTTCCTCCTTCACCGCGGGGATCTGCCCCGTCGGCACGTCGTGGATGTCGGTGGACCAGTCGGGGTGGGCCTCGGCGCCGTCCTGGATCTTGGACGGGCCGGTGTGGATGCTCAGGAAGGCCAGGTGCGC
>NZ_JAVFWZ010000109.1:0-559 GCF_040981245.1 Kocuria cellulosilytica | reverse complement strand
CGCGAGGCCATGATGTCGCTGGTCAACAAGGGCCTGCTGGAGCTCGTGCGCAACCGGGGCTTCCGCGTGGTGGAGCTGACCGACCGGGACCGGCAGGAGGTCTACGACCTGCGCCGGCTCATCGAGGTCGAGGCCGTGCGGCGGGTGGCCGAGCAGGGCGTCGACGCCGACCAGGCCGCCCTGCTGCGGGACCTGGGCGAACGCACCGTCGCGGCCTCCGGCGGCCACGACATGGTCGAGTACCTCGAGGCGGACCAGCGCTTCCACGCCGCTCTCGTGGGGATGCTCCGGAACACGCGGTGGACGGCGATCGTGGAGAACCTGCGGGACCAGTCGCGGATCAACGGGTCCTACCACCTGCAGGAGCGCGGGCGGCTGGAGAGCAGCGCCCTGGAGCACCGGGACATCGCCGAGGCGGTCGTCGCGGGCGACCCGGCCCGGGCGGCCGAGCTCATGGTCCGCCACCTGGACTACGCCCGCCCCTGACGCACGGGCACCCGCCTGTGCGTCAGCGGCCGGAAGAAATCTCACCTTCCCCTCTTGACCCCGCCGACGCCCG
>NZ_JAVFWZ010000108.1:0-559 GCF_040981245.1 Kocuria cellulosilytica | reverse complement strand
CGGCGGTGTAGCCGAAGACCACCTCCGGCACGCGCTCCACGGGCACGTCCTTGCACATGCGCCCGATCACCACCGCGAGCTCCGCCTCGTAGGAGACCTCCTCGGTCCACGACGGCAGGGTCACCGGGTCGCCCGGGCCGGCCACGGAGGTGTTGGGCTTGAAGAACAGCATCGGCGAGGTGGGCAGCTCGTTGCCCAGCTCCGCGGCGTGATCGGCGTAGTTGCGCCCGACGCACACGATCTTGGAGCGCGGGATCACCGGGGCCAGCAGCCGGACGTCGGCGATCCCGTGGCGCTGCCCGGTCGGATGGACCCCGGTGTAGAAGGGATCGCCCGCGAGGACGGTGACCGTCTCGGCGCCGGGCGCGCCCTCGACCGCGCCGAAGTGGATCTCGTTGTCGACGGTGAACCTGGCAATTCGCATGGCCCCAGGCTATCCCACGGCCCGCACGACGACGCGCGGCCCCTGCGGGGTCGCCGGGGGCCGCGCGCGGTGCCTCAGACCAGGCGGGTGAGCCAGCCGTGCGGGTCCTCGGCACGGCCGGTCTGGATCTCCAGG
>NZ_JAVFWZ010000107.1:0-561 GCF_040981245.1 Kocuria cellulosilytica | reverse complement strand
CCAGGGCCTGAGTCTCGACCAGTCCGTCCTGGACAACGCCCTGGGCGTCATCCGCTCCGTCTTCCCGCGACGGACGGCCGCGGCCCGGAGGGAGGTCCCCGGGGTGCTCTCCTCGCTCGAGGTGGTGGCCCGGGACCTGGACCAGGAGGTCCAGTACCTCTCGGGCGGCAACCAGCAGAAGGTCGTCCTCGCCAAGTGGCTGGCCGTGGATCCGCGCGTCGTGCTGCTCGACGAGCCCACCCGCGGGATCGACGTGGGCGCCAAGATCGCCGTCTACGACCTGATGCGGACGCTCGCCGCCGAGGGCAAGGCCATCCTCATGGTCTCGAGCGAGCTGCCGGAGGTCCTGGGCATGTCCAGCCGGATCGTCGTCATGCGGGACGGCCGGATCGCCGGCGAGCTGCCGCCGGACTCGACCGAGGAGCAGGTGCTGCAGCTGGCCACCGGCGCCCGCACGGAGAGGGCGACGTCATGACCGCGCTCTCGAGGCTCACCTCCACCCACATCGTCTACCTCGTGGTGCTGCTGACCTTCGTCGCCGGCACGGTGCTCGTCGGGGCC
>NZ_JAVFWZ010000106.1:0-561 GCF_040981245.1 Kocuria cellulosilytica | reverse complement strand
CGGGGCGACCACTGGCGCTCCGCCGGACCCTTCGTCAACGCCTCCCTCGACCCGAGCGGCCGGCCGGTCACCCCGGGCAGCGCCGCCGAGAGGGACGAGCAGGCATGATCCAGATCCTCATGGCCGCCGGACTCGCACTCGTGCTGTCCCTGTTCGGGACCCCGGCCTTCATCAAGTTCCTCGCCCGCCGCGGCTACGGCCAGTTCATCCGCGACGACGGCCCCACGAGCCACCACACCAAGCGCGGCACGCCCACGATGGGCGGGGTCGCGATCCTCGGCTCCGTGGTGCTCGCCTACGGGCTCACCCACCTGGTCTCCGGCCTCGTGTGGCCGTCCTACGGCGGGGTGACCCTCTCCGGGCTCTCCGCGCTGCTGCTGATGCTCGGCATGGGCCTGGTCGGGTTCGTCGACGACTACAAGAAGATCGCCAAGAAGCAGAACCTGGGCCTGAGCCCCATGGGCAAGATCGTGCTGCAGGGGCTCATCGGCACCGTCTTCGCGCTGCTGGTGCTGCTCGTGCCCGACCGGCAGGGCTCGACCGCCGCGTCCTCGGCGATCT
>NZ_JAVFWZ010000105.1:0-561 GCF_040981245.1 Kocuria cellulosilytica | reverse complement strand
AGCTCTCCTCGCCGGTTCCGGTCGGCGTCCCGGCGGGCGTCTCGGCGGGCGTCGCCGCGGGCGTCCCCGACGGCTCGGCGGTCGGGACGCTCTCCGGCGCCACGGCCACCCACATCTCGATGGTGTCGCCGGGGCGGACGGTCGAGCCGCCCAACGGTTCCGTGCGCAGCACCGTCCCCGGCTCCGCGTCCTCGGTGGGCTCGTCGTACCGGATGATGTTGACGCCGAGCAGCCGGATCTCGTCGATCAGGGGGTCCGCCTGCTGCCCGACCATCCCGGAGGGCAGCTCCACGGTGTCCGGGCCGGTCGAGAAGGACACCGTGACGGTCGACCCGCGCTGCACCTGTCCCACGGGGGCCAGGGACAGGACCGTGTTCTCCTCCTCGTCGGAGATCTGGCCCTGCCGCTCCACCAGGAAGCCGAGGTCGGTGAGCTCCTGCGCGACCTCCTCGACGGGGCGGCCCTCGTACCGGGCCGCGAGCAGCTCCACGGTTCCCGCTCCGTCCGCCGCCGGGGGCGTCGGCTCCCCGGGCACGACGGACGTGGAGACGGTGCCCGTGG
>NZ_JAVFWZ010000104.1:0-563 GCF_040981245.1 Kocuria cellulosilytica | reverse complement strand
CGATGTAGTTGAGCATGATCGTGAGGATCACCTCGTGGGCACCGGTGCGGGCCTTGAGCAGCCCGACGATCCCGCCCCACAGCGCCCCGCCCACGGCGCCGGCGAGGACCACGGCGAGCAGGTGCACGCCCGCCGGCAGCTGCCACGTGAAGCCGACCCAGGCGGCGAGGGTCGCGCCGATGAGCAGCTGGCCCTGGGCGCCGATGTTGAACAGCCCGGCCCGGAAGGCCACGGCCACGCCGAGGCCGGCGAGGACCAGCGGCGTGGCCACGGTCAGGGTCTCCGTGAACGGGTAGATGCGCTGGGTGAAGGTGTTGCCGTTGGGGTTGTAGACGGCGCCGTAGAACATGGCCTCGTAGGCGGCGGACGCGGCGGCCCACATCGCGCCGAGCGTGTCCCCGGGGCGGGCGAAGAAGTAGCCCGCGGCGTCGGCGACCCGCTCGTCGGTCAGGGCGATCAGCAGCCCGCCCAGCACCAGCGCCGCGACGATCGCGAGCACCGACTGCAGCGCCGAGCCGAGCCAGGTGCGCTGCGAGGCGTCGGGCGTGGTGGCCGTGGGCGGC
>NZ_JAVFWZ010000017.1:0-19928 GCF_040981245.1 Kocuria cellulosilytica | reverse complement strand
GGTGGAGCCGGGCAGGGTGGAGATCAGGGACTCCGAGACAACGTTGGTGGACAACTCTCTACTCCTTGGGTCGTGCGGTGCGCAGAGCACGGGGCGGGGAACGGGGTGGGGCGGGGGACGCGGGTGGGTCAGGCCGCGACCGGCTGGGCGGCGGTGGCGGCGAGTTTCTCGACGGTCTTGCGCCAGCGGCAGAAGAGCTTGGTCTGGTTCCAGGCGAGCACGGCCACGGGGTGGTCCCCGGTGTAGTAGACGGCCAGCAGGGAGTCCTGGTCGGGGCCGCCGTGCTCGTAGGCCACGCGGTCGGCGCGGGAGGCGTCGCCGACGAACTGCAGGCGGGTGCCGTACTGGTCGGACCAGAAGTACGGGGGCTTGACCGGGGGCAGCCCGGCTTGGTCGGCGCCGAGCAGGGCGGCCACGGCCACGGCCGGGCGCTGGGCGGCCCCGGTCCAGTGCTCCACCCGGTGGTGGCGGGCGGTGGCGGGGTCCCACCAGGCGGCGCAGTCGCCCACGGCCACGACCCCGGGGATGCTGGTGGCCCCGGTCGCGTCGCAGAGCACGCCGTTGCCGAGCTCGATCCCGGAGCTCTCCAGCCAGGCGGTGTTGGGCACCGCGCCGATGCCCACGAGCACCACGTCGGCCTCCAGCACCCGCCCGCCGGCCAGGTGCACCGCGGTCACGGATCCGTCGGTGAGGGCGAAGTCGGCGATCTCGGCCCCGCAGATCAGCTCGACCCCGGCGCGTTCGTGCAGTCCGGCCACGACCGCGCCCAGCTGGGTGCCCAGCGGCCCGCACAGCGGGGTGGGGGACTTCTCCAGCACGGTGACCTCCAGGCCCAGGGCGTGGGCGGTGGAGGCGACCTCGGCGCCGATGAACCCGGCGCCGACGACCACCAGCCGGGCCCCGGGGGTGAGCAGGGTGCGCAGTCGCTGCGCGTCGTCGAGGGTGCGCAGGCTGACCACGTTGGCGGCGGCGGCGATCTGGGGCAGGGACCGGGGGGAGGCGCCGGTGGCGATCACCAGGCCCGCCGCGTGCACGGTGGTGCCGTCGGCCAGGTGCACCAGGCGGGTGGCCGGGTCGAAGGACACCGCCCGGGTGCCGAGGATCCATTCCGCGTCCAGGGCCTCGTCGTCGGTCTCCAGGGCGAGGTCGGCGGGCTGGAGGCGTCCGGCCAGGAAGTCCTTGGACAGCGGGGGCCGGTCGTAGGGGCGCTGGTGGTCATCACCGATGATCACCACACGGCCCTCGAAGCCGAGGTTGCGGGCGGCCCGGGCGGCCGAGAGACCGGCCAGGGACGCCCCGACAATGACGAGGGACTCCATGGAGAACCCCTTTCGGAAGACAGACAACGGATGAGTGGCGACCCGGATCGGCGGCGAGAGGCCTGGTTCCGGATCTGACGCGCAAGTTGTGCAACACGGTTCGTAATGTGAGATTCAGAGTGAGCTCCGCCACGGGGTCCGTCAAGGGGTTGCGCCATTGCGACGCGAGAAATTTACAAAGCGTCGCCCTGTGGCCTGGATCACGAATCAGCTGAGGCGAACCTCTTGACAGCCCCCGTTCCCACTCCCCACGCTTGTTGCACATTGCAACGCTTGTTGCTCATGGTGAGCCAGATCGGTCGAAGCGGTACCGGCCGGCACGGCAGGCCCGAACCCCTCAGGAAAGGAACCGTTCCGATGCACAAGGCCTGTCCCCTCAAGGACCTCGCACCCGGTGACGCCCTGCGCCTCGACACCGTCCCACCCATCGCCGTGTTCCACACGGAGGAGGGCGAGCTGTTCGCCATCGACGACACCTGCACCCACCAGGACGCCTCGCTCGCCGACGGCTGGGTGGAGGACTGCGAGGTCGAGTGCCCCTTGCACGCGTCCAAGTTCAACCTCCGCACCGGCGCGGTGGACGCACCCCCGGCCAAGCTGCCGGTCCGAACCCACAAGGTGGCCGTCGTGGACGGCGACATCATGGTCGAGGAGTCGAGCGAGGCGCCGAACCTGCCTCCCGGGCTCACCGCCCACGGCCACGAGTCCCAGTCGAACTGAACACCGGTCGACCCCCGCACGACACCCGCAGGTCAGGAGAACCATCCATGAGCACCACCCCTCGCGTCGTCATCATCGGAGCCGGCATCGTCGGCACCAACCTTGCCGACGAGCTCGTCCAGCGCGGCTGGACGGACATCACCGTCCTGGAGCAGGGGCCGCTGCCCCTTCCCGGCGGCTCGACGTCGCACGCGCCCGGACTCGTCTACCAGACGAACCCGTCACGGTCGCTCACCCGCTTCGCGCAGTACACGGTGGAGAAGCTCGTCTCCCTGGGCTGCTTCAACCAGGTGGGCGGCCTCGAGGTGGCCACCACGCCGGAGCGGCTGGAGGAGCTCAAGCGCAAGGTGGGCTACGCGACGTCGTGGGGGCTCGAGGGCCGGCTGCTCACTCCCGAGGAGGTGCTCGAGCAGCACCCCCTGGTCAACCCCGAGATGGTCCTGGGCGGCTACCACGTCCCCACGGACGGGCTCGCCCTCGCGGCCAAGGCGGTGCAGGTGCTCATCGAGCGCACCTCCCGCGCCGGCGTGACCTACTGCGCGGAGACGACCGTCACCGGCATCGAGCGGTCGAACGGCCGCGTGACCGGCGTGACCACGCCCGACGGGACCGTGCCGGCCGACATCGTCGTCTCCTGCGCCGGCTTCTGGGGCCCCGCGATCGGCGAGATGGCCGGCATGCCGTGCCCCATCCTGCCGCTGGCCCACCAGTACGTCTTCACCTCCGCGGTCCCGGAGCTGATCGGCAAGCACGACGCCCCGAACGGCGCGACCCTGCCGATCCTCCGGCACCAGGACGCGGACCTCTACTACCGGGAGTGGGGAGACCGGATCGGCATCGGCTCCTACGCGCACCGCCCGATGCCGGTGGATCTCTCCGACCTGCCGCACTACGCGCCCCGCGACATCGCCCACGACCGGATGCCCTCCCGCCTGGACTTCACGCCCGAGGACTTCACGGAGCAGTGGGCCGAGAGCCGGCGCTTCCTCCCCAGCCTGCGCGGCAGCGAGGTGGCCGAGGGCTTCAACGGCATCTTCTCCTTCACTCCGGACGGGGGCCCGCTCATCGGCGAGTCCCCGGACCTCGCCGGCTTCTTCGTGGCGGAGGCGGTGTGGGTCACCCACTCCTCGGGCGTGGCCAAGGCCATGGCCGAGCTGCTGGTGGACGGCGTCCCGGAGACGGACCTGCACGGCTGCGAAGCCACCCGGTTCGACGACGTGCAGCTCTCCCCGGAGTACGTCGAGGAGACGGGCAAGCAGAACTTCGTGGAGATCTACGACGTCCTGCACCCGCTCCAGCCACGGGAGTCGCCGCGCAACCTGCGGGTCAGCCCCTTCTATCCCCGGGAGCTGGAGCTCGGCGCGTTCTTCCTGGAGAGCCACGGCTGGGAGCGCCCGCACTGGTACGAGTCCAACGGCGCGCTCCTGGAGCAGCTGCCGGAGGAGTGGCGGGAGCCGGAGCGCGAGCCGTGGGCGGCCCGGTACCACTCGCCGATCGCGGCGGTCGAGGCGTGGAAGACCCGCACCGCCGTGGCGATGTACGACATGACCCCGCTCAAGCGCGTGACGGTCGAGGGGCCGGGCGCCGCCGCCCTGCTGCAGCGGCTCACCACCGGCAACATCCTGCGCAAGCCGGGCGCCGTGACGTACTGCCTCCTCCTGGACGAGAAGGCCGGGATCCGCAGCGACATCACCGTGGCCCGGCTCGACGAGAACCTGTTCCAGGCCGGCATCAACAGCAGCGTGGACGTGGCGTACCTGTCCGCCGAGGCGAGCGGGCAGAGCGCCGAGGACCCCGCCGCCTGGGTCGTGGTCCGGGACACCACGGCCGAGACCTGCTGCATCGGCCTGTGGGGACCGAAGGCCCGGGAGGTCATGGCGAAGGTCTCCCGGGACGACCTGTCCAACGAGGGCCTGAAGTACTTCCGCACCAAGCAGATCCGGGTGGGCGGCCTCCGGGTCACGGCGATGCGCCTCTCCTACGTGGGGGAGCTCGGCTGGGAGCTGTACACCACCGCCGACCAGGGGCTGCGGCTGTGGGACCTGCTGCACGAGGCGGGCCAGGAGTTCGGCATCGTCCCCGCGGGGCGCGCCGCCTTCAACAGCCTGCGCGTGGAGAAGGGCTACCGGTCCTGGGGCACCGACATGACCACCGAGCACACCGCCCTGGAGGCCGGCCTGGACTTCGCCGTCAAGAAGGACAAGGGCGACTTCGTGGGCTCGGAGGCCGTGGCCTCCGACGGCCAGGTCCGCCGGCGGCTGCGCTGCCTGACCGTCGACGACGGCCGCTCCGTGGTCCTGGGCAAGGAGCCCGTGTACGTGGACGGCGCCGCCGCCGGCTACGTCACCAGCGCGGTCTTCGGCCACACCGTGGGCCGGCCGGTCGCCTACGCCTGGCTCCCGCCGGAGGTCTCCGAGGGGGACGGCGTGGAGATCGAGTACCTCGGCGAGCGCGTCCCCGCCACGGTCAGCGCCGAGCCGCTCGTGGATCCCGGCATGGAGCGCATCCGCGGCTGAGGCCCCTGCCGCCGCGGCCGGGGCGTGCACCGCTCCGGCCGCGGCTCCTGGTCCCGACCTCGGGACTCCCCAGTACGACTTCTGTGATCGAGCACCGTTCCCGGTGCCGACGACGACGAAAGGCAGTTCCAACATGCACAAGGTCAAAGGCGTGGTGTCGAAGGGCAAGAACCAGCCCGTCAGCGTGGAGACCATCCTGGTGCCCGACCCGGGTCCCGGGGAGGCGCTGGTGGACGTGCTCACCTGCGGGGTGTGCCAGACCGACCACCACTACGTCGAGGGCGGGGTCGGCGACGACTACCCGTTCCTGCTCGGCCACGAGTCCTCGGGCGTCGTCTCGGCGGTCGGTGAGGGCGTGACGGAGGTCGCCGTGGGCGACCACGTGATCCTGAACTGGCGCGCGGTGTGCGGGGAGTGCCGGGCCTGCCGCAGGGGCGAGCCCTGGTACTGCTTCGCCACCCACAACGCCACCCAGAAGATGACCCTGGAGGACGGCACCCCGCTGTCCCCGGCCCTGGGCATCGGCTCGTTCGCGGAGAAGACCCTGGTCGCGGCGGGTCAGTGCACCAAGATCGAAGCCGACCTCGAGCCGCACCAGTACGCGGCCGTCGGGCTGCTCGGCTGCGGGGTGATGGCCGGGATCGGCGCCGTGCTCAACACGGGTGCCGTCAAGCGCGGGGAGTCCGTGGCCGTGATCGGCTGCGGGGGCGTCGGGGCGGCCGCGATCGCCGGGGCCGCCCTGGCGGGAGCCACCACGATCGTCGCCGTGGACCTCGACGACGAGAAGCTGGCCACCGCGCGGAAGTTCGGCGCCACCCACACCGTCAACTCCCGGGAGCAGGACCCCGTCGAGGCGATCCGGGAGCTCACCGGCGGGTTCGGCGCCGACGTCGTGGTCGACGCGGTGGGCATCGCGCCGACCTTCAAGCAGGCCTTCGAGGCCCGCGACCTGGCGGGGCGCATGGTCCTAGTGGGCGTGCCCGATCCGGGGACCACGTGGGAGATCCCGCTGGACCAGGTGTTCGGCCGCGGCGGTTCGATCAAGTCCGCCTGGTACGGCGACACCCTGCCGTCGAGGGACTTCCCGATGCTGGTGGACCAGTACCGGCTGGGCCGGCTGGACCTGGACGGGTTCGTCACCGAGCGGATCGGCCTGGGCGACGTCGAGGAGGCCTTCGCGAAGATGAAGGCCGGCACCGTCCTGCGCTCCGTCGTGGAACTGGACCGTGCCGGGACCGGCGCGGAGGAGCGCGGCGCGGAGACCGGTGTGGCCGCACCGGCCGGAGCAGCCCGATGACCGCGCGGCAGGCCGCCCAGCAGCGCACCGACGCCTCGGGCCGGGTCCGGGTCGAGCACCTGGTGACCGCCGGGACGTTCTCCCTGGACGGCGGCACCTGGGAGGTCGAGAACAACGTCTGGATCGTGGGCGACGACGAGCAGTGCCTGGTCATCGACCCGGCCCACGACCCGCAGAAGGTCGTGGACGCCGTGGGCGGCCGGGCCGTGGCGGCCATCCTGCTCACCCACGGCCACGACGACCACATCCGCGCCGTCGCCGAGGTCGCCGAGCAGCTGCGGGCCCCGGTGTACCTGCACCCCGACGACACGATGCTCTGGGAACAGGTCCATCCGGCCCGTCGTTTCGACCGCATCATCCGCGACGGGGACGTCTACACGGTGGGCGGGGTGCGCCTGACCGCGCTGCACACCCCCGGCCACTCGCCCGGCTCGGTGTGCTTCTGGGCACCCGGCCTGGGGGAGGGCGGGGTGCTCATCTCCGGGGACACCCTCTTCCAGGGCGGCCCCGGCGCCACCGGCCGCTCGTACTCGGACTTCCCCACGATCGTGGACTCCATCCGGGACCGGCTGCTCGTCCTCCCGGAGTCCACCGAGGTGCTCACCGGCCACGGGGACCCCACCACGATCGGCGCGGAGGCGCCCCACCTGCAGGAGTGGATCGACCGCGGCCACTGAACCCGAGGAGGCCGGTCCGGGTGAGCTCCCGGAGCGCGACGACCGATCCCCGCGGAGGCGAGCCTCCGCGGGGATCGGTCGTCATCGGTCCCGGGGCCGGCTCAGCGCAGGACGACCGTCCGGTTGCCGTGCAGGATGACCCGGCCCTCGCAGTGCCACTTCACGGCGTTGGACAGGGCCTTGCACTCGGTGTCGCGGCCGGCGGCGACGAGGTTCTCCGGGCCGTGGGTGTGGTCCACGTCCACGAGCTGCTGGGCGATGATCGGGCCCTCGTCGAGCTCGGCGTTGACGTAGTGCGCCGTGGCGCCCACGGTCTTCACGCCGCGCTCGTAGGCCTGGTGGTACGGCTTGGCGCCCTTGAAGCTGGGCAGGAACGAGTGGTGGATGTTGATCACCCGGCCCTCCATCCGGGTGGCCAGCGAGTCGCTGAGCACCTGCATGTAGCGGGCCAGGACCACGAGGTCCACCTCGAAGCGGTCCACGAGCTCCAGCAGGCGCGCCTCGGCGGCCGGCTTGGTGTCCGGGGTGACGGGCACGTGGAAGAACGGGATGCCGTGCCACTCGACCAGGCGCTGGTGGTCCCGGTGGTTGGAGACCACCGCGACGATGTCCACGGGCAGGTCCCCCGTCCGGGCCCGGAAGAGCAGGTCGTTGAGGCAGTGGCCGAACTTCGAGACCATCACGAGCACGCGCCGCTTGGCCCCGTGCTCGTTGAGCTCCCAGCGCATGCCGAACCGCTCGGCCACCGGGGCGAGGGCCGTCCGGAGGGCCTCGGGGTCCAGGCCCTCGCCCGTGGCCGGGGCCACGTGCACGCGCATGAAGAAGTGCCCGAGCCGGCGGTCGTCGAACTGGGTCAGTTCCACGATGTTGGCGCCGTGCTCCAGCAGCACGCCGCTGACGGCGTGCACGATCCCCGGCATCTCGGGGCAGTCGAGGGTCAGCACCAGTTCCGTCGTGGCGGGAACGGTGCGCACCGGCTCCGGCCGGAGTCGCTGGTCAGCACTCGATGACGTTGACGGCCAGTCCACCACGGGAGGTCTCCTTGTACTTGATCTTCATGTCGTTGCCGGTCTCCCGCATGGTCTTGATGACCTGGTCGAGGGAGACCTTGTGCTCGCCGTCGCCGTGCAGGGCCAGGCGGGCGGCGTTGACGGCCTTCGTGCTCGCGATGGCGTTGCGCTCGATGCAGGGGATCTGCACCAGCCCGCCCACCGGGTCGCAGGTCAGGCCGAGGTTGTGCTCCATGCCGATCTCGGCCGCGTTCTCCACCTGGTCGGGGGACCCGCCCAGCACCGCGCACAGTCCCGCGGCGGCCATGGAGCAGGCGGAGCCGACCTCGCCCTGGCAGCCCATCTCCGCGCCCGAGATGGAGGCGTTCTCCTTGATCAGGATACCGACGGCGGCCGCCGTCAGCAGGAACTCCACCACGCCGTTCTCGTCCGCTCCGGAGACGAACCGGGTGTAGAAGTGCAGGACGGCCGGGATGATGCCGGCGGCGCCGTTGGTCGGGGCGGTGACGATCCGCCCGCCGGAGGCGTTCTCCTCGTTGACCGCCAGGGCGTAGAGGTTGATCCACTCCATGGCGTGCAGCGGGTCGGGGACCGGCCGCCCCGTGGCCGTCGCGGTGGCCTCGGCCTCCCGCAGCCGGGCCCGCAGGTCCGGTGCCCGGCGGCGGACCTTCAGCCCGCCGGGCAGCGCGGCCTCGGTGCGGGTGCACCCGTTCTCCACGCACTGCTGCATCACGTCCCAGATGTGCAGCAGCGCCACCCGGGTGTCCTCCTCGGAGCGCCAGGAGGCCTCGTTGGCGAGCATGATCCCGGCGATCGACATGCCCTCCCGCCGGCAGTGCTCGAGGAGCTGGCCGCCGGTGGTGAACGGGTACGGCACCGTGGTGTCGTCGGCCACGACACGGTCGGCGCCCGTGGCCTCACCGTCGACCACGAAACCGCCGCCCACCGAGTAGAACGTCCGCTCCCGCAGCAGCTCGCCGTCCGCCCCGTGGGCGAAGAACGTCATGCCGTTCGGGTGCGCCGGCAGGGACCTGCGCCGGTGCATGACCACGTCCTTCGGCCGGTCGAAGGGGACCGGGTGGGTCCCCGCCAGGCACAGCTGCCCCCGCTCCGTGCTGGCCCGCACCTGCTCGTCGGCCGTGTCGGTGTCCACGGTCTCCGGGTCCGCGCCCTGCAGCCCCAGGATCACGGCCTTGTCCGAGCCGTGGCCGTGGCCGGTCGCGCCCAGGGAGCCGAACAGCTCGGCGCGCACCCGGGCCACGGACTCCAGGAGGCCGTCCCTCCTGAGGCCGTCGGCGAACAGCGCCGCCGCGCGCATCGGGCCCACCGTGTGGGAGGAGGAGGGCCCGATGCCCACGGAGAACAGGTCGAGGACGCTGAGCGCCATCAGGGCACCTCGGGAGCCGAGAACTCCGTCATCGCGTCGAGCAGCCACCGGGCGGTGTACTCGGCGAAGGAGGACCGCGGCATGATCCGCCAGGTCAGCTCCGCGGTCCGCCACAGCAGCACCTGCACCGGGCCCAGGGTCGTGGCCACGGCGGTGCCGACCGCGAAGGACCGCGGGTGCAGGTCCAGGTGGCAGCTCTTCTCGAGCACGGCGCGGGCCGAGGGCCCGGACAGCTCGAGCGTGGTGCGGTTGGCGGACAGGTCCACGGCCTGCCCGGGCTCGGTCCCCAGGGCCCGGGCCAGCCCGGCGGCGGTGCCGGCGTCGTCGGCGCCCGCCTCGCGGAGGTCGCTTCCCGTGGGGCCGATCTCCGCGGGCCCCACGCCCTCGGGGCCGACGAGCAGGAACTCGTCGGGGCCGATCCACAGGATCGCGGTGGCCTCGGCGGCGCCGCTGACCTGGCCGTGGCCGGCCGGCAGGGGCATCCCCGCCGCGGCCGCGACCGCCTCGGCGGCGGGGGTGCCCGGCGCCACCCGGATCCCGACCATGGTCAGGAAGGGGATCTCGCGCAGGGCCACGCCGCGCTCACCCGTCACGGTCCGCTCGCGCATCTGCTGCGCGAGGTGGGCCAGCGGGCTGCGGCGCAGGGCGGTGGTGTCGGTCAGGAGCTGCTCAGCCATCTCGGCGGTTCCCTTCGGGGTCGTAGAGCACGGGTTCTGCGATGACGACGTCCACGAGCTGCCCGTCGAGCGGGGCCTGGAGCGTCTCACCGATGCGGTTGCGGCCGTTCTCGACCAGGGCGAGACCGAAGGTCCGGTCCAGGGCGGCGCTGCGGTAGCTGGAGGTGACGTGCCCGACCATCGGCACGGGGCCCTCCTGCGGGGTGATGGGGGTGCCGTGGTCGACCAGCTGGGCGCCCTCCGGCAGCCGGAACGCCCGGTCCACCGGCAGGACCGCGACCAGCTGCTTGCGGTCGGGGCTGGTGGCGGACGGGCGGTCGTAGGACCGCTTGCCGATGAAGTCCTTGGTCTTGGACACCACCCACTCCATCCCCAGGTCCTGGGGGGTGACCGTGCCGTCGGTGTCCTGCCCCACGATGGGGTAGGCCTTCTCCGCGCGCAGCACGTGCATGGTCTCGGTGCCGTAGGGGGTGATCCCGAACTCGGCGCCGGCCTCCGCGACGGCCTCCCAGACGGAGAGCCCGTACCAGGAGGAGACGTTGATCTCGAAGGCCAGCTCCCCGGAGAACGAGATCCGGCAGATCCGCGCGGGGACCCCGGAGGCCAGGACCGTCTCGCGGAAGGCCATGAACGGGAACGCCTCGTTGGACACGTCCAGGTCCGGGGCGAGCGCGGCGATGACGGCACGGGACTTCGGGCCGACGACGGCGACGGTGGTGTACTGCTCCGTCACGGACGTGAAGGTGACGTCCAGCTCCGGCCACTCGGTCTGGGACCACTCCTCGAGCCATTCCAGGACCTTGGCCGCACCGCCGGTGGTGGTGGTCATGAAGTACCGGTCCTCGTCCAGGCGCAGGGTCACGCCGTCGTCGAAGACCATGCCGTCGGGGGTGCACATGACCCCGTAGCGGCCCATGCCGGGCTTGAGCTTCTTGAAGGCGTTGGTGTAGACGCGGTTGAGGAACTCCCCGGCGTCCTGGCCCCGGATCTCGATCTTGCCCAGCGTGGTGGCGTCCATGAACCCCACCGATCCGCGGACGGCCGCGCACTCGCGCAGCACGGCCGCGTCCATGTCCTCCCCGGCCTGGGGGTAGTACCAGGGCCGCTTCCACTGCCCGACGTCCTCGAACAGGGCCCCGTGCGCCACGTGCCAGGGGTGGACCGAGGTCAGCCGCGCCGGGTCGAAGAGCTCACCCTGCCGCCGTCCCGCCAGGGCCTTGAAGGCCACGGGGGTGTAGGGGGCGCGGTAGGTGGTGGTGCCGATGCCGCCGACGTCGGTGCTGTTCAGCGCGGCCGCGATGACGCCGATGGCGTTGACCCCGGAGGTCTTGCCCTGGTCGTTGGCGGTGGAGATGGAGGTGTAGCGCTTGACGTGCTCCACCGACCGCATGCCGGCGCCGGTCGAGCGCAGCACCTCGGCGACCGTCTGGTCGCGCTGGAAGTCCACGAAGTGGCGGCTCCAGTCCGACGGCTCCCCGTCGGGCCCGGGCACCAGCCACAGCGGCCGGACCGGGGCGAAGGCCTCCGCGGCGGCGGCCGGCTCCTGGGCCGAGGTGTCGAACCCGGCGCGGCAGGCGGCCTCGGCGCCGGCGCGGGCGCCCTGGCCGAGGCATCCGGCCAGGTCCAGCACGCCGTTGACGGACCCCGCGGTCTGCTGGTCGCGCACCGGCAGGGCGGGGACGAAGGCGGCGAGGTCGTCGTTCCAGGTCAGCTTGCCCTGCCGCTGGCTGTGCAGGTGCACCACCGGGGTCCACCCGCCGGAGACCGCCAGCAGGTCGGCGTCCACGGTCGTGGTGGGACCGGTCAGCCGGCCGTCCTCGTCGATCCCGCTGAGCGTGACGGCGCTGACGCGCCCGTCCGCGCCGTCGCCGGCGGTCTCCACCACGGCGCTGCCGGTCCACACCTGCACTCCCGTGCGGGCGGCGGTGCGCTCGGCGGCAGCGGTGAGCCCGGGGCGCGAGTCGACCACGCCCGCGACGTCCACGCCGGCGGCGACCAGGTCGGCCACCACGGCGTAGACGGAGTCGTTGGTGGTGGCCGCCACGACCCGCGTGCCGGCGGCCACGGCGTAGCGGTTGAGGTAGGTGCGCACCGCGCCGGCGAGCATGACGCCGGGGCGGTCGTTGTCGGCGAACACGATCGGCCGCTCGTGCGCGCCGGTGGCGAGCACCACCTGGTCCGCCCGCACGTGCCAGATCCGCTCCCGCGAGACCCCGGCGCCGGGGGCGGTGCCGAGGTGGTCGGTGCGCCGCTGGACGGCGACGACGTAGTTGCTGTCGTAGTTGCCGAAGGCAGTGGTGCGGTCCAAGACCGTGGTCTCGGGGGCCTCCCGGAGGGCGGCGAGGGTCTCGGCCACCCAGTCACGGGCGGGCATGCCGTCGACGGTCTCGTCGCGGCCGGACAGCAGGGACCCTCCGGCCTCCGGCTGCTCGTCCACGAGGATGACCCGGGCCCCCGACTTCGCGGCCTCCCGGGCCGCGGCGAGGCCCGCGGGCCCGGCGCCGACGACGAGGACGTCGGTGTGCACGTGCTTGTGGTCGTAGATCGCCTCGTCCCGGGCCGGGTCGAGCTGCCCGAGCCCGCGCAGGTAGGACGCCTCCAGCCCGTCGGTCAGCTCCACCGTGGTGGCCGGGAGCATGGACTCGGCCACGTCGGCCTCGGTGCGCGCGGCGACCTTGACCAGCGCGTTGGGCTCCTCCACGCCGGCGGACATGATCCCGCGGGGACGGCCCAGGTACATCGAGTCGCCGCAGCGGACGCGTCCCGCGGCCAGAAGGGCCGAGGCCAGGGTGTCACCGGCGTACCCGGCGAACTCCTCTCCGTCCACGGTGAAGCGCACCGTCGAGGTGCGGTCGATGCTGCCGGTCGCGCTCTGCTGCGCCGGCAGGCGGTGGGACTGAGCGCTCACTTGACGCCTCCGATCTCGGGCTTGGGCTCGCCGATCCTGTAGACGGCCTTGATCTCATAGGTCACGGTGTCGCGGACGACGTTGAACCAGCGGCGGCAGCCGACGGCGTGGGCCCACCGTTCCGCGATCAGGCCCTTGGGGTTGTTGCGGTAGAAGAGGTACTCCGCCCACTCCTTGTCGGAGAGCTGGGAGGGGTCCTCGGGATAGGCCACGTGGGCCTCCCCGCCGTACTGGTACTCGGTCTCGTCGCGCGGCCCGCAGTGGGGGCACTCGATCAGCAGCATGGTGTTCCGGCCTCCTAGTGGGCCACGGCGGCGGCGCCGTGCTCGTCGATGAGGACCCCGGTCTCGAAGCGCTCCAGGGCGAAGGGCTCGTTGAGGGGGTGGGGTTCGTCGTTGGCGATGGTGTGGGCGAAGGAGTAGCCGGCTCCGGGAGTTCCCTTGAAGCCGCCGGTGCCCCAGCCGCAGTTGACGTACATCTGGTCCACGGGCGTCTTGGAGACGATCGGCGAGGCGTCCAGGGTGACGTCCACGATCCCGCCCCAGGTGCGCAGGACGTGGGCGCGGGCGAAGATCGGGAAGAGCTCCACCGCGGCCGCCATCTGGTCCTCGATGACGTGGAAGGCGCCCCGCTGGCCGTAGCCGTTGTAGGCGTCCACGCCGGCGCCCATGACCAGCTCGCCCTTGTGGGCCTGGGAGACGTAGACGTGCACGTGGTTGGACATCACCACGGTCGGGTGCACGGGCTCGTGCAGCTCCGAGACCAGGGCCTGCAGCGGGTGGGACTGGATCGGCAGCCGGAACCCGGCGAGCTCCGCCAGGACGGAGCTGTGCCCGGCCCCGCAGAGGCCGACCTTGCCGGCGTTGATCCTCCCGCGGGAGGTCTCCACGCCCACCACACGCTCGCCGTCCATGACGAAGCCGTTGACCTCGCAGTTCTGGATGATGTCCACGCCCATCTCGTCGCACTTGCGGGCGAAGGCCCACGCCACGTGGTCGTGCTTGGCGATGCCGGCGCGCGGCTGGTAGGTCGCACCCATCACCGGGTAGCGGATGTCGTCCCCGATGTTGATGATCGGGCACAGCTCCTTGACCTGCTCCGGGCTGATCCACTCCGCGTCGATGCCGTTGAGCTTGTTCGCGTTGACCCGGCGCACGGACTCCCGGACGTCGCCCAGGGTGTGCGCCAGGTTCATCACCCCGCGCTGGGAGAAGAGGAAGTCGTACTCCAGCTCCTCGGGCAGGATCTCCCAGAGCTTCAGGGAGTGCTCGTACATCGCCGCGGACTCGTCCCACAGGTAGTTGGAACGGATGATCGTGGTGTTGCGGGCCATGTTCCCGCCGGCCAGCCAGCCCCGCTCCAGCACGGCGATGTTGGTCATGCCGTGGTTCTTGGCCAGGTAGTAGGCGGTCGCGAGCCCGTGACCGCCGCCGCCGACGATCACGGCGTCGTAGGAGGACTTCGGGTCCGGGTTGTGCCACAGGAAGTCCGGGTGCTCCGGCAGCAGATCAGCCATCAGAGGGCTCCGTTCAGGACGGGGGCGGACAGGTTCGGGTAGAGCGGGAACCGCTCGGCCAGAGTCGTGACGCGGTCGCGCAGAGCGCTCAGGTCCGCCTCGGGGCCGGCGATGAGGGCTTCGGCGATGATGTCGGCGACCTCGGTGAACTCGGCGGCGCCGAAGCCCCGCGTGGCCAGGGCCGGGGTGCCGATGCGCAGCCCGGAGGAGACCATCGGCGGGCGCGGGTCGAAGGGCACGGCGTTGCGGTTGACGGTGATGCCCACGCGGTGCAGGAGGTCCTCGGCCTGCTGGCCGTCCAGCTCGCAGTCGCGCAGGTCCACGAGCACCAGGTGCACGTCGGTGCCGCCGCTGACCAGGGTGATCCCGCCGGCCATGACGTCGGGGGACAGCAGCCGGGTGGCCAGGATCCGTGCGCCCTCCAGGGTGCGGGCCTGCCGGTCGGCGAACTCCTCGGTCGCGGCGTACTTGAAGGCCACGGCCTTGGCGGCGATCACGTGCTCGAGCGGGCCGCCCTGCTGGCCGGGGAAGACGGCGGAGTTGATCTTCTTCGCCAGCTCCTGCCTGCTCAGGATCACCCCGCCGCGCGGACCGCCGAGAGTCTTGTGGGTGGTCGTGGTCACCACGTCCGCGTGCGGGACGGGGTTGGGGTGCAGCCCGGCGGCCACGAGCCCGGCGAAGTGGGCCATGTCCACCATCAGGTAGGCCCCGACCTCGTCGGCGATGCGGCGGAACTCGGCGAAGTCCAGCTGCCGGGTGTAGGCCGACCAGCCGGCCACGATGAGCTTGGGCCGGTGCTCGAGCGCGAGGCGCTCGACCTCGGCCATGTCGATGCGGTGGTCCTGCTCGGAGACGCCGTAGGCGGCGACCTTGTAGAGCTTGCCGGAGAAGTTGAGCTTCATCCCGTGGGTGAGGTGTCCGCCGTGGGCCAGGTTCAGTCCCAGGATGGTGTCCCCCGGGTCCAGCAGCGCCGACATGGCGGCCGCGTTGGCCTGGGCGCCCGAGTGGGGCTGGACGTTGGCGGCCTCGGCGCCGAACAGGGCCTTGAGGCGGTCGATCGCCAGCTGCTCGACCACGTCGACGTGCTCGCAGCCGCCGTAGTACCGCCGGCCGGGGTAGCCCTCGGCGTACTTGTTGGTCAGCACCGACCCCTGCGCCTCCATCACGGAGACGGGAGCGAAGTTCTCCGAGGCGATCATCTCCAGCGTGGACTGCTGGCGGACCAGCTCCTGATCGATGGCCGCCGCGATCTCCGGGTCGGCTTCGGCCAGATGGGTGTTCAGATCGGGCATCCCTGGGCTCCTCAAGGTCTCGCATTCGCTGCTGATACGGTTTTGATATATCAGCTGTGGTTCAAAGGTATGCTAGGGCTCCCGGGGTGTCAACGGATGACGGGAAACCTCCGGCTCCCGCAGCACGGACCCCGATCCGGCGGTCCCGATCCAGGAAGGAAGCCATGAGCGCCACCATCACCGAGCACTGTCCGGAGGTCCCCGTGTCGCTGGCCGATCAGGCCTACGGGCTCCTGCGCGACCGCCTGACCATGCTCGAGATCCGACCGGGCGCCATGATCCACGACGCCCGGCTCGCGTCCGAGACGGGCATCGGGAGAACCCCGATCCGGGAGGCGCTCAAGCGCCTGGAGACCGACCACCTGGTGGTCTCCTATCCCCGGCGGGGGACGTTCGCCACGCAGGTGGACATCACCGCGCTGTCCGACGTCTCCGAGCTCCGGCGGCACCTCGAACCGCTCGCCGCGCGCAAGGCCGCGCTGTCCGCGCCTCCGGCCGTGCGGCAGCAGATGCGCGACCTGGTCCGCACGCTCGAGGAGCTCGCCGGCGGTGCACCGACGGACCGGACCTTCATGCGGGCGGATCTCGACGTGCACCGCCTGATCTACCGGGCCGCCGGCAACGACCATCTCGAGGAGACGCTCGTGCGCCTGGACAACCTGGCCACGCGCATCTGGTGCCTCGTGCTGGACCGGGTGCCCGGGGTCTCCGGGCACGTGCACGAGCACGTGGAGCTGCTGGAGGCGATCACCGCCGGGCGCGCCGACGAGGCCGCCGGCCTCGCCCTCGACCACGTCACCAGCTTCGAGCGGACCATGCGGACCGTGCTGTGAACCGGTCCCGCCGCGGGAGGCTCCGCCGCCGCGGCGGCGGAGCCGGGAGCCCGGCGGCGCACTTCCGTCCTGTGCCCGTCCGCATCTGCTGGTGCATGACGCTACGGTAGGGGAAAGGTCCTTCCCGGAGGAGTCCGCCCGCGGTCGCTCCCCGACGCACACGGAAAGCGCACACCACGCCATGTCCACCACGCCCCTCCACGCTCAGGACCAGCCGCTCTCCCTGGCCGATCAGGCCTTCTTCCAGCTGCAGGACCGACTGATCTTCCTGGACATCCCCCCGGGGGCCCCCCTCAACGAGGGCCGTCTCTCGCAGGAGCTGCAGCTCGGGCGGACGCCGCTGCGCGAGGCGCTCAAACGGCTCGAGTCCGAGCACCTGGTGGTCACGTACTCCCGTCGCGGGACCTTCGCCACCACCGTGGACATCACTGCGCTGTCGGAGATCTCGCAGGTGCGCGAGGTGCTCGAGCCCCTCGCCGCCCGGCTGGCGGCCGAACGACGCGGCGGGGACGCCCGGACCCAGCTGGAGGAGCTGCGGGACCGGCTGAACGACCCCGGGAACGAGCGGCTGGACAGGGACGAGGCGCTGCGCTGGGACGTGCGCATCCACCGGGCGATCTACGCCGCGGCCGGCAACTCCCACCTGCAGGTCACGCTGGAGCGCTACAGCAACCTGGCCACCCGCATCTGGTGCGTGGTGGCCGACCGCATTCCCGAGCTGCAGGAGCACATCACCGTTCACAGCGCCCTGCTGACCGCGGTCCTGTCGGGCGACGCGGACGAGGCCGGCACCATCATGCTCCAGCACGTCCAGGACTTCGAGACCCAGATCCGGCAGGTGCTCTGAGCCCTGCGGGAGGCACACGGCGCCGCACGCCGCCCCGGCGCGGGACGAGCGCGCCACGGTGTCCGCGCTCCGCCGGCCCGCCTCGCCCCGGGCCGTCGTCCGGCGGTCAGGCGGGGGTGCGCGACGCGAGCGTCCGGGTGGCGGACAGCTCGTCGCCGAGTCGCAGCGCCGCCTGAGTGGTGTGCAGCAGGAGCAGGGCGGTCGTCACCGTGCCCACACCGCCGGGGACCGGTGTGAGGGCCGCGGCCACCTCGGCGGTCGAGCCGGGCTCCACGTCGCCGACCAGGTCGCCGTTGTCGAGGACGTTGGTGCCGACGTCGACGACCACCGCGCCGGACCGGACGTGCTCCCCGCTGAGCAGGCCCGGCCGCCCCACCGCCGCGACGACGACCTCCGCCTCGGACGTGTAGCGCTCGAGCGGCCGGGAGCGGGAGTGGCAGACGGTGACGGTGGCGTCACGCTGGAGCAGGAGCTGCAGCAACGGCTTGCCGACGACCGCGGAACGGCCGACCACCGAGACGTGCCGGCCGGCGAGGGGGACGTCGTAGTGCTCCAGGATCTCCACCACCGCCCGGGCCGTCGCGGGGGCGAACGCCCGCTGTCCCACGGTCAACCGCCCCAGGCTGAGCGGGTTGGCCCCGTCGACGTCCTTGGCCGCGCTGATGTGGGCCACCAGCTCGTCCACGGCCGCTCCCGGCGGCAGGGGCGTCTGCAGGATGATGCCGTGGACGTCCTCGTCCTCGCTGAGCAGCGTGAGCGTCGAGGCGATCTCGTCCTCGCCGGCGTCGGCCCCGAGGTCGACGACCGTGCAGCGCACGCCCGCCTTGTCCGCGGCCCGCGCGATGGAGCGGACGTACCACAGGGTCGCCTCGTTGTCGGTGGCCACGACGACCGCCAGCCCGGGGACCACTCCGCTCCGGCTCAGCGCGGTGACGTTGCCCTCGGTCTCGGCCCGCAGCCGTTGTGCGACAGGACCCCCGGTCAGCCGCCGCGCGGTCATGCCATCACCTTCTCGCGCACGCGGTCCGTCACGGCCTGGGCGGACAGGACGGCGTCGTGGCCGACCCGGAGCTCGTCCGTGAGCTGCGCCCGGGTCCTCTCGTCCGTGATCGCGCTGATGTTCATGTCCAGCGTGATCAGGGCCGTGGCGATGGCGGCCCGGGCCGCTTCGGAGGCGGCGGCCACGTCGCTGATCACATTGGGGTTGCTGAACTCGGCCAGTTCCCGGCCCAGATCGATGATCTCGGTCGCCAGGCCGATCAGCGCCCGCGGCGGTGCGGCTGCGGCGACCGTGGCGTCCTGGACGGCCCGGGAACGAGCGGCGCGGTCCTCCTCGGAGGCGGAGGGCAGGCGGTAGGCGGCGATCACGGCCGCGAAGGCCCTCTCGTCGTCGTCGGCCAGCTGCAGGGCCTCCGGGATGATGTCGTCGGCGCGGCCGGCGATCCGGAGGGACTGCTCCTCGTGCTGGGCGTACCGTGTGCCGGTGGTGTAGCGCGCCACCATGGCGATCAGGGCAGCCCCCTGGGCCGCGTGCAGCGCTGCGGCTGCCCCGCCCCCGGGCGTGGGCTCCCGGGCTGCCAGGCGTTCCAGGTAGTCGTTGAGGGTCTCCGAGCCGATCATGGTCTGTATCCTTCGGTGGGCGTTGACGGACAGTGCTGGGTGCCGGCGGATCGTGCCGGTCCGTGTGGAGCTGCGGCCCCGAGCCCGGTGGCGAAGCAGGATCGGGGCCGCACGGCTCAGCGGAAGACGACGGTGCTGGCGCCCTCCAGGAGCACGCGGTGCTCGCAGTGCCAGCGGACCGCGCGGGAGAGGGCCAGGGCTTCCGCGTCCTGCCCCACGGTGGACAGGGTCCGCGGATCGTGGGTGTGGTCCACCCGGATGACCTCCTGCTCGATGATCGGCCCCTCGTCCAGGTCCGCCGTCACGTAGTGGGCGGTGGCGCCGACCAGCTTCACGCCCCGTTCATAGGCCTGGTGGTAGGGCCGGGCTCCCTTGAAGCCGGGCAGGAAGGAGTGGTGGATGTTGATGGCCCTCCCCTCCAGCGCGCGGCAGAGGTCGTCGGAGAGGATCTGCATGTAGCGCGCCAGCACCACGAGATCGATGTCGTGCTCCTCGACCAGCTCCAGCAGCCGGTGCTCCGACTCCGCCTTGGTCGCCGGCGAGACGGGGACGTGCACGAAGGGCAGGCCCGCCGCCTCGGCCATGGGACGGAGATCCTCGTGGTTGGAGACCACCAGGGCGATCTCTCCCCCGAGGCCACCGGCCCGCCACCGGAAGATCAGGTCGTTGAGGCAGTGGCCGCCCTTGGACACCATGACCAGCAGCCGGGGCGGGGTCTGGTCGTGGAGGTGGTGGCGCATGCCGAACCGCTCGGCGACGGGGGCGAAGTTCCTCTCCAGCGTCTCGAGGGTCAGATCCAGCGGGCCGGTGAACGCGGTGCGCAGGTGGACGAGCCCGTGCACCCGGTCGTCGAACTGCTGGTGCTCGGTGATGTTGGCCCCGTGGGCGAGGAGGAACTCCGTGACGGCATGGACTATCCCTGCCTGGTCCCGGCAGGTGAGGGTGAGCACGAACGGGGACGGTGCGTGCCGGAGGGTCGCCTCCGCGGGGGCGGTGGCCGGCTGCGCGGTGGAGGAGAGGGTGTCTGCGACGGTCATGGAAGGCTCCTGCCTGGATGGGCGACTGCTGGGTGCGACTGACGTGCCGGCGCGGCGTCCGGCCGGCCCGGCGCCACGCCGAGGGATTCGGCGTGGCGCCGGGCCGGCCGTCCGCTGCACGACGGATCCGGGCCCCGGCTGACCGGGGTCTGCGCCTACTGGCTCTTCGGGCCGGCTTGCCCGGGGACGGTGTCGCCGACTTTGTCGGTGATCCAGTCGTGGAAGGCGCCGATGTGGTGTTCGGAGGGGACGAGGACGCCGCCGGTGGCGTA
>NZ_JAVFWZ010000103.1:0-565 GCF_040981245.1 Kocuria cellulosilytica | reverse complement strand
CCGGCCGGTACCGGGTGCTGACCCCTGACCAGCGCGCCCACGGCCACACCCCCGACCCCGAGGGACCGCTGTCCTACGCGGTGATGGCCCAGGACACCATTGCCCTCCTGGAGAAAGAGGCAGAATCCCCGGTGCATCTGCTGGGCTACAGCGACGGGGCCGTGATCGCCCTGACCGTGGCGTTGCAGCGACCCGACCTGGTCCGGGACCTCGTGGTGGTGGCCGGGGTCTACCACCACCACGGGTGGGAGGCCGGAATGGTTGAGGGCGAGGCGCAGGTGCCGGAGTTCATGGCCGAGGCCTACGTGGAGGTCTCACCCGATGGCCGCGAGCACTACGGGCAGGTGGTGGCCAGACTGGAGCGGATGCACGCGGCGGAACCCGCCTTCACCGACGTCGACCTGGCGGGCCTGGAGATCCCCGTGCTCGTCCTCCTGGGCGACGACGAGGTCCGCCTCGAACATGCCGTGGCCATGTACCGGGCCCTGCTCCACGGGGAGCTGGCCGTCGTCCCGCACGCCTCCCACGGGGTGCTGGTCGAAAAACCCGGTCTGTGCGCGCGGCT
>NZ_JAVFWZ010000102.1:0-566 GCF_040981245.1 Kocuria cellulosilytica | reverse complement strand
GGGAGGTAGAAGAGAAATGTTATTAGATAGGAAGGAGGGTAGGATGGAAGATTTGATTCAAAGATATTATATCTTGTCCTCTTCTTCACTAAGTGTAGCTTAGAAAGACACACGTATATTTTTATCAAGACTAATGTCAATCAAGACAAGACAAAGTCTAAGTCAATGACTAAGATATCAATGTCTAACTAAGACTATGATAATGTCAATGTCTATCAATCAAGACTATGAACAAGACAAGACTATGTCTATAAAGTCAAAGTCTATGTCTATCAATGATAAAAGATAAAAGATATTATGATTTGATATAAGAAGGTAGTTGACTTTTAAAAGAATAAAAGAAATCAAGATATCAATGTCAATGACTATGTCTAAGACTATGTCAAGACTAATCAAGATATCAAGAATCAAAACGTATGCGTCTGTATCGAATTGTGGGAGGTTTTCTTGGAGGACCCAAGGGAGAGTGGCCCCCTTGATTAGAGGGCCGGAGAATGGCTTATAGGAAGGCGTATGTTGATGTTAAGATACCATTGAGGTCGAGGTTACCTTTCGTTGGTTTAGGT
>NZ_JAVFWZ010000101.1:0-566 GCF_040981245.1 Kocuria cellulosilytica | reverse complement strand
AGGACCGGCTGCGCCGACTCTGAGTCCGCCCCGCACGGCCACCTTGTGGCGTGCCTCACTTCTCGCCTACGGTGACCCAAGTACCTGAGACGAGGAGTATCGGATGACCCTGCCCTATCCGCACCTGCTGGCGCCCCTGGAGCTCGGTCCCGTCACCCTGCCGAACCGGGTGCTCATGGGCTCGATGCACACCGGCCTCGAGGAGCGGCCCGGCGGGTTCGAGCGACTGGCCGAGTTCTACGCGGAACGGGTGCGCGGCGGCGTCGGGCTCATCGTCACGGGCGGCGTCGGCCCCAGCCCCGAGGGCGCCACCCGCGCCGGCGGGGCCCTCCTGCGCACGCCCGAGGAGGTGGCACGGCACCGCCTGGTGACCGAGGCCGTGCACGCCGAGGGCGGGCGGATCGCGCTGCAGATCCTGCACTCGGGCCGCTACGCCATGACGCCCGACGCCGTGGCCCCGAGCCCCCTGCGCGCCCCCATCAGTCCGGTGGTCCCGCACGAGCTCACGGCCGAGGAGATCGAGCGGACCATCGAGGACTTCGCCCGCACCGCCGCCCTCGCCCGGG
>NZ_JAVFWZ010000100.1:0-567 GCF_040981245.1 Kocuria cellulosilytica | reverse complement strand
TCGACGTCCTGCCGGAGAACATCTGCCGGGAACTGGAGCGGCAGGGAGCGGCCCGGGCGGACCTCGCCGCGGTGGAGGCCGCGGTGCGGCCGGCGGAGGGCCTGCCGGACCCGGTGAGCCGGTTCCTCGTGGTGCGCGACGGCACCGTGGAGATCGACGAGGTGCTGCCCGGGCCGCTGGCCGGGCCCGGCGTGGTCAGGGTGGACGCGGCCCCGGACCTCACCCCCCTGTTCCGCCACCGCCCCGACGACTTCCCCTACATCGTCGCCGAGGTCAGCCGGGACGGCGGCGAGATCCGGCTGCAGCGCGCCAGCGGGCGCAGGGCCGAGGGCGAGCAGCAGATCGAGGGCGAGACCAACCACATCAACAAGTTCCCCGGCGGCGGCTGGTCGCAGGCGCGCTGGCAGCGCCACACCGAGGTCGTGTGGCGGCGCAACACGGAGCAGGTCGCCGAGCAGGTCGACAAGGCCGTCGCCGAGAGCGGCGCCCAGCTCGTCGTCCTCGCCGGGGACATCAGGGCGCGGGGCCTCGTGGAGGAGCAGCTGTCCAAGGCGGTCCAGCCCCTCG
>NZ_JAVFWZ010000099.1:0-568 GCF_040981245.1 Kocuria cellulosilytica | reverse complement strand
GGACCTCGACTTCCCGCCCGACCAGGGCTTCCTCCGTCTGAGCGAGGTGTTCCACCTCGAGGACCAGCTCACCGCCCTGTCCGCCGACGAGGCCGGCACCGACCACCCGCACACAGGAGAGAACTCATGACCGACACACTTCCCGCCTCCGTCCAGGACCGGCTGGCCTCCCAGGCCATCGAGGTGCCCTCGTGGGCCTACGGCAACTCGGGCACCCGGTTCAAGGTCTTCGGCACGCCGGGCACGCCGCGCACGCCCGAGGAGAAGATCGCCGACGCCGCCGTGGTGCACCGCCTGACCGGCCTGGCGCCGAAGGTGGCGCTGCACATCCCGTGGGACCGGGTCGACGACTTCGGCGCCCTCCGCCGCTACGCGGAGGACCTCGGGGTGGCCATCGGGACGATCAACTCCAACACCTTCCAGGACGACATCTACAAGTTCGGCTCGCTCACCCACGTGGACCCGTCCGTGCGCAGCACGGCGATCGAGCACCACCTGGAGTGCATCGAGGTCATGGACGCGACCGGTTCGAAGGACCTGAAGATCTGGCTGGCCGACGGCACCAACT
>NZ_JAVFWZ010000098.1:0-568 GCF_040981245.1 Kocuria cellulosilytica | reverse complement strand
TGTAGTCGCCCGCACCGACCGCTCCGGGTCGCCGGGGCCGCGTCGGATCAGGCCGGCCCGCCGTCCCGCAGGCTCTCCAGGGCGAACGAGAGGTCCGCCGGGTACGGGCTCCCGAACTCGACCGGCTCCCCCGTCCCGGGGTGCTCGAAGCCGAGCCCCTTGGCGTGCAGCCACTGCCGGGTCAGGCCCAGTCCGGCGGACAGCGCGGGGTCCGCCCCGTAGGTGAGGTCCCCGCAGCACGGGTGGCGCAGCGCCGAGAAGTGCACGCGGATCTGGTGGGTGCGCCCGGTCTCCAGGTGCACCTCGACGAGGGTCGCTCGCCCGAACGCCTCGAGCACCTCGTAGTGGGTGACCGCGTGGCGCCCGCCCTCGACCACGGCGAAGCGCCAGTCGTAGCCGGGGTGGCGCCCGATCGGGGCGTCGACGGTCCCGCGCAGCGGGTCCGGCAGGCCCTGCACCACGGTGTGGTAGACCTTCGTCACCGTGCGCTCCTTGAAGGCCCGCTTGAGCGCGGTGTACGCGCGCTCGGTGCGGGCCACGACCATCAGCCCCGACGTGCCGACGTCGA
>NZ_JAVFWZ010000097.1:0-569 GCF_040981245.1 Kocuria cellulosilytica | reverse complement strand
CGTCCTGCACGTCACGCACGTGGACGACGAGGAGTTCGACGAGAGCGGCCGCGACGTGGTCGCCCGGGTCTCGACCGAGACGGTGGGGATCTCCCAGATCCGCTCCGTCACGCTCAGCTACTCGTACTACCAGCCGGCCAACTACCGGCCGGACAGCCCCATCTCCGAGGTGACCCTGGCGATCGCGTGGACCGGGACGCTGCACGTCGACCTGGCCCCGGCCCTGTGCGACGACCCGCAGTGCCAGGCCGACCACGGCTACACCGGCACGGCCTCCCGGGAGGACATCGTGCTGCGGATCAGCGCGGAGGCGGACGGACCGGCCGCCGTCGAGGGCGCGAGGGAGTTCGCCCGCACGCTGCGCCGCGCCAACCTCTCCCCGCTCACCGACGGCGCCCAGATCGCCCAGCCGGCGCACGGGCGCGTGCCCGCCCCGCGGCGGACGTCCGCGACGACCCCGCGCCCGCGGTTCACCGACCGGTTCACCGGCCGGGACGGCGGCGCCGCCCGATGAGGGCGGTCCAGGACGTCCTGCCCGCTCTGCCCGCCGACCTGCCGAAGCCTCCGCG